>CAWFFC010000017.1:0-413953 GCA_963815035.1 uncultured Gemmataceae bacterium
TGCACTTTCCAGGATTTCGCTAACAACGTGTGTACTCGGATCAATGTTGGATAGACATAAGCCGGCCCTCCGGGCACGATGGAGTTATCACCCAACCATCGACGCTCGGAGAGCCAGCCATGTCAGTTTGCAATAGCCGCGGGAAGTGGCCACCGTGTTGGTCCCCTTGGTGCTCGCCTTGGATCGGCGGCAGCATCGACGCTTCGTCCGCTTGGTCGGCGGCTTGCTGTTCGCCAACGGTCGCCGCACCGTCACTTCCTGGTTTCGGGCCGGCGGCGGACCTGGTGCCGCGGGGCCAGTCGCCCTGGGACACGCGTCGGCGTCCGTCGCATGCGGACCGCCGCCGGGCGTTGCAGCGGCACTGTTTCGAGCGGGAATATCAAGCAGTCGCCAGCGGACCACGCCAAGCCGCGAAATTACGAACCCTCGCCCGCCGCCTGCTCCGCCTGCGGTTGCAAATTAGCTAAATTCGGGAAAGTGCAGACGGAAACACAAAATGAGGAAAAAGCAGCGGTACATCGTGACTGCCAGTGTTGCGTTTGTGCTAGTCGTGACCATTCGATTTCTGTTGGATTGGGCTTTCATTCTGCACTTTCCCGAATTTAGCTAACGGCGTGTGCACTCGGATCGATTTTAGATAGACATAAGCCGGCCCTCCGGGCACGATGGAGTTATCACCCAACCATCGACGCTCGGAGAGCCAGCCATGTCAGTTTGGCAATTGCCGCGGGAAGCGGCCACCCTGTTTGCCCCCTTGGTGCTCGCCTTGGATCGGCGGCAGCATCGCCGCTTCGCCCGCTTGGTCGCCGGCCTGCTGTTCGCCCACGGCCGCCGCACCGTCACCGCCTGGTTTCGGGCCGGCGGGCTCAGCCACCAGTTCCGCGCCGGCTACAACCTGGTCGATCGCATCGGACGACGCGCCGCCCGGCTGGCCACCGAATTGTTGGTGCGTGTGCTGCTGCCGCGACTGGCGGCCGGTCAGGACCGCCTGCTGTTTGGCCTGGATGATTCGCCGACCAAGCGCTATGGCCGCCGCGTGCAGGGAGCGGGTCGGCACCACAACCCCACGCCCGGACCCAGCCAGCAGCAGTTTCTCTACGGCCACGTTTGGGTGACGTTGGCCTGGCTGGCTCGGCATCCCCGCTGGGGAGCGATCGCTTTGCCGCTGCGGGCCGGCTTGTACATTCGTCGTGGCGATGTCGCCAAGTTGCCCAAGGGCAGCGATTGGACGTTTCGCACCAAGTTGGCGTTGGCCGCGGAGTTGATCCAGTGGTTGGCGTTCTGGACGCAGAAGTGGGGACGAGCGTTGTGGCTGGTGTGCGATGGGGCGTATGCCAAGCGGGAGGTCTTGAAGGCGGCGCGTCTCGGTTGCGTGACGCTGGTGAGTCGCTTACGCAAGGATGCGGCCTTGCGCACGCTGCCGCCGCCGCGAGCCAAGGGCCAGCGTGGTCGGCGGCGGCTCTACGGTTTGCAGCGCATCCGTTTGGCCAAGCGGGCCGGTCAGAAACGGGGGTGGAGCCACGGCTGGTTCCGGCTCTATGGTCAACTGACCCGCAAACGTTACAAGACCTTCCTGGCGACTTGGGTGCCGGCGGGCGGCGTGATCCGGGTGGTGCTGGTGCGGGAAGCCCGCGGCGCCTGGCGGGCCTACTTCTGCACCAAGGCCGAGGCCAGCGTGGCGGACATTCTGGAGGCCGTGGCCGACCGCTTCAGCATCGAACAATGTTTCCACGACGTGAAAGAGATCTGGGCGCCGGCCAGCAGCAGGTGCGTAAGCTGTGGGCCAGCATCGGGGCATTTCACCTGAACCTGTGGCTGCACACGCTGATCGAGTTGTGGGCCTGGAAGCGGCCGGCGGCGGACCTGGTGGCGCGGGGCCAGTCGCCGTGGGACAAGCGTCGGCGGCGTCCGTCGCATGCCGATCGCCGCCGAGCGCTGCAACGGCACTGTTTCGAGCGGGAATATCAAGCAGACTGCTAGCGGACCACGCCAAGCCGCGAAATTACGAACCCTGGCCCGCCGCCTGCTCCGCATGCAAACATGAATTAGCTAAATTCGGGAAAGTGCAGTATCCACGCGTAGTCGAGCCAATTCAGCATTTAATCACTTATAATCCAATTTGCACCACTCACTCACCATCGTCACTACAATGATCGTCTATTGGGCCTGCTTGGTGGCTTCTCGTGGCAAACAACCGCGGCAACGTGTAATCCCTCACTCAGACAGTGCTTTAATTGCTGATCGGGCTTCGTTTCTCACATCCTTGTCGCCGTCGGTCTTCTCAAGCTGCTTGAGAATAGGCAATGCCGATTTCGCGCGACCCCCAAGATGCGCGAAGGCGACATGCCAACGAGCGTACCGACGCGTTTTTGTCCGATAGGGCAGTGACGATTTGCGGAATTGCTACATGCGCTCCATTGCCAATCTTATCCAGCAATTCCAGCCCGCTTTCGTTCAGCAAGCGCGTTGCTGGACACTGCGTCTCGCAAAATGCCCAACGCCATCGAATCCATAGCTCCCGTCCCGTCCACGCGCCACAATGCGAGAGCGCCTTCAAGCCTGACCACCCCTTGCTCCTTGCTGATGAATTTCAGCAGTGGTCCAATCGCGGCCGTCGCGTCCTCACCCATCGATCCAAGCACCGACGCCGACTCGGCTCGAACGGCTGGACTTCGGTCGGCAAGTAGATCAATCAGGACCGGCATGGCCGGCTTGATACCCAGCTCCGGATCCATCCGGCGGAGCATTCCGAGATACCCCAATCGTCGGCATCGCTAAGCTTCAAGTTGCGAAGGTTTTTGTCGATTGCCGGTATGGTGCTTTGACCAATGGCTGCTAAAGTAACTGAGGTTCGTTCGCCCCAGTCATCGTATATCTTGTCTTCGGGCAGCGAATTGTACAGCGAAATCAACGCGGGGACGGCCGGCGCCGCAATTCCGCTCAATTGTGCCAGCGCGTTCATCGCGTGCACCCGATTCTCCTCGTCGGCGGTCGACGTAATCAGGTCAACAAGCGGCTTAACGACGCGTCGATCGCGGGTAATGGCCATCGCAAGAATGACCAATTCGCGCGCGTGCCGGTGCCGATCAATCTTCAGAGCATCAATCAAAGCTGGAGTCGCGGTTTTCGTGTCAGCGGCCGCTCCGATCCAGATCAGAGCCATCGCCGCTCCTTCTCGCCTTCTCGAATCGCTGCCACGAAGAAGGCCCACAAGACAAGCTATTGGAGCATCTTTGAAAACTGCGAGTGCTTTCGCAATATTCCGCGACAATTCCGGGTCTCGACCACCAAGCTTTTCAATCAATAGAGGAATAACTCTCGGTCCAAGTTGTCTTAAGATTGATTCTGCCTTCTCATTTTCTTGCGGGTCTTTGCTTCGCAGCGCTTTAATTGCATCATCGAATTTGGTACTGAAATCCGGTGGTTCCGAAGTAACGAACCAGGCAAAAGAAACAACAACAGTATATGCGGCAATCATCGCGGCCTCTGCTCTTCAATAAGCGTCTCGCCACCATTCTTCGCAGGGTCCCATGTGACCTTGATAACATGCTCAACCTTGTTGGAGGCATACATTGGTTTTCCTAGCGGGGTCTTTTCTCTCTCGCCAAGGGCATCGAAAATATCTTTCTTGAAAAACCAGTCATTTTGACGTTTTCGGCTACAAGCCAGTAATGTCCATAGCCCCTTCGCTCCCGTAGCATATTCCTTCTTGGACAACGGATAATCCAATCCCGATGGTCCAAAATCAGCAATTGACATATTCTGGTAGTAGACGGCCTCGCCTTCAATCTTGAGCCAGCCTTGAGTTGTGAATCCTTTAGGCGGTGCGTCTCCATACAGATTCTTATAAGTCATTTCGAAGATGTCGTTGAAGCTTAACGCTTGACCGAATGCTTGTCCGCGTGCAGAACTCTTTGGTTCGTCTTTAGTAGGCAGAATCCGAACTCCCGCCCCATTCTTCCTCTCCGGAAAGACTTCCCAGAATTCCCAATACTCAAATACGGTTCTAGATGCGAAATGCGGCTCGAAGGCTACCGGTTCCCGCCCGTTCCGAAGCTCCTTAATAATCCAACTGATCTTAATTTTTTGGACGATTACGCCTCTAATCCTGTTGTCGCCGACGTCTGCGGATGAAACCCTCCACTTGATTGGCCACGAAAACGTGCCCCATTTGCCTCTATAAACAACGGGACTGGCGGCCGAGTTCTCGATTGCTAACTTGAACTCTTCCAGGCCATTTGGATCCGAAAGGCGATCGACTTGGTTGCCAACGTATCGATAGAAATTTACGTCCCCGGCAGCATACCCAATCGGATCCTGTACCATCCACTTCGCCGTCGCCGGGTCATACCACCGCGCCCGATTCCCTTGCAACTTCGTCAGACTATCCCACTCCCGCGCCGTAAACTTGTACCGATCTCCAAACGTCGGACTGCTATCCGTCAGAATGTTCCCAAACCCGTCATACGTCAGCGTTTCTTGCAGGCTCCCCGTCGCATCCACCAGGTTCCGCACGCTGCCCAGGCGATCCTGGTAATACCAGGCCGCCGTGCCGCCCGAATCGATCCGGGCCACGATCTGATCGATGGCGTCGCCGAAAAGCCGCCGCGTGGTCAGCACGTTCGCGCCGTTCAGATCGGCCCAGACATCGAAGTTTTCCTGGCCGATTAACCCGGCCTGGCCGCCCCCGGCGTCCTGATGCACCTTCCAGCCATCATAGGCGAACCGCTCGACCGTCTCATAGGTCCCATTCCCATCCGCGTCCTCGTCGCGTTCGATGCGGTCGCCCAGCGCGTCGTATTTGTACTGCACCTTTGCCAAGAGCGTGCCGCCGTCGGTCGCGTGCTGCTCCGCCGCGATCAACTGGTTGCGATGGTCGTGCAGGTAATTCCAGGTCTCGGCACTGGCGCCTTGGCTCTTCTTGATTTCGTTGCCGGCGTCGTCGAAGGTCTAGGTCCAGGTCCCGTCGTTGGTGGCGTAGCCGGCCATGGTGCGGTTCCCATTGGCGTCGAAGCTGTAACTCGCCGAGCCGTCGGCGGTGAGTTGGTTCGTATTATCGTAACTGTAACTCACCGCAGCGCAGTTGTCGATAGCGCCGGTGACCCGGTCGGCCAAATCATACGTGTACGTGAAATTCGCCTGGATCGTGCCGCCGCCGTCCTTGTGCTGGATGTTGGTGACGCGCATGGCGTCGGCGCCCAATTCAACGTGCTTCCGGTCATATTCTTCGACCAACATTGTCAGCGCGTCGAAATAAACCGGCCGGGCGCGTCACAGTCGCGATCAGTGCGGAGAGGCCGCCACGGAAAATCCTCAAGCGACTCGAGATACGATCGCGCCGGCGCCGCTTTTCGTTGAGCCCAAGATCGTGTCGGCGTCGGCCTCATCGTGAGTCCTTCCAATAGCCGTTGCTGTATCGGCGTGGGTCAGCAACCGCAGCACGAACTCGTATAGGAAAAAGTAGGAATCTTGAGTCGCGCTAATCGCAAACCAATTATCCAAACAGCGGTTGAATGACGTGCCCGCGGTTGAGAGTGACCGGGCGGTTTTGGCGGTCGCGGAGTTCGCTGGCGGGGTCGATGCCGAGGACGTGATAGACCGTCGCGCCGACGTCGTCGGGCGTGTAAGGGGTCGTCGCGGGATAGGCGCCGATCTTGTCCGACTTGCCGATGACATGTCCGCCGCGGACGCCGGCCCCGGCGAAGAGCCCGAAGAAGCACGGCGCCCAGTGATCGCGGCCGGTGTTGCTGATCTTCGGCGTGCGGCCGAACTCGCCCAGCATCATGACCAGCGTCTCATCGAGCAGTCCGGTGGCTTCCAGATCATCGAGCAGCGCCGCCACGCCCTGGTCGAGCGGCGGCAGCAGGCGTTTCTTCAGCGTCGGGAAGATGCCGCTATGGTTGTCCCAATTCTGCACGCGGCCCATGTTGGCCTGCACCACCGGGATGCCGGCCTGGACCAGTCGCCGGGCGAGCAGCAGCGACTGGCCAAACGAATGCCGGCCGTAGCGATCGCGAATGACCGCCGGCTCGCGATCGATCTCGAATGCGCGCGAAACCTTTCCGGAGGTGAGCATGGTGAAAGCACGCTCTTGCTGATCGGTTAGCCGGTGGCCGTCGGCGGAGTTCGCGAGCCATGTTTGCTGGCGGTTCACCTGCTCCAGCAGCGCCAGGCGATTGGACAGGTGATCGACGGTCATTCCCGGCGCAAGGCTGAGATTTTCGACGCGGAAATCGGCCTCGTTCGGATCGTGGGTGATCTGCCAGGGGTCGTGCTTGGGGCCGAGGAAGCCGGCGTACTGGCCGGGCCAGGTGAGCGGGCCTTCAACGAGGAAGGTCGGCAGGTTGACGCCGCTGGGCATGCCGTCGGCGCGCGGTCGAAGATAATTCAGCGTGGCGGAGTAGCAGGGCCAGTCGTCGCGCGACGCCACCTTGTCGAAGAACGCCCCGGGTTGCGGATAGCCGGTCAGCACGTGATGCGTGGCGACGAGATGGTTGTTTTCGCGGTGAGCCAGCGAGCGAACCAGGGCGAACTTGTCGTTTCGCGCGGCGAGGCGCGGCAGATGTTCGCCGAAGACGATGCCGGGAATGTTGGTGGCGATGGTTTTGAACTCGCCGCGAATTTCCGGCGGCGCGTCGGGCTTTGGGTCGAAGGTGTCCAGATGGCTGGGCGCGCCGGTGAGGAAGACGATGATCACCGACTTCGGCGATCGCGCCGGACGCGACGTGCGCAGCTTTTTGAGCCAGCGACGACAAACCGAGCCCCAGCAGGCCCGACCAGCCGACTTGCAGAAGTTCGCGGCGATGAATTCCGATCGTATGCCGATGGCCGGTTGGCACAGGGGTCATCGGATTTCCTTTCAGGCGGGAATACGAAAGGGCGCGAAGGCAGGATGAAGAAATCATACCATTCGGGCAGGTGAAAAGCACGGCCTTTTTGCTTTGAGGACGTATGTGGTCGCACTATAATCAGCTCGACCGCAATCCAGAAAATGCTCGCCTTCACACCCCGTCCTGCTGAAGGGCCGACTCATGACCGCGACCGCAAACGCGCCGGAGCGCCGCCGCAGCCCCCGCCGACAGCCCGCTCAAGGCACCACCTGCAAACTGCTTTCCGCCGCGGGCATCGCCATCGGGCTCGGGCTGGTGTGGAACATTTCGCACACGGGCGTGAGCATGCTGATCGGAAAATCCGTCGAACCGGGAACAGAATTGAAGGGCGAGCTAGTGGCCGCCGACGGCCATACCAGTCTCAGCTTGGGATTGAAAGTCGCCCACCTCTCGCAACTGGCCACGGGCGATTATTTCGCCGGCTGCCAGTTCGATCGCGGCCTGACCGATGAGGAATTGCGACTCTTCGTCGGCGAAATGTAATGGACCGGCGAGAATCGCCGCCATCAACGTCATGTCTCCTCGGTTAGCGCGACCGAGGAGAACTGCACGTGAGCCGCTGGCAGATCATATTAATCGGCGCCACGATCATCCTGATTCCTTTCATTCTGATTCGCCTGCACCGGATGCTGTTGCGCTGGGAAGATCGCGGCTGGATTTACTACATGCGCAAGAAGCCGCAAAGCGGGGCACTGAGTTGCCTGGGCGCTCTGCAACAAGCGATCGAGCCCGGCTATGAGCATGTGGCAAAATTCAAGCAGGAACGCCGCGACGAGATTTCACAACGCGATCTGCTGCTGGCCAAATTGCTTTCCCGTTTGCAGGCGGAACGGATCGATCGCGAGGCGATTCGCGCATTGCTTGCTGAGAACCCGGGCGACTGGGCGAACCTGTATGCGGAGGCGACTCGACTCGCGACACGCGGCGACCCATCCCGATTTACGTCGCCTCCGACCGCCGACGAGGTCCGGCCGAGTTAATCCCACCAGACGCGGCGGCCCGTTATTGGGCGCCAGAAATCTGACATCGCCGGATGACTTGTTGTCAATCGCACGGAATCATCGTGGAAACGAGTTTGATAGGGTCTTTCCTCTGACCTTCTACGCAAGTTGCGGAGAAGTTTCTGCAGTTGAAAACTGTTGTACTCAGGCGGCTTGCCGGTGGTAGCGGCGATACGTTTGGAGGGTGTCGCCCAAGATGCGCCGGCCTTGGTGGGTGACGCGCCAGCGACGGGTGCGCGGGACTTTGGCCACCAAGCCGCGGACGTGCAGACGTTTCAGGATGCGGCCAATGGCGGCACTGTGGCGCTGGCGTTCCGGAGCGCGGGGATGATCGGCGTACAAGGCCGCGCGAATGTCCTGGTTGCGAAAACCTTGCGTGATGTGGTCGCCGGCCAGCACGGCGGCGAACACACGCGCTTCCTCGTCCCGAGCCGGGTTGAAACCCGCGTAGCTGCGTCCGTTGTCACGCTGACGTTCGGTGAGGATTTTCAACTCGTCGTAACCGGGCGTTGGATCGTCGACCGCAGCCAAGGCTTCCAGGTAGCGGTGGTTGCAAGCCAAGGCATGGCGTTGATAGTGATGCATGTTGCCAACACCCTTGCACATCGCGAACCAACCGGTCGTCGTGGTGCCGTCTCGATGTCGACATTCCCGCAAGACTTTGAATTCTCCGGGTTGATTGATGACGGTTTCCACACGCAGCAGCAGACCCAACTTGTCGTACATCTTCAGCCAGTTCCTCTTCATGAAGTGTTTGAGGCACACGCCAGGCTCCCGCACCGACTTGTAATGCGTCTGGATTTCGCCGTCGAAGCGTTCGTGCCACTTGCGTCCGAGATAACAGAAGATTTTCTTGGGACTGAAGGTGAGCAAGGCGAATTCCAGCAGTCGCACGAACAACCCCGCCAACGCCTGCTTGCCGGTAAAGCGCAGATCGGTGGCGTACTCGGCTTGGTCGATGACCCAGTAATGGCCCAGGCCCTTGAGTTCCGCGTGCAGCAGCGGATTGACCTGCCGGGCGTAGCGTTCCAGGATCTTCGGCCATGGCAGTTTGGCGAAGCGGTCCGCGATCCGCTGGGCCGCAACCGGATCGGCCAACTCGACGAAGGCGTTATCGACCTGTTCGAAGGCGATGCCTTTCTTCTTCAGTTGCCGCGCCACGAAGTCGTGGCCATTGGCATACACCTGACAGGTGAACGGCGCCCAGGTCTGCAAGCGGACGTGCATCAGCCCCAGTTCGCGGTCGATGAAGTAATAGTACAAGACCCGCTGCGGCACCTTCCGCGACACGAAGCAGGGCCGATCCTTGCCGGGCTTGAGCTTGAAAGTGCGACAAGCCTCCATCACGCACAAGATGCCGACCAACCCCTCGGTGATGGGGTGCTTGCAGGTGCTTTTTGGCCCAAGCATCCTTGTCGATGTCGCCAATCCCATACTCCCAGACCCGGCCGTACTTCTGGGCCAAGAGCTTGGCGTGCTCCACCAAGCGGTTCGACCAAGCCGGCCCGAGCGTCTTCACGAAGTCGGCACGGCGCATGTTCAACCGGTAATCGACGAAGTTCTCAAATTCATACGCCCGACTGATGGGCAAGTGGCCCTTGAAGATGACACGGTCAAAACACGACAGAACCCAGGAGATGACGCTGGCAAACTTGGCGACGAACGAGCATACTGTCTTCATGGCATCCGCTTCCTGAATGACTGCTGGTAACAATCATTTTGGAAAGTCGGATGCCTATTTTCTTCATTCACGGGCGGTGGGCGAAGCCCACGTTAGGATAAGAGTATGCATCAAAAACCGTCACTTGCTGCGCGCTCGAAACAACCGCGCGTTTATTGGGGACCGAACATCCCCATGCGCGTGATCCGTCGCTTCGCCCGCCAGGTTTCCGAGAAGTTCGACCCCGCCAAGATCATTTTGTTTGGCTCGTTTGCTTATGGGACGCCGCACGCGGACAGCGATGTGGACATTTTGGTGGTGATGCCATGCAGGAACCCAATCAGCCAAGCCGTGAAGATTCGCATGGCTTTGCCGGCGCCATTCCCGATGGATTTGATCGTACGATCACCGGAAATGCTAGCTGAGCGACTTGAAATGGGCGATTCATTCATGACGGAGATCGTAACCAAAGGCAGGGTGCTTCATGAAAAAGCCAACCGCGCCGTGGGTGCGAAAGGCTGAAGCCGATTTTCAACTCGCCAAACAAACGTTGCAAGGCCCCGGCCGGTTTCATGACAACGTCTGCTTTCATTGTCAACAAAGCGCGGAGAAGTATCTCAAGGCCCTATTGGTGGAGCTTGGGATCACGCCTCCGCGCATCCGCGATCTGGATCAATTGTTGACGATGCTTTCAGCTCAGCATGGCTCTCTTCGATCAATGCGTCGCGGACTTCTCTTTCTTTCGGAATTTGCAGTCGAAACGCGTTACCCGGGACTGGATGCGACGAAGCGCCAAGCCAAAGCGGCATTTCATTGGGCCGAGCGCGTCCGCGACGCGATTCGGCCGATTTTAGGCATCAAAGTGAAGAAACAAAAGAAGGGACCGTGATCGGTCAGCTGCAAGCGCACCAATCACGTCAGCTCCGTCATCACGTCGCCTTTGGTCAGCGGCATCGGCTTGCCGGCTTGGTCGTGCATTTCGCGGTGCGGGTTGATGCCGAGGTGGTGATAGACGGTGGCGCAGATGTCGGCGGGGGTGCGGACCCGGCCGGAGATGGGAAATGCGCCTGGCGGTCGGAGTGGCCGAGGACGCAGCCGGGTTTGACGCCGCCGCCGGCGAGCAGGATCGAATAGTTGTGCTGCCAGTGATCGCGGCCGGCGTCTTTATTGATCCTCGGCGTGCGGCCGAATTCGCCCATCACCAACAGCAACGTCCGCTCGGTCATGCCGCGTTGGTGCATGTCGTCGAGCAATGCCGAAAGACTGCGATCGAGCGGCGGCAGAAGTCGATGTTTCAGTTTGCGGAAGTTGTCCTTGTGCGTGTCCCAGGCGTCTTGCGGAATCTTGCCGTTGAAGCCGGAGCAGACGGTGACGAGCTTGACGCCCGCCTCGACCAGGCGGCGTGCCAGCAGGCAGGATTGGCCGAGGGTATTGCGGCCGTAGCGTTCGCGCAGGGCGGCCGGCTCGCGGCCGAGATCAAAGGCTTGCCGCACGGCCGGGCTGGTGAGCAGCTTGACCGCGCGCTCCTGATACGTGGACAAACTGCCGGTTTCCGCCATGCGTTCCATCGATTTGGCCTGATGATCGACCAGTTGCAACAGTGCGGCACGATCTTCAAGGCGTGCCGGCGAAACATCCGCGGGCAGGCTCAATTCAGCGACATTGAAATTCGGTTTGCTCGGATCTTTGAGAATCGCCAGCGGATCATATTGCCGGCCGAGAAAGCCGGCGAACTGGCCGGGCGTGAGGTTGCCGACATCGCTGGCCAGTTGCGGCAGTTGCACGAAGCGCGGCATCGAGTTTTGACCCGGCGCATACTTCGCCACGATTGAACCGAGGTTGGGATGGTCGCCCGGCGTGACCATGAGGGCGACGGCGTCGCGCGTTGGCGGATAACCCGTCAGCGCCTCATACGCCGCCGACTGATGATGCGTGCTGGTCTGAGCGCAGGTGCGAATCACGGTGAAGCGATCGTTGCGCTGGGCAAGCATGGGGATATGTTCGCCGAAGAGGACGCTCGGGAGCCGGGTGCGAATGACGCCGAACTCGCCGCGAATGCCGTCGGGCGCGTCGGGCTTGGGATCGAATGTTTCGTACTGGCTCGGCGCGCCCCAACAGAAGATCAGGATGCACGAGTCGGCCAGCGGGCGGCCGTTGGCGGGTGTTTCGCGCGCCGCAGCAACTCGGGCAGTCCCAGGCCCGCGACGCCCAACGGGCCGACGCGGAGCAACTCGCGGCGCGAAAGTGGCGTGCAAAGGGGCATGGCGACACCTCGGGAAGATTATTTCCTTACTATACCCGCCGCGGAGAGTGACACAATGAGGAAACTGGAAGTAAGAAATGTGGATCACGAAAACGCGAAAGGACGAAGCCAAAAAGAAATCAGCATTTCGTGGTTTAGGTTGCTAATGATAGCTTCGATCTCTCCATAAACTGGCCAAAGCATTGCCCAAATTAGCACCTTCGTGTTAATCTACGTTACAGGTGAATTGCGGTGCGCCCAATCTTCGTCAATGTCGATCTGAGGACATTGCGACTTCCGCCGACACGGGTGAACGGCGCTGACCCGATTAAGCTGGTGCGACAGATCGCCCGCCATGGGTCCTCGCTCCAGGGGATGCCGCCTCCGCCTGTCATGCGTGGCAAGGATGGCGAATTAATGCTGACGGACGGCGTCACTCGCGCGACACGAGCGGCAAAGTTGGTTCCGGGTCAAACGATCGTCGTTGAAATCTTTGATGATGATCCGTCGCACGACTACAGTTGGCTGCCTCGCGTTGGAGATCGACTGCCATGACCCAAATTCGTCTCGAAGTCTTGCAAGTGCTCGAACAACTCAGTGAGTGCTATCCCGATCAGCGCATCGGCCAATTGGTTTCCAATTTCTGCTACTTGGCCAAGGGGCCAAACGTCGAAGCAATTTACGATGTTGAGGACGAGGAGTTTCTCAGGGCCGCAAAGGAGCATTTGCGCAAGAAGAAACAGGGGACGTTGGCAGAGCCGGCGAAATGACCGCCATAGGTTTAGCGGCGAAGATTCAGGCCTGCTAGTCGGTGATCCATGGCGTCAGCACCGACGGATTTCATTCGGCTTCACTCGAGCGACGCTCCAATTCGGTTAGCAACTCGTCACCAATTGGCGATTCGGCGTCAGAAATACTTTCCAACAGTTGTTCGGCCATCCAAGCACGTTCCGACTCGGGAAGTTGAAGAGCGATTGCCAAGATGTTTTGTGCTTGTTCGCTCATTCCCCAATCTCCGAGGGCACATCGCGCTCACCGCCAGCGACGGTCGCGAGCGCTTCCAATACTTTGGGTGAAATGTCAGGTCGGATCGATCGCACATGCCCATCCGCAAACACGACGTTTGTCATTCGCGGTGGCGAAATCGCGAATGGAGTTGCTTCACTGACATGCAGGCCGAAGAACTGCCCACCCACTCCAATTTATGGTTGTTGTTCAGGCACAAGCCCACGAACGGTTGACGGGCCTTCCATGATCCACGGGCCGTTGTTCGAGGTCGATTCCATGACGGCGAATGTCGTAGCGGCGCCATCGATAATGTCGGCCGGCGTCAGTTTCCGGTCATAGCCGAAGAAACCGGCGTTTTGATCGGATAGCGGAAGTGTCGCTGCGTCCTCACCAATACCTGCAATGCCGATATAATGCGCCAAACCACGACCCGCCTCATCGTACCGACGTGGGTTTCCCGGACAACGAAGATACTCGATCGATCTGTGGAGATAGCCGTCCATTCTTGGATCATCCCAGGCCAGCGTGTAAGTCTTTGGATCTGCCCAGCACTCGATGTACGGCAGCAACTCAATCTGCCAGCTTTGTCCTTTTCCACGTTTAATGCCAGGTTGCTGCATGGCGCCAGTCGGGTACCGATCATACGTGTCTTTGAAGTTCTGAATTGCAAGCCCGAAAGTTTTGCAATTGTTCTGGCACTCCTCAAATCGGGCCACCTGTCGAAAGCGAGAAATGAAAACAATCGCGAGGCCAATCGTAATTGCGCCTAGGCCAAGAATGACCAGGACGCTTGCTCGCCGGGCCATATTATTGCCTCCATCTGAAATGCACGACATTGATTGTAATCGCAATTCGTTTTTCTGTCATTTCCTCCGTCCCGTCATAACGCGCGGGTGGTGTTGATCGTCGCGAAGTGTCGGACCGACCTCGAACCCGGCGTTGGCCAGGCGCTGCTTGATTCCCTCTTCCTGGGCGAAGCCGATTTCCAGCAAGAGCCAGCCGCCGGGTTCGAGGAAGTTGATCGCGGTGGGGATCAGACGATCGTAGATTTCGTATCCTTCCGGGCCGGCGGCGAGGGCCATCCGCGGCTCGAAGTTGCGAATGTGCGGCGGGAGCTTTTCGAACTCCGGATTGGATACATACGGCGGATTTGAAACGATCACATCGAAGCGCTCGGAACTTGAAATGGGCGCGAACAGGTCGCCCTCGACGAAGCGGATTCGCTCGGCGACTCGGTGGCGCTGGGCGTTTCGCCTTGCGACTTCAAGCGCCTTGGTGCTGATGTCGCTTGCTGTGACTTGGGCGGCCGGCAGGCGGTTCGCGATCGCCACGGCGATGCATCCGGAGCCGGTGCCAATGTCGAGCAGGCGCGGTACGGCGATTCCCTTGCTTCGATTCAACGCCTCGGTGACCAGCAATTCGGTTTCGGGGCGGGGGATCAGCACATCGGGCGAGACTTCGACATCGAGCAGGAAGAATTCGCGATAGCCGATCAGATGCTGGATCGGTGAACCGTCGAGTCGCCGCTTGATCAGGTCGCGGAAGCGCGCGCGGCGGTCCTCATCGACCGGTTCGTCCCAGCGCGTGTAAAGCGCGGTCTTCTTGCAGCCCAGCGCATGCGACAGCAATAACTGCGTTTCCAGCCGCGGCGATTCGATCCCCTTTTGCTGGAAATGCTGCTCGGTCCATTCCATCAGAGCGCGAATGGTCCACTCGGCCATGAGACGATCCTCAAGCCCGCGGATCCGTCGCGGGTCAAATTTGTCCTAAGCGCTGCTTCTTGTCGAAGGCCTTGAGATCGCCGACAAGTCCGCCCATTTCGCCGGCGATGATCGCGTCGAGCTTGTGCAGCGTCAGATTGATGCGATGATCGGTGACGCGGTTCTGTGGGAAATTGTATGTGCGAATGCGGTCGCTGCGATCGCCGGAGCCGATGAGCGTGCGGCGTTGCTCGGCGCGGGCCTGGTGCAGTTTCTGTTGTTGCCGTTCGTAGAGCCGGCTGCGCAAGATACGCATGGCCCGTTCGAAGTTCTTGTGTTGGCTGCGCTCGTCCTGGCATTTCACTTCGAGTTCGTCGGGCGTACCCTGTTTATACCAGATGCGGACGGCGCTTTCGGTCTTGTTGACGTGCTGGCCGCCCGCTCCGCCGGCCCGCATCCGCTCCCATTTGATGTCCGAGTCCTTGATTTCGATCTGGGTGTTGTCGGGCTCGGGCAGAATGGCCACGGTGGCGGCGGAAGTATGAATGCGGCCCTGGGTTTCGGTCTTGGGCACGCGCTGGACGCGATGCCCGCCGCTTTCGAAGCGGAGCGACTTGTAGACTCCGTCGCCGGAGATTCCGAAAACTATTTCCTTGTAGCCGCCCGCCTCGCCGGGGCTGAAGGCGATGTCTTCGACGGACCAACCCTGATCG
Source organism: uncultured Gemmataceae bacterium (assembly GCA_963815035.1). Classification (GTDB taxonomy): domain Bacteria; phylum Planctomycetota; class Planctomycetia; order Gemmatales; family Gemmataceae; genus JBGQCZ01. The sequence continues at coordinate 15,215 of CAWFFC010000017.1, forward strand.
CGGGCGAAGTGGGTATACATGTTGTAAAGGTCGCCCGCGAAGAGCGCCGCCTCGTCGCCGCCGGTGCCCGCCCGAATTTCCATGATGATGCTGTCGTAATCCTCTTCCGAACTTTCGAGCAACATGTCCTCGATCTGTCGAGCGCATGGTTTCGCGGCGGCCGCGCAGGCCTGCGAGTTCCTCCTCGGTGTAGCGGCGCATATCGGCGTCGCGCTCGGCGGCCAGGAGCGATTCCGCCTGGGCAATCTCCTGATCCAGCCGCTGAAAGGCCTGGTACGGCTTGACGAGTTTGGCCAGGCGGCCGTGTTCCTTGACCACGCGCGTAAAGCGAGCCTGATCGGCGATCACCGCCGGTTCGGCCATGAGTCGCTCCAATTCCTGGTAGCGCTCGACGGTCTGGGTCAATGAAGCCCACATGAGGAAAGCTCATTGTCCCCCGGGGAATGGGCCCGAGGGGATTTTCTTATGGTGGATAGACTCGGGCCGCGGATTTGGGTCGCGCAGCCGGCGACATCGATGAGTGCGATGCTTAACAGGAGATGAGCGCAGCTAGCCTTCGGTCGTTTCTTCCTTCTTCTTCCGCTTGTCCCAACCATACTTCCTCTGGAATTTTTCGACGCGGCCGGTGGTGTCGATGAACTTCATCTTGCCGGTGAAAAATGGGTGCGAGGCGCTGGAAATATCGAGCTTGACCAACGGATATTCCTTGCCGTCGGTCCATTTGATGGTTTCGTTGGTTTTGACGGTCGAACGGGTCACGAAGGAGAAATTCGCCGCCGTGTCCACAAACACGACTTCCCGATAATTGGGGTGGATATTCTTCTGCATCAGCGCACCTGGCGAAGGTTTTTCACACTCAAAATCTCATTCTAGAGCCCGTTTCGAAACGCGACAAGGCTGAACCCAAGCGAACTGTTAGCTTGACGCGTGCATCTCGTCGAGTTTAATCAACATCCCCGGAGGTCGGGGTGATTGACAAGTAACTTCAACGAGGTTTCGCCATGTCCACGCGAATCAAATTGATTCTGATCGGCGTCATCTGTTTTCTGGCCGGGCGCTGGTGGTTCAAACCATGCCGTATGTGCATGCCCAGCAGCCTGGGCCCAAGGAGCCAAAGTGGTTGCATGGCATGAATCTCAGCGCTCGCAAGTCGAGCGAAGGCAATTTCACCGAGAAAACCCAGAAATTCGGCATTGAAGTATTTCGCGACGAGAACAACGGCAACTTGATTTACATCTCGGAGAGTGGTTCGATCGCGGTCGTGCCCGGCAAGTGAAAACATATGGCCGCTCGTGGCGGGTGCGAACCGCGAGCGGCCGGTGATTTCGTGGGTTAGAGCACTTCGCGGATCGACACTTCGAAGCCACTCAGTTGCAGCCGGGCGGCATCGCGATCGGCGCCAAAGCGGGTTTCATAGACGGCGTGAATTCGCCAGGGTTCCCTGCCGCGGCCTCGATAGAGCACCTGAAACTGCCGGCAGTCGGGGACGACCGGCGCGGGATACAATCCAACGACAGTCCGCACGGCCGGAACATAGACCCGGACCGGCGGGTAATATCGAGCATGATGGGCGGGGTAATGGCCATGATGGCCGTGATGGTCATAAGGCTCGTGGGCGGAAGCCGCCGCGGGGGTGATGGCGGCAGCGCCCAGCCCGGTCAGCAGCAACGGCAGACTGTAAATGAACTTGCTCATGGTTGATTCTCCTTTTGTCCGCAAGGCGTTATGCCTTACGTGCGGAGAACGCAGCGCCAGCAAGCACTTGCGCCGCGGCGCCCATGAGTAATCGATGAGAGAATTTGCCGCTGGAACCGGTCACGAGACCGCGAGAATCATTTGAAATTGCGCAGCCAGTGCTTAAATTCGTTGGCATGCAACTCAACGGTTTTCTTCGGACCGATCAGGCGAATCGAATAGCCGTTCTGCTTGGAGGTCCAGAGCGCGGCGATCATGCGGTAGTCCGCTCGCGATTCCTTCACCGCGGTGTCGATGGGCTTGTGCTTCACCAGATAGGTGCCCTGAATGTCGAGGCAGATTAGCGTGGCCGTGTCGTTCTTGAAGCTGAATTGACGCAACGCCTGTTCCTTGGGGACATTAGTCGCCAGGACGAATGAATCCTTCCAGCGCGCGATATTTTCATCCGGCGTCCCCTGCACCGCGTTGAGCACGAAGACCAGGGCGTCTTCCTTGTCGCCATCGGCGTGCGCGATGCGGAACTGGTATGGCCGCAGCAGGTTGGCCGGCTTTTCCGGCTTCCAGGTTGCCGGCGTGATCGATTTGAGACCGTCGAGTGTAACGGCAGTCCCCTTCAGTGCCTGAGGCGGCGCTTCGGTGCTTGACGCCGGCCAAGCCCACGAACATGATCAAGACAGCGATGACAATTCCGGTGCGCATGGATCGACTCCTTCGAGATGGCGGGCAGCATACCGCGAATGGGCGGCCGAGGCAAGCCGAAGCGCGGCACTCGCGGATGAAACCGGGAAACGCGGGGCTTGAAAATCGAACGTCTGCCTTTGGCAATGACCCAATATAATATTCGATAGGTCTGACTGCCTGTAAGGCGTTCAGTCGAGTTTCGCTTGAACTGGCGGAGACTATCATGATTGCCGAACTTGTACCGTATTCGGAAATCCCGAATCTCGCCGCAAGAGTGACACCCGAAATGCTCGACGTGCTGATGCGAATTCAATCGGTACATTCAATTCAAAACAGCAGGAGTCTCGACACAAAGACGGTGAATGCGCTAACCGACCTGTTGAAGCTCGGATTGGTCGACGCGGGATATGAGGCGCCGAGCAATGGAACGCCGTACAACTGGGTGAGCAATGGAAACGGTCGAAGGGTCCTCAGTTTCTTGACGGGAATTCGCGGTGGTCCACACTACGAAATTTCGGCCGCCGAATTGGCGGAATGGCTTGAAGAACAGGGCAAAAACCTGTGGTGGAATGTGGACGGTGACCCACTCTTGACGGGACGAATGACATTTCCGTGTCCGGCGTGGAAACTGGCGCGGGAACTTCGAACGATTGACCGTCCGCTCTTAGTTCAGGCAAAGAAAGAAGACAACAGCGCAATCGGCCAAGCAATTAACAAGGACAAGCTGAATCAAATCGTGGGCCGTTTTGCGGATACATTGCACGTCTTGAACGCGGTGGCCCCGCGTTGGAGCGACGATCGGATCCTGAATTTGCATTGGAAACACCGTACCCACGAGTGGCTCCTCGTCGAGGATAGCCAAACAACCAAGCAAATGAGTTCGTTCGGATCCGACCCGCTCGGTGACACAGCATCACAGGAGTAGACGTGCCACCATCGCCTGCTGATTTCGACGACCGAATCAAGTTAATCCTGCAAAGCGTTCAGGTATTGCCCGATGAGGCGAAGGCCCCGATTCTTCATTGTCGTCGGACGGTTGCGGACATTTGGGGTGCGCTTGATTATTTTGAACGCTTGGTCCCGGAGGCGGAACGCAAGAGCGAGGAAGCCCTGCGGCATTTCGGTCGTGTCTATGTCATGGCGCTGGTAAGTTTGATCGAGACTTTCGAACGATTCATCAAAGAGCTTGCGGCCGAGTGCGTCGACAGCCTTGTCGATGTAGTCGTGGACGATCGTTTCAATGCATTTCCCGTTCAGGGTGCAGTGCTTGCCTCGCATTTTGGCTCGGCAAGCGCTGGCAAAGCGCTTTGCGAATCGTCAATTTGGCTGGATTGCAAGGACATCAATGATCGCTTTAGAAAACTATTGGCAGACCCGCACAAGGCAGGTGATTTTTACCTGTTTCCGAAGGACGGATCACAACAGCCAATCGACCAGCACTGGCGATTTGACCTGATGACCTTCGTCTGGCAGCTGCGACACACAGCCGTTCACAATGTTGGGATCATTACGAAGTCTGACGCGGTGAAGCTGCGTGTCTTGGCAAAAACGAAAGTCGATGCCCCGCGACAATTGGCGCCTTCGAAAGAGAATCTCCTTTGGTTAAAGATGTTTCTCGACGACACCGCAGAACTGTGCAACCAAAGAATTGCCCATCGTCTGGCAGAGCTACTCACGCTTATCTACGGTACAAGCATGCCCTGATTCAGCCGCAGTCAATGGCCGATCGAATTGCTTCCATTTTTCGACTTGGAAAGCCGATTCGGGTCGCGGAAGCTGTTGGCTGCGTGCCAGTTGATTAATTCACGAATCAGAATTCCCATCCAATTGGGCTCGCAGCCAACGCCATACGACTGACATTGGGACCCACTCGCCGCTTCGTGCCGGTCTGCTATAATCGAACTACCGACGCCCGGATCGATCTTTTGTACTCGCGAGCAAGCCATGCGCGTTTGGTTCCGCAACGTCCGGTTAGCGGTGCTGACTATCGCCCAGGGCATGTACATCACGCTTTGGTATTTCCTGCAAACCTACCGCCGCCAGACCTTCACCGAACATTACGAGTATCCCGAGATGCCCGTGCCGGTCAAGCCGCGCTATCGCGGCTTTCATCGCTTCGACCTGACGACCTGCATCGGCTGCGACAAGTGCGCCCGGGCCTGCCCGGTCGATTGCATCTACATCGAGAAGGAGAAGAACCCGGTCGGCAAGGGCTTCCGGGTCAACGGCTTCAAGATCGACTACACCAAGTGCATGTTCTGCGCGTTGTGCGTCGATCCCTGCCCGGTCGACTGCATCTTCATGGGCTCGACCTACGACCAGAGCTGTTTCAGCCGCGACGGCTGCATCGTCGATTTCGCGGCGATGCCGCTGGAAACCGCCTGGGGTCAAGCGACGCTTGAATCCCACTGCGATTTCGGCGAGCAAGCTTCAAGTCGGCCCGGTGTGGGAAAAGAAGCGGACCCGCCCAAGCCGGTCGAAAAGCCGGTGGAAAAGCCCGCTGAAGCGGCTGCCACGCCGGAGGCAAAATGAAAAAGTCACCGGTTGCGAACGAGAAGAAAAAAAAAGAAGTTTTTCACGCCGGACCAAGCCAACGCCATGTTGCCGTTGGTCCGAATCGATCGTGAAGAGACATTTCCGAACTGGCCCATAGCCTGCGTGATCGCCAGACGCGCCTGAACCGATTGAATCAGGGCGGCGTCGGCAAGGGGCTCATCACCCGCGATCAAGCTGGAAGAGGAACAAGCTGCTTGGGAGCGCGACGCCGAGCGGCTCCAGGAATGCATCGCGGAATTGAACGACTTGGGCGTGGAGATGAAAGACCTCTTCATCGGCCTGGTCGATTTCCCCGGCCTGCTGGACGGCCGCGAAATCTGCCTGTGCTGGAAGCAGGGTGAACCGCATTTGGACTGGTGGCACGAAACCAATGCCGGCTTCGCCGGCCGGCAGCGGCTGATCACGGGAACTTGTGAGTCATCATCCGAGGTCAGGCGAACTTGACCCGCTCGACGAATGCGACTCGCGCCGAATTGACGAACTGTCTACGAGTAAGCCATGCCTTCACTGCTCGCATATTCATTGCTGTTCACCGTGGTGGGCGCCTTCTTTATTTTCATTCACCTGATGATCGGGCGGCTGGTTCGACCGATGCGAATGGACGCCGAAAAAGCCACCATCTACGAATGCGGCGAGCCCACCATCGGCAGTTCTTGGATTCAGTTCGACCTGCGATTTTACGTGGTGGCGCTGCTGTTCGTGATCTTCGACGTGGAAATGGCGTTCTTTTTCCCGTGGGCCGTGGTTTTCGGCACGGCGACCACGCTGGCCAAGACCGACTTGCCGGCCGAACAACGACTCGAAAACACGGCCAAGCTTCTTCCGCCCCACATGTGGGGGCCAAACGAATTTCGACCCGCGGATCAATTGCCCAGGGAGTGGAAGGAGTTTGAGAAATCAGTGCGCGAAACGCAGGGCCCACTGCTGACTCCGGTGCAACTGCAGAAATTAAACAGCGACATGAGCGCTGGGCCGCAGTCGGGGCCCGGCTCGCCAATCAAAGCGAACCTTCGCGACCCAAGCCCCGCCGAGCAATCGCGAAACGCAGCGGAGAAATTCGCCTGGACGGGTTTCCTGGACATTCTCGTGTTTTTCGGGGTCTTGTTGGTTGGATTCGCATACCTGTGGCGGCGCGGCGACCTCGACTGGGTCCGCAGTATCGCGGCCCAAAAAGCCGAAGTCGGCCAGGAACCAGCGGTCAGCGATCAGAATCCAGAAGTCAGCACCGTGGCGGTCTGACCTCTGACTTCTGATCTCTGACTTCTGACTTCTGACTTCTGACTTCTGACTCTCTGACTTCTGACTTCTGACTTCTGACTTCTGACTTCTGACCTCTGACTTCTGATCTCTGACCTCTGACTTCTGATCTCTGACCTCTGACTTCTGATCTCTGACCTCTGACTTCTGACTTCTGACTTCTGCTCTCTGGTGCATTATGGGTTGGCTTGAAGGACATTTGAACGAAGAGTTCGTGCTGACGACCACGCTCGAGCAGGCGATCAACTGGGCGCGCGAGTCCAGCATGTGGCCGATGACGTTCGGCTTGGCCTGCTGCGCGATCGAAATGATGGCGACGGGCGCGAGCCGCTATGACATCGATCGCTTCGGCGCGGGTGCCTTTCGGGCCACGCCTCGGCAGGCGGACCTGATGATCGTCGCGGGCACGGTCAACTACAAGATGGCCAGCCGTGTACGGCGGCTTTATAACCAAATGCCCGATCCGAAGTTTGTAATCGCCATGGGCGCGTGCACCTGCGGCGGCGGCCCCTATTACAAGTATGGTTATAACGTCGTGAAAGGCGTCGATTTGGTGGTGCCGGTCGATGTTTATGTGCCCGGCTGCCCGCCACGGCCCGAGGCCCTGCTCGAAGGCCTGATGCGAATTCAGGACAAGGTGCGGGCCATGCACGACCTATCGCCGGGCCAGCCGGTCGAATTGCCGATTCCGGCGCGCACCGGCTATGTCGAGTTGCCGCCGGAACTGTGGGACATCGATTCAGAAAAGGCCAAGGAAAAGCAAGCGAAATTCGCCGCCGAAACCAAGGAAAAGGCCAAGCCCGCCAAGGCATGACGCCGCGATCCGCCCACGTGGCCGATGACCTACGAAGACGCGATCGCCTGGTGGTATGGCCGCATCGACTACGAGCGCCGGACGCCCGTTCCCGGCGATCTCAAACTCGACCAGATCCGCACGTTGCTCGCCCGCCTGGGCGACCCGCATCAGCGCCTGAGAATCGTTCATATCGCCGGCAGCAAGGGAAAGGGCTCCACCTCCGCGATGCTTGCGTCCATCCTGCGCCGTGCGGGCTATCGCGTCGGCCTGTTCACTTCGCCGCATTTGTGCCAAGTCGAGGAGCGGGTGCAAGTCGATGGCGAGCCGATCTCGAAGCCCGAATTGGCCTCGCTGTTGACGGAAGTTCGCGATGCCGCAACGCCGTCATTGCAGCCGACGTTTTTTGAAGTCGCCACCGCGGTCGGTTTCCTGCACTTCGTGCGGCGACGTGTCGAAATCGCCATCGTCGAAGTCGGGCTCGGCGGACGCTTCGACTCCACGAATATCTGCTCGCCGCTGGTCTCGATCATCACCAGCATCAGTTACGATCACACGAAAATTCTTGGGGACACGCTTGCTGAAATTGCCTTTGAGAAAGCGGGGATCCTGAAACCTGGCGTGCCGGCGATCAGCGGAGTCGCCGCGCCTGAAGCGAGCGCAGTGATTGACCGTGTGGCAGCCGAACGCGCGTGCCGATTGGTCAAGCTCGGCCGCAATTTCTCGTTCACCTACCTGCCCGGCCGTGTGCAACAGCAACCGCCCAGCGTCGAGATTCTGGCCGGTGCTCGTCGCTGGCCGCCGATGCGGCTTGGATTACTCGGCCCGCACCAGGCAGCCAACGCCGGCTGCGCGGTCGCCTGTATCGAGGAACTCCAGCGCCTGGGGCTGACGATTTCCGATCAGCAGGTCGCGGAAGGACTCGCGCGGGTCGAATGGCCCGCGCGGCTGGAAGTCTTGAGTCGGCGACCGTGGGTGGTGCTGGATTGCGCTCACAACCTGGCGTCGGTGCACGCGTTGCTGGAAACACTTGCTGAATCGTTCCCTGCCGGCCGACGATTTCTGATCTTCGCCTCGTCGTCCGACAAGGACGTGCCCGGCATGCTGCGAATGATCGCGCCGCATTTCCAAAAATTCCTGCTGACTCGCTATACGTTGAATCAGCGAGCGGTGCCGCCGGAGGAATTGGCCGCGCAGTTGAAAAAGCAAACCGACTCGCCGGTCGAAATCCATGTTCAGCCCGGCGATGCCTGGCGCTCCGCGATGGACCAGGCGAATCCCGACGATCTGATCGTGATTTCGGGATCAGTTTTTCTGGCCGGCGAGTTGCGGCCAACGATCTGCAATGCGACTCGCTCTTGCACGGCGTAGACTACAGCCGCCAGCGTCCAGAGCTCGATGTCTCTTCGAGACCGACCGACGCACCTCTCATTGGAATCGTGGCATCCGAACGGAACGACTTCGCGATTCTTGGAGACTGGGAGTGCGACGGATTTCAATCACCGCGAATAGAATTGGTCGTCCGGAATCCCATCCTCTGATCGTAACTTGAATTTCTTGCGGCGCCCTTTGATGTAGCAAATCTTGACATCTTTGCTGGTCGTTGGCACGGGGTATGTGAAAGTGCCTTCTGGCCGCGTTTGAATGAATGTGGTATGCGAACCTTTTCCCATCGATGTATCTTCGCCAATTCCGAAGCTACGCAAAATTCTGCGCAGATCCTTGAGTTTGAGCGAACGGTCCGCCATGGGCGAATCTCACGCAGGAACCAGCTCCGAATCTGACTCGGAATCAGAATCCGAATATTCTCGTGTTTCAATTCCTTCAATCTTGACTTGACCAATGGGTTTGAACGTCAACTTGCCCACAGCCACATCTTTCCCCGCCGCAAACATTTTGAAATACTTACCGTCCGCCGGGGTGAAAAGATTATCCGGATTCTGGTATTTGACTGTTGCGTGAAGTTGGGTCATTATGGCTTCTGTCAGACTTTTCAGCGCTTGCTCACGAGTCCTGCCATCACCAACCAGGTCGAATTCGAGACAATGCGCAATCCAGTCCTCGCCTTCCTTGTAGAAAATGGCGCGGATAGGCAGATGGAATTGCTTCGTATTGGCGTTCCTCTCAGAAAATCGATTGTTCGATTTCCCTTCATTCACCCTAGACTCAGGCGGGCATGCGTGCAAGCAGGTTTGGCGCTGGGTCAACAAGTTTAGTTCGACTCGGCAATTCCGGAACATCCATCATGCCAAAGCCTCAGCCAGCCGCTTCTTCGAGTCGTCAGAAATTTCCTGGTGCAGCGAGCGGCCGTGCGAATCCCTGGTCACGACCGCGGGGACTTGCCGATGACCGCCTTCACGCCGTACTTCTCGATGATTTTGTTCTGTTATGGCTCCTGATCGTGCCGGTGTCCTGGCAGATCGGCGCTTTTTTGCTTGGCTAGCGCGATATTGGCCGCCACTAGCTGCAAGGCGAGACCGGCCTTCGACCCCTGCTGCTCCAGGGCTTGATGCATCTGGATGCACCTGATTGACATCGTGCGGCAAGTAGGCCGACGTGCGGCGGATCAGTTCCAACAGCTGTGCGCGAAATCGATTCATGATCCGTTTCAGATCGCCCCAGCAAGCCGCGGCTGAATTTCACTTGAAGTTCTTGAGCCAAGTTTCGAAGCCCTTGCGGTTGGCTTCGAGCGTCTTTTCCGGTCCGATCATGCGCATGAAATAGGGGCCGTTGGGGCTATCGAAAACCACGCCAACGAGGCGATAATTCGGTCGTATTTCCGCTTGCTCGTTTGGATCGAATGGGCGGTCCTTGTGTTTGTAGCTGCCGTTGCCTTCGAACACCGTCAACTTGATGTTGTTGCCGACTTTCATTTCGGTGGTCTTGTAGGCGTCGGATTCCTTTTTGCCGTCCGCGGGCGTGATCATGCCCTTCCAGCGATCGATGTTGGCCTTCGCGCCGCCGCCGCTGCCCGTGCCGAAGAAGTAGACGGTCAGTTGTCCGTCGTATTTGTCGCCTTGGACTTTCGGAATCTTGAAAACGAGCACCTGCATGCGGCTGCCGGGTTTCTCGACTTTCCAGTTCGCCGGCGCGGTGGATTTCAGGCCGTCGATTTCGGTGACAACGCCCTTGTCTTCGGCTCGCGCGAGTCCAAACGCCGCCAGCAGGCAGGCCGTCGCGATGGCGGAATATTTCATGGCAATCTCCCGGGAGGTTCGATTCTGTTGGCAGCTTCATTGTAGGCGGGATCAAGGCGCGGATAGCCCAAGCGCCTTCGCGACCGCGGTGGCGACCGCGGCGTGCAGCTTGATCACATTTCCCTTGCCGTCGGGATGAACGCGGTTGCTCAAGAAGATGACCGCCGTCTGGCTGCCAGGATCGATCCAGATGGAAGTGCCGGTGAAGCCCGTATGCCCGAAGCCCTTCCCCTTTGGAAAAATGGCGCCGCGATTGGAGGAGAAGGCAGTGTCGCAGTCCCAGCCGCGGGTGCGCTCGCCGCCGGGGATCGAGCAAGGCTCGGTCAAGAGATTGAAAGTTCCGCGTTTGAGGATCGGTTTGCCGTTAGCCAGCAACATGCGGCAAAAGATCGCCAAATCATCGGCGGTGCTGAACAGGCCGGCATGTCCGGCGACGCCGCCCAGCTTGCGAGCGCGGATCGTGCACCACGCCGCGGAGCCAGATTTCGCCGGCCTTTTGTGTCGGGGCAAATCGACCCTTGGCGAATTTCGGGCGAAACGCGGTTTCTTTCAATCGTAGCGGCTCGAAAATGTTCTTCCGCGCGAATTCGTCGAGCGACATGCCGCTGATGCGCTCGACCAGATTGCCAAGGACAATGAAGCCGACGTCGCTGTAGCGGAATTTCGTTCCGGGCGGCGTTTGCAGTTTTAACGCCGCGATGCGCTCGAATGCTTTTGCCTTCCCGCCCTCGTAGTCGCCGAGCGGATTGTCCGGAATTAGTCCGCTGATATGCAACAGGCAGTGCTCGATCGTGACCTTGTCCTTACCGTTGGCCGCGAATTCCGGCCAGTATTGCGCGACCCGATCTCCAAGTTTCAGTTTTCCACGTTCGAGCAAAATGAAAATCGACGTGGCCGTGGCGATCGGCTTGGTCAGCGATGCGAGATCGAAAATCGTGTCCGCCGTCATCGTCTCATGGGCTGGCTGCTTGGCGCGAAGGCCGAACGCCTGGCGATAGACGATCTTGTCCCGGTGCAGAATGAGCACAACCGCGCCGGGCAGTTCGCCACGAGCGACGGCATCATTGACGGCGGTGTCGATTGCGGTGAAGTTTGGGGATTCGGCGTGAAGCCCGATCGCCAAGAGCAAGCCGACGCCAATGGAAACCGAGAACTTCACCATTGGCTCACTCCAACATATCCAGCATCCCCTGCATTTCGCCGAGGGCGTGCTGGTTGTTTTGTTTTTGTGCCGCTACGACGCCGTCGCGCAAGATGGCGATCGCTTCGCCGGCCCGGCCGAGCTTCTGCAGAATCTGGCCGGCCATGAGAAACGCCGGCACGTGCGACTTCTCCGGCCCGAGAGCAGCGAGTTCGCGGAACCGCGCGACCGCCGTTTCCAGATCGCCGGCGCTTACGTCTTCCATGGCCAAAGCGTATCGAAGCTCATTGTCGTCGGGCGATTCCGCCAGCATTTCTTCCAACATTTGGCGGCGTTGTTGCGGATTCATTAACTCTCTCCTGGTCCATGGCGGCTGATTTCGTTTTACGCGCTCCGCGAACGCGGACAACTTTACCCAGCTTCACTCATCCTCATCGCGGGCATCGGCGGCGTGACCTGCCCAACAAGGGCGCTATCGGCAAACTTGGCAAAGCAACAGCGTCCAGTGAGACTGGCTAATTCGCCGAATATTGCTCTCGGGACGCGAACTCCGTGGACGGCTGAATGCAGCCGACGCCGGGGGAACCCGTCCCAGAAGCGGCCAGGACGGCCACCCAATCCCGCCCGGCCAATTCCCACCCATGCCCTCGCCACAATTTGGGGAAACTATGCGCATTCACCTGTCGCCTGAGAAGGGACCAAAAGGAAGTTTGCGCCGGGCGGCCCGTCGATGGGCGGCCGCGCTGGCGCTATCTGCTGGTGTCGCTGCCAGCGCCTGGTGCGGCGAACCCATTCTCTCGACCGGTCCGAATCCGCGCTTAACCCCTACCGTCGAAGTGGCCCGCCGGGCGAAATTCGCCGTGGTCAACATTCAATCGGAAAAGACGATCACCGCTCCGAGCGACGCCTTCAATCCGGTTCCCATGGTCAATCGCGTCAACGGCATGGGCACCGGGATCGTCATCGACACCCGCGGCTACATTGTCACCAACTTTCACGTGGTGGACGAGGTTCAGGTGCTGCGCGTGAAACTGGCGGATGGCACTATGCATCCCGCCCGCGTGATCGCTCGAGATTCCGAGAATGACTTGGCCGTCATGAAAATCGAGTCCTGCCCGGCGCTGACCACGGTGCCGCTGGGAACCGCCAGCGACCTGATGATCGGCGAGCCGGTCATCGCCATCGGCAACGCCTTCGGCTACGAACACACCCACACCACGGGGATCGTCAGCGCCGTCAAGCGCGACGTTGCGCTCAACAAGGAAATGTCATACAAGGGATTGATCCAGACCGACGCCAGCATCAATCCGGGCAATTCCGGCGGTCCGCTTTTGAATATTTACGGCGAATTGATCGGCGTCAACGTCGCCATTCGCGCCGGCGCGCAGAACATCGGCTTTGCCATTCCCGTCGACAATATGATCCGCGTCGCCGCCGACATGCTGAGCCTGCGCCGCCGCACCGGCGTCGGCCACGGCATCATGGCCCGCGACATCATTGATACGACCAGCAATCCGGTCGGTCGCACCTGCGTCATCGATCGCGTTGAAACCGGCTCGGCCGCCGAAAGGATCGGATTGAAGGCGGGCGATCGGCTGGTCCGTGCCGGCACTATCGACATTCGCTGTGTGCTCGATGTCGAACGCGGTTTTCTCGAAAAGCTGGCCGGCGAAACGGTGCCGATCGTCGTTCGTCGCGGGATGAATGAACTCAGCGTCGAATTGACCGTGCCAGGTCCGTCTCGCATGGTGGTGACCTCGGCCTCGCCCGTCGGCAAGAATGATCTGATCTGGCACAAGCTTGGCATCCGCGTCGCGGGGGCCGAAATCAGTCAAGTGACGAAAGCCAACCCACAACTTCGAGGCGGAGTGGTTATCGAGGAAGTCGATCCGGATGGCGTCGCGGCCAAGGCCGGAATTCTGCGCGGCGACATCCTCGTCGGCCTGCATCAGTTCGAGACGCTCTCCGCCGAGAACATCAACTGGGTGCTCGGCCATCAGGACTTGGGCAGTTTCAGCCCGCTGAAATTCTTCCTGATCCGCGGCGGGCAGGTTCGCCGTGGACTGTTGACCTCATTGCCGGAATAGACTCTCTCGGTTCCTTCCTTCCCTGCCAGCGCCGGCGGTCGCATCCTTTGCGACCGCCGGCGTCGTTTCTTTTGCCGCAGCTTCGCGGCCGAGCCCGTTGCCGATCCGCGACCATCACGGGGCCAAGGTTCGGACGATTTGCTTTTCATCTCCACCTACACCCCCTCTCATGAAACGAAAAATGGAAACGGGCGGTTGCGCCCCGCAGTCGCCATAATTGCTCTGAAACACACTTCGATTACGCGGTTTGCGACCGATCTTGAACGCAGAAATTCAATGTATATTAATGTATAATTAAGTAACGTTAATTGTCTTAATAAAGTATATTTAGTCATATAATTAAAATTTACTGACACTATTTTATTAATTAAATATAAAAACATGTCGATTAGTATTGACACATAAATGAACTGATATATACTAGTCCTTGTATGGGGTGTTTTGGCGGTTCGCCCGTGTTCGGGAGTGGAACGGGATCAGGAGGCGACCATGGAGTGCTGGCAAAAAGTTTGGCGGGAGGGATTCGCACCATTGCTTTCAACCACTGGCTTACACGCCTTGCGGCGGGCCTTGATCGACGACGACGAGCGGCTGATGCAGGGCGCGACCACGTCACCGCCGCCGATGACCTGCGTTCAGGACTGGCTCATCGAGGGGACGTGCGCGATTGGCTTCTGCGGCTGGCAAGGGGAGGGGCTGGAAACCGTCGGCGAGGTTGAGGAGTTTTTCGCCCAAAGTTGCCATGAGGCCGACCAGCGGCTCGGTCTGCCGGGCGGGTGCCGTTACTTTCTGAATTGGTTTGACGACACGCCACGCGACCAGATGCGCCGGCTGCTGTTGGGCGAGGTTGAACTGATGCTGTCGGAACGGTTCCCGGTCGACGAGCCGGAGCGAGCACTTCGATTCAAACCGCTGAATGACATTCCGCCGCTAGCGGCATGACGAAACGTAGCGGCGGCCTCTGGCCGCCGGCGGCCAGAGGCCGCCGCTACGAGGCCTCGCTGAAGGAGCTTTGAACGACGCTTGATGCGATCACTCTTGGAGGACCAGGCGATGATGTGCCGAAACTGTCAGAAGACAAAAGCCAACCGGCCCCGCGGCCTGTGCTGGACCTGTTACTACACGCCCGGCATTCGCGAAAAGTTCCCCTCGACGAGCAAGTTCGGCCGCCGGGGAGTCGGCAACTTCAACGGCAACGCTCCGTTGTCCGACGCGCCCACCGGCGCCGCGCCCGGCTCGGAGGAGAAGATTCTGATCCTGATGGACCGCGCCGCCAAGCGTCAATCGCTGTTTCATCCGAGCGACTCGATCTTCATGATCGAACAGCCCGCGGCGGACGAACCGCTTGAGCTTCGCGCGGCGGGATGATCCTGGCGACAAGCGCACTAACTCGACGGGCATCGATCGGACAGCCTTCTGATTGATGCTCGTTTTTCTTTGTCGGGCCAGCGGGAAATCCGACTCGAATCGGCATGGGTGGCGTGAATTGACGCTTGCACCTGAGAAAGCCGCCGGCGCTTCCTTGCGAGACCAGCGAATCGTGCAGCCAATGATCCCAGCAAGCTGCCATTTCGGGTGAACGAAACGGGGCCGCGGCTCATTCCAGCAAATGAGCCGCGGCCCTCACGCTAAGTCAGGCTTTCAAGAGTGCGACCAAGCCACGCTCGACCGCTGCAATCAATTGGGATGCACGCACGATCGTGAATCACGAGGCGGCTTCCGGCGCGGAGCCGGCTTGTTCCTTGCCGCCCAAGGCCCAGAATGTCGCGACGGCGACGGCGACCAGCGGCGCGAAAATACCAACCACTAGCCAGGCGCCATGCGTGGTGCCGGGGTGCGTGTTGGTCGCCCAAGCGATCACTTTCCACATGACCCAGAAGCCGAGGGCTCCGGAGCCAATGCCAGCCAGCATCGAAATGATCGCGCGAATCGGCATGCTCATAGATTCATCTCCGAATAGGCGCGGCCGTCAGCGAGTCGGTTTGCGCCAGGACCATGTACTGACCACCCAAGGGAAGTTTGCAAAGCATGGGTTCGAGCCGGCGCAACCGTGCCAGGAACCCGGGGAACACAAAAGCAAAGTCGGTCGACAGAACTTCAAAGCCCGCCTGGGCGAGCAGGCGCCGGGCCGATCGCGGCCAGATCATCTGGGCGTCGCGATCGAAGGGAACGCGGCTCATGATCCATCGCGTGCCGGGGTTCCAGGGGTTGTTTTCCCAGAAGGCGAACAAGCCACCGGGGCGAAGCGCCGCGAAGACCTTGCCCAGCGCGTCCGCGCGATTCAGCGGCTCGATGTGGTGAAATACGCCGTTGGCGAACACCAAATCGATCGAGTCGTGTTCGTTGAATTCAGCGGCGAGGCAAAACCGGGTTCGGTCGCTGCCGTGTGTAGTCACCGCGGCGGTAAGCGATTCCACGGAAACGTCAACGCCGATCAACGAATCGACGGCCAAGATATCGAAAAAGCAAGGCGTGGCCGAGCCCGTGCCGCAGCCGAAATCGAGCGCCGACTCGGGATCGAATTCGAGTCGCGCCAGCCGCTTTGCCAACCAGTGCATGCGCCCGTCGGCGAAAAAGGTCTTGCCCTCGCCGGTGAGCGACAAACCGATCTCCAGCGCTCGGTCATAATCCTTCGCGAACGCGTCGAAAACCGTTTTTTCGGAGAGCGATTTCATGACAGCTGCGGTGATCCTGCGGACGGGACACTCAACCGTAGGTCATGGAAGGCCGCCAAGCAAGGACGGGCGGCCCTTGCGAGGGGCCGCCCGGTCTGTCACAATGCTCTTATTCCATCTCTGGTTTTGGTTGTGAGGCCGATCATGCCGCAAGCCGTCGTCGATCCGAATGAAGTGCGCTGTTTCGCCAACACGCTCAAGCGATTCACAGGCGATCTGCAGGCTGGCCTGGGGATGATCCATGGGCAGATGGTCGGCCTGGGCGACACCTGGCGCGACCAGGAGCACGCCAAGTTCCGCGAGGAATTCGAACAGACCATGCACACGCTCGCCCGCTTCGTCGAACACGCCAACGAGCACATCCCGTTTCTGCTTCGCAAGGCCGAACGCATCGAGGAGTATTTGCAGCAGCGATGACTTGCGCCCAGTACTCAGCACATGGTGCTCAGTGTCTGGCGCTCTCGACTCGAAATCAGGGTCCATGGACACCGCCGACGTACGTTCCTTTGAAGCGCTTGAAGACTTGCACGCTCAGGTGTGCAAGTTTCGCCAGGCCGCGCAGGATTCGCTTGCCGCAGTGGATCTGACCGTCCGCCGCGCCAACGATTTCCTTCACGAGCGGTTGCAGTTTTGGCAGCGTGCGATCCGCACTTGCGAGGAAGAGGCGTTTCAGGCGAAGCAGGAACTGAACATGCGCAAGTTTCCGGGCTTCGACGGCCGGCCGCCGGATACCACGGTCCAGGAAGAAAACCTCAAGAAGGCCCAATCACGTCTGCGGCACGCGACCGAGAAATACGAGATGACACGGCGATGGATCGGCAAATTCCCGAACATGGTCTCCGAAGTCTACGATGGCCCAGCGAAACAGTTAGCGGCGCTCCTAGAATCCGAACTGCCGCGCGGCATCGCCCTAGTCGAACGACGGATCCAATCGCTGCATTCATACGCCGCTCTTTTACCGCCGCCTGGAGCCATGAAGGAAACGCCCGCCGCTGCCGAACAGCCGAAAACGGAAGACGAGAAGAAAACCGGGTAACGGAGAACGGAAAACCGAAAATGAAAAACTGGAACAAGAAGGTTCGGACTGCGTGCTAAATTCGCGGTTCTCGGTTTTCCGTTCTCTGTTACCCGTCTTTCTTCACTTGATAGACTGCGGTTAATCGGAGGGGCCGATGATTAGTCCTGCGACCGGTCGTGGAAAGCTTTATGGATCGCTGAAGGATTTGCGGCTGCGCTGGGAAGACACGCAGAGAGTCTGGGACGACCCCGTCAGCAGGGATTTCGACGAGAATCTGTATCAGCCGCTGGAAGCGCATGCGCAGGCCGCGATTCGCGCCATCGATCGGCTCGGCCAGGTCATGCAACAAATGCAGAGTGAATGCGAGTAGGAAACGGAATCAAGGCGGATCGTCCGATCGCTCGGATGACGAGGATTGAGGCACATCATGAGTTCCCCGCTGTTGTTTGATCGCCAGCACCAATGGCTGTCGGAGTTGCTGCGGCTAGTCAAGGAGCGATCGGATACCGAGACACGCGTTGACGAGCAGGATCGCGGCGCGGTCGCGGCCGCCGAGAAGGACGTGAAAGCGGAACGGCAGTCGCTGATCAATCGGCACGATCGGGAGATTGCCGCCTCCGAGGCCGCGCTGCAGCGCATTCAACGCGCAGCGACCGAGCGATTTCAAACCGATTCGCAACTCGACGACGAGGAATTGGCGAAAGCGCAATCGCGCATTTCCGCCGAAATGGACGAGACGGAACAGAAACTTCGGGAAGCGCTTCAGGAGAAGAACTGGACCACGACTTCCTTTTTCGACGCCGGCGAGAAAGACGTGCGCCAGGAACTGTCCAAACATCAGACCCGGGCCAATGAGGGCTCGGCCCAGGCGCAGGCCTCCTGGCACGACGCCGAACAATGGTTCGCGCAACGCGGACTGAGCGTCGATGAAATCGCGCCGCACAAGTCGGCGTCGGTGTCGACCGATACCGCCGACGATTCCTTCCACGTCATGCAAACAGCCCTGAACGTGGCCAGGCAGCAGCTGAAGAAAATGAGGTCGCTGCTGCTCCCAAAACTCCTGCCGCTGCCAGCCAGCGCGACGCTCTACATTGTGCTCACAATCCTGTGCTGCTTGCCTGCAATTTGGAGGCAGCCGCCGCTGGTTTACTTACTGGCGGGGTTGTTTGGCGGCGCGGCCTCGTTTGTCTTGATTCGCTCCCTGGTGAAGTTCATCGGCAATCGCCAAATGCTCAATCGCGGACAGCAGATGGCCAAGGCGCTGGACAAAGCCGAGGTCGCGGGCCGGCGACTGCGCGAGCAAGCCCTGGCCGATTTTGACAAGAAGATGGCTCAACTGAAAGACCGGAATCAGCGCGATCTGCGTTCGGCCCAGAGCCATTATCAGCCGCGGATCGACGCGATCGTCGAACGCCGCGCCTATCTGCTCGGCGAACTCGCCGACAAGCATCGCGAAACCGCAATCGCCAATCAAAAGCGCCGCGACGACGATTTGCACGAGGCTGAAGAAAAAAACTGGGCGACCCGCTCCGAAGCCGACGAACGACACGATCGTGATTTGGCGTCGTGCAATTCCGCCCACGAGGAGCGGCTCCGCGAATTGAAGAGTGCCTACGATGCGGCATGGCAGGAGCTGACCGACCGTTGGCGGACCGGCATCCAGACGCTGCGCCATGAATTTGCCGATCTCAACGAGGTCAATGAATTGCTGTTTCCCGCGTGGGACTCGCCGACCTGGCAAGAGCGGCCTGAAGTCCGCGATGTGCCGCGCGGCATTCGGTTGGGCGAGCAAGCGTTCGATCTCGCCGCCATCCCCAACGGCCTTCCTTCCGATCGCCGATTGAAGCTCGACGAGCCGTTGAACGGCGAATTGCCGGCCTTTCTACCGTTCCCTGAAAAGGGCGGATTCCTGCTCAAGAGCCGCGATCAGGGCCGGGCGAAAGCGGTGCAGGTGTTGCAAGCGCTGATGTTGCGCCTCCTGACCGCGCTGCCGCCGGGCAAAGTTCGATTCACGATCGTCGATCCGGTTGGGCTGGGCGAAAATTTCGCCGTCGTTCATGCATCTGGCCGACTACGACGAATTGCTGGTCGCCAGCCGCATCTGGACCGAGCCGGGCCACATCGATCAGCGGCTGGCCGACATGACCGCGCACATGGAAAACGTGATTCAGAAATATCTGCGGCATCAATTCCGAACCATCGAGGAATACAACGCGGCCGCCGGCGAGGTCGCCGAGCCGTATCGCTTGTTGGTGGTCGCGAATTTCCCGGCCGACTTCACGGCCGAGGCCGCCCGGCGATTGGTGAGCATCGTCAGCAGCGGCGCCGGCTGCGGCGTGTTCACGCTGGTCAGCGTCGATGCCCGGGCGCCGATGCCGCAGGGCTTCGACGTCGCCGACCTGGAACAGGCCAGCGTTGAACTTGAGCTGGAAATCGGGCAGCGGTTCGCCTGTGGAAGGATGAGGATTTTGGCCGGTTCCTCCTGACGGTGGATCGCCCGCCGGCGGCTGCGATGTGGTCCGCGACTTGGTGCACACGAGTCGGGGCTCAGCGCCAAGGAGGCGAGCCGCGTCGAAGTGCCGTTCGAGTTCATTGCCCCGACGCCCGAACAGTGGTGGACTGGCGACAGCCGCGGCGGCATCACGGTTCCGCTCGGCCGGGCCGGCGCCACCAAGCGGCAAAACCTCGATGCTCGGCAAGGGAACCTCGCAGCACGTCCTGATCGCCGGCAAGACCGGCTCCGGCAAATCGACGCTGCTGCATGCGTTGATCACCAACCTGGCCCTGACTCTATAGCCCCGACGAGGTCGAGCTGTACCTGATCGACTTCAAGAAGGGCGTCGAGTTCAAGACCTACGCCGACCATGCACCTGCCGCATGCGCGCGTGGTGGCCATCGAGAGCGAGCGCGAGTTCGGCCTGAGCGTGCTGCAGCGGCTCGATGACGAACTGCGGGATCGCGGCGAATGTTCCGCGCCGCCGGCGTGCAGGACATCGCCGGGTCGTATCCGTCCGCCGAGCAGCCGCGAAGCGATAGACTGCCGCGCATCCTGCTGATCGTCGACGAGTTCCAGGAGTTCTTCGTCGAGGACGACCGATCTCGCAGGAGGCGGCGCTGTTGCTCGACCGCCTCGTGCGCCAGGGCCGAGCCTTCGGCATGCACGTGTTGCTCGGCTCGCAGACGCTCGGCGGGGCCTACTCGCTCGCCCGCAGCACCATCGATCAGATGGCCGTCCGCATCGCGCTGCAATGCAGCGAGGCCGACGCCCACCTGATCCTCAGCGACGACAACTCGGCCGCCCGGCTGCTGACGCGGCCCGGCGAGGCGATCTACAACGACGCGAACGGACTGGTCGAAGGCAACAACGTCCTTCCAGGTCGTCTGGCTCGGCGACGACAAACGCGAGGATTACTCTGCAGCAATTCGCGAATGGCGCCGAATGGCCCGCGTGACGCCGCCGTTGGTTTTCGAGGGCAATGCCCCGGCGGAGTTGAGCAAGAACCCGCTGCTCGACGCGCTGCGACGAG
This sequence comes from uncultured Gemmataceae bacterium, assembly GCA_963815035.1. Classification (GTDB taxonomy): domain Bacteria; phylum Planctomycetota; class Planctomycetia; order Gemmatales; family Gemmataceae; genus JBGQCZ01. Next base: position 35,842 of record CAWFFC010000017.1, read on the forward strand.
CCGATTCGTGGCTCGAATCGCCGCGGGCCTATTCCGCCTGGCTTGGCGACGCGATCGCCATCAAGGATCCCACCTCGGCGGTGTTCCGGCCGCAATCGGGATGCCACTTGCTGATGATTGGCCAACATGAGGAGGCCGCGTTAGCAATTCTCGGCGACCGCGATTTTCAGCCTCGCCGCGCAGCATCGTCCCGATGATCCAAACCAGCCGTTCGCCGCGAAGTTTCACTTGCTCGACAGTACCGCGGCCGACGATGCCAACGCCGGCTATCTCGCGAAATTGGTCGACGGCTTGCCGCAACCGGCTCAAGTCATCGATCCCTGGTCGACCGGCGCCGACGATTAGCGAAGTGGCGGAACTGATCAATGCCCGTCATTCACGAACCACGGAAGATCGCTCGACGCGATACCTGATCGTTCACGGCTTGCAGCGTTTCCGCGATCTGCGCAAGCCCGACGACGACTACAGTTTTGGCCGCAGCAACACGGTGACGCCGGCGACAAAACTTCACGACCATTCTTCGCGATGGGCCGTCGGTCGGCATGCATTGCCTGATGTGGTGCGACACGCTGACCAACGTAAATCGAGCGATGGACCGGGCGCTACTGCGCGAGTGCGCCCGATGCGCGTGCTGTTCCAGATGAGCGCGACCGATTCGAGCCATCTCATCGATTCGCCGCTGGCCAGCCGTCTGGCCGCAATCGCGCCCTGTTCCATCGCGAGGAACAGGAACAGCCGGAGAAATTCCGTCCCTATGGCCTGCCGGGGAAGGAATGGGTCGCTTGGGCCAAGGAGCAGTTGAAGCGGAAGAAATGAGCCGTGTAAGGAATCGCTCGACATGAGCGTCTCGGGCATTAATTTCGACCAGCGCCCCTTTACCACGTCGGGGGGATTCTTCAGCCTCCTTTTTCTTCGATTATTCTGGCCCGATTAGGCTGATTGCACGCTGCGCATACTGGGCAACTTCGTTGCGAAATCTCTGCCGCCATTCGCAGTGATGGAATTGCTGATCTTGCGGCAGGGCCAATCTTGCCCAACGTGTCAGCGGTGACTGCGCGAACTAGGTCCCAAATCGGGCCGTCGCTCCACGTAGGCGATGGGAACTTATCCACTCGGTCGGAGTAATCTCTCAACATCGCCGTTTCGAGGGCCTGAACTGCTGGCGCACCGTGAGCTGCGAACTTCCCCAAAGTCTGAGCGGCTGCAACGCAAACGTACCAATGCCCATCGCTCAGAGCACTCGCAATCGTCGGGATAGCAGGGATCGCCAATGCTCCGATTTCCCCGAGAGCCTCTGCGGCCGATTTGCGGACCGCTGAATCCTCCGCGCTCAGGCACGCACTCAACAATGAGACAGCCTGCGCACCATCGCCACCGATTAGGGCCAGTGACTTTGCGGCAGCAACCCGTACTACTCCGTGTTTGTCACCGGTTGCGCTCGTTGTCAGGGGTTGAACAGCTTCCTTCGCGCGAGCGCCGAGTCTGCCAAGGGCGTCAGCCGCGGCTTTTCGAACGTACCACTCGGTGTCCTGCAGCGCGCGGATAAATAGCGGCACCACGTCGTCTGATGCAAGGCAATCTTGCCGAGAGCTTCAATTGCAAACTCACGAACCTTCGCTTCGTCATCCTCGGTTGCACGGCACAGGGCAGCCAGAGTGTCTTCGTCGAGCGGTGCCAGGTTTCCAAGAGATCGCGCAGCGTTCCACCGAACTTCGCGATCCGGGCTCGACAATGCGCTTGCGAGTGCCTTTTCGACGTCAGTGCTTCGACAGCCAATCTGTCCAAGAGCCATCGCCGCAGCTCGCTGACCAGCCGCGTCGTCCTCTCTTAGCGTTGTCACCAACGCCGTAGCTGCGATGCTCGCTGCAGACCCAATTTCTCCCAGCGCTGATGCCGCCACGTCTCGTGCGGGTATTGACTTGTCCTCAAGTGTTCGAAGCAACGCGGGCACGACGCCCTCGGCCACACCGATCTTGCCCAACGCCCTCGCTGCAGCGATCCGAAACCGCCACTTTGTTTCGGGAAGAACTTTCACCAAAGATGGCACGGCATCCTTAGCGTCTGGGCCAATCGAAGCCAACGCGGCCGCCGAGGCTTCTCGCACTTCGTCGTCCGCGTCCTCCAAGGCCTGAGCAAGTGCACCGGTGGCAGTGGCAGCCTCGGAGCGAATCCAACTCAGGCTAAAAGCCGCTTCCTTTCGAACCTCGACGTTTTCATCACGAAGCGCACGGCAAAGCGCGGGCACCGCTGCCCGGCCCTTATCTCGGAGTAGTTCAACGACTCCTCTTCGAGTAGCTGGATCCCTGCTGCTCATCGCACCAACTAACGGTCCAATTTCAGCGTCTTGACCCGTGGATCGGCGAGTTGAACGGGATTCGAGTAAGAATTTGCCGAGATCACGAATCAGTTCGCTGAGTGCGCTTGGAACCTCATCAGGCATGAACTCGCGAATTAGCTCCCGTTCAGATATGGAAACGTTCCAATTGGTCTTAACGGCTTCACGAAATCGGGGCAACACGACTTCCTTCGCGTCGCACCAATCGAGTCGGCGATCGCCGCTCCAAACCTGCTTCAGGAACTCTTCTGCCTTTGTTACAATCGTCGATGCTTTCCAGTTCCATTTTTTCTGGCGATTTACCCTCTCGAATGTGTCGATTAGCTGAAGCCGAACCGCTTCTCGACTTTGCTCGATGGCCTGTTCGAGCAAGTTTCGAACGGCGCCTTCAGTCGGTCTAGTAGCTTCGGCCGTGTTGACGTTGACACGTTTGAGGACATGGCGGACCAACGCAGTTGGGCTAATGAGATAGTTTTCAATCTCCGCTCGACTCCAGACTTTCCACGTCTGGTGACCAAAGACAGCCGCGCTCAACTTCGTACGTTCCTCTTCAACCTCCTCATCCAGTCTGTAATCCCGATCAACAACCACGAATGCCCTTGGCTGGATGTTGCTGCCGTCAGGGTCAATTTCCCTGATGGTATCCAACTTCTGGCGGACATCGTCGCCCGTCGGTCAGCGCTTGGAATGAAGAAAAAAGTTACCGGCACGGATGCTTGCCCATTCGTCCGGGGTGAGTAGTTTTTCCATCCACCAGCGAAGGTAGTTTTCGTCCGAATCATCTTCGACAACAGCGATCCTGTCACTTGTATCGCTTCGTGGCTGCATATCGGGGTTACACTCTTGCTTCGGAGTCGTTCCACACCCATTCGACGACGGCACAAAGGCTTGATCAGCCTGTTTTCGGCTCCGCAGCTCGATCAAATACGACTGCCGGCGAATTTCAGCTTGTAGGTCAACGGACCTTCAAGATTATTGCCAAGGGACTGACATAGGACAATGGCCGAGCGTTCACAGCTTGATAGCGGGAAATGCCGGGTTGCGCCGGAAATTGGATTACGCCGACGATGTTTCTCGTTTACTGGGCGCAATGTCGCTTTACGCTTTTCGATCGCAAGGCCTTCGATCAAATGCACGCGCCAGCGGTCTTCGACGCCGTCGATTGTCAGGTCGATTTCGGCGTCGGCGGACGGGTGGTCGATGGGGTCCTTCAGCACCAGGAAGTCGGGACCGAGTTGTGCGATGGGCAATACCTGCCCGTTGAGTCGCAAGTGCATGCGAACTTCGGCGGAGTGACCGAAGTTACCATTGCGGGACGCATCCGTGAGCATGTTCGAACTCCTTCAACGAGCAGATGTAGCCAAGCTCACTTGTCTTCTGTTGACGGCCCTCCGAGCTCGACTTTCGGTGAACCTTCCATTTTGGAAGCGGCCCGATACATGGCGAATCGACTCTGCAAAACTGAGAAGAGATCGTCGAACGTGATGCAGCTAATCTTGTGCGAGTCAACCAGCACGCGATCTGTCGCCGCCTCAAACGGCTCCGCTTTGAGTCGTCAAGTCCGGAATTTCTTCCCATGACGAGCAATCCGACGAAGCTGATATGGCCCGTGCCGAAGGTAGATGCGAAACCCTCGGTATTCTTGAAATCGTGCAAATTGTAAAACCAATCGGCAAGCTGGCTGAAGCCGTGCTCAAAACGAGCGCTCCATTCAGGGTTTTTTCGCTTGGCTTGTTTTTTGAATATCGTGTCCTCGGCGCCGTCCTCAAACTCCACAACGCAAAACTCCTTCGCTTCCCGGTTGCCAAGAAGCAGATCGGCCTTGAAGTCGCCGAAGAAATCGTATTCAAAGCAGATTTCCGTGGCCGGGCCGATGTTGGGAGCAAATGTTCCCATGTACGCCGTGAGGTGCTTACATCTCTTGAATAACGGCTGAATGGCATTCAATTCAGACAGATCGGCCTTTGACGTGAGCAATGATCCAAGTTCCGCTAGTTCTTTCTCAAATGCTGCTGGATCAAAGGCGATTTGTTCAAGCACAGCCGCCATCAGCTGACCCCACCGACGTGCCCGGAGGTCAGAATTGCTGGTTTCTTGGCGACATCAAGCACGGTGATGACATCGCCATCGATCCGAAAAAAATCCGAATATCGGTCGACGTTCGAAGCACGTAAATCCCGGACAGGTCGGGAAGGCGGTGCGAAATCTCCCGCACTTCGGCATCGTTATCCCAGTTTTTGAGATGGTCAAACCAAGCGTAAACGTGCCTCGCCCCGTCGGGATCCAGAGTTCGAATAGCAATCTCCACGGGCGGAGTCGTGACGACCTTTTTCATGGTCTGGCTCGAATTCGGAGGTCAAGGGTATTAATGTCATTCGCACTGGAATTGTAGCCAAGAAAACAAGTCCGCCCTAGATGAAAACATACCCGAGTTTGGCATCGGTAGAAGTCGTAGCGTATCCGCCGCCGCCGGAATGATAATGCGAAACTCCCCCGCGGCACGAACAACTGAGCCGTCAAGCCGAAGACATAGGCCACGATTTGCATTTGCGAAATGGTAAAATCCCGCTGGCCGGCGACAGCAGGACCGTGCCCAAGGCGGTGGTGGCTCCCTATTCGCCGGCAAAGGCGATCACCGCGGCGACGGCACGTTGCCAGCGGGCACGCTCGCGCCGGCGCTCCGCGTCATCCCATTGCGGTAAGAATCGGCGGCCCACAGCTGCGAGGCGGCGCAGTTCGTCCTGGTTTTTCCACACGCCCAGCCGCAGGCCCGCGAGGTAGGCGACGCCTTGCGCCGTCGCCTCCGTCTGCGCCGCGGCGACCACCGGCAGGCCCAGCACGTCCGCCTGACGCTGCAAGAACCAGGCGTTCCGGGCCATGCCGCCATCGGCCCGCAACTCCGCAACCGGTCCGGCGTCACTGCTCGCCGCGTCGAGCAGATCGGCGACTTGGAACGCCACTCCTTCCAGCGTCGCCCGGGCGAGTTCCGCCGGACCCGTGCCGCGCGTCAGGCCGAAGAATCGCGCCCCGGGCTTCTGGCACCCAGTGCGGCGCCCAGGCCGACGAAGCCGGGCACAAAGACGACCGGTTGCTCCGCGTCGGCCGCCCCGGCGAGTGCCTCACTCTGCGACGATTCACCGAGAAGCTTCAGACCGTCGCGCAGCCATTGCACGGCCGCCCCTGCGATGAAGACGCTGCCCTCCAGCGCATATTGCGGCGTCCGATCGGTCGTCGCGGCCATCGTCGTCAGGAGTCGGTGCTGGGAACGGACCGGCGTCGTGCCCGTATGCAACAGGAAGAAGGCCCCGGTGCCATAGGTGCATTTCGCCTCGCCGGCGCTGAAGGCGGCCTGGCCGAACAGAGCCGCCTGCTGATCGCCCGCGACGCCCGCGATCGGCAGCCGTTCAGCCCCGGCATCGTGCCAAAGTCAGCGGCACTCGGGCGCACTTCCGGCAGCATCGCCCGCGGCACGCCGAAGTAGCGGAGAAGTTCGTCGTCCCATTCGCCGCGCTGCAGATTGAACAGCAACGTGCGGGAGGCGTTTGTTTCGTCCGTGGCGTGGACGGCGCCGCCGGTCAACCGGGCGATCAGGTAGCTGTCGATGGTGCCGCAGACGATCTCGCCGCGTTCCGCCCGCGGCCGCCATTCGGGGTGACGCTCCAGCAGCCACCGAATCTTCGTCGCCGAGAAGTACGGGTCGAGGATCAGCCCCGTTCGCTCGTTCAACCAGGCTGAATCGGATTGGTGCTCGCGGCAAAAGTCCGCGGTGCGACGGTCTTGCCAGACGATCGCGGGCGCCAGCGGCGTGCCCGTGGCGCGCTCCCACACCACGACGGTCTCGCGCTGGTTGGTGATGCCGATGCCGGCGATCGATGACGCATCGATCTTCGCGGCGCCAACGGCTTCCGGCAGCAGCTCGCGGACGGCTTGCCAGATCTCTTCGGCGTCGTGTTCGACCCAACCTGGCTGCGGGTAGCTCTGCTTCAACTCGCGGCTGGCACTGCCGGCAAGGCGGCCCGCATCGTCGAAGATGGCAACACGGGTGCTGGTGGTCCCCTGATCAATCGCGAGTATGTGGCGCGTCATTCGGGGTCCTCGGGGACCAGCACTTGTTACCAAGAGATCACCCAACTATCTCGATACTATCCAATTCTGTCGCCGGAGGAGCGCGAAGTGACGCCGAGCCTGGCAACGATAAGGGCTATGGCGCCAGTTCTCCCGAATCGCGCCGGCCAGCCCACCGGCCAGACTGAAGCGGGCTTTTGCGGCATCAAAAAAAGAAGCATGGCTCCCGAGCGAATATAATACTGCCCGGTCGAAACCGATCTGGCCTACATCCGAAAGGCTCTCGAAGATGTTTGGAACCATTCTCACCATTGTGATCGTGCTGGCCGTGCTGGTCGGGGTGCCGATTCTGTTCGCGATCGTCATCTACAACGGTCTTGTCGGCAAGAAGGTCGAGACCCAAAATGCCTGGTCGCAGATCGATGTGCAGCTCAAGCGGCGGTATGACTTGATCCCGAACCTGGTCGAAACGGTGAAAGGCTATGCTAGCCATGAGAAGGAGACGCTGGAGCGCGTGATTCAAGCCCGAAATATGGCCATGAACGCCCAGGGAGTCGCGGAGCATGCCCAGGCCGAAAACGCCCTGAGCGGGACGCTGAAAACGCTCTTCGCGGTCGCCGAGGCGTATCCAGACCTCAAGGCAAACCAAAACTTCATGAGTTGCAAGAGGAGCTGACCGCCACGGAAAACCGGATCGGCTTTGCCCGCCAACATTACAACGACGTGGTCGGACAATACAATTCGTCGCTGATGCGTTTCCCGGCGAACATGGTCGGCAACATGTTTGGCTTCCGGCCGGCGGACTTTTTCCAACTCTCCGGCGAAGAAAAGGCCGCCGTGCAGCAGGCGCCGCAGGTGAAGTTCTAATTCGACGCACGGACCCGCCGATCATGGCTGCCCCGCAAACCTTTCGCGATCTCATCGCCACGAATAAGCGCAATAGCGTCTTGCTGGTGGTGATTTTCGTTCTGTTCAATGCGGCGGTGGCGATGGTGCTGGCTTTGGCATCGTGGCGCTATATGGACCCGGACGCCGTCATCCATCTCAACTGGGGCCTGGCGATATTCATCGGCGTCATCGCTGGCGGCGATCGCGTTTCTGTTTTCGCTATCCGGCTTTTTCACCGGCGATCAATAATCCTTGCCACCAGCGGCGCGCGTGAAATCCGCCACGATGATGACCCGGAACTCTTCAACGTCGTCGAGGAAATGGCTATCGCGGCGGGCCTGCCGATGCCGCGCGTTTATCTGATTGATGATCCAGCTCCCAACGCCTTCGCGACGGGCCGCGATCCGCGGCACGCCGCCGTCGCGATCACATCGGGATTGCGCCAGCAAGTTACAGCGCGACGAACTCCAAGGCGTCATCGCCCATGAAATGTCGCACATCCGAAACTATGATATTCGTTTGATGCTGCTCATGGCGGTGCTGGTCGGCACGGTGGTGATGTTGGCGGATTTGTTTCGGCAGATGCTCTGGTTCGGCGGGGGCGGGCGCCGCCGCAGCCGCGACGACGGCAAGGATGGCGGCGGCGGATCGTCGCTTGGTCTTGATCGTGCTCGCGATCGTGCTGTCGCATGATCGCGCCGATCCTGGCTCAGATCATTCAGTTGGCCGTCAGCCGGCAGCGCGAATACTTGGCCGACGCCACGGCGGTGGAATTGACGCGTTACCCGGAGGGGCTGGCCAACGCCCTGCGAAAGATCGACGGCGACCCCGACATGTTGCAAACCGCCAACCGCGGCACCGCCCATCTATTCATCGCCAACCCGATCAAGAAATTCGAGGAGCGCGGCGAAAGCATGTGGGCGAGCCACCCGCCGATCGCCGATCGGATCCGCCGGCTAGAAGCGCTCACGCGTCAGTAGGGCTCCCACGTGCAAAGCCGCAAGCGGAAGAGAAACTTGCTTGACTGGTCTAAAATCGCGCTTGTACAGTAAGTCACTGTTCCGCATTTCGTAGGGGATTGCCGTCATGGATCGCCCCATCGTGATTGCCCATCACTTGATTTGGACTGCTTACGGTTGGTGGCTTCCGAATGATCCGCGCGGCAGCGGTTCTCGTTACATCGCGAGCGACGTCATCGCTGAATTGGGCAGGCTGCATCCCGGACGGAAATTGATTCAGCCAAGCAGCGTCGAAGTGCGGCAGTTTTATGAAAAGGCGCCGATCGATTGCTGTTTCCCTTGCTGACTTTCGATGAATTGGCGTGCCGTGAGTTGGCTGAAGCATTTGCAAACGTCATCAGCGGCGAACGTTACACCTGTTACGCGTGCGTCTTCATGCCGGACCACGTCCACATTCTGATTCGCAAGCACAAACATCGATTTGAGCAAATTGTCGACAACTTAAAGGCCGCCGGGCACGAACGATTGATCGAACATCAATTTCGAACGACGGATCATCCAACCTGGTGCCGCGGCCAATGGGGCGTCTTTCTCGAATGCCCCGACGATGTTCGACGAACGATCCGATACATCGAAGACAATCCGTTGCCGTGGAGATTGCCTCGCCAATCACGGCCGTTCGTCAAGCCATATGATGACTGGCCGTTGCACCCTGGTCATAGCCCGAACTCGCCGTACGCTAAGCGCCTTCGCGCCGTAGGAAAATACCCGCACTGATCGCCGCTTGCGGCGTTGCAGGAATTGACCTGCAACGCCGCAAGCGGCGAAGAGGAACATTCATGAATCATCGACAGACTCGACTTCAAATCCTACGATGACGCTTTGGCCGAGATCGACCGTCTACACGCCGGGGGATTTTCACAATCCGGCCATTGGGACTTGGCTCAGATCTGCGATCATCTGAACTATTTCATGCTCGGCTCATTGGACGGGCATCAGTTCCGCGTACCCTGGCTGATCAAAGCGCTGTTCGGCCGGCGGGTACTCAAACGGATCCTGACTCAACGCCGCATGAAAGTGGGCGTCTTCACCCCGCAGAAACCACTCCCCGCGCCGGGCGGTGACCGAAAGCGCCGCCGTACTTCGCCTCAAGCAAACCGCCGAACGGGTTCGCCGTCACCAGGGCAATTTCATTCCGTCGCCGTTTTTCGGCTATCTGACGCCCGAGCAATGGCATGAACTGAATCTCATTCACGCCGCGCATCACTTGGGATTCTTGCAGCCGACGTGAGACGCGGCAAAGCGGCCAACGACGAATCACCGGGGCAACTCAATCACCACGCGAAAGGTCGTGTACGGGCTCGCGATCTTGGTCCGCTGCACCTGCACATTGTGCAAGTCTTGCTGGATTTCCAGATCCCTTTGCGTCAGCGGCGTCGAGCTGCGGTAGTTTTGCCCCCTCAGAATGGCAAACTGCTCGCCGCCGTGCAAAAAGGTCTTGCTCGTCCATTCGCGACCGTTGCCGGTGAGGTCAAAAATGCCGAGGGGACTGCGATCGCTTGGGTCGCTGATCGGGCGCGGCTGATTGAGTTTCACGCCGGACGCGCCAGGATCGCGGCTCATGCCGCCGGGGCGGGTGAAGCCCGCGGAAAAATCCAATTGCTCGGGCGAGGGCAAATGGCCTTTCATCCATCGGGCGCATTGATCCGCCTCGTCCCAGGACACATTGATCGCCGGCAGCAACGCGCCCTCGTTTTTCCATTTGGTGTTTTCGCCCGGCGACTCCGCGCGAAACGCTTCGAACAGCGCGTTGGAAATCTTCGTTTCCATTTGATAAAAGGGCGTCAGATTGGAGTTGTCCGGCGTCAGCAAGCGAAAAACGGCCTCGGCATTTCCAGCCCGGAAAACGACTCGATCGTGGTATTTCTTCCCGCCCACGTTTACGTCCTTGGAATCGGAATGCGCGGCGAATTTGTCCGAGGCAGGCAACCAGATTTTGACCGGTTGGACGGCGATTTTCCGGGTGGTCTCAGGCTGCTTGCCTGTGTCACGCTCGGAGGTCGGCTCGGTCCTGGACGAGGTGACCGTTGAGCCGCCGCCGGAAAGGACCAAGTAGGCGACCCCGCCGCCGGCCGACGCGAGGGCCACCACCAACAAGGCCACCAAAAATAATTTAGCGCCGTTGGTCTTGGCGGGAGGCGACCCGGCCTGTCGCGGCCACTTCGACTGCCGGGTCGCCGGAATCGACGCTTGCTGAATCGTCTTGTCGTTCGATTCGACAAACGCCTTGGGTTTTTCGAGTTTGCGTTCGGTGCGTTCCGTCGAGGAAATGTCCTCGGGGGTCGCAGCGCACGCGCCGACGTCTGATGTTTCGGCCGGCGGCGGCGGCTAACCGAGCTGCCCGGATGCAGCGCTCGCTCCAGCGCCTCGACGAAATCAACACATGATTCAAAACGTTCTTCCGGCCGCTTGGCCAACGCTCGACGAAGAACGGTCTGCTCGGCTTCAGGCAGGCCCGCGAGGTCGGGTTCGCCTTCGATGGCGCTGGTCATCACTTGAACGAAATCGTCGCCTTCGAGCGGCCGACGCCCCATGCGCAATTGGGCATAGGCAAACGCCAGGCTATACTGGTCGGAATGTTTGCTGGCCTTGCCGCTCCACATTTCCGGGGCCATGAACGCGGGCGTGCCCGCGAAGCTGACCGAGATCATGGCGCTCGTTCGCGACTCACGGGCGAGGCCGAAGTCCGCGACTTTCGCGTAGCCCTTTTTCAGCAGAATGTTTTCCGGCTTGATGTCGCGGTGGAGCACGCCTTGCCAGTGCAGCCAGTCGAGCCCCTCGGCGGCATCGCGAAAATAGGACAGCAATTCGTCGGGCGGAATTCCTTTCCGGCCCTGATTCTGGCATTCCTTTAAGCGATCGAGCAGGCTGCTGTCGGCCAGTTCCATGGCGATCACGAGGCGATTTTCAATGATCCAGAATGCCGAAGTCGCGAGCAGCGCCGGGTGCTGGAGCTTTTTGACCAGTTCGAGTGATTGCTGCTCGCGTTGGGCGGCGTCGTTGTCGAGCGGCTGGGTGACGATTTTGATCGCGATATCAATGCCGCCGGGCGCTCGGCGCGCCAGACCTCGGCGAAATTGCCCCGGCCGATGAATTCCCCCGGCTTATAACCGGGTGGAAACAGGCTCTCCAACGACGGCGCGGGGCCCGATCCGCCCTTGGCGAATTTCGGCGCCGAACGCTCAATCAAGATCTTCTCAACGCGCTTGTGAAATTCCGGGTATTGATCTGGAAAGCGAAATGCGAAGTCATCCAGCGACGGTTTATCGCCAAACAGATGACGAACGCGATACTCTTCGACGATCACCTCAATCGGCAGAGCATTCAACTCGGGAAAGCGGTCGAGATAGGACTCGCAACGAATGCCGCCTTCTTTTTTCCATGCCACCTCGAGATCGACCTTGATGCATTCGATCAGCGCCTGACGACGCAGTTTAGCGTCGGACGGCGGCAGGTAGGGATTCCAGTCGGCGATCGGGCCTTTTTTCCGCTCATCGGCGAAGCGATCGGCAATTGCCTGAAGCTCGTTGAAATCGTCATCGGACAGCAAACTGTCATCCGTCCCGGACATGCGCAGGCCTCAAAAAGAGATCGTCGGCTGATGCTAAACATTATTGATCGCAACCCAGCCGGCCGCAAGGCGGACACGAAGTTTGATGGGCCGCTCAGAACCGCCAATTGATCGAGGCAAGGGCTTCGATCTGGTTTGGCCCGACGAGCGGAATGCCGACGGCGCCGCCAAACACGGCATGGGAAAACAGAAAGTAGCTGCCGGTGGTCAGCGTCACCTGATCGGACATCGTCACCAAACCGGTCGTGCGATGGTCGAATGGCGTGTTCACGTGGATTTCGACGGTCGGGATGACGCCGCGGAGCGTGCCGGGACCTTGATACAGCCAGTAGCCCAAGCCCACGTCGTTGCTCATGAATGTCACGTCGCCGGTGTCGATCGGCACGATGGTGGAATTGAAGCCATGCAAATAAAGTCTGGGGGTGACATTGTAAATGAAGCCAAGCCATGGTTGGAGAGTGGCGAGTTGCGACGGCGGCAGGACCGTCACGTCGTTGCCGAATGGACTGGTGAAGGCGGCGCTTCCGCCGGTCGGGCAAGTGACGACTAACCCGCCGGACATGAGGTTGCCGGTTTCGAGGTTATTGTAAAACGCATATTTGAACACAAATGACAGATCGCCGGTGAAGGCGGTTTGAAGGCCCGGATCGCCGCCCAGGCTCAGGAAGGGCAGCCGCATGCCGATGGACGCATCGCCGTTCAGGAATGTTTTTTCAAAGCCAATCACATGGCGATTCAACTGCAAGCGGGGAACGAAGTCGTTAGGGCTTATGACGATGTCGCCGTAAAAATTGTAGTTGTAGAACACCCGGTCGATCGGGCGTGGGCTTTCGTTCTCGGAGATTTTGAAGCCGGCGGCCTGCGAGTTGTTGGGCACCGTGACCGTGACCGGACCATCGGAATTGGACAGAGTCACCGTCGTCGTGGTGAAGCCGCCCAGAATGTCGCCGAAGAAACCGGGCATGTAGCTGGCGGCCGGTTGCGTGCCGCCTTCGCCCGCGGACGCCAGCGCCTCGTTGAACGCATTGGTCGACGGGGCCGGAGCAGCGGGGTTCGCCGGATTCTGCGCCAGGCGCGTTGGGATTCATCGACGGGACATACGACGGCGGACAATCGCAGGGCGGCGGACAGACCGGCCGGCCAAACAACCGCCGCTCCTGAGCCCGACTCATGCCGGCAATCATCAATCCGCACAATACCGCCGAGATCCAGATTCGCGACATCATGGCGTTATCCCATCCGTTAACTCAAATCAAAACCGAAGCTGGTAGGAGGCAATCGCTTCGATCGTATTAAGACCGACGAAGGGGATGCCCACCGCGCCGCCGATGCTCGATCGCGGCAGCAGGAAATAGCCGCCGCAGGTCAGCGTCACCTGGTCCTGCATGATCACTGGCCCCGGGTTGCGATTCGTGAACGGCGTGTTGACGTGAATTTCAAGCGTCGGCACGATGCCTTGAATCAGGTTGCCTTCCGGATTTCGCATTAACCAGTAGCCCAGTCCCACGTCGTTGCTCATGAATAGCACGTCCACCCGACTGGTCGGAACGGCAACCGAGTGAAAACCTTGCACGTAGAAACTGGGTGTCAGGTTGTAGATGTAACCGAAAAACGGCTGAAGGTTAACGTCGTCGATGGTTGGCTGCGCCAGGGTCCGCTGGCCGGTGGCGTCGCGAAACGTGAAGGTGCTGCTGGTCGGGGTCCGAACCACCAGGCCCGCCGAGAGAATATTCCCGGTTTCCGGGTTCGCCAGCAGCGCGACCTTGGCGATCACGGACAAATCGCCGACGGCTCCTGCCTCGTAAGACGGATCGCCGCCCAATGACAGGAACGGCAAACGCAAACCGATCGATGCGCGGCTATTGAAGAGAGTCTTTTCGAACCCGATCACGTGACGACTGAGCTGCGCGACTGGGAGCGGAAAGTTGTTGGCGCCGACGTCGACGTTGATGTTGCCAAAGAAGTTGTAATTGTAATAGACGCGATTTTGCGGCTGCGGGCTTTCGTTTTCGGTGATGTTGAAGCCGGCGCTGGTGGCGGGGTTGGGCATGCAGGCAACTGCAGCGCCGCTGCCGCCGAAGTTGATCGTGGTGGCCACGCAACCGCCGAGGATGTCGCCGAAGAAGCCCGGCATGTAGCTCGCGGCCGGTTGAGTGCCGGCTTCTCCCGCGGACGCCAGCGCTTCGTTAAAGGCGTTGGTCTGCGGCGACTGTTCCGGCGGAGTGCCGGTATTCGGCACATTTGGGGCGTTGGGATTCGCCGGCTGTGCATAGCCCGGTGGACAGTCGCATGGGGGCGGGCAATTCTGCCGGCCATGGAATAGTCGCCGCTCCTGGGCAAGGCCCGCACCGGCTACCGAGGCCGCCGCCGCCAGCACCAGACACCACGATATGCGTTTCATGGGAAACTCCCCAATTGGTTAGGCGTTCCAATTCAATTCGAATCAAAATCGCATTGTGTATTGAGCAACGACCTCGACGCCGAACGGTTTTGGCCCGGTCAGCGGCATGCCGACCGCGCCGCCGAGCGCCGAGCGGGCAAAAATCAAGTATCCACCAGCAATCAGATCGACTGAATCGAACACGCCGATCGGCGGCGACGAGGTGCCGCGATGATTCAGCGGCGTATTCACGTGAAGTTCAACGGTCGGCGCCAAGCCCTGAATCAGTCGGCTGTCCGGCCGGCGAAGGAACCAATAGCCGAGGCCGATGTCGTTCCACATCACCGTGGCGTCCTTGGAGTCGGTGGGAACCGCTATGGCCGAGAAACCATGAACGTACAGCCGATCGGTGGCGTTCAAGATCCCGCCGATAAAAGGTTGCAAGATCGTGTCGTCGAGGATCATGCGATTACCGCTGCCGGGCGATATCAAAGTTTGCGCCGGCCCCGTCGGCACGGTGATCAACAAACCGGTCGAAAAGACATTTCCCGTCACGCGATCGTTCCAGATCGCCATCTTGGTCACGATCGTCATGTCCGCGAAATCGCGGCTGGTGACATCCCGCGGGCCGAACAGTTCGACGATCGGCAAGCGCAAACCGACCGAGGCGAAGCCGTTCAAGAAAGTTTTTTCCAATCCGACGACATGGCGATAGAGTTCCATCGGCACGATATCGGGGTTCAACGAGCGATTGACGAGGTTGAAAAAGTTATAACTGTAATAGACGCGATCGACCGGCCGAGGACTTTCGTTGTCGGTGACTTTGATGGCGCCGGCATGGTTAACGAGCGGCGCGAAGGCGAAACGGGGGGCGACGCCGCCCAGGTTGACCAGCTTTACGCCGAACGCCCCCAGGAAATCGCCAAAGAAGCCGGGCATGTAGCCGGCTGCCGGCTGCGTGCCGCCCTCGCCCGCCGACGCCAGCGCGTCATTGAATGCATTGCTCGATGGCGGTTCGCTTGGCGGCTCGATGCCTGATTCGGAGACGGGCGCGGATTGGGGCAGACCAGGCGGCGGGCATGGACAGTTCGCCCGCTGCCGGCCACGCCAACCCGAGGTCGGCACGAATTCCTGCGCAGTCGCGGCGACGCCCAAGCTACTCACCAGAATCGCCAAGTTCCACCGGAAAACGCGCATTTTCCATTCCCAATAGCAATCCGCGCACAATCGCTACGCGTGGAATATCGGCGAAATCCGGAAAAAGAGTTAAGCAAATAGATGGGGAGAGAGATTGAAGTTGTGAGATGATGACGCGGAGATTAAAGGCGGCGTGGTCTAGGTAGGCAATTAAAAACGTGCAGCTCGGAATATTTGTGAACCCACGAAACACACGATCCGGCGAAGCCGGAACCAGGATCGGGTCGCCATCGGCGCCAATACGTAAAGAAAACCGAATTCGAGTGTTCGGGCCCGTCGAATCGTTGTTGTGTGGTTCTTGCAACCTGTCGGGGGGAATGCCACATCATTCAATATGAGAAATAAGAAAACCAGGAATGCAGGAACCAAACGCAATTCATTTCCTGCATTCCTGGTTTCCTTATCTTTCAGTTTTTCCCGCGCCCGGGCAATTCCAATTCTGAAATTTGACGACGCATTAGTCGCCCACCGAGTAGTATACGCTCGGCGCGGTGACGCCCGGTAGGCGGTTCATCCGCTCCGCGGCGGCGCGAAAACGGCCGGTGAGGGCCGTGTGCGTCAAGATCACCAATGGCACGATGTCGCCTTCTTGTTCGTCCAAGGCTTCATGCTGAATGACCGAGGAAATGCTGACCTGCTCGTCCGCGAGACAGCGGCACACGTCGGCGAGTACGCCGGGCTGATCTTCCACCAGCAGACGCAGGTAAAAGCGACTCTTGACGGTGTTAGCGTTGCGGAGCGAGGCGCCGGCGTCGCGCAATTCCCACAAGCGCAAATTTTGAAACGTTCGCTGCGCGCGACCGACCGCCAGGTCGATCATGTCGGCGACGACCGCGCTGGCCGTGGGCATCGCACCGGCACCAGGCCCGTAAAAGAGCGTGTCGCCGACCGCGTCGCCATGCACCTGGATCGCGTTGTACGAGCCGCGAATCTGGGCCAGTGGCGTCGAATGCCGCAGCAACACCGGCGCCACCTGAAGCGCCAGTAAGCCTTCCGAAAGCCACGCTTCGGCGAGCAGCTTGATGCGATGGCCCAACTCATTGGCGAAGCGCACGTCCATTTCATGAATGTCCGCGACGCCGCGGCGCGAAATCGCGTCGGGATGCACCGCCACGCCAAATGCCAAATGCGCTAGAATCGCGAGCTTATGCGTGGCGTCGGAGCCATCGACATCCAGGGTGGCATCGGCCTCGGCGAAACCCCGGCGCTGCGCTTCGGCCAGGGCCGCCTTGAAACTCTGCCCTTGCTCGCTCATCGCCGTCAGAATGAAATTGCTGGTGCCATTAAGGATGCCCTGGATGGCCGTGATCTGGTTGGCAGCGAGGCATTGCGCCAGGCTGGCGACGATTGGCACTCCGCCCGCCACGCTCGCCTCGAACGCGACCGTCCGCTCGGCTTTCCGAGCCGCCTCGTAAACTTCCGGACCGTGCAGTGCGAGCAGCGCCTTGTTGGCGGTGACGACATGCTTGCCGGCGGCCAGCGCTTCCAGCACCGCCCGGCGCACGACCGTGGTTCCGCCGATCAACTCCACAACGACATGCACGTCCGGATCGTGAATCGCCGCGGGTATATCGGTCGAAACCAAGTCCGGCGGCAACGGCACGGCCCGCGCCTTGGTTCTATCGCGCACGACCACATGCTTGAGGTTCAACGGCCGGCCGGCGCTGGGTGAGCCGCTCGCGTTGCTCCAGGAGCAACTTCGCGACGCCGCCGCCGACCACGCCACAGCCCAAAAGGGCCAAATTCAACGATTCGCTCATGATTGATGATTTAGCATTCGCCGGCGTTTCAGGCGAGGCAATCGAAATCCGAACAGTTCATGCGTAAGATTTCTTGGCAGCAGGTCCCGCCTGCCGGAGCGGGCCCTACGACTTCCATAATTATTGTGAATGTTCTGCGGCAATTGGCAAACCATGACTCAAGAGCAAGACCTGATCAAGGCGTTTCAGCGGGTCGAAATGAGGCGGGCGGGCATCTCCCTTTCTGACGCGCATGAAGAGCAAGCCCGGCAACACATCATCGCTCAATGGAAAGGCTCAAGGCATGCTCCCGATGTCCAGGAATTTCACTGCCCGATGAAAAATGAGTGGGAACAGTTGCTTTTTCACGGGTTGCTCAAGCGGTACGGAATCAGACCGTATCGCTATCGGAAGCAACGAAACTCAACCATCATGATCCGCGTCAGCAAGCGGTTCTTGCACGAATGCCTTTGGCCCATGTTCAACGAGTTGAGTCTTGATCTCCAACAGCGCTTCAACGCGATCGTGAAGACGCTGCTTCCGGCCGTGGCGGCGAGTCCCTATGACATCGCGATCATCGATCACGACCACGGCTCCGGCGATTTGTGCGCGGATTGTCGAAAACGCCTCTTCGATGAGGTAGGCTGAGCCGGCGCGGATTGGTTCGACTTTCGAGCGTGCGAATTCGCACATTGCAGCGCTAAATCTGTTGTGATTCGAGCACGTTTTTCAACAAAACCGCCCACTTCCTGTCTGGCTCGCGAATTGCACATTGCGGCAGTTCGTTCGTCCTCGAACTCGTCTCGGAGAACCGCCATGCGTTTCGCTCGACTTTCCACCTTAGCTTTTGCCGCCGTCGCCGTCGTGACCCTTAGCGTTGGCGGCGATCCGCCCACGACCGACAAGAAACCCAGCATCATGCAGAAGAAGCTCGCCGCCTCGCAAAAGATCCTCGAGGGGCTCGCGCTCAACAACTTCAAGGAGATCAAGGAAAACGCGGAACTGCTGAATGATTTGAGCAAGCAGGCTGCTTGGAAACTGATCGAAACTCCGCGTTATGAGCAGTACAGCGAGCAGTTCCAGCAAGTAACCTTGAAAATGGCCAACCAGGCCAAGGACAAGAACCTCGACGGCGTCGCCCTTTCCTATGTCGACATGACGCTGCTGTGCGTGAAATGCCACCAGCACACGCGCGAGGTCCGAATTGGCCAGTTGCCGAACTTCGACAAGAATCGCTCGCTCGCGGGGAAATGACGCTCGATTGCATAAAATCGTCCAGTACTGTCCGGCTAACGTTTGACGATTTCAACAGAAGTCCTTGTCCCAGCTGACGATTCGTCGAATTTTGGTGCGCACGATTTCAACTTGGTCCGTCAGAATCCACGATGGGAATCGCATTTCCGATGGTGGAGGACGACCAATGCACGCCGGTCAGTTGGTGTTCGCCCAGTTGATGGACTTCCTGCCGCGGCACGAATTCAACACCTGTGTTCGTCGCTATCAGGGTGATCGCCGCTTGCGTGGCTTCTCGTGCCGCGATCAGTTTCTTTGTCTGGCTTTTGCACAACTGACCTTCCGCGAAAGTCTGCGCGACATCGAGACCTGTCTGCGCGCCGTAGCCTCCAAACTGTACCACGCGGGATTCCGAGGACCGATCGCGCAGCACACTGGCCGATGCCAATCGGGTCCACGATTGGCGAATTTACGCCGACTTCGCCCAAGTACTCATCGCCCGCGCGCGGACGCTCTACGCGAACGAGCCCTTGCGTACGCTGCTCGACGAGACCGTTTACGCGCTCGATTCGACCACCATCGACCTGTGCTTGAATCTCTTTCCGTGGGCGCGATTTCGCCGTCGCAAGGGGGCGGTCAAGCTGCACACGCTGCTCGACCTGCGTGGCAACATCCCCTGCTTTATTCACATTTCGCACGGGAAAATGCACGATGTCCACGTCCTCGATCAACTGCCGATCGAGGCCGGCGCCTTCTATGCGATGGACCGCGGCTACGTCGACTTCCAGCGGTTGCATCGCTTGACGACCGCAGGAGCATTCTTCGTCACGCGTGGCAAACGCCATCTCGACTTCACGCGGCGTGCGCGTCGCCGCATCGACAAGACCACCGGCCTGCGCAGCGATCAGACCATCGTCCTGGCCGGGCCGAAATCGTCGCGCCTGTATCCGGCACCCTTGCGGCGGGTCGCGTTTTACGACGCCGAGCACGATCGTCGGTTGGTGTTCCTGTCGAACAACTTCGAGTTGCCGGCCTTGACCATCGTGGGGATCTATCGAAGTCGATGGCAAGTGGAACTGTTCTTCAAATGGATCAAACAAAACCTGCGCATCAAAGGATTTTACGGGACGACGGAGAACGCCGTGAAGACGCAAGTGTGGGTGGCGATCAGTGTCTACGTGCTGGTGGCCATCGTTCGCAGGGAGCTCAAGAGCGAACGGAGCCTCAGCGAGATTTTGCAAATTCTCAGCCTGACGCTGTTCGAGAAAACCCCTATTTCTCAAGCATTTGCTGATGAAAAAGCGCAAAATATCGAAGGCCCGAGTCATAAACAGTTATCATTGTTCGACATATAGCCGGACAGTACTGAAAATCGTCATTGGCCTCGGGCGGAGCTTCGCACTGGCGCGATTCGCTCGACCCGGCATTCGGAAAAGAGCGGGCGGAAATTCAGCGAGTTTGCATGGCAAAAGCAAAATCGAAACCGCCGGACGACGCAACGGCGCCAGTCAAGCCGAAGAAGCTGAAAAAGGCGGCGCGGCTGAAATCGTTTGTGCCCGGCGCCATATTCCAGATCAAAATCACGCTGCTCGGCACCAAGCCCCCGGTCTGGCGACGAATTCAGATCCGGGATTGCACGGTCGCCAAACTGCACGATTACATTCAGGCCGCCATGGGTTGGGAGGATGAGCACCTGCACCAGTTCAAGTTCCAGGACCAATACATCGGCGATCCGCAGATCGTTGGCGACACTCTAGATGATTCGAGTTTTCTCGACTCGGCCCAAATCCGGCTTAGTCAAATCGCGTCGTTCGACGCCAAGAAGACTCGCCTTGTTTACGAGTATGATTTCGGCGATTCCTGGATGCACGAGATCTTATTCGAGTGCCTGCTGGAACCCGAACCCGGCCGCGAATACCCGTTCTGCCTCGAGGGCGCAAGAGCCTGCCCGCCCGAAGACATCGGCGGCGTGTGGGGCTATGCCGACTTCGTCGAGGCCATCACCAATAAGAATCATCGTCGCCACGGTGACTATCTGGAACGGGTCGACGAAGACTTTGACCCCGAGGCGTTTGATCCCGCCGAAGCAACCAAGGCCATGCGCCAGTAGTCGTAATCGTCCCATCGGATTTAACGAATCGGTCACCATATCGACGGCCCCCAGCTCATGTCGCTCGCGATCGTCCGCAAACCAACATTGAATTGAATAATGTATAAATGTATACTTATCCGGTGGACGTGTGCGGCCATCGGGTTCGAGGACCGACCATGAATTCGCCGACCTTGCTCTCGGCTTTGTTGCTCTTCGCAGGCCCTTGGCTGGCGCCGGCGCACGCCGCCGACGGGCGGACAAACCGGACAAAGTTTTCGATGACCCGAATTTCGAGTCGCAACTGCTTAGTGCAAATGGCGTTAACGCAAAAGCAGGTCGCCCCGGAAGGATCGAAAATGTCCGGATTTGTCCGGAATTCGCTCGCGCGTGGGGGAGCCGGCGAGCCAGATCGACCCGAAAAAACGCCAAGGCGTTTCTTGCGTGGTCGTGCGGTTCGTTGCATAGTTGAGGGACGATACAGCCTCGATTCATTCCCGCCCGAACGGGCCCTTGCACGGTTTTCTGGGTCTGGGCATGGAATCCGCACCCTGATACCCCTGACCAATGAGCGCAACATGACGACCGGTCGTTTGCCCGAAACTGACCGAGGTTTTTCCCTGGATTTCGCTGGTCTGGCCGCGCACCATTCCCCACCTGGCGCCGCGCCGGCGGGAGCGGCGAAAACCCAGGTGATGACCTATCAGGATTACAATCAGGAATTGATCAATGAGATGCTCCAGGGATCGCTGGTGTTGGCCGAAGATTGGCACCAGTTGCCCGAGGAAGTTCGCAACCAGGTGTTGGCCGCCCGCGATGAAGACACGGCGCTCGGATTGCTCGCGGAACACAAACTCCTGACCCCCTACCAGGCCGATCGGATTAAGGCCGGCACGACCTACGGACTGGTGCTCGGCAATTATCGCGTTTTGGAGCGAATCGGCGCCGGCGGAATGGGCGTGGTGTTTCGCGGCGAACATGCGCTATTGCGTCGCACCGTGGCGATCAAAGTGCTGCCGCTGTCGCGCGATCAGGATGTTCGCCTGTTGTTGCGCTTCCAGGCCGAGATGCGGATGGTCGCGACGCTGCAACATCCCAACATCGTGGCCGCGACCGACGCCGGCAGCATCACCAACTTGGAACCGAATCTGCCGGTGTTGCATTACTTGGTCATGGAGTATGTCCCCGGCCGGGATCTCGAGCACCTGATCGAGGCCGAAGGAGCGCTGGAACCATCCAAGGCGTGCGAATATATCCATCAAATCGCCGGGGCACTTTCCGAGGCGTACACGCACAACCTCGTCCATCGCGACATCAAACCGTCGAACATCCTCGTGACCGACAAGGGCGTCGCCAAGTTGCTCGACTTTGGACTGGCGCAGAATTTTCAGAATCGAGCTCACCGAGCCAGGCAGCCTGCTGGGAACCGTGGACTACATGGCGCCGGAGCAAGCACAGGACGCGCACAACGTCGACATTCGGGCCGATATTTACGGCTTGGGAGGCACGCTGTATTGGTGCCTGACGGGCAAGACGCCGTTCGTGGCGCAAGGCTCGGTCGCGGAGCAGTTGAACCGCCGGCTGACCGAACCGCCGCCGTCGCTGCGCGAAAAACGAGTGGAGATTTCGTCGGATCTGGATGCGGTGGTGTGCCGGATGATGGCGCCGAAAGCAGACGATCGATTTCAAACGCCGCAAGCCGTCATGCGGGCCCTGGCGCCGCACATTCGCGGCGAGCGCGGCAGCCGGCTCGTTCTGGCGCCAAGCACCAACTTTGCCGAATCGGTTTGGGCGCTGTCAGAAGCCGACGAATCCGTTTCGGACGTGCAGCGCGTGCTTATCGTCGACGACGATCCGGCGATTTTGAGTTTGTGCCAGGCCGTCATTCAGGACGAAAAGACGCAATGTGAAGTGGCGGACAACGCCGAGAAAGCGTTGAAGTTCGTCGACGCCAGTCGGTTCGGCTTGATTCTGCTGGATGTCATCATGCCGGGGATGACCGGCGCGGAACTGCTGCCCAAGCTGCGACAGTCGGCAAACTGCTCGAACACTCGCATCCTGATGATGTCGGGAATTGCCACGCCGGACGAAATGGGCCGTTTGTTGCTCGACGGCGCCGACGACTTTCTGGCCAAGCCGTTCAGCCCGATGCAATTGCAAACCCGGGTGCGGGCGGCACTCGATTTGCGCAAGGCGCACTCTCGTGCCGAGCTGCTTCGCCATCACCTGAGCACGCTTAGCGCCGACCTCGAGCGGAACCTTGAAACCAACGACGCGATGATGCGCCAATCGCGCATGGCACTCGTACAGGCGCTGTGTCACCTGGTGCAATTCCGAACCAACGAGACCGACGGGCATTTGCGGCGCAGTGCCAATGTATTCCCGCATCCTGGCGCAGGAGGCGGCGAAATGCCGCGACTTCGCCAGCGTCATCACACCGGGCTATTTGCAAGACTTGAAGCGCGCCGCTCCGCTGCACGATATCGGCTTTATCGCCCTGCCGGACCATATCTTGCAGAAGCCGGGCAAGCTCGATGACGATGAGCGCATCATCATGCAATCGCATACGGTGATCGGCGCGCAGCTGCTGCACCGGGTCGCCGAGGCGTATGGCCGCCGGGCTGGCTCGTTCTTGTACACCGCTGTCGATGTCGTACGGCATCATCACGAAGCCTATGACGGCTCGGGATACCCTGACCGCCTTGCCGGCGACGCGATTCCGCTGTCGGCCCGCATTGTCGCGCTGACCGATGTTTACGACGCTCGCCGCTCGCGCCGTTCCTATCGTCCGGCACTTCCGCATGGCACCACCATGCAGGTCATCATCGAGTCGGGCCGCACGCGATTCGATCCGCGAATTCTCGAGGCCTTCAAGCGCTGCTCGCACGAGTTCGAACGGGTTTACAATGAAATTCCGGATTGAGCGGACTAAACACTGCTGCCGGCCAGCCAGCCGGTGCTCCAGGCCGCCTGAAAGTTGTAGCCGCCGATCGGGCCGTCGAGATCCAGCACTTCACCCGCGAAGTAAAGCCCCGGCACAAGTTTGCTTTGCATATCGCGGGAATCGACTTCACCGAGACTCACGCCGCCCGCAGTCACTTCCGCCTTTTCAAATCCAAGAGTGCCGCGCACCGGCAAACGACAGTGCTTGATCTTCTCGACCAGTCTGCCGCGATCGGCCCGGCTCAATCCGGCAGCCCGGCGGTCGGCCGGCTGAGACAGGCGCCAACAACGAATCAGCTAGCCGCCGCGGCAATATCTCCGCCAGCACGACGGCGAGTTGCTTTTTCCCCTGGGCCAGCGATTCCTCGCGCAGAAACTCGTCCAGTTGCGCGTCGCTTTCCTCAGGCAGAAAGTCCAGTCTCGAGTTGGAGAGCCGCCGGCCAAGGATGGCGGCTGATCGCCCGGCTGGCATCGAGCGCCACGGGGCCGGTCAATCCGAAGTGAGCGAATAGAAGCGAGCCACGCGTGGCAACGAGTAGCTTGTCGCCGTCAAGGATTCGCAGCGCGACGTCGGGCAGCGTCACGCCTCGAAGCTCGGCGATCCAGGGCGCGTCGATGCGAATCGGCGTCAGCGCGGGCCGTGGCGGAACGATCATGTGGCCGAACCGAGCGGCAATGGCGTAGCCGTCGCCGGTCGTGCCGCTGCCGGGATACGACTGGCCGCCGGTGGTGAGGACGACCTTCGCCGAGACGAGCGTGCGCGTCGGCGTGATCATGGAAAAGCCGCCTTCGATGCGACGGAGATCGCGAAGCGGTTCATTCAACGCGAGCATCGCGCCGCTTCGTTCCAGTCGTTTCGACAAGGCGCCCAGCACATCGCCGGCTTTGTTCGAGACGGGAAAGATCTTGCCGGTTTCTTCTATTTTTGTGGCGACCCCTTCGGCTCCGAAGAAAGCGATCGTATCCTGCACGCTGAGCGCCGCGAGCGCCGAATGGAGAAACTTCCCCGGTGGCCCGTACGCCGCGACGATGCCGCGATTATCGGTGTTTTGCGTGAGGTTGCAGCGCGTGCCGCCCGACATGAGGATTTTGACGCCCGGCCGGCGATTCTTTTCCAACAGCAAAACGCGCTTGCCCGCGCTCGGCCGCTCGAATCGCCGCCATCAATCCCGCCGCCCCGGCGCCGATCACGATCACGTCCCACATGCCGCTGCTCAAATCGCCGGGGGGCGCCACAATTCTAACCTTTAAGAAGGTTACTTCTTCTTTTCTTTCTCGATCACTGGTTCCAAGATCACCGTGACCTTCGTATTCAACGGCGGAATGCGCTCGGTCCAGGCCTCGAACGCCAGCTCGGAGTTTTCCTTTGGGCTGTTGATCGGCAAGTCGAGCATGGCGTCCATAAAATTCGAAACGCAGATGACGTCGCCACCGTTGGCCATGTAGTATGGCGGCGACTTTGGGTCATCCGGGTCCTTGAATAGCTGGCTTCCGGCGAAGACCCAATCTTTGTCGAGCGGTTTGCCCGTTCGCAAATTGCGCACCCAGTCCTTGGCGTCAACGGTGACGGTCTCACCCGGCTTCTTTTCATATTGAAGCGTGATTTTGATCGTCGTGCCGCTGGCCGGAGTAAACATCGGCGCCTTCTTCCGAGTATTTTACCGGCGAGCCCGGTTTGGCCTTGGCGACTACGAGCACGGTGTGAATATCGCGGGCGTCCACCGGCGTATGCAAAATAGCCTCATGCTCCTTCGTGCCATTGCGGCACATCAGCAGTTCGAGCGGCCCTTCACGCAGGCAAACCTCGGCATCCACAAGCACGCGGCGACGACCATCGGTAAAGGTCTCCAGGAACAGCGTGCCGGCCTTGTTCATGGCTGCCTTTTTCGACGTGACCGGCTTCGGATCGGATTTGGGCGTCTCCTTCGATTTCTCGGTCGAAGCGGCCGGCGCTTGCGGTTTATCGCCCGGTTCACAGCCGAGCATCGGCAAAAGCGCCAACGTGAGCATGAAGCGACGCACTTGCATGTTGAATCCCCGTATTGTCCATTAGCATCCTAACCGAAGCCGCCGACGGAAAACAGGCTTTCGCCGATCAAGACTTGGCTCCATCGAGCTGCGCCGGCGTGGCAGCGGGAATCTCGGATTCCCGCAAATCATCTTTGCCCACGACATTCAAGAGCGGGCGGCCATCGAGGTAGCGACTCAAATTCTCGAAGCACAATTGACCGATGCGCGGCGGATAATTCGTGCTCCGATCGGCCCCCGAGACATGCGGCGTCATGATGACGTTGGGAAATTTCCACAACGGATGATCGGCGGGCATTGGGTAATAGTAATGCGTGTCGAGCACCGCGCCGGCGATCCAACTCTCCGACAACACTCGAATCAACGCTTGTTCTTGAATAATTGGTCCGCGCACGGGGTTCAGTACAAACGCCGTTCGCGGCAATGCTCGCAATTCGGTCTCACCAATGAGCCCAGTCGTCGTCCGCGTGCGCGGCAGCGCCAGGATCAGAAAATCGAGGCGCCGAGAAATTCGCGTTCTCGCCCTTTGAGGAAAATCCGATCGGGCAGTGTTCCCTCTGGGTCGCCGGTGCCCGGCGGGATGAAGTCG
Source organism: uncultured Gemmataceae bacterium (assembly GCA_963815035.1). Taxonomy (GTDB): domain Bacteria; phylum Planctomycetota; class Planctomycetia; order Gemmatales; family Gemmataceae; genus JBGQCZ01. The sequence continues at coordinate 61,918 of CAWFFC010000017.1, forward strand.
CCATGCCGCGGTTTCACGCCGAAGCGCGAGAGCACGTGGACCGTCATTCCCAGCGCCTTGGCAAGTCGCGCGGTCTCGCGGCCGATTCCGCCATAGCCCCACAATCCGACGGTTTTGCCGCGAATTTCCTGCTGAAAAGCCGTGTCTCGATCCCATTGTCCGCGTTCCTGCCGCCGGATCATGCCGCGCAGATCCCGCGTCAGGTTGATCATCATGGCGACGCACCACTCCGCGATCGCCGAATCAAACGCGCCCGCGCGTTGCAGACCGCGAATGGCCGAGCGGACAATTTCAAATGCGACAAATGATCGAAGCCGGCCGTGGCCAGTTGCATCAATTCGAGCGCGATTAGATCATCGAAGTTCTTCGGCGGATGTTTGCACATCAGAACCTGCACTTGTCGCAGCAGCGGGATCGCGCAGGTTGCGGCGCGGCCGACGTCTCAAACTGATGAACCTCAACGTCCGGTAATTGCCGCATCCGCTCGACAACGCCCGGGTCAATCATCATGTCGATGAGCACATGTTTCATGATCAAAAGTTCCACACGAGACGAGCCTTGATGCCCGGCGTTATAAATCCGGCGACGACGACACCGGCCACTTCGTTGAACAGACTCACCGATGTCGCGAATCCAGGGTGTCGTTGTGATCGCCAGGTCAAGCCGAGTTCATTGCGGAGATCGAGCATCGGGATGCCATTGAAAATCGACGGGAGCACGCCGACATCGGCCCAGCCGTTGAGAAATAAGTTGCCCGCGAGCGGATATTCAAGGCGCAAGCCGGCGTGCGGACCCATCGCCACGGGAACTGGAATGCCGTTGATGCCGATACCCACAGTTCGCAAGCCGACTTGCCAACGCAGATCGACACTGGCCCAGGGGGAACGATTGGTCGAGATTCGATCGATGTCCAAACCTGTTGTGGCGAGATACATGGGCTGATCGAACACGGACTGCCGCGGATCGACTAACGGCACCACGAGTAATGAGGCTTGCCACGAGGTATCGTTGGCTCGGCGAAAGCCGAGCGTGCCGAAGGGCGCCGGCACGGGCGGCAACACACCGTCGTTCCATGATTGGCCGTGACTTTTTGCCGAGTACAACATCGGCGGCGCGACCAAGACGCCGGCGTCGCCATACCAGCCCGAGCGATGCACGAATCGCTCGTCCGCCGCCGTAGTGGAAACAGTCGGCAGGTCTCGCAGCACCGATTCGCCGGGCGACTCCGGCGATTGTCCATTTGCTATCCCGGCGAGAGCCAGAGCTGAGGAGATAAGCAGAATTGGCAAACTGCGGAATTGCATCGATGCCTCATGTTTGAATCGCTCGTTGCCGGTGCGTCATGCGCCGGCCAGATCGAGCAATCCACAAGTCGCGAATGCCGAACGAATATAACCCTCAAAATCAAAATAACGCTTTCCCCTTGTCCAACTGCAAGACCCGATCAACGCTTTGCGGAATTTCCTCAAGCCGGTGCGTGACGAAGAGTAGCGTTTGTCCGGCCTGCAGTTCGCGATCGAGCCAATCGCGACACTGGGCAATATACGTCGAGTCCATTCCCTGAAACGGCTCGTCGAGGATCAGCAACGGCGGACGCTTCAACAACGCGCGAATGAAAAGGACCAAGCGCTGTTGGCCGGTTGAAAGCCTGGCGAACGGCCGCTCCGCCCATGCGGCAATGCCAAAATGAGCGAACAAATCTCTGACCGCGACGTCCTGTTCGGGCGTGGTTCGCCGAGTCGTCACAACATCGAAGAAGCCCGTGGCGGCGGTCTCGGCCGCGCTCAGGGGCTGGGTGAAGTAAAGATGCAACTCGGGCGAAACCATTCCGATTCGCTGCTTCACTTCCCAGATGCTTTCGCCTGACCCACGGCGTCGGCAGAACAGCCGCACATCATTGCTGTAAGCTTGCGGATGATCGGCACAGATCAGACTGAGCAGCGTTGACTTTCCTGAGCCGTTGGGGCCAAGCAGGGCCCAACGTTCGCCGGCTCGCACGGTCCAAGTAACATGATCGAGGATTGGAAAATCGTCATAACGAACAGTCACATCGCGGAGCTCGATTACAGGTTCAGACGATCGGGTGGCCGGGGGTGAGTCTTCGAAGCCCCGGTCTTGCAATAAACTCCGGGGCTTCGAAGACTCACCGCCGGCCACCCGCACAGCCGATTGTGCCGAACCATTGGCATCCAATTCCAACACATGCGTAACCCAGTCGGGAACTGAATCCTTACCGATGATCAATAGCACGCGCAAGCCTTGCCGAATCAACTCGCCCAGGATTTCGGCGACCTCATCGCGTCCCGCCGCATCGAGACCCATGAACGGGTCGTCGAGGATCAGCAATTCCGGGTGAGCCAGCAGCGCCATGGCGATTCGCGCCCGCCGCATTTGGCCGTTCGACAACTTGATCAGCGAGAGATTGCGAAGCGGAGCGATTTCCAGTCGCTCCGCGACTGTTTGAAGTTCGCTCTCCGAAACGGCTCGGCCGCCGTGCAGGAATTCATCGAGGACAAGGTCGTCCCGCTCTTCGACGAAATTGAACCGCTGCTGGTAATAGTGCCGCGAATAGGAAAACAACCACGAATCTTCTTTGAAGGCGACGCGCTGGACGATCTCGGCGGCACTCGCCGCGCCCAGCCGCTCGACCAACGGCCAGGTTAGCGAGCCCGCGATGATGCGATGCCGGCCGAGCAGCGTTTCAGTCAACGCCGTCTTTCCGGAGCCGGTCGGTCCGGTGATGGCCCAGGTTTCACCTTCGCAAACCGTCCAGGTCAAATCGCGAATAGCGATCTCGCCGCCGATGCGAATCGCGGTCGTATGGTCGAGAATGAACAGAGGCTCGGAACTGGTCGGAGGAATCACGATGCGCTTGTCATAGAAAAACCGGACAATTCCGGACAATCGCTGTTCAAGGGCACCCACCTGGTATTGGTTTAAAGCATTGCCAGCCATGTTCTTGCGGTTCGAATTCCCGATCATCGCAAAAGTTGTCCGGTTTTGTCCGCTTTGTTGTGGGCGTGCGTGTGCGCTGGGAATGCGCAATTGCAACCGGGCGATCCGAGACCTGCACGCACGGGTAACCATAATCGATTCCTCGCAACGGCGCAAATTGAGCGCGATCCCATCTTTATATGATACACATGTACACTTATAACTGCAAACTCATCAGAATTGTATTGTCCCGCTACTTCGCCGTTCGCTGGCTTCAGGATCTTAGCGTGCCGGCGAACGCCTTCGAATCTTTTCGCGGAATTACCGGCGGCGTTCGAAGCCTGCCTCGCCGACGAATGGCAGAAACTGGGATTTCGCGTTGAACGCCAAAGGCCCATGCCGGTTATCTACGAGCAGGTGCACCTGCAATGCGGTAACTGACCGTCGGGTTGTTGATCAATTTTCACGGCTCACGTCGCCAAGCTCCGCTCGCGGCGAAACAATTTCGGTTGGTCAAAACGAGCGGGCTCTGGATTACACTTCCAGCCCGAATTCGTCCGGGTTGCCGAAGCTGCCGTAAGTAAATCGTCGCAGGAATGGGAAACAGCCGATGCCATCGAAGCCGGCGGGCGGGGAGGGAACGCCGACGACGCGGAGTTTCTGGTCAAATGCCAGCGCCGGTATCTTTACGGGAAGATCGTAAACCGGGAATAAACCCGAGTAGGCGCCGCCAAGAGTCACGAACGGGAAAGCAATACCGCCGCAGAGCAAACAATCGTCTTCGTCGAGTAGGATTTCAAAAGCTGAAGTTCGAGAGCCGGCGCCCGTGTCAGCGAGCAAAGTTCGAGCAACGGGCTGGCCGCTTGCCACCAAAACGAGGACCACTTGAACGCAAGGTCGACCACGCCGAAGAGGCCATCGGATTCGCGGCATCGGCGCAGCCTCCAGATTTCCTCGACAACGCTGTAATCTCGGCTTGCCTCGACGCCAAAGCATTTGCTTGGGTCCGGCTCAATTTGCCGAAGCCGCTCCGACATCTCTTCCCCGTCATCCGCGACCACTACCACCTGGCCGTTGGCGATGCCGACAAACTTGTTCTTGTACGGCGAATGCTGCGGGTCTTTCCGGGTTTCCTCGTTGATTCGCGTCGCCAAGTCGCGATTGATCTGTTGAATCGTTGCAGTCGTTGACATGCGGATGCCCTCTTGGGTCGCCAATATTTTAGCAGGGTTTCGCGAATCGCCGGTGCTAACTTTCGCTTGGTATTCGCGTCCCATCCGGGATCGTCGTGCCGCGAGGGATGACGACGATGCCGTCGCGGATGTAGTACGTCGCGCTTAAGTCGCTGTCGTCGTTGAGATGTTCGATGCCCGCCGAGTTGTCGATGACGACGTCGGCGCCGATGCGGCAATCCTTGTCGATGATGGCGCGCTTAATGATGCAGTTGTCGCCGATGCCGAGGTTGACGCGGCCCTCCTGCCCGTTGCGGATGCGGTCGGCGTCGGACTCGATCTTGTCGGCCCCGATGATGACCGTGTCGGAGATTTTCGAGCCGCGGCAAACGCGGCTGCGCACGCCGACGATGCTGTGCGTGATTTCGGCATCCTTTTGAATAATACAGCCGTCGGCGACGCGGACCCGATCGAGCGTCGCAGTGCTGATTCGCGATGGGGGAAGATTCCTCGCCCTCGTGTAGATGATCCCTTCGGAACTATGAAATGCAAATTTCGGTTTGTCTTCGCACAATTGCAAGCTTACCTCGTGGTACGACTGGATGGTGCCGAGATCCTCCCAGAAGCCGTCAAAGACATGGGCGTGAACATGGCGTTCACGGACAATGTTGGGAAAAATGTCCTTGCCGAAATCGGTCGGCAGTTTACCGTTTGCGATTGGATTCATGAGGACGAATTCGAGGAACTTGCGATTGAACACATAGATGCCCATGTTGGCGATGAATTCGCGGCCCTGAGCCGAGATGCCGTGATGCTGGAGCCAGCCGGGGGGCAGGATATAAGGGTTGGATTCGGCGTCGGTCTTCGGCTTCTCGACAAAGCCGGCGATGCGGCCGGAATCATCTACCTTCACGATTCCGAAACCGGAAATGCTCGATTTGTCAACCGGCAGGACGGCCACGGTGACGTCGGCTCGAGCCGCGCGGTGCGTGCCGATCAAGTGGTGAAAGTCCATGCGATAGAGTTGATCGCCGGAAAGGATGAGCACTTCGTCGAAGGGTCCTCGGGCACATAGCGCATATTTTGCCGGATCGCGTCGGCGGTGCCCTGATACCAGTCGAGCTGTCTCATTGGTCTGCTGGGCGGCCAACACCTCGACGAAGCCGCGACTCGAACATGTCGAACTTGTAGGTGTTCGGCGATGTGCTGATGCAGGCTGATGCTCAGAAACTGGGTCAGCACGTAGATGCGATTCAAGCCGCTGTTGATGCAGTTGCTGATTGGGATATCGATGAGTCGATACATGCCGGCGACCGGCATCGGCGGGCTTGGCACGGCTCTTGGTGAGCGGGAAGAGCCGGGTGCCGCGACCGCCGCCCAAGATTACGGATAAGACGCTGCTCATCATGGTCACCTCGATTCGGCTTTCGGCACTCGGCTCTCGGCACGATGTGGCTGGTTGTCGATGGCCGAGAGCCGTTCGGCCTGTTCGGTGCAGTCGTTGAGGGCGACGCCACGATAGGCGTTGCCGGCGAGGATCAGGCCGGGCCATTTGGCCGCGAGCGACTCGATTCGGGCCAGGCGCTCGCCATGCCCAACATGATACTGCGGAATCGCCCGATCCCAGCGGATGATTCGATGAAAAATCGGCTCGGCGGAAACGTTCAGAGCAAGTCGAAATTCATTTCGTACCGTGGCGAGCAGTCGGTCGTCGTCCCAGTCGACCACCTCGGGCCGATTCCATCCGCCGCAAAGAGCGCGCAGCAGAACACAGCCATCGGGCGCGCGACCGGGGTAAATCGCCGAGCACCATTGCACGCCGAGCAGGTCGCGGCGCGTACGTTGCGGGGCAATATAGCCGAAGCCGGCGGGCACTTGCGGCACGTCGCTTTGGCGAAATCCGACCGCGACCACCGCGACCCGGTTGTAGGCGATGCCGGCGATTTCCGCGGCCAGAGCGGGATCGAGCCCCGCGAGCATTTCCGCCTGTTCATTCGCAGGACAGGCTAACACAAGTCGATCGGCTGGCCAAGAGTCTTGTCCGTCGCCGTGAACCAGCCAGGCGTTTTCTTTTCGCTCAATTCGGCGAACACGAACGCCTAGAATGGGCGATTGGCGTTCGCAAAGCGACTGGATCAACCTGCCCAACCCGTCGCGGAATGACCACATTCGACCGGACTTGGGCGGCGGTTCGCCGCGGGCGATCGCGTCGCGCCGTCGCCGCTTCGCGGAGCGGAGAAAGCCGCGAATCACGCTGCCATGTTTCGCTTCCATCTCGGCGGCGCGGGAAGGCGGATTTGAGACTCAGCAGTTCCAGGTCGCCGCCGTGAATGCCGGTGACGAGGGCGTCGCCGAGCACTTCCGCCGCCTCACGGCCCATGCGGCGACGGAAAAACTCGCCGACCGATTCGTCATTATCCGGAGCGCCGCAAGGGCGAGCGAATTCGCTCAGAAGCCCAATTTTGCCACGAATGCCCAGCAGTCGAGTGGTCAGCAAGCCAAGCGGGCCGCTTGGCAATTCTTGCAGGCGCTGGTTGAGAAACAGGAAGCGATGTTTGCGCGACTCATCGCTCGCGGCAATGAGTTCGTCGCCAATTCCGAGGTCGCGGCAAAGTTGAATGGTGGAGGGTTTGGTTTCGAGAAAGCCATTGGGCCCCGCCTCGACGATGAAGCCGTTTTCATGTTCGGTGCGAATCTTGCCGCCCGGCTGTGAAGCCGATTCAAGAATTGTGATTTGAGCATTAGGCTGACGTTGCGTCAGGCGAAAGGCGAGAGCCAATCCCGAGATGCCAGCGCCAACAACGACGATGCGGGACATGATGACCCATAGCAAGTCGAATCAATCAATATGCGCATCCTAGGCTGACGCATCGATGGATACAAGAAAACCGAGAATTCAGAAGAAAACCGGGTAACGGAGAACCGAGAACTGAGAACCGAAAATGAGCAAAAACAAACTACGGAAACCGAGAACTCGGCGCGGAATCCATTTTCGGTTTTCGGTTACCCGGTTTTCTTCATTTAGATCGCCGGAAAGTCGTCAGATCATGTTTGCGGATGAAAAGTCCCGATTGCTGGCCGGTCGGATCGGGCCCCAGGCTATAGACGCCGAACTTGCCTGAGGTTGTTTCGGCGACATAGAGCGCCGCCTGGCCTTGGGCGATCATGCCGGTGGTCATCATGAAATGAACGTTTTGCTTGGGCGGGATGCCGAAATCCTGCACGAGATTGGTTTCTGCGAAGCCAACGATCTTTTGCTGATTGCGATCGATGACAGTGCCGAGCAGTTTGCCGGCGCGGTAATCGAGAAGCCAAACCCCCTCGGTCGGGGCACGCGGATTGGGGGCCGCGGCGCCGGTGCACATGACATAGTCCTCGTACCGGTCGCTGTTGCCGGCGTTGGCCGTATTGGTGTAGTCGGTGTAAAGCCGCTGGCGGATGGCCGGGGGGATGCAAAACGCGGTCCCGACCACGCCCAAAAAGAGCCCGACCAGGGCCCCGAGAATGACGCTGCTCGATTTCATCCGCTGCCTCCTTGGCTACCAAACCGTAGCGAGCCTATAGCAAGGGCGCGAAATCGAGGCAATGCCGATTCTCCCGCGGGCGGCTATAGTGCAGGCAATCGCCTGTTCCCGGAGTTCATGGCATGGCCGCTCGGTCGGACATCTTCGGCATCAAGAAAATCGCGCCGCTGGTTCTGATGATCATTCTGCTCATCGTCGTTCTGGTTCGCGAAGAGGCGAAGAACGCAAAGCAACCGCAGCCAAATACCCCCTCCACTTCGCCAGCGAATCCCGGTGAATACCTGTTTTGCACTTGGAACGTTGAAAACCTTTTTGATGACGTGGACGACAAACGGAACTCGATCGACGAGCCATACGACAACTGGCTCGCCCGCCAGCCGAACGATTTGAATCTCAAACTGAAACATCTGAGCGAAGCATTGTTGAAAATGAACGGCGGCAAGGGTCCGGACATACTGTGCGCGATTGAGGTGGAATCGAAGCGGGCGGCACAATTGTTGGCGGACGCGTTGAACTCGTCGTTGCCGGCCGACGCGGCGAAGTATGAAACGGTGGTCCTGGAGGAGATCTCCGCCGGGCGGCATATCGCGCCGGCGATTATTACGCGTTTGCCGCTTTCCAAGAATGGCAATCCACGAAACTTTCCACCGCACCGGGTGCTGCGTGTAACGTTGGCGGCTGGAGACGCCGACCTCGTTGTCTTTGCCACACATTGGACGAGTCGCCTGAGCGACAAAGAGGGTGTCAAGCGGGCCAAGTACGCGAACCTGGTTTACGGAAAAGCCAACGAGATATTTCATTCCAACCCCGCCGCGGACATTCTCGTCTGCGGCGATTTCAACGACGAGCCGGACGATCCGGCGGTGAGCGACCGTTTGAAGGCCAACGGTGATTTTGCCGCCGTGCGCGACGCCAAAGAACTGCGGTTTTTCAATCTGATGGCTGGGAAGGACCCGCGGCAGTATGGCACGATCTATTACAAATCGAAACCCTCCATTTACGATCAAATCTGCGTTTCACCCGGGCTGCTCGACGATCGCGGCTGGAGCTGCGAAATCAATTCGATTCAGACATTCACGGATGGTCTGATCCGCCCCGGCGCGACGCGACGCCAGCCGTGGCGTTTCGGCAACGAGCGCAACACCATGGCCCGCGGCTACAGCGATCATTTCCCGGTGATAGTAAAGCTGCGGGTGAATCCACCAGCGCCATAGACTCAGTTGGATCACAACTGATTGCAACCTTGAGGCAAAAACAACAAATCTTTTCCAAACTGATTTGTGCGTCAGATGCCGAACCTGAAGCGCATATACCCAAGAACCCCGTTTCGGATCGAGGTCTTGCGGCGCGCTGTTTGCATTCAATCCCTGTCGTGTCGCTCGGACCGGCGAGATCCTTGTCGGGCAACGTCCACTAAATGGAGTGCCGTGCACGACTTCCCGAAGCTTTCACGCGGGATGAGCTTGTAAATTCGCTTTGAAATGCCTAAGTTGTTCGGAAATATCGAGATGCTATTCAATGGATAACTCCGTTGAGAAAGGGTAGATCGCCAATGGAACTGCTGAGTCGGCCGAAGAATGACCGCTACACTCGCCCCGGCGAGTACCGGGAACTGGAATCCCGGCTTCGAGCCAATCCCGATCATGCCGAGATTCCCTGTCTGGTCGCATACGCATTTGATTTGCGGACGCGCATCGGTCCATTTCTTTTCGCCGACATGCGGCTGCTGACGGCGGGGCCGCGGGCCGTGGCCGGCACTGCACGCCTCCGGCTTCGCGCCGCACGCGCATCGTGCAGACGCAATGGAACCCGAACTTTCGTCCCAGCGTCGCCCGGATTGACGGCCGATTGCCGCAGATGCTCTTCGTTTCGAGCATGCAAATTCACTCGGCAAAGGCCTATGAGCTGATCGCCGACGCGTACAAGCTCGGCGACGACCGCCCGCTGATTTTCGCGGGCGGATCAAAGTCGATCTACGAGCCGTGGGACTTCTTCGGCTTCGAGTACAACGGCAAGAATTACAGCGCGGACGTGGCTTGCACGGGCGAGGAGTTCGTCATCGTCGAGCTGCTCGACCGTATCATGGGCTACCGCGATCCCAATGAGCATCCTCGCCGCACCTTCCATCGTCTGCGCCGCAGCGGCCTGCTCGACGATATCCCGGGTCTGGTCTTCCGCGAGGGCGACGAAAAAGAACCGGTCAATCGCCTGGTCGACACCGGCATTCAGCGCCTGGTGCAGGACCTCGACGAATTGCCGCACCCACTGGCGGCGTTCAGCATGCTCGAGCCGCCGCACAATCGGCAGTCGCTGTCGCGGCGGCCGCTCGCCCTCAACCGCATTCTCAAGTATTCCGGGGCCGCCTCGGTGGTCACGACGCACGGCTGCAAGTTTCATTGCCCTTATTGCCCGATTCCCGCGTACAACCAGTTCACGTTCCGCTTCAAGAGCCCGCAGCGGCTGCGGCAGGAATTGACGGACATCGGCGAAGCCACCGGCATCACGCGGTTCTTCGGCACCGACGACAACTTCTTCAACAATCGCGAGACCGTCGAAGAGACCTTCACCGAGTTGGCCAAGGGGAAGGTAAACGGCAAGCCATTCCGCGACGCGGTCTTCTTCGCCACGGAAGCGACGGAGTTCGACGTTTACAAGAACAAGGACCTGCTGCCGCTGTGCCGCGACGGCGGGTTGCAGGCCATCTGGTTCGGCATCGAGGACATGACCGCGGAACTGGTGAAGAAAGGCCAGAGCCCGGAGAAGACCAAGGAACTGTTCCAGCTTCTCAATCAGTTCGGCATCTGCCCGATGGCGATGATGATGCATCACGACGGCCAGCCGCTCTACTCCAAGGGCGAACTTTACGGCATCGTCAATCAGGTCGATTTCCTGCGCAAGACCGGCGCTGTCAGCGTGCAGATTACCATCCTCACGCCGTCGGTCGGCAGCAAGTCGTACGAGGAGCCGTTCAAGGAGGGCATGGTCATCGACGAGGCGCGTGGCCGCAAGGTCGAGGATTACCTGTTCGACGGCAATCACTGCATCGCCACCAACGACCAGAAGCCGTGGCGCAAGCAAGTCAACATGTTCCTTTCCTACGCGGCGTTTTACAATCCGCTCAATTTCGTGCGGGCGTTCGCCAACTGGAAGGATCCCTTATGGAAGGTTCGCGTCTTTTACCAGGCGCTCGGAATGGTCGGGCTCTACAAATCGGTTCGGCAGGGTTTCGGCTGGATTCGGAGCTTGTATTTCGGACCGGTGCATAAGAAATCGGACTTGCCAACGAAGCGACTCGAGATGATTGCGGCTAATCCGACGCCCGCGCCGGCAACTATTCCACTTCAGGTGCAGTCGGCCTAGAATCGCACGAGGATCGTGGGAACAATGGGAAATGGTGATGAACCATTTCCCATTTTCGTCGCAGGGGACGATCAGGATGAGCGGGTTGGGGCGTGTCGCGGTCATTACCGGAGCATCGAGCGGACTTGGTCGGGCACTGGCCAAGGAATTGGCCCGCGAGGGATACGCCGTCGGCGTGCTCGCCCGCCGACGCGAACCGCTCGAACAATTGACAAGCGAAATTCAGAATGCCGGCGGTCGGGCCGAATTGGAGTCCGCCGATGTGGCCGAGCGCATTCCGACGCTCGAAGCCATTCACTGCCTGCCGCGAGCGGCTTGGGCCGGCCGATCTTCTGGTTGCCTGCGCCGGCGCGGCGCGGAAACCTATGTCAGTCCGATGAATGTCGAGGAAGTCGAGCGCATGATGCGCGTCAACCTTTTTGGCGTCATCTACGCGATCGAAGCGGTGCTGCCGGACATGCTGAAGCGCGGCCGCGGGCATGTAGCCGCGGTCGCCAGCCTCGCCGCGTATAAGGGCTTCCCCGGCCAGGGCGGCTATTGCACAGCAAGGCCGCGGTGAAAGTTTACCTGGAAAGCTTGCGCCTGCAGATCCGCGGGCGCGGCGTCAATGTCACCTGCATTTGCCCCGGCTTCATCAGGACGCCGATGACGCAATCGCATCCATTCAACATGCCCTTCCTGCTCGAAGCCGACGACGCGGCTCGTCGCATTGCGAAGGCTTTGAGAAAGAAAACCAAGGTCTTCAACTTCCCCTGGTTCATGTCGCGACTGGTCAAGTTCACGTATTGGGTTCCCGACCCCATCATGGCGCGTGTGGCGAAAGGCACATATCGTGAGGAATGAGCAGCGATTGCCGCCTGCGTAAGTTCTTCAATTCAACGTGCCCAGTCAGACGATCAATCTCACGGCCCCGGGAAATATCTCGAATTTCTACCTTTCGTATCTCCAGGCGGGATTCTTCCGTCAATGAGGTCCGGGGAAGCCCTTTGGCGAAATCGAAGGGCTTCCCCGATTTCGGCAAAATGCTTCCCGTATTATTTTGAATCACTTCTTTCAAATCTCGCTCTGAACACAGGCCGGCCGGTTTGCAGAGCCTTGCGGTCGAAGTTGGTGAGATAGTCCATTTCATGTCGGCCGGTATCAATCTGGGGCGGCGGCAGCTCGCGCAGTTCGGGGCACTGCCGGCATAGCTGCGTCATTAGGCCGAAATATTCCTCGACGTCAGTGGCGAGATGAAATTGCCCGCCGGACACCAACGCCTTCGCGCACGAGTCGACGAATTCAGGCGTAAAGATGCGCCGCTTGTGATGGCGTTTCTTCCACCACGGATCGGGATAATAAACGTGAATCGCCTGCACGGAATTCGGCGGCACGCGATCGCGCATGATCCGTTTCGCGTCAGCGCACGCCATTCGCACGTTGGCCAGCTTCCGAATGGCGACGCGGGTGGCGGTGTAAAGCTGATATTTGCGAACGATTTCAATACCAAAAAAATTGACTCCGGGACAGGACTGGGCAGCATTGAGGATAAACAGCCCCTTGCCACTACCCACTTCGATCTCGACCGGGTGGCGATTGCCGAAGATCGCAACCCAATCGATTTGTCCGGCTGCGGCCGCGCCTGGTTCCCACAGATAAGGCGTCAATTCCTCCACAGGCAATCGCCGGGTGCGCCGCATCGCGACATCAGCCTCTCTTGAGCGGAACGCCCAGAACCTTGGCTTCGAACACCATCTTGTCGACCACGAACCCCTGGACGTTGCATTCGGCGATCATTTTGCGTTCGCACGTCATTTGGCCGATCATCACGAAACGATCGCCCGGGCCGGACCATGCCGCGAAACTTAACATCTTCCAAGCCGCCTAGGCCGACAAAATCGGCGTCGAAGGTGTGCTGGGTCATGACGTAATAGGAGCAGAGTTGAGCCGCGGCCTCGCACAGGAGAACACCCGGCATGAGCGGGAATCCCGGCATATGGCCACGAGCCCAGAACTCGTCGCCGCGCACGTCTTTGTATCCCGCGATCAGCTTGCGGTTGTGATCGAGCAGGACCACCGCCGAGAGCGCTTCCATTTCAAATCGTTGCGGATTGACGCGGCGGATGGCCTCGATGTCCGCCACCACGTGGCCGAAGTCCAGCGAGGTGGGGTCCAAGATCAGGGGAGGAGGCATGGGTCAACCCGCGGTCCGAATTCGAAGAGCCAATTTCCAATTCATGACGAAGTTTACGAAATCAATTGCGTCACTTGCGGCAACTCCGTGATCAGTGCGTCGGGCCTGTTCACCGAATCCCTCAAATGTTCGGGCGTGGCCTCCAGCGACGACTTGTCTCCAGCATACAGCGCAGTTCGCATGCCAAAGCACTTGGCCGGTGCAATATCGCCACGATTTTCGAGCCGACGAGAAGGATTTGCTCCGGCTGAATCCCTCGGCCGGCCATTGCGGCCAGCGCCCTGCGAAAGATTGTCTCGGACGGTTTGCGGGCCCTAAATTCGCAGGAAAGAATCCGCAGGTCCGGCGGCAACACAGCAGCGAACGACAGGGAAGCATCCTGAATTCTTAATCCCCGCGACAGTTGCACGGTGGTGAAACATTGGCCATCGGCCAGCAAGCCCTGTTTGATGCCTGCGTCCGCGACCAACGACAGGGCGGTTGCGGCGCCGGGTTCGGCGCCCGTGCCCTGCAGGCTCGCGTGAAAGAAGTAAGCCACCTTGCGGCTGTACTCGTTGAGCGAACCGTAAAACCCGGCGTCGAACGCGTAATCCTTTTGAAACAGCTTCTTGAGCAGGTTTTCCCAGATGCGCTCGGCCAGAACTTCCGGAAAGCCTCGCCGCCGCTGATGGAGCGTTGCCGCAGCAGTTCCTGCGAGTATAGGTGCCGCATATACTCGGACGGCTGGCCCGGCTTGCGGCTCATCGAGCCCCACATCTTGAATTCATCGATCGTCTTGTCCAGGGCCACCTCCATGATCAACTTGGTGGGATGCTCGAAGACCAGATCGCCAAATGGAATGGCGAGCAACGTGCCGTAAACATTCCAGAACACGGCGCAGATCCGGGCAGCCGCCGGATGGCCGGTTTGGCCCGGGGCGACTCGACGCTCGGCGCCGCCGGCCACGGCAAATCGCGCGAGTCGAGCCAGGTTGCATATTGTTCGAGTGTCAATGCCATGATGAAATTATCAGAATCCTAAACCGACAAACCACCCTAGCAACGCTTTCGGATCGATATCAAGTTCCGTGACTTGGTTTCTAAATCGCGCCGGTTTGTGTAGAATGAGACAGCGTCCGAAACGGCCCGATTCGCTCTCTTGACTCACTCTCCCCGAACCTAGACCAAACTTTATGTCCGAAACATTTGCCGAGCCTTCCGGTTCGCCTGAACCGGCAAAGGGTTTACCGCCGGTTCGGCCGCCATCAGGGCGGCACATTGTACAGCTGTTTCTAATCCCGGGTCTGATCGTGACCGGCGCCGTGACGGTGCTGCTTGGCTTCAGTTGGCTCGCCAGCGGCTCGCGATCGCCGGACCAATTCTTGAAGAATATCGACAGCGCCAATCCCGATATTCGCTGGCGAGCCGCCAGCGATTTAGCCCAGGTGCTCAAGCGCGACGACAAACTGGCCGCGGACGCCTCGTTTGGACTGCGGCTCGCGGAGAAATTGGAACGAGGACTTGGCGAACTCGACAAGTCCGAGGCCGCCGAACGAGCGGTGCCCATTGACAAATCCCATGAGAAAGAACGGGCCGACGCCCACAAGGCATCTGTGGTGCAGCGGAATTACGTGCAATATCTCACCGCCTGCCTGGGAAACCTCAGCGTGCCGGTCGGCGATTCCGTTGCTTTGCGATCTCGCGAAGAACGGCCGTGGACAGGACGAAAAGCTTCGCGCTCACTTGCGGCGGCAGGCCGTCTGGGCCCTGGCGAATCTGGGCGAGAGCCGCCAGCGCTTTGACAAATTGCCCGAAGCGGAGAAGCAGACGACTCGCCGCCAACTCGAAACCGAAGCGAATTCAACTCCGGGAAACACGCAAAAGTGGGCGGAGGCCGCGCTCGGGTCGCTGGACGGCAAGTCGATCGGCGTGATTGATACGCTCGCCGAATGTGCCAACGAGCCGAATGACATTTTCCTTCGTGAGCAGGTGGCGCTGGCCCTGGGTTTCTGGGAGGGCAATACCCGCGAGCAGAAAAAGGCGGAAGACGCATTGCTGCTGCTGGCGCATGACGTTGGCCGCGGTGAGCGCATCACGATCGAGGAGAACGAATAGCATGCGTCGAATCGCGATCGTGGCGCTGCTGCCACTGCTGCTTCTCGGGTGCAACCGTGGTAAAGCGCCGTCGGAAGTGACCGGTCCGTCGAGTCCGGCCGGTTTCGAGGTCCGCTACAATGCCGTCATCGCCCTGGCCCGCCGCGGCAGCGACAAAATTAAGGACGAGCGGGCCTGGGAAACTCTGAAGGAAATGCTCGACGAAGACCAGCAACTGCGAAATTTCAAACACGAGTTGCCGAACAAGCAAAAGGTTTCCGATCCCGGTGCCGCCCACCTGACCATGATCACTGCGCTCAAGGCAATTAACGAACTCCATCGCCGGCGGCCGGATATGGATCTTTCCGAATTGAAACCCGCCATCGAGAAGCTGACGCACAGCCATAATCTGGGCCTTAGCACCGAAGCCAAGCGCACGCAACAGTTGCTTCAAAAGCTGGATGGAGCGGCGACGCGCAAATAAGTTCCCGGTTTCCAGCGATCGCGACGGCAGCAAGTCGCGTCATTCGTTTCCACTTCTCGCGCCGGAACTACAATAAATTCCAACGGATTTGGAAGAATTGTGAATTTCGTTCACTCAGCGGAACGATTGACCCCGAACGCAGGGTGGCAACAACTCGGGCGCTCGTGGCGAGTTTATCCAAACTCGTTGCCGGATCGAAAGATCTTTCCAGAACGGAAAACTTTCGGCGTTCAACGGCATCGGGTATGATTTGAGATAGGATCGGCGAGACAGGTAGTCTGTCGCGATTCGCGAAATCAGGGAAGTCGGCGAATGGCACGCGATTTGCGCGATTGCAGAGTTCTCATCACCGGTGCATCGCGCAGAATCGGGCGATGTCTAGCGGAAAAGCTTGCCCCTCTTGGAGTAAAACTAACTCTCGTCGCGCAGCGAAATCGTGCTGGCCGAATTGGCCGATAAACTTGTTGCGGCCGGTGCGTCGGCGTTTGCGATCGCGGCGGATTTGACCGTTCAACGTCAGCGCGAGATGGTAATTGACGCCGCCGTTGAGAAAATGGGCGGTCTCGACGTCCTGATCAACAACGCCGGGGTCGCCAGTTGGGGACATTTTGATACCTCGTCCGAGGCCGTGCTGCGTACGATCATGGAGGTGAACTTCTTCGCGCCGGCCGAGTTGATGCGACTGGCCGCGCCGCACCTGATGAAGGGCCGGCAACCCGCCGTGGTAAATGTCGCCTCGATCTGCGGACGCCGGGGCTTGCCGGGTTGGACCGAACATTCCGCCAGCAAATATGCGCTGGTGGGACTGTCCGAGGCGTTGCGAGGCGAATTTTCGCGACTTCGACATTGACGTACTGGTGGCGCTTCCAGGACTGGTTCGCAGCGACGATCTGGGTCGGCACCTGCTGCGTCAGGAAGGCCGCTACCAGTTGAACTTCGCCGGCGCTCAACTGCCGGAGGAAGCGGCCGATGTGATATTGACGGCGCTGCGGAGGAATAAATCGGAAACGCCGGTGGGATGGCAATCGCGATGGATTGCCAGGACCAACCGGTATTTCCCGCGTTTGGTGGATCGAATGCTGGCGCGAAAAGTCCGGCAACTATACGAGAGCCGGCACGGGCAACCAGAATTGACGGATTTGGCAAAGAACAACTGACAAAGGATCAAGGACAAACAGGATGTGCGGCATCGCCGGGATGATGGATTTGACAGGCCGCAAGCCGGCGCCGACGGCAATCGTTCGGCGCATGGCGGCGGCCATCGTCCATCGCGGCCCGGACGACGACGGATTCCTCGATCGCTCCGAGGTCTGTCTCGGCAATCGCCGGCTCAGCATCGTCGGCTTGAAAGACGGCAAGCAGCCGCTGGGGAATGAGGATAACTCAATCCAGGTCGTGTACAACGGCGAGCTTTTTGACTATCCCGAGCGGCGTCGCGATCTCGAAGCGAAGGGCCACGTTTTCCGCACCGGCACCGACACCGAACTGCTGCCCCACATGTGGGAAGAATTCGGCGAGGGCATGTTCGAGAAACTTCGCGGCCAATTCGCCATCGCCTTATGGGACGAGAAGCAACGCCGATTACTTTTAGCCCGCGATCGTTGGGGAATCTGCCCGCTGTTTTGGACGATTCAGCATTTTGACGGCGGCGAATTTGGCGGAACCTGGCTGTTGTTCGGCTCGGAAATCAAA
Organism: uncultured Gemmataceae bacterium; assembly: GCA_963815035.1. Lineage (GTDB taxonomy): Bacteria > Planctomycetota > Planctomycetia > Gemmatales > Gemmataceae > JBGQCZ01. Next base: position 79,329 of record CAWFFC010000017.1, read on the forward strand.
GCCCTCCTCGCCAGCGGTCTGATCGACGCCAAGGCCGACGTTCGCGGCTTGAACCACCTGTTCACATTCTTTGCCACGCCCGGACCGGTGACCTGCTTTGAAGGCGTGAATCAGCTTGTCCCGGGGCGCTTTTTGGATTTTCGACTCGGCGAAACCCGCGAGCCGACGCCCAAGGTTTTCTACGAATTTGATTTCCCGGACCGCGGGCAGGAGATTCGCGACGCCGATCCGAAACAACTCACCGATCAATTCGAGGAAGTGTTCGTCCGTTCGGTGCAAATGAAGCTGCGGGCCGACGTGCCGGTGGTTTCTTATCTTTCCGGCGGAGTCGATTCGTCGCTCGTCGTCGCGCTGGCCGGGAAGGTCATGGGACGGCCGATTCCGACCTTTACCATCGGCATCGGCGGCGACGCGAAATTGAATGAGGAAAGCGAAGCAACGCTGGTCGCCAAGTATGTCGGCTCGACGGAACGAGTCATCGTCAAATGCGGCCACGACGAGCTGCTCGAGACCTACCCGGAATTGATCCAGGCGGCCGAAGTGCCGGTAGTCGATACCGCCTGTGCCGCGTTGCTTTTGTTGGCCAAGGCCGTGCGAGCCAAGGGCTACAAGGTCGCCCTGACCGGCGAAGGATCGGATGAGTGGATGGCCGGGTATCCCTGGTTCAAAGTTCAGCGAATCATGAACGCGCTGAATTCGATCCCCGGAATACCATTTGGCGATTGGATGAGGCAGGCGTTCATGGCGGCGACGCGAACGCCTCAGTTCCCAAGCCAAACCGTGCGGGAAACCGAGGACCTGCTCGGCGGATCAAACGCCTGGCTGAATGTCTACGGCTTGATGAGTCTGTCGAAGCTGCGTTTTTTCAGCAATGACATGTGGTCGCGGCTAGAGGGCCACAGCCCATTCGCCGATCTGGCCCTTCCTCGCGAGAGGATGCGAAAATGGCATCCTTTCAATCGATCATTATTCATTGGCGGACGCGTGATGCTGCCGGGATTGCTGCTGGCATCCAAAGGCGACCGCGTCGCGATGAATTCCTCGGTGGAAACGCGCTACCCGTTCCTCGACGAGGAAGTCTTCGCATTCTTGGCAAAGCTGCACCCGCGCTGGAAGTTGCGGGGCATGAAAGACAAATACATCCTGCGGCTCCTGGCCGAGCGCTATCTGCCGAAGGAAATCGCCTGGCGGCGCAAAGCAATGTTTCGCGCCGATGGACAGCTTCCATTTCGAGAGTCGCTCGCCGCACGGAAGCTGGGTCGAACCGCTGCTCACCGAATCGGCGTTGCGCCAAACCGGCTATTTCGACCCGGGGGCGGTCACGAAGTGGCGAAAGGAATTCCGCAACATGGCGCCGGCTCGGTCTCGCGCACGGCCGTTGAGATGGGTTTGGTCGGTGTGACCGCCACGCAGTTATGGCACCACACCTATATTGAGGAAATTGCCGGCACGGATGGCGAAGTCTCGAATCGATTGACCGAATCGGTCCGAGTCGCCTAAATGGAAGCCCCTGGAAACAGGAATTGAAGTGTCGTACGCTTTAGCCACACTCTGGTATGACCGGCAGCGATATCTGCCCGGCATTCTCGCGGTGGCGTTCAGCGCGCTGCTGATCGCCTTGCAGTGCGGGCTGCTGTTCGGGTTGCTTTCGGTGACGTCGATTCCGATCGATCGGTCCAACGCCGACATCTGGATCGGCTCGCAGAAAGTGCTGAGCGTGGACATCGGCCAGGCGATTTCCGAAAGCCGAATGACGGCACGGATCGGCAGCATGCCGGGCGTGGTGAAGGTCGAACCCTATATCCAGCGGTTCGGCACGTGGGAAAAGCCCAATGGCGGGTCGGATCTCTGCATCCTGATCGGCTGCCGGTTAGGCGACGACTCGATCGGGCCGGTGCGAGCCTTGGATGCGAAAATGCGCGACGATCTGACCGAGGAAGGCGCCGTGGTCGTTGATGAATCGGAACTGGATCGATTGGATGTTTCCGATGCCGCCGAGCTACTCAAAGAGGGTAAGCGGGCGATGGCGAAAATCAATGGGAAGCCGGTTCGCGTCGTTGGGCTCGTGAGCGGCATGAAAAGCATCGCAGGTCCTTACGTGTTCTGTTCGCTCTACACGGCTCGAAACCTCGCTCGGATGGGCCCCGATCAAACGGTGTACATGCTGGCGAAATGCGATAACGAGCAGGATGCCGAGGCGGTCGTCAAGGTAATGAAGGAGGAGTATTCCAATCGCGAAGACGGCGACATGTCGATCTTCTCGAAGCAGGAATTCTCACGACGATCGCGAATGCATTGGCTCACCAAGACCAAGGCCGGCATCGCTTTGGGCTACGCGGCGCTATTGGGCCTGATCGTCGGGGCGGTCGTGACCAGCCAGACGCTCTACGCCGCGACGATGGCGTCGATGCGCGAGTATGCGATTCTGCTGGCGCTGGGGATTCCACGCTGGCGCCTGCGTTGGACGGTGGTGACGCAGGCGTTTTGGATCGGCGTGTTCGGCGTAATCGTTTCGGTGCCGGTGACGTTGTTGATGGCGGAGCTGGCCAGCCAGCTGGGGGTAAAGCCCCAGCTGTCGCCCGAACTGATGGGGGCGGCGGCCGCGGTCACACTGGTAATGTCCGTGATTTCCGGCGCCATCGCCCTACGCTCGCTCAAACAGATTGAACCGGTGAATTTGTTGCGATAGTTGTTTACGTTTCGCCGGAAACGTAAACCTGAGAGTTCCATGAACGACGATGAACCAGTGCTGAGCGGCCAGGAACTGACGCGGAGCTTCGGCGACGGGGAATCTCACACCTACGCGCTGCGCGACGTGTCGATCGACTTGGTCCGCGGCCAATTGGCGCTGTTGATGGGGCCGTCCGGCAGCGGAAAATCGACCCTGCTCGCGGTCCTTTCCGGCTTGTTGCGGCCGGATTCCGGAAAAGTGTTCGCGCATGACGGTGACAGGCTGGTCGATGTCTGGACGATGAACGACCGCCAGCGCGAACGATTTCGATTGCAACATTGCGGCTTTATTTTTCAGGGCTACAATCTGTTCCCGGCCCTGAATGCCCGCCAGCAGCTGGAAATCGTCTTGCGCTGGGGCGAAGGCGCCACTGGCAAGGAGGCTCGCGACCGGGCCGACGAAATGCTCGCCTTACTGGGTCTGGGTAAAAAAACTCGACTCCTGCCCAACCACCTGTCCGGCGGCGAAAAACAGCGGGTCGCCATCGGCAGGGCCCTGATCAAGAATCCGCAGTTCTGCTTCGCCGATGAACCGACGAGCGCGCTCGATTGGGCGCACGGCGAGCAGGTAATCGAACTCTTGCGAACCGCCGCCCACGAGCGCGGTTCAACCATCCTGGTGGTCTCCCATGACCATCGCATCGTCCCGTTTGCCGACGTGATTTTCAACCTGGAAGACGGTCGGCTCTTGGACGAGGACTCAACCGGCGCCGCCCACGATGCCGCGAGAACGAGTTAGGAGATCCGCCATGAAATGGACTCGCCATTTGAAATTGTCCTGGGTGCTTGGCATCCTGGTCATCACCGCCAGTCTGCTGGGCGCCAACCATATCCTGCACGCGCCCAACGCTCCTCACATTCTCGGGGCGCCCAACCCGGGCAAGGGCCAGGAAGCCCAGCCACGCGAAGGCCCGCCTGCGCAGGCGACCGCAATAACGCGAACCGCGTGCCAGGTGTGGTCAGCTCCGGCGTCGTGGTCCCGGAAAATGACATCGTGCCGCTGGTCCCAAACATGAAGGGCAAGGTCGTCGAAGTGATGGTGAAAAACGACGCCGCAGTCAAGAAAGGCCAGTCCCTTCTGAAGATGGATGACCGCCATGCTCGGAATTTGCTCGCTCAAGCGAAGGCCGGAGTGACGGCCGCCGAACAGACCCTGGAAAGAGCCAAACTGCGCAATGGAACCAATACAGCGCCGATCGCAAGCGCAAGGAACAATGATCGACATGCGCAAAAAGGAACAGCAAGCATTGCAGGAAAAGGTGAATCGACTCGAACCGCAGCGATCGCTCTCGGTCATCGCCGAGAAAGATTACCTGGAGGCAAAAACGCAGTTGGAAGTGCGAGAACTGGCGGTACGCGCGGAAAAGGAAAAGCTTGATGCCATCGACTTACGCAAGCCCGACGTGGAAATCAGCCAGGCGAAAAATGGCATCAAGGCCGCCCAGTTAAAGGAGGAAGAGGCTCAGTTGGGTTTGGATGCCTGTATTCTCAGAGTGCCCGCGGACGGCGTGATCATGCAATCCTGGGTCCAGCCCGGGTCGGTGTTCGGCGATCAGGCGGTTAAGCCCGCGTTCCTGTTCTACTCGGGCAAGTTGATCGTCAAAGCCGAGGTCAACCAGGAATGGGCCAATCGCGTTGCCGTCGGTCAGCGAGCGGAGATTTCTGATTACACCAACAACGGTCAAAAATGGACCGGCACGGTCAAGACCGTCGGCCGCGGCTTTCTGCCGAAGTGCGAGGCCACCGCCCTGACCGACTTGATCCCGCAAAATCAGGAAATGGTGCTAGAATGCCAGATCGAGCTGGATCCGGGCCAGAAAACGCCTTTCCTGAATCAGAAAGTTCGCGTCAAGTTGAGTAGTGAGTAGTCGCCCGCATACATCGGCGGGGCGGCGAAACTGCCGCCCCTTCCGCCGTTCCCGTCTTTTCTCCCGCCGCCATTTGCCTTATCCTGAGAGCACGCTCGCCAATCTTTGCGGAGACTCCCTCATGGTCCGTCCCATTGGGATCGTTGCCTTATTTGCGTTGTTCGGATCGCCCTTGGTCGCTCGCGCCGGTTTGCCCGAGTATGTCGCCAAGCCAGAGCCCAACTTTGCCTGGAATCTCGAAAAGACTTCAGACCTCGGCAACGGCACGGTTTATACGATTCACCTGGTCTCGCAGAATTGGCAAGGAATCAAATGGGAGCACCGCCTGCTCGTGCTGCGGCCCAAGGATGTGAAAACAACCGACACCATGCTGCTGTTGAACACCGGCGGGAACCCTGGCGGCGCGATGCAATATATCGCCTTGGAATTGACCAAGCGCATCGGCTCGCCGATCGCGATCCTGTTCAACATCCCGAATCAGCCTCTCTATGGCGGCAAGAAGGAAGACGCCCTGATCGCCGAGACATTCGTTCGCTTCCTGGACAACAAGGGACAGGATGAGTCATGGCCGTTGCTATTCCCAATGGTGAAAAGCGTGGTCAAGTCCATGGACGTGTTGCAGGCGTTCACCAAGAAGGAGTGGAACCACGAAGTCAAGAATTTCGTGATCTCCGGAGCGTCAAAGCGCGGCTGGACCTCATGGCTGACCGGGGCCGCCGACCCGCGCGTCAAGGCGATCGCGCCGATGGTGATCGACACGCTCAACATGAAGCCGCAGATGGAACATCAGATGATGTGCTACGGCAAGCCCAGCGAGATGGTGAAGGACTATGTCGAGCGCAAGCTGATTCCCATGCCGAAGACGCCGGAAGCGAAGCGGCTCTGGAGCATGGTCGATCCCGTATTTTTATCGCAGCAAGCTGACGATGCCGAAGCTGATCCTCAACGGCGCCAATGATCCCTACTGGACCGTCGATGCCTTGAATCTGTACTGGAACGACCTGCCGGGCGAAAAGTATATCTGCATCACACCCAACGCCGGCCACGATCTACAGGAGATGCCGGAGAACGGCAAACCGGATCTGCTCAAGTCGCGAGCCCGCGTGCTCAACGGCATCAGCGCGTTTGTCAAGTGCCAGGTGAATGGCGCGGCGATGCCGAAACAAACCTGGGAGCACGGCAATACCGAGGATGGCCAATTTCGATTGAGCATTCACACCAATACCGCGCCCAAGGCCGCCCGGCTTTGGGTCGCGGCCTCGGACACGCAGGATTTCCGCAAATCGCGCTGGACGCGAAGAGATGCGAAGATCTCTGAAGACGGCAAGCTCGTGGTCGGCACGGTCGCGCAGCCGGAGACAGGCTGCCTCGCTTTCTACGGCGAAGTTGATTACGAACTCGATGGCCTCATCTATTCGCTCAGCACGCAAGTACGCGTTTGTAATCAGAAAAAGTAACGGTACACCGCTTGCGGCGTTGCAAGCATCCTGCAACGCCGCAAGCGGCATTGAATCCCGCCGCCTGCTTTCGCGTCTAAAAAGAATCCGGGTTCGCGCTGGCGAGGGCTCGCGGTAAGATAGGCCGTTGGTTCTCGCGCCCTGCGATTTTCTCGGAGGAGTCACGCCATGAGTCGGGCCACGACGCTCAGCGGATCGTCGCTGCGGTTCCTGATCCCGCTGTTCGGCATTCCGGCGATCATCGCTTTGGGCTGGATTTTGATCAACAAAGCCCAGGATCCGTTGCTCGCGCGAATTAACGCCCAGGACCGGCTGAACAAGGCCCCGGAACTGGTCGGCGGCACCGACTGGCTCAATACCGCCAAGCCGATCTCGATTCACAAAGATCTCAAGGGCAAGATCGTCATCCTCGACTTTTGGACCTTTTGCTGCATCAATTGCATTCACACCATGCCCGATCTGGCCAAACTGGAAAAGAAATATGAGAAGCAACTGGTGATTATCGGTGTCCATTCAGCGAAATTCGAAAACGAGAAAGTTACCGCCAACATTCGCAAGGCGATCCTGCGCTATCAGATCCGCCATCCGGTGGTCAACGACCCGGAAATGAAAATCTGGGAAACGTACGATTGCAGTTCGTGGCCTACGCTGGCGGTCATTGATCCCGAGGGCAATTACATCGGTTCGGCCAGCGGCGAGGGAAATCTCGAATTGATGGATCGCGTCATTCAGAAACTCATCGACAAGCATCGCCGAAACAAAACGCTCAATGAGACGCCCATCCACTTCAAACTCGAGCGCGAATTGGAACACCCATTGAATTTCCCCGGCAAGGTGCTCGCCGATGAGAAATCAAAGCGGCTGTTCATCGCCGACAGCACCAATCAGCGAATTGTCATCACCGACTTGAACGGCAACAAACTCGGCGTCGCCGGCAGCGGCGTCGCCGGGAATAGGGACGGCAGCTTCAAGGAAGCCCAATTCAACGATCCGCAGGGGATGGCGCTCAAGGGCGAGACGTTGTATGTCGCCGACCGCAAAAACCACACGATCCGGGCCCTCGATTTCAAGGCGAAGACGGTCAAAACCGTGGCGGGCACCGGGAAGCAGGATCGCGACAGCCGTGGACTCAGCGGTCCGGCCCTGCAGATCGGCCTCAATAGTCCTTGGGCCTTGCTCCTCAGCCCGGATGGGGAATCCATATTCATCGCCATGGCCGGCCATCACCAAATCTGGACCTACGATCCGAAACGCGAAGTGGTAGGCGTTTTCGCGGGCCAAGGGATGGAAAACATCCGCGACGGATCGCTGGCCAGCGCTCGTTTCGCCCAGCCAAGTGGGTTGACCAGCGACGGCACGAATTTATATGTGGCCGATTCGGAAGTCAGCGCGATCCGCACCGTGAATCTAAAGCTCGGCACGGTGAATACGATCGTCGGCAAGGGGTTATTCATCTTTGGCGACATCGACGGGAAGGGCGACGCGGTTCGCCTCCAGCATGCCCTCGGCGTGGTTTATCACGGCGGCAAGCTCTACGTCGCCGACACGTATAATAGCAAAATCAAAGTGCTCGATCCGAATACTAGCGAATGCAAGACCTTTGTCGGCGAAAAGTCCGGCTGGCTCACCGAACGCATGTTTGATGAACCGGGCGGCATTAGCTACGCTGCCGGCAAGCTCTATATCGCCGACACCAACGCGCATCGGATCCGGGTCGTCGATTTGAAAACCAAGAGCGTCTCGACGCTAAAGTTGACCGGTGTCCCGCCCGTGGTGGCAAAATAACCCTGAATTTCGAAGTTTCCGGAGGAAACATGAAATCGCATCGATGGCTTGGAGCCGCCCTAGTCCTATTCATTGCAAGTTCGTTCGCAACCGCCCAGAATCACTCGTTTGACGATGTGGTGAAAAAGGTCGAGGCGAAGTTCGAGCCGGCGACCGCCAAGCGCGGCCAGTCGATCACCTGGAAACTCACGATCGAGCTAGCCGACGGTTGGCATACTTACCCGACGAAACAAGCCGACCCAGACGCCGACTCGTTTGTCAATAAGTTCAAATTCCCAACCGGGCTCGCCGCGGCCTTCGTCGCCGACCTGAAAGAACCCAAGGGAATGACGCATAATGAAGCCGGCACCAAGATCACAATGATTGGCGGCGTCGGCACCTGGCAACGAACCGTTGTGATTCGCACCAACGCCAAGCCGGGCAAACTGAAAGTGAAAGTGCCGGTAAAAATCCTCGCCTGCTCGGATCGCTGTCTGCCGCCGCAAATCGTGAATACCGAAGCCGAGATCACGATTAGCGACGCTCCCGCCGTACCGGTCGATCCGAAATACCAGAAAGACCTGGACAAGAAATAGGCCGCCCACGTCGGCGGAACCGAACGAGGTATGAGCAATGAAGGCGATGCGTTGGATCTTCGCGGCGATGGTCGTGGCGTGGCTGATTTCGAGCGCGCGAGCACAGGACTTCGCTGAGCGCAACTCTGATCTCCGAAGTGAATCCAAAAGAAGCAAGGCCGGGACAGCTTGTCACGTGGACTGTGACCATGAAGCTGAACGATGGATTTCACACCTACCCGCTACACCAGGAAGATCCAGGCGCAGATGCTTTTGAGGCGAGTTTTCGAAGACCTAAATTTGGCAACTTCATTTTTGTCGACGAAGTAATTGAATCCGAAGGCGCCGAAAAAAGCCCACCAAAATTCAGTCCTGCGGCCGGAGCAATGCTGCAAGAAATCACCGGCACGGTCCAATGGAAGTGGCAATTTGTCGTAAACCCGAAAGCGAAGCCCGGCAAATACAAGCTCAGTGTCGGTGGAACAATACCGGCCTGCAATGACAAGAACTGCACTAACGGCGACCCGCCTGCCGTGGACTTCACGGTTCTTGACGGCCCCCCGGTCGCGGTCGATCCCAAGTACAAGGACATCGTCGACAAGTTTCCGCTGACCGATCCGAAGAAATCGCCGCCGACGAGCAGCGGGCAAACGGATCCACCCAAAGCGGTGCCGCAGCCGACGCCGATGCCGGCAGCGGCGTCGAACGGCCAAGAGCAATCCGTCGTCCCTCCCGCTGCTTCGCTCGAAGAACATGAGGCGAATCTGAACGCCGTTCGCCAGGAGTTGTCGAAGTATGAAAGCGCCTATTTCAAAGACGGCGGGACTCTGGGGATTTCTCGGCGCCGCGGTCTTCTGGGGCGCATCGCGCTGATCACGCCCTGCGTCTTCCCGATGATTCCAATCACCGTCAGTTTCTTCCTGAAACAATCGGAGAGCGAGCATCACAAGCCCGTACGGATGGCGTTGATTTATTGCGGCACCATCATTCTTGTCCTCGGCATCGCGGCGTTGACCTTGCTCACGACCTTCCGCGCGCTGAGCGTTCACTGGGCCACGAACATCGTGCTCGGCGCTCTTCTTCCTGGTGTTCGCCCTCAGCCTGTTTGGAATGTTCGAATTGACGCTCCCTTCGAGTTGGGTTGCTTTCACCTCGCAGCGCGAGGGCCGCGGCGGCGTGCTCGGCACCGTGTTCATGGCCCTGACGTTCACCATCGTCAGCTTCACCTGCGTCGCGCCGTTCCTCGGCGGCTTCGGCGGCATGGCCGACTCCGGCATCCCGAAGTCGCATCTGGTGCTTGGGGCCTTCGCCTTCTCGACCACGTTCGCCTCGCCATTCTTCGTGCTGGCACTGTTTCCGAGCCTCATCAAGAAACTGCCGCAAAGCGGATCGTGGCTGAACAGCGTCAAGGTCGTGATGGGCTTCCTGGAACTGGCGGCGGCGCTGAAGTTCCTGCGCACCGCCGAGCTTCGGTTGCTGCCCATGCCGCAGTATTTCACCTATGACCTGGTGCTTGGCGTCTGGGTGGCCATGGCGTTGATTTGTGGTTTGTATCTGTTAAATGTGTTCCGCCTACATCATGATGAGCCGATTGAACATATCGGCGTCGTCAGAATGTTGTTGGGGCTGACTTTCATCGGACTCGGCATTTACCTCGTCCCGGCGATGTTCAAACAAGGCAAGGGCGAGACGCAACGGCCCGGCGGCGTCGTCTACGCCTGGGTCGATTCGTTCCTACTTCCCGAACCCAGCAGTGAAGATCTGCCCTGGTCGGTCAATTTGAAAGGCACCATTGACGCCGCAAGACAGGAGCTAGCAAAAACCGGAAAGCGACAGTTCATCTTTCTGGACAACACCGGTATCACTTGCACCAATTGCAAATACAACGAGCGATCAATTTTCACGCGCGGTGACGTCCGTAAGCTGCTGCTCGATTATCGGCTGGTGCAACACTACACCGATGAAGTGCCGGCGTCATTCTATCTCGAAAAGGTGGACAAGGATCGCCGGGCCGATGAAGCGCACGCCGTCAACTTGCCGTTCCAAAAGCAGATGTTCGGCACCGAGCAACTGCCGCTCTATGTGACGATGCAAGTCTTGAAAGACAAGGTCCTGGTCCGGGGCGTTTACACCGAGGGAAAGATCAACGACGTGGCGGCGTTTACCGAATTCCTGCGTAACTCGAAGAAATGATCGCTATTCGCCCGACTCCATTTCCGCCTTGGCTTGTTTTTTCGCCTGATCGGTCATGGCGCGGCCCCAGATGACATAGTGGGCCGCGCCGACCATGCCAATGACGCCAAGCACACCCGAACCAACCACGAATAATTCGCCGAAGAGCAAATAGCCGAAGCCAAACGCGGCGACAATGAAGATTGCCACGACCAGATAGGTCAGCATGTTCGAGGCTTGCGGTTTGCGCGGGCTCATATTGGACTCACTTCCCGGGGCGCTTGCCCCACATCTCTTCGTCGGCGAACGGGTGAATCGGACGATTGGGCTTCGGATCGGGCCGTGACTTCAAAATCGAATCAGCCAAGTAAAGATCAGCCTTGGTGGTGATCTTGATGTTGCCCGCCGGCCCGGAAACGATCTGAACCGGTTTGCCGAGCGCCTCGACCAGTTGCGAATCGTCGGTGATCGGCTGCGCGGCCTGGGCTCGTTTCGAGTAGGCCTCCAACAGCCAATCCTTGCGAAAGACTTGCGGCGTCTGAGCCAGCCAGAGATTCTCGCGCGGCATGGTCGCCTGAATTTTCCGGTGTTGCGCTTCGGTGCGTTTGATCGTGTCGTTAATCGGCGTCGCCAGGATCGCCGCGCCGTGCTGGGCCGCGGCGTTGAAGACCGCGTCAATCTGTTCGGCCATCACGCAGGGCCGCACGGCATCGTGCACGGCGACGAACTCCGCCTCGGGCGACAACTGAGCTAAAGCATTCGCCACGGAGTCGAACCGCTCGGCCCCGCCCAGGACCGTCTTCACGTTCATGAAGACGATATTCGCCCGGTATCGCCGTTCAAACATTTCCTGATCTTCGGGCGCAATCACCAGGAGCGTCTGCACCACGTCGTTTCGCGCCACGAACAGTTCGGCGGAGCGCAGCCACACCGCGCGGCCGTCTAGCGTGGCGTACGGTTTTTTTTCTTTGTCGCCGAAGCGGGCGGACTTTCCGGCGGCGGGCATAATGACAGCGAATTTGGCCATCGGCGGGCTCCCGGCGTTTCAGGGCGCATGCCGCAATCGGCTGCTATTCCCATTCTAAACCGCCGGCGGCACGATTGCCAGTTGCCCACGAACTCGCTCCACGTTGCGCAGGAAAATCGCGACCTCCTCCTGCTGCTGGGTCAGTTCCGAATCGCCCATTCCGGCGAGCCGTTCCGCCTGATCGACGCGTGCCTGGGCCTCCTCGAATCGTTCGCCGACTCGCTCCAGCGCCCGTTGCCAGGAGACGTGCCGCTCGTCGGAAAGATCGCTGGTCAGCAGCGGTGATTCGAGCGCCTGCTCGTGGCGCGCCGCCTCGGCGGCCGTCTGATCGATTGAGTCCCGAAGTGCTTCGACCACGCGCGTCCATTCGGCGACTTTCATGCCGGCCTCCGTGTCGGTTGAAATCAGAACGGACGACAACTAACTGATTTTTTCTCTTGACACAACACCGTCTGGCAGGCATAAGCCGGCCCTTCATCGGTCGAGAGCAAGTGGGCCGGGCACGTCGGGGGATGCGCGGCTCGAAGGGGGGAACCATGAAGCGTCTGGCCCTGGGAGCGGCGCTGCTCGCGGTGGGAGTAACGGCTGGCTCCGCGCTGGCCGGAGAGAGTCCGGCTGCCAGTTCACCAACTTCACCCTGGTACAAACGCTGGTTTGGCATCGGGCCCGATCCGGTTGTCGCTCCACGGCCGAAAAAGCGGAACCCCGCGGCGGAAGCCGCCGCGTTGCGGGCCGCCGCGGAGGCGGACTTCAATCGCCGGATGTTGGTTTGCGACCAACTGCGGCAAATCGCTTTCGAAAACAACGATTCAAAGCTTGACGAGCGCGTCACGCAACTTGAGCAACAGGCCTGGGACCTGTACCTTCGCCGAACTGCTCATTTGCCTTGCAATCGACTGGTGCCAAACGACGACGAGCGCACGCTCGATTTAAAATTAGTTGGATCATCATCGGCCGCGACCACCGCCGACCGGCTGGCACCGAACGGCGGCGCCGAAATGTCCCGGAAAGCGCAGGCTTCAGCCATTCGCGAGGTGAAGCCATGAAACGATTGTTGCTGCTGGCGGTGTCGGCCTCGATGCTGGCGGGTTGCTTGCCGACCAAGCCGTCGAATCCTGCCGCGATTGGCACGGGCGATCTGGCGGCCGAACACAAGATCGCCGAGAAATTGCCGCTGGTGACGCCCGAATCGGTGACGCCGCAGAACTATCAGGCCAAGATCGGCGAGTTACGTCGAGAAATGCTGCTCGAGTCGCAGCGCCCCGACTCCGACAAGAGCGTGGCCAACGCCGCGAAGTAGCTTTAATCATGATCGGCCCGAAGCCGGCCATTTCGTTGCCGCGGCCGCCAGAATGCGGCTGCGCATCAGCAACGAGCGGTTTTCCGGCCGCACGGCTGTAAGGGCGCCACAGCGCCTGCGCGACACCAAATCTGTCATCTTACGCCAATTCCGGCTGAAACAGCCCGTTTTGCCAGCACGCGGGTACGAATCGGCAGGCGAAAACCGGAATCTGGATCCGGGGCGCGATCGAGGCGGGATTCCGAATTGCCTTTGCGCCCTCGTTCCTTTCTGGGCTCTCGACCCGGTTCAACGGCGGGTGCCGCTTCCGAGACGGGATTGGAATCTTGTCCCAGGATTGCGCTTCCCGCAAGCCATCGTTGTTGAACCATGATGGGCTGTTATTTTTCAGTCGCGGAATTTCCATTTAATCCTGATCAGAACCTTGATAAACTCAGCTTCATTGCACACATCAATCAAGCGAGCATGTCATGAAGGTTTTGTTGGCCGAAGATGAGGCCGTGTCGCGGTTGGCGGTCGAGGCGGCATTGGTCGAATGGGGCTTCGAGGTGTCCGGATTTGCGGACGGTCAAAGCGCTTGGGAGAATCTGCAGCGGCCCGACGGTCCGCGGCTGGCCTTGCTCGATTGGCAGATGCCCGGCCTGGATGGCCCGGAGATTTGCCGGCGAGTTCGGGCCCAGTCCGGATTGGAGTCGGCCTACCTTATATTGTTGACGGTGCGCGACAGCCGCGCGGATGTGATCACCGGTTTGGCCGCCGGCGCCGACGACTATGTTGCCAAACCATTCGATCGCGAGGAACTCCGCCTGCGTCTGCGAGCCGGCCAGCGCATCTTGCAGCTGCAGCAAAATCTCGGCGAGCGCGTCAAGGAACTCGAGGTGGCGCTCGCTCGCGTCAAACAGCTGCAGGGAATCTTGCCGATTTGCTCGTACTGCAAAAAGATCCGCACCGACCGAAATTATTGGGAGCAGGTAGAAGGCTACCTAGCAACTCAGATCGACGTGCGCTTCAGCCACGGCATTTGCCCCGACTGTTATGACACGCGCGTGAAACCCGAATTGGCCCGGATGAAAAAAACCGGCTCCTCGGGCCAAAGCGAACAAACCACTTCGTAGCGTTTCGTGACGCCGGTGAAGCTTCCCGGTTTGATCCGCTCTTCGCATCTCCCCTTGCATCTTCTTTTGGCGGAGGTTATGGAGCCGGGCCCCGTGGGGCAGGATGTCCCACTCTCCCTGGCCGAGGTCTTCGCATGCCCGCTCGCACGGACGCGCTGGGGCGGCTCGCTCCAAAAGCCAATGCCCAGATCCTGCTATTGCTCGCCGCCTCTCTATTCCTGACTGGCTGCTTCTCCGCGGCCCGATCGTACATTCCGCGCGGCAAAATCGATATGCCGCCCCTGTTTCCGAAACCGGCCGGGGCCGCCGGGTCAGAGCCGCTACGGATCACACCGCCGCCGCCGCCCGACTCATTGGCCCTTTCGGTCACTGACAGCAGCGACGAATCGGCCCTGGTGCTCCTGGCGAAAAAGGCAGTCGAAAATGAACAAAAACTCAACAATTACATATGCCGAATGAGGCGGCGCGAGGCGTCCAACGGCCAGGATCAGCCCGAGGAAATCATTCAGTTTCGCTTTCGCCGGGGGCCGCTGAGTGTACACATGAAATGGCTCGGCGACGAAGCCAAAGGGCGCGAGATCATCTATGTCCAGGGCCAGCACGATGGCAAGCTGCATCTCCTGACCGGCGTCGGCGACCTATTCGGCCCCGGCAAGCATATGACCTTCGCCCCCGACAGCTCGCTGATCCGTTCGAAGTCGCACTATCCGGTGACGGACGCCGGCATCGGCGCGGCGGTAACGCGGTTCGCCAACCTGATGGATGCCATCGCCCACAAGCAAACCAACCTGGGCAGCGCCAAGTATCTTGGCAAGCAGAATCGTCCAGAGTTCCCGAAGCCCCTGGAGGGGGTCGAGCAGACGCTGCCTCCGGGTTTGGAATCGTACCTCCCCAAAGGCGGCACCCGCGACTATTACTTCGATGAATCGCTTGGCCTGCCGACTTTAATTGTGACATTCGACACGAATCATCATGAAGTCGAGTACTATTGCTTTGATCGATTGCAGACGCCCGTGGATTTGGATGACGCCGATTTCGATCCGGCGAGTCTGTGGGGGAAATAGAACCGCAGATCGGCGAGGATTACCAGCTCACGGGATTGGCCGCTGTTTGTCTGCTCGGTGATTTCAGTCTCGACCGCGCCACCCCTCGGCTGCCCGATTCCGTTTACCCCGGACCATTCACCACGAAACGCATGAAAGTTGTTTGCTCCAAAGTGATTGCGTCAGAATCATACTTCGTATCGGCGCTACGCGCATTGCCTTCAGGCATATCGTTCCCTTTCGTCTTTTTCGCGTGTTTTGTGGCATCATGAGTAATTCGAGTTAGAAGGTCCAAGCGATTCCTTGTAGGAATCTACCGCTGCCAGCTTGGCAGATTTGCCCAATTCATCTGGCAGAATACACATTTGGCGCAAGCTGCGCCTGGGCCACTCAAATCGGTATATTACGCCTGTATCCGTCTGTGCTACAATTGGTTAAGGCGAGCATGATGGGCCGTAAACAAACGTGGTATTTCATTTGCTATGGGCCCTTTTCGGATATGGTGTGTGGAATTGAGTCATGGTCAGGGTCGAAAGCCAAAAACCGTTCTCGATCTTGGTGGCAGACGATGATCTGGCCTCCCGGGACACGCTGCGCAAATAATCGAGCCGCAGGGTTTTCACACGGTTTTGGCCGCCGATGGGGCCGAGGCATTGGAAATCGTTCAGCATGAGCTGATTCATGTGGCCCTGTTTGATGTGCACATGCCCAAGCTGACCGGCTTGGAAACGCTGCAAATGATCCGTCAATTCAACGTGTTATTGCCGGTGATTCTGATCACGGGCGACTCCAGCGCCGGACTGATGCGGCAAGCTTTTCAGGCCCATGCCTATAGCGTGATCCCTAAGCCGGTGAATCGCAATATCATACTGCACACATTAACACGTGCCCTGGATCGAGTCTACGGCGATCCCACTACACACCCGCAACGCGGCGCGTAAAACAATGGGGCGTCGCGACCGCCGACGAAGCGAATTCTTTCCAACTCGATTTTCTGAGGAGTGCTCAAGAGATGAACGTCGTACCGCTGAACGACAAGATCGTGGTCAAGCGGCTGGAGGCGGAACGACAAGACGGCCGGCGGCATCGTCCTGCCGGACACCGCCAAGGAAAAGCCGAAGCAGGGCAAGGTCCTGAGCCTGGGCGACGGCAAGCTGCTGGACAACCGGCAAGCGCGCTCCCTTCCAGGTCAAGGAAGGCGACCGCGTCCTGTTCACCTCCTACGCCGGCAGTGAAGTAAAGATCGGCAACGAGGAATATCTCATCATGACCGAGGACGACATTCTCGCCGTCGTCGAGTGAACATGTTCGTTGTTCCAGGCGGCGAATTTCCCAGGGATCGTGAGGGCGAATCCGGCTTTTTTGGCCTAATGTGGACATCTAGATCCAATTTTCGTCTTTGAGAATATTTTGAAAATATTCTCCATCTCCTGGGAATTCACTCTTGCGTTAGCCATCAAACAATTTATGATGGCGGAACGGTACGCTATGTACCAGGCGTTGACCGGAGCGGCGATTCTGTTTCTCGGATCACAGTTTGGACGATTTTGACTTCTCGCGTTCGAGCAGCCTCTCACCAAACAATCCCGAGACAATTGAAGCCCCTGGCCCGCGAGCCGTCCGGACAATGCCGGCCGACCTGCGTCGGTCCGATTTGTTGGCCATGCGCCGATCTGGAGTCAATGGGGCTTCGCTCCGGATTGCGTTGCGCGTAAGGTTCGCGGCCGCTTGATTAGTTTTGCTCACGATTGGCATCACGACTGGCGAGGCTTTGCGTTGTGCAGTTGACGGTGGTCGGATTCTTCCGGCTTGTATCCCCATTAGCTACGTATGCCCCAGCGGCGGTGAGTGAGGTGCTCATCGCGCTGCCACGAGGACGAATCTGAAATAACTCCTCGGGCACGGAGAAGGTTTTGGTCTGATGAAGAATATCTATGTCGGCAATTTGGTCTGGGAATGCTCCGGCGACGATCTCATCCAGCTTTTCTCGGCCTACGGTCAAGTGAAAAGCTCACAAGTCGTAATGGATCGGGACACCGGCCGCTCGCGCGGATTCGGATTTGTCGAAATGTCCAATGATGAAGAAGCGGCTCGCGCCATTCAAGCGCTAAACGGCTCGCAATTCAAAGGCCGGCCTCTCACCGTCAACGAGGCCCGGCCGCGCGAGGCGCGCCCCGCGGGCGGCGGCCGAGGTTATGGCGACCGCGGCGGCTATGGCGATCGCGGCGGCTACGGCGGTGGTGGCGGCCGACGCGGCGGCTACTAAGATAATCTTCATGGCTGGCCCGGCGAACCCGGTTCGCCGGGCCGATTTTTTTCACCGCGGGAGTTTGCAACGATGGCCAAAGATGAAATGATCGAGGCCGAGGGCCGCGTCAAGGAAGCTCTTGCCAACACGCAATTTCGCATCGTGCTCGACAACGGCCACGAAGTCATCGCTCACATCGCTGGCCGCATGCGCAAAAACTTCATCCGCATCATCCCAGGCGACCGCGTCCGCGTCGAAATCTCGCCCTATGATCTGACGCGGGGCCGGATTGTATATCGCGGCAAGTAAGTGCCCGTCCGATGGGCAAACCTGACCCGTTCTTTGTTTCCGGCGACATTTCGTTGAATGGCGGCGAAACGTAAGCATTTCGGATGGGAAACTTTTTGCTCAGCTTTTCTCTTGACTTCCAGCTCACGAATCGTCAGGATTATCCACTCACCCGTTCTTTCTCACACTGACAGGCCAGGGAGGGTCTACCATGTTCGTTCAAACCGAAGCGAAACCCCAATGCTGGCGCGCCGTGGCTGTCTTCGATGATCGCCCGGAGGCCTTGATTTACCTGGGCCGCTCGTCCACTCAGGTACGGGCCGGATATGTCGAGGCTTTCCTCGAAGTGCTCGACGACGAAGAACGCGAGCATGTGCAAAACATCTCGCTGCAGCGCTGGAACGGAGCCCCCGACGCCGGTCGTTGGATGGCCCAGTCGAACCTGAAAGTGCCGGCGCCCGCCAAGCTGCTCCGCGTCGGATGAAGTCGAATTGCTTGCGGCTTGGGGAAAAGCTCGAAGCCGCAAGCACTTATCTATTTTGCCCAGATCGCGCGAATTCGCGCCCAGCCCGCATGCCGGACTTGCATTTCGCGGCTTCACACCGAACAATAGAGGTATTCGGCTACTCAATATCTTCATTCTCTATCGGGGGATTTCTCTGAGCGAACCGACCTCGAAAGGATCAAAATATGACATCATACGGTTCGATGTGCGATGACTTCGCCGTTGCGGTATATCTGAACACCAAAATGGAACTTCCTGGCCGGCGCGAATCAGTCCTGCATTTTTTCGAAAGTTTGCAAAAATCGTTTCCGAAGATGACGGATTTCGATCGTCGCGAGAATGGTGACTATGCCTTGGAGGAGGAACGGGATTCAGGCAATTACCGCTGGGTGACGATGGAATTGCGCCGCTTGGGAATGGGCTATTTGAATCCGCCGAGCCTGGACGACGTGGACGCCACGGCCGAGCGCGTGCTTGAAACGGCTCCATTTCATCTGGATCTCAGCCCGCTCGACGCTGAGTCGCTGGACGTGATGTTCACCTTCGACTTCATGTATGCCGGCAATCATGACGAGGTAGTGGCCGAGGCGCTGGCCGCGGGCACGCCGCTCGAAAACATGATTCAGCTGCCGGCCAGCAAAGTCATCAATTACGAACCGTCGCTCATGCTCGCGCTCGATGAAACATGCCGGTTGCAATGCCGCCTGAGCGTGGAAACTGCGCACCAACGCCTACCAAATCCGCACTGGGCAATTCCCCGATGCCCCGATCAGCGTTTACTTCACGGTGCGCCAGTACTGGGGCAAGCAGCCGTTCAAGAGCTTTTGGGACTCATACCAGAATCAACGGCGGATTGCCCAGGAGTTGGTCGATAGCCACATCGTGCCGAACGTGATTCAGCCGCTGTCGCAGGCGATCGCGGCGAAGTAGATCAAGCTGCCGCATGCGGCGTTGCAGGGAACGATTACCTGCAACGCCGCATGTGAATATCATTTCTTCAATTGCACGAACTTGCGAAATTCCTTTGCATTGAGCGTCTTCACGTTTCCGCTGTAAAACAAGACAAGTCCACCGCTTTTCGGCACTTGCTTCTCATAGGCCATCACAAGCATGTCGCGTTGTTCGCGCGTGAGTTGCAAAACCTGCCGGCCGAACAAACTCAAATCAAAATCCTTCTGGATCTTGTTTGCAAAATCCTTGTCCTCGAGGTACGGCGTGACCTCATCGAGTTTGCTCGGCGACTTGCCGGCGGTCACAATAAAGTAGGTCTGGGAGGCAGTGTACAGGCGTCGAAGCAATTCTGCCTTTCTTTTGTTGTCCAGAACTTGATTCGCGTCGTCGGCGTGCGCTACGCTGAGGCAAGTGATCCCGAAAGCTGCGGCAAGTATTAGCACTGAGATCGTTGTTCGCATCGATCCGCCCCAGAAGTTCCCCATTGAACCCCGTCCAATTGAACGGGTAGCGGGGCTTTCTTCTTGCGACATCCGGAATATCAAAACAGTCCGAGAATTCAAAAAACTGATCATGGCGACAGAAATCACATGCTTCTCAGTCAATTTGCTCGCAGTCTTAATACCGAAACTGCTTTTGATGTCTTGGCAGTGGCTAAACGCCTCAAGGCCGGCGGAAAGGATGTCATCGAACTTCAGATCGGCGATAGCCCGTATGCATCATCCCACTCGGCGATTGAGAACGGGATGCAGGCGATTCATGACGGCGCCACGCACTATTGTGCCTCGTCGGGCCTGCCCGAATTCCGCGCCGGGATCGCCGAAAACTATGGGAAAGAATTCGGCGTCAAGATCGGCCCGGAAAATGTCGTGATCGGGCCTGGCGCCAAGGTGTTCGAGCAATTCTTCTGCGAGGCGTTTGTCGATCCGGGCGATGCGGTGCTGCTGTTTTCTCCCGCGTTTCCAACCTACGAGCCCAATGTCCTTCGCCGCGGCGCGCAAGCCGGTATACGCACCGCTGACGCAGGCGAATCACTTTCGTCCCGATTTGAACGTCATTGAGTGCTTTTCTCAAAACCGAACCGAAGGCAAAAGCAATTTTCCTCAACTCGCCGCACAATCCGACCGGCGGGGTGGCTATGCCGAGGATCTCAAGGGGATCGCCGACCTGATTCGCGGCAAACCGATCGCGCTATTCAGCGACGAGCCGTATTGCCACATGGTCTGGGAAGGGAAACATCGAACCATTCTCGCCGAGCCGGGAATGATGGATCAGTGCCTGGCGGTGTACACCTTCAGCAAGTCCTACAGCATGAGCGGCTGGCGTCTGGGTTACGCCGTCGGGGATAAGACGGCCATTGACGCGATCGGCAAGATGATCAACACGTCGCTTTCGTGCGTGCCGCCGTTTGTGCAACGGGGCGGGCTCGCCGCCATTCAGCGCGATGCCAGCGAACGCGATGAGACCATGAAAAAGTTTCACAAGAAGGTGGAATTGCTCGTTGGCGAATTGAGGAAGCTTGACGATGTGAAAGTTCTCATGCCAGCGGGAACCTTTTATGTCTTCCCCGATGTCGTCGCGATTTGTCGGCGGCTTGGTATCAAGTCGCACGGTTTGGCCATGTACTTGCTCGAAGCCGCCGACGATCGGAAGGGCGTCGCCTGCCTGGGCGGCGAATGCTTCGGCGCCGCGGGTCAGGGCTTCATTCGCTTCAGTTGCGCCGAACCGGACGAGCGATTGGTCGAAGCTGTCCAGTTTCTCGCGGCCGCGGTCACGCGCGAGGATCGAGTGAAGAAATACTTGGCTGAGAACCCGAAGTACAAACTCTAATCGATTTCCAGTTCCTTCATCACGTCCTTCAACGACATCGTGTTGAACACATCCTTGGCCTCGAGCCAGCCGCGGTGCGCGACATCCACGCCATAGGGCACAAGGCCCAGCTCGCGGGGTGAGTGAGCATCCGGATTGATCACGAGCTTGATGCCCAGCGATTTGGCTCGCTTGCAATATTTCCAGTCGAGATCGAGTCGCATCGGTTGGGCGTTGATCTCAATCATGGTGCCGGCCAAGGCGCAGGCGTCGAGAACCTTGTCGAGATTGACCTTGTAGCCCTCGCGGCGAAGCAATAGACGCCCGGTCGAGTGGCCGAGCATCGTCACCCGCGGATGTTTGACCGCCCGAATCATTCGCTCGGTCATTTCTGTTTCGGGCATGCCAAACAGCGTATGCACCGACGCCACAACATAGTCGAACATTGCCAAGGTCTTGTCGTCGTAGTCGAGGCGGCCGTCATCGAGGATGTCCACCTCCGCGCCTTTCAAAATGCGAATTCCCTTCAGTTTCTTGTTGAGCGCGTCGATTTCCGCGTGCTGCAGCTTCACGCGGGCCGGCGTCAAGCCGTTGGCGATGGTGAGCGATTGCGAATGATCGCCGATGCCGAAGTATTCATAGCCCAGCTTTTTCGCGGCGAGCGCCATTTCCTCGATGGTGGCGCCGCCGTCGCTCCAGGTCGAATGATTGTGAAAGACGCCGCAAATATCATCGACTTCGATCAGTTTTGGCAGCCGATGTTTCGATTTGCCGTGCACCCACTCGGCCAGATCGATCTCGCCGGTGTCCTCGCGCATTTCCGGCGGAACCCAGTCCAACTCGAGCTGGGCGTAAATCTCTTTCTCGTCCTGGCAATGAATGCTTTTCGAATCCGAGGCCAGTTCATACTCGTTGAGTTTGAGCCCGCGGTCAATGGCCCGCTGCCGGAGGCGAATGTTGTGTTCCTTGCTGCCGGTGAAATAGTTAAGCGCGAACGGAAACTGCTTGTCGGTGACCACCCGAATGTCGGACCCAAGGGTGACCCTGGTGCTATCGTAAAAATGCTCGACGATCAGTGACGACTTAGTCGGCCCGTGAGCGACGACCTTCGTCACATGGGGCAGCGAGGCAAATCTGGCTCGGACTTTGTCGGGTTCATCGGTGCTGACGAGCAAATCGACATCCTTCGCCGTTTCGCGCCGGCGGCGCAACGATCCGCAAAGCTCGGCTCGAATCACCTCGGGAATGCCGCGCAACGCTTCGAGCATGTCCAGCGCCGCCGGCAAGACCTGATCAATTCGCGCGCGGTTTCCGACCTGGTCGATGAACGCCAGGCCCTCCATGATCTTCTGCTGCGACTTCTCGCCAAAACCCTTGAGTTTGGCCACCTGGTCGGCCTCGCAAGCCTTCTTGAGATCCTCCAGGTTGCAGACTTTCAATTCCTTATTCAGCGCGATCACTTTTTTTGGCCCGAGGCCCGGGATCTTCAGCATTTTGACCATGCCGTCGGGAATCGAGGCTTTCAATTCGTCGTAAAAGGGCAAGCTTCCGGTCGACACCAGGGTGGTGATTTTTTCGCGCAGCGTGTCGCCGATGCCGTGGACGCCGACTAGCTTGCCCTCGCGAACGATTTCGTCCAGATCGCCGGGCAGTTGCAAAACGGCCCTTGCGCCGTTGCGGTAGGCGTTGCACTTGAAGAGATTTTCGCCCTTGAGTTCGAGCAGCGTGCTGATTTCCTCGAGCATCGCCGCGACTTCTTCTTTGGTCATGGATTCACGTCACCGCGGTTGTCGGTTCGAAAACAAATCGACTGCTATCGAACATAATAGGCGAATTTGCTGTCACCGAGGCGGTTGCGCCGGGGCTTGTCGTGCGACCATCGGCTCGATGCGCACGTCGTCGAATAGGGCCGAGCCGAGGCCGGTCATGGCGAGCGTGACTGATATTTTGCCGGAGGCGGGGACTTTTCGATACAGCGTGAACTGTTTCCAATCGGAAACGTCGGTGACGCGGATGGCGAGCGGCTCGCCGCCGGCGCTGTCGTACATCATGGCGCCGTCGACCGAGCCGACGATTGTCTGCGGGATGCGAATCCAGCCGGAAATTCGCACGGCGGTCCCGGGCTGAAGCTGAGCTTCGGGGCTGGTCACGGAAAGGAAGGTGCGTTCGAGTGCAGCCGGCGCGACGGGGTTTTTCGGAGTGACCAGCAGTTCCAAACACTGCGCGCCTTCGTGCGGGCGGCTGGTGCTCGAATCGCGCGGCCATATGGACTTCATCGAGCGTGGATTGCGACAACGTCCAATTCGAGTCGGGCTGGCCTTCGAATGTGCCGCTAAGAAGCAGGTTTTCTCCCAAGGAGGCGCGTTTCAATTCTTGCACGAATGTCCAATGTCGCGGCAGCGAGTAGTAACTCACGGCGTACGGGCTCGCCACCGGGCTGGCGACGGAAGCCACCGCCTGGTCCCATTCCAGCCGCATCAACAACCGCAGCGGTCGCATGGCGCGATTCGCCTCATGGTAGGCTTCGCGATACATGCCGTGGCGGTGAAACGCGGTCGCGGCGGCCAGTCGCTGGCGGGCATCGGCCAGCAACGTATTCGCTCCTTGCACCGCAGGCGCTGCTTTCTCCAGTTGCTTGTGGATCGCTTCAACCTTTTGGAGTTCGATATTCGCCATGTCGATGGTCCATTCGGCGGCGGGTTTGGCGAGCCGCCGACACTGGTCCTGCCAGTTGACCAATAACCCATCGCTGCTGTAGTCGCCGGTGAACACGATTGCGGTGGTGAGATTGAATTCTCGCAGGACCACCTCCACGCCGCCTTGGACGCGTTTGGGAATCAGTGAGCGCGGTTCCGCCGGCGTTACTTCCCACGGTTGCCAGTTCGTCGGCACCAACGGCACTACCATTTTCAATCCGTTTTGGGCCGATTGCCCCGGCACGAACTGCGACCCTTTTCCCAGCCAGATCGGCAGCACGAGAATGCCCTTGTCGCCGTGCAGCACGGCGGCTTTCACGCGCGGGTTGGACGTGTCAATCCAGATCGGCGGCTTGAGCACCGACAACAACACCGGTTCCAGCAACTGAATTTCCAGGTTGAGCAACGCCACCTGCAACAGGCGGTCACGCCCCTGGTGAGTGTCCGCGAGGAAGCGATCGGACCAAAAGCCAATCCCGCGGCAGCCAGCCGACAGAGCGATATATGTGAGCAGCCGAATTTGCTCCGGCTGCGGCCCGATTGGTTCGTCGAACGGGCCGGCGGGCGACTTGTCGTAGACCAGCGAAGTGTTCCAATCCTGTAAATGCGTTTGCACCCAGGTCCAGGTGAACGTGCCCGGACGCGTCAGCAGCCGGCGTTGATTGAGCCAGTCGCGATATTTGGACAGTTCCAGGCTGGTATGCAGCGGAAAGCGATGCGAGCCGACCAGATCGATTTGCCGCGAATACGACCAGAGGCCATCGCCGGCGTTGATGCCGATCGGGCGCTGTGGATCGACATCGTGCACGGCGGACGCCGCGCGTCCCACCGACTCCACTTGCTTCGATCCACGATCCGTTCCCAGATACCAGAAA
Organism: uncultured Gemmataceae bacterium; assembly: GCA_963815035.1. Classification (GTDB taxonomy): domain Bacteria; phylum Planctomycetota; class Planctomycetia; order Gemmatales; family Gemmataceae; genus JBGQCZ01. The sequence continues at coordinate 103,752 of CAWFFC010000017.1, forward strand.
AGAATTCGGTCATTGCGCAGAAAGCGGGCCAGACTGTCGCGTGAGACCGGTTCAAGATCGCGGCGCGAGGCCGCCCGAAGGCCCGAGCTTGCACCCACATCGGGCAACGCCAGGGTAGGGATTGCGAGAAGATCCTGCTTCGCAACTTCGTCAATGAGGCTCGGAGCGGCGTTGGCGTCGAGGAAGACCGCGTTAAAGCCGGCCCGTTTGTGCACTTCCAGCGGCGTATCGGTCAGCCGGATGGCGCGGAAGAAGAATCGCTTGCCGTCAACCGTCAGTTGGTCGCGGTTGATTTCAACGCTGGCGCGCCGAATGGGGTTCGGCGTGCCGTTTTTTGGCGTTGCCATCAAAGTCGCCGACGAGCGATCTTCAATCACCGGTCCGATTTCCACCTCGTTGAGCCAAACTTGGTTCTCGCCATTGCCCGTGAACAGGTTCAGCACCAACTGATCGACGTAGGCGTTGGTGGTATCGACCTCGCTCCCTAATTCGATCCGGAGCGATTGAACTCGGGCACGCAGCGCCGCGGCGACGTCGCCCATGTCCAACTTCGCCCAATTGTTCACCTGACTGTATGCGGCCCCGTCCAGGAATGTGGTGAACTGCGCTTCCGGGCTCTTGGGATTTCGCATTCGGGGGAAAACCACGCGAGCCTGCAACTTGACGCCCGCCCGCTTCGAACGCACCCAGATGCTGGCGCGGAGATCGTCGGCGATCGGCGCCCGCGGAGTCAGATAAACATACTGAATCTGATTGTTCAATCCGGGGTCCGCATTAGCGATCGCCAGCCGAATCGTTTCGGAGAATTCTCCCTTGTGCGCATATTCCCGGCTGACCGAATGGTCGAGTTGCTTGTAAAGCTCGCTGCGGACGGGGAAAAACTGTAAGTTTCCTGTTCCCAGGGCGTTACGATGAATCGTCGTCTGGCTGTGGACTGGGGCCAGGCCGACTGCCAATAAACTGATCAGCGCCAAAATGAGCCGCCTGCTCATCGCCTTTTTTGCTCCGCGAGACCACCGGACAAGGCGAGATAGCGAAGCCGGCGGAAAAGGGGAAGGGCAGTTTTGTTGCGAAACCAAAGATATACTGAAAACAATGAGCGACGAGGTTTTCTGGACGTCGTCAGATCATCTGAAGTTGCGATGCCAATGCGGCTCGAAGCATTTGTAGCAGTTCCCCTTCTCGCTAGAATGACCTTCCCGCCTTTCCGGAGCAGCCAATGCAACCCACCGAAGCGCCTGCCGTCAATTCCGAACTGTTCGATTCCATGCGGCAAGAACTCGACAGCGGCGGAGCGGCGCACGCGGTCGATCGGCTCTGCGAAACGCTTCGCGACGCGAAGGATTTCTCGAAGCTCTTCTATGCACGGCTCATGAAAAAACGCCTGGAGATGGGCGTTTCGCCGATCCCCACCGCGCCTTCGAGTGAATTGACCCAGGCTCAACAGGACGAGTACGAAACGGCGATTCGCAATGCGGCCCGGGACGTTGGCGGCTTCTTTCTGAACGAGGGCCGCATTCCCATGGCGTTCGAGTATTTCCGGATGATCGGCGAACTTGAACCGATCGCCACTGCGGTCGCCAACTACGTTCCCGGCGAGGACGACGACGTTCAGCCGATTGTCGAAATCGCTTTCCATCACGGCGTGAATCCGAAGAAAGGCTTCGACCTGGTGCTCGATCGCTTTGGGATTTGCAGTGCGATCACCTTTGCCAGCGGCTTTGATCCGTCGCTGCCGGCCGACGTGAAGCAATATTGCATCGGCCGGCTGGTGCGTTCGCTGCACGAGCAGTTGCTCGAGCGATTGAAAATGGAGGTTCAACGGCAGCAACGATTTGCGCCGAATGCCAAGACGATTCCCGAGGTGATCGCGGGCCGCGACTGGCTTTTCGAGGACGATAACTATTACACGGACACGTCGCACCTCTCGTCCGTGCTGCAGATGAGCGTCGAGCTGGAACCAGGCGACGATTTACGGTTGGCTCGCGAGCTTTGCGCTTATGGCCAAAAACTGTCGCTGCAACTGCAGTATCCCGGTAATCCGCCGTTTCAGAACCTGTATCGGGATGTGGATGCATTCCTCGGCGTCGTGCTGGGCGAGGATGTCGATGCCGGAATTGATCATTTCCGGGCCAAGATCGAAGCCGATCCGGACGGGCCGGACGCCTATACGGCGGCGGTCGTGGTGAAATTGCTCGTTCGCATCGGCCGCATCCGCGAAGCGCTGGAAGTCGGTCGAAAGTACCTCGCTCGGGAAGATACCCGGCAACTCCCCTGCCCAGGCCCCATGGAACTGGCGTCAGAAATCGGAGATTATGAGGCTTTCGCGGAGGTCGCCCGCGAACGCGAGGACCCGGTGCATTTCCTGGCGGGATTGATATTGGCGAAGAAATCGAAATAGAACGCGGCATCCGCGTTCTATGTAAGTCTCTTATTCCGCCATCATTTCTTCAGTCACGTTCAAGTCGGAATAGACTTGCTGCACATCGTCATGATCTTCGAGCGCGTCCATGAGCTTCAAAACCTTCTTGCCGATCTCGCTCTCCACGGTCTTGGGCGCTTTCGGAATCTGAGCCACTTCGGCGACGAGCAGTTCAAGGTTCTTGGCTTTGAGCGCTTCCTGCACCTGATTGAACGCGGTTGGGTCGGCGATGATCTCGAAGTTTGGTCCGTTCGGCACGATATCCTCGGCGCCGGCCTCGAGCGCGATCGCCATGAGCGAGTCCTCGTCAATGGCGGACGCGGGCACGACGAACTGGGCCTTGCGATCGAAGAGGAAGGAGACGTTGCCGGCGGAACCCATCTTGCCGCCGCCGCGCTCGAAAATCTTGCGGACCTCGCCGTTGGTCCGGTTGCGGTTGTCGGTCAGTACGTCGACGAGGATGGCGACGCCTTCGGGCCCGAAGCCTTCGTATTCCAGTTCTTCAATGATTTCGCCCGAGGCCTCGCCGGTGCCGCGCTTGATGGCCCGGTCGATGTTGTCCTTGGGCATGCTGACTTCGCGGGCTTTGTCAATGGCGTAACGAAGTTTGAGGTTCATATCCGGATCGCCGCCGCCGTTGCGCGCGGCGATGAGGATCGCTCGACTCAATTTGCTCCAGAGCTTGCCGCGCTTGGCGTCAGTGGCGGCTTTCTTGTGCTTAATTGTCGCCCAATGTGAATGGCCCGACATGTTTCTACTCCCGCTGCAAGTCTCGATCGGGAATCATCCGGCGATCGAAGTCGCGCGGTGTTCGAGTTTACTCGTGATTGGCTATTTCACCAGCTTTAGTTTACGTTTCGCCTCGGGCAGGCGGCTATCCTTCTTTGGCGGCCGGGATTCGATGTACAAATTGATCGCCCGCCGCCAGGCCTTCGCCGCCGCCGATGTGTCTCCCAACTTGAAACAAACGTCGCCGAGATGGTCCCACTCCTCCGCGGCATACTTGCCGTCGGGTTGAGCGACGACGCGCTCGAGAATCTGCCGTGCTTCCCCGGCTTTTCCCTTGCGGAAAAGCACCCAGGCCAGGCTATCGAGATAAGCCGCGTGGTCTTGATCGAATGGTTCCGCGTCGTCATCGTCGCCGCTGTTTTGGCGGGCCCGGCGATTCAGCTCGATCGCCCGACGGATCAACTCTTCGGCTTCATTCAGGTTTTTGCTGCGCTCAGCGAGTTCGTAGCCCAGATAATTGCAGACCTGGGCGTCGTTTGGGTCTTGCTCGTAAAGCCCGCGGAGAAGCTTCTCGGTCTCCTCTGCGCGATGCAGTTGCATCAACACCTCGGCCATCTGAATCTTCGTGCCGCGCCTAAAGCGCTTCGCCGGAAACTCCTCGAGCAAATCGTTGCATTCGTTGAGGGCCTCCTCGAGCCGGCCGTCCTGAGTCAGGATCACGACCCGGTTGAGCCGGCTGCGAAACTTGAGGCCGTCACGGAACGCCAGACCCACCGCCTCTTTGTTGACGTTCAGCGCTTCGTCAATTTCCCCAAGCTTTGCCAGCGCGATGTCCAGGAACACATGATACAAATAGGCGTTGTCGTCCGAAGTTCGTAGTCGCTCGCGTGAGAGCGATTTCACCTCGGCATATTTGTGACGAGCCATGAGGACTTGCAGCAACGCCTCGTCCGTGCCGGCATTGAGCATCAAGGCGAATGGATCCGGCTTGCCCGTCTGTTGATCGACGATGACCGGTCTGAGCGATTTGCGCAGCAGCCGCTCGGCGCCATCGAGATCGTCCCAGCGACGCAGCAGGTCCGCGATTCGCTCATAGGTGCGATAATCGAAATTGCGAACTTGCCGGTACTGGCGAAGCCGTTCCGAATCGGCCAGCGGGACCAACTTGCGAACCATCGACGGATTCCTCGCCAGCACCGACATCATCGCGCCGACATGCTTGCGCGGGATCTCCGTCTTCTTCTCGTTTTGCTCTTTGTCCTTGTCCAGCCCGATGCAGTATTCGTCGAGCTTCTCCAGCACGTCGCGCATGCGATCGTACTTTTCGTAGAGCCGGAAGAGACCCTGGTAAATCTCCGGTTTGACCTGCTTTTTCAAAAGCGTCAAATAAAGCTTCTGGGCATCTTCGAAGCGGCCCGAGTCGCCATATTGCTCCGCGAGCAATAGCTGGAAAGGGAAGTTGTCCGCTTCACGACGAGCGTATTGCTCGAGGCGATTGGGAACCTCCGAGCTTTCGCCGAGTTTGCGCGACTGCTCGACCAGGAGCCGGTACGGCTCCAGGCTGTTCGTCTTGATTCGGCCAAGATATTCCTGAACCTCCGCAATTGCTTCTCGCGGCTTGTTGCGTGCGGCGTGAACCTGCGCAAAGTGCCAGTGCAGGCGATGCAATCTGGCTTTGGCGACGGCATCGTCTCGCCCCGTGAAAATCTCGCGCACTTTTTGAAAGGCCTCGACGGCCTGTTCGGGCCGCCCGCTCTTCAGGCAGTCTTCGCCGACCTTTTCCCAGGTATCCGCCTTTTCGTTCACGAAATCGGCCGCGCTGAGAAAGCCGGCGTTGACGAACCTGTCATGATTGGCGTCGAGCAACGCCACGGCTCGGCGGTGGGCCTTTTCGGCTTCATCGAACTGTTTGCCCTTCTCGCACCAAGTTCCCAGACGGCTGAGAATGAGCAGCAACTGCTGGGGGTATTTCGCGGCCGACTCGCATTCGGAGGCATGTTGCAGCACCGCGATCGCATCGCCGTGCTTGCCCAGATCGTTCAGTTGCTCGGCGTATTGCTGCCAACCCTCGAAGTCCGCCGGGGCCCGCTCCGTGACCGATTTGGCCATCGCTAGCGCATCGTCGGGTCGGCCGACTGAAAGGCAAAGTTTTGCGAGCAATCGCCGCGGCGGCACCGCTTCGGGATCGAGCCGGACGCATTCTTGCAGCGTTTTCATCGCGGAAAGAAATAAGCCTTTTTTCTGCTGCATCGCGCCCACGGCGTAGAGTTTGCGCCCTCGAGTTGCTGCTTTTCACGATCGGTTTTGGGCGCCGGCGGCTGAGCGATCGCCTGAATTGACAGCACAAAAACGGTGCCGAGAATCGCAGCCAGGCATCGGTTGATCATGACGCGCTCCCAGTCGGCTTTCGGCAGTCGGCCAACGGCTTTCACCAAATGGCTATCGGCTCGGGCGGATCACGTAATGCCTTTGAAGTGGATCGACTTCATCAATCCTGCGGTGAAACAGAGTGCCGAAAGCCGCGGGCCGAACGCCGCTATCGTGATTTCCGTGGCGTGCGCGGCTCGCTATTCTTGCGTTCTTGACCCATGGGGCAGTCGACCCGAAGCGCGCAACGCAAGCAATTCGGTTCGTCGTCCCAGCAGGTTTCCGTGGCGATATGGGCAATCGCGTCGGCGAACATCGTTCCCTTGGCCTTGGGAATATAGTGTTCGAGGGTCGCACGCAACGATTCGAGGTTTTCGGAAACGTCGTCGATGATTCCAAGCCGCCGTAAGACTCGTAACGACGGGGCGTCGAGCGGAATGGCATGTCCGCCGAGCGAGCGCTGGATCACCCATGCCGCGGTGAAATCGGAGACGTCCTTCATCTCCTGAAGCTTGCGCACCGCGTGCTTGAGTCCCTTCTTGTCGATTTCATCGATCTTGTAGGCGAAGAATCGTTCAAATACTTCCTGGAGAATGCCGATGACTCGTTCGGCCTTCACTGACGCGTCGGGCAGATCGCCGAGCACCTCGGCGACCTCGGGCGGCATGCTGACGCGGATTTCGTTCCAGTCAAAGAATCGCTGCGTCAGATTGTTGAATGCGAGGTCGGCCAGTTCAACCGTGGCGCCCTCGCGGAGCACGCCGTAAATCAACTGTTCCAGGACCGGCAGATCCCTCGGGGGAGCCGGGTCGTAGTGCTTCTTGAGGCCCGCGACGAGTTGCGTCAGGGCTTGCTGTTTGTTGGTGGTGGAAGCCATGCTGGGTCGGATCTCCGCTTGCGGTCCCTGCGGAATCAAGCCGACTCGGAGTCCGCTGATCCCTCAGCGGAGTCGGCCTGGGTGGTCTCTTCCTGTTCGGCCGGTTTCTGTCTCGACTCGGCCAGCGCCTCACTGATGATGCGGCTGACCTCGATGCTGTTTTTCACGCCCTTATCGATTTCAAAGCGGATCGTCGGCGTGAAACGAGTCTGCAGTCGATCCGCCAATTTCGATTGTATGAAACCGGCAGCATGGTGCAGGCCATGCAAGCACAGTGCCTGTTCCGCCGGCGAACCCATGATCGTGACAAAGACTTTCGCGTGTTGCAGGTCGCCGGAAACCTCAGCGCGGGTCACCGTCACTCCCTTGACGCGCGGGTCTTTGAGTTCGAACAGAATCGTTTCGCTGGCCACTTCGCGGATCACTTCCCGAACTCGTGCCAGCCGGTGCGTTTTCATGCCAAATCCCGCTCATGCTTCCATTTCGCAGCCGACAAACTCAGCCACGGGATGGCGGCGCAAGAGATCGGCGATCCGTTGCAAGGTCTCGCGGACGTGGATTGCGTCCCAACCGACCGCCGCAAAACCGATCGTCGCTGTTCGATAGTCGTCAAGCCGGTCCACTTCGGCGGCGGAAACATTGAACTCGTTTCGCATCCGGTCGAGTATGCTTCGCACCACCTGCCGCTTGTCCTTCAGGGTCCGCGCCCCGCGGATCAGCAGTCGAACTTGAAGAGAGCCGGTAACCATGGGAATCAGAGGTCAGAGATCAAAAGTCAGAAGTCAGAAGTCAGAGATCAGAGGTCGGATGCCGAATATATGCGTTGTTGATTGAAACCTTGTTCCACTTGGCTGACTTCTGACTTCTGACTTCTGACTTCTGACTTCTGACTTCTGTCACAGGGTTCGCTTCACTTGATCGATGCGATACGCCTCGATCACATCGCCAACCTTGATATCGTCGTAGCCGGCGATCTTGATGCCGCACTCGAAGCCCTCGCGCAACTTCGCGCACGTCTTCCTTGAAGCGCTTGAGCGACTCGAGTCCCGCGGACTGTGTCGGCCGGCGGATAGATGACCACGCCGTCGCGAATGATGCGAACCTTGGCCGAGCGCTCGATGGTGCCCTGGGTAACGTAAGCAGCCCGCGATGGTGCCGACGCGGCTGATCTTGAACGTCTTGCGGACGAGGGCCCGGCCCAGATGCACGATCTCCTCGCGCGGTTTGAGCTTGCCTTCAGAGCGGCTCGGATGTCGTCGGTGAGATTGTAGATGATGTTGTATTCGCGGATCTGACACGCTGCGGCTCTCGGCCAGGTCCTTGGCGGCGTTGTCGGGCACCACGTTGAAGCCGACGATGAGCGTGTCTTCCGGCGAGGTCAGCGCCAGCTGCACGTCGCTCTCGGTGATGCCGCCGATCGCCGCATGCAGGATGCGGACGCGGACTTCCTCGTGCTGGAGCTTTTCGAGTTCCTTGCGGATCGCTTCGATCGAGCCGCGGAAGTCGGCCTTGAGAATGACCTTCAGCTCGGCGATCTTTCTTCTGGCTGAGCGATTCGAGCGTCAGCGGCGTATGCCGATTCTGCGCGGCTTCCTGCAGTTTCTCGCGGCGTTTTTCGGCGATCTCGCGCGCCGCGCCAAGGTCCAACACGATATGGAACGAATCGTCGGCGTCAGGCACTTCATCCAGACCCGTGATCCGAACCGGAACGCTCGGGCCCGGCCTCCTCGATTGGTTTGCCGAGATCGTTGTACATCGCTCGGACGCGGCCATAAGCTGCCGCCGCACAACAGCACGTCGCCCTTGTGCAGCGTGCCCTCGCTGGACCAGCAAGCGTGGCGAACACGCCCTTCGCCTTCGCTGACATGCGCTTCCAGGCAGGTGCCGTTGGCCGGCTTGTTCGGATTGGCTTTCAGTTCCTTCAACTCGGCAACCACCGCCAGTTGCTCGAGCAATTCATCGATGCCTTGGGCCTTCCGCCTTTGCCGTCTTCTTTGCGACGCTGGTCTCGACGAACGGCGTGTCGCCGCCCATGTTGTCGGGCAGCACGCCGAGGCTGTAAAGCTGCTGCCGGGCTTTGTTGATGTTGGCGTTGGGCATGTCGATCTTGTTGATGCGATCACCAGGGAGCACGCCGGCGGCTTTGGCGTGGTTGATCGCTTCCTCGGTCTGCGGCATGACGCCGTCGTCGGCGGCGACCACGATGACCGCGATATCGGTCACCTGGGCGCCGCGGGCACGCATCTTCGTGAACGCCTCGTGGCCGGGCGTGTCGAGGAAGGTGATCGGCCTGACCGTCGTGCTCGACGCGCCAGGCGCGAATCACCTGCGTGATGCCGCCCGCCTCGGTGTCGACGACGTTGCTCTTGCGAATGTTGTCGAGCAGCGAGGTCTTGCCGTGATCGACGTGCCCCATGATGGTGACGATGGGCGCTCGCGAAAGCAACTCTTCCGGACTGTCCTGTTGAGCGTGGGACGCCATCAGGCGCTCTTCCGCGTCCGGCGCCCGGCGGATGTCCAATTCGACGTTTGCTTCCAGCGCGACCGTCTCGGCAAGTTCGGTTTCGATGATCGAGTTGACGGTGATGTTTTTGCGGCGCGCCCAGTTCCATTAACTGGAAGAGCAATTTGCCCACCTTCCAGCCCACCGCTTCAGACAGCGCGCGGACGGTGATCGGTTCCTCGATCGGAACTTTCCCGGCGCGCGGCTGCGTGATCTGCTTTTGCTTCTTGTGAGCGGCGGCCTTGCGGCGTCGAACCCGCTCGTCTTCTTCCAGCAGTTCCACCTGGCCGTCGCCCGTGATGGTGACCGACATGCTGGCCTTGCGCTTTTCGGCACGCTCTTTGCGCCGGGCGTGGCGTTCGCTGCGGCCCGGGATGCCGCCGGCTTCGGTTGTAGTGCCGAATTTCTTGCGCTCCTCCTCCTCGTCGATTTCGACTCGAGGGGCGCCGGGCACGGCCGGCCCGCGGATGACCTGCTCGACCTGTTTTTTGTTCTGCGCCTCGCCGATCCGGCGCATCTGTTCGTCAGACTCGAATTTCACTTTCGGCTTGAGGACATTCTCTTTGGGCTTGGCTGCATCGCCACGGTGAAACAGTTTCTCGCGAAGACTCGGAGTCGGGATCGGCTTGGCCACCGACGCTCCGGTGCTCGGATGCGGCCGAACACCGGGTCGAAGGCGCGACGGGCCATGGGCGGGCTCGGTGGCGCGCCGCCATTCGGCTTTGGACCCTGCGGGCCGCGCGTCTCGGCCGAGCGGCCACGATTTAGGTCGCGCAATTCGCGGACTCGCCCCAACTCGGGCGGCGCAGTCGTGGGCTTCGGCGCTGCGCTCGGATTGGTTGCCTCTGCGGCGATGGTCGGCACGACCGAAGGCGATTCGGGCGTTTCGCTCGGCTTCTCCGAGGCAGCGACCGGCGCCGCGGGCGTCTCATCGATCGGTTCGACGGCGGTGAAAGGACTCGATGACGGTTCGGCTGCAGCCGCCGCGGCAATTGTTTCCGCTACGGAAGGAGTTGGGGTGATTCCGTGTTCCGAATCGCCTTTCTTCGTTCGCGTTGGGATCACGCGGACTTTGTTCAAATCGGCAATGCTCTGATGGGTGATCGCGGGTCGGACTGGAGGCGCTGGCGCGGCGCGATGTCCTTCTTGGATCCGTTGACAACCCGCTCCTTGAGCTGGTCGCATTGCTCGGGATCCAGACTGGAGAGCTGGTTCTTGACATCGAACCCAAGCTCCTTGCAATAGACAAGGAGGTCCTTGTAGTCCATGTCGAGCTCTCGAGCCAGGGCATATACTCGCGTCTTCTCGTTTTTCTGCAAGCGCTACTCCAATGAGGCTATTGCCTCGCCGACAAATCGAAACACATACCGAAACTAGGGATTGAGCGTATACTCCATTCTAACGCGGGTTGGCGTCAAGAAAAGAGCGATTCGCCCTCGGACCATGTTCGGGAAAAACATGGTTTGAAGGCAAATTCCACGCGCTCAGCCGCGGACCAAACCCGGCTCAGCTTCCTTCGGTGCTGGGAACCGTCGCTTCCGGCGTGGGTTCTTCCGGCGCTTCCACCGGCGGTTCCACGGAGGCTTCGGCAACCGCTTCTCCTTGCTCCGCCTGCTCTTGCGGCTGGGATTCGCCGTTACTCGACGGTGCAGCCGGCTCGGCGGCGAACAAGCTTTCGAAGGCCTGCTTGGCGGAGGATTCGACCGGCCGCTCGACACCGGCTATTTTCGCTTGCCGGACCACCTCTTTCTCCTGAGCGACTCGTTCTTCTTCCTGCTCCTCGATTTCGTCCGCGCGTTGCTCGGCGAAATCGATGATTTCCTCCGCTCCTTCCTGCGTGATTCCCGTCATTTCCGCCAGTTCGGTCGGCTCGAAGAAGGTCAAATCGCGATAGGACAGGAATCCCTCGGTGATAAACGCCTCGATCATTTCCGGGGAAACGCCGGGAATATCAGTGAACCAACCCTCGGCGCGCGCCAGACTCTCGTCGAGTTCTTCGTTGGTCATGATCTCGATGTCCCAGCCGACCAACTTCGAGGCCAAGCGGACGTTTTGCCCGCGGCGGCCGATCGCCAGCGAAAGCTGGTCCTCGGCGACCAGTACGATGGCCCGGCCGAGTTTGGTGTAAAGGAACACCTCGCTGATCTCGGCCGGCTGCAAGGCATTGGGGATCAAGACCTGGAGCGAGTCGTTCCAGCGAACGATGTCGATGCGTTCACCACCCAGCTCGTCGATGATATTCTTGATGCGGCTGCCGCGAACACCCACGCACGCGCCGACGCAATCCACCTTCGAATCGATGCTGCTGACGGCGATCTTGGTCCGATATCCGGCTTCGCGGGCCACGGCCCGAATTTCAATCGTGCGATCCTGAATCTCGGGAATTTCTTGTTCGAACAGGCAGCGAACAAAATCGGGATGGCAGCGCGACAGCACGATGCGGACGCGATGCCCGGTGCGGCGAACCTCCATGACCACGGCCCGAACGCGACCCTGCACATGAAACGTCTCGCCGGGGATCTGTTCGCTGCGCGGCAACAGCGATTCGGTCTTGTTCACGGTCACGATCGCCGTGCCCTGGTCGATGCGCTGGATCGTGCCGGTAACGATTTCGCCCTGCTTTTTCAGGAATTCCTGGTAGACCTGATCGGATTCGGCTTCGCGGATCTTCTGAATGATCAGGTTTTTCGCCGACTGGGCCGGGATGCGGCCGAGCATGCCGGGGTCAATGTCCTCATCGCCTTTCTTCGCGGCAATGAACCCGGTCAATCGATCGATGGTGACGACGACATTCGACTCCTCTTCCTCGGACAGACCGGTCGCACGTTCAATCGCGACTTTGAGCGCGGCCTCGATGCCGGAAAAGATCAGTTCCTTGTCCACGTTTTTGTCGGCGTGCATCTTGTTGACGATCGCCAACACCTCGGAGCCGTTAATCGGCATCGCTTCGTCTCCCCAGGTTCGCTTCAGATTCGATTTCCGCTCCGACCATCAAACCAGTGCAGCTGCCCGGTCGGAATTCGCACATCAATTCGCTCGCCCGCGGCCAACGGCTCGTCGAGCCAGATCGACCAGCGTTGCCGGCCCTGTTCAATGAGCGCCAGCCAGCGCGGCGGCATGAATTCAACCAGCTTCACTTCCCAGCCGGTCAATTCAACGGTGTCATCACGGTGCGTGGTGGGCTTTTGGCTCGGTTCCAGATCTTCCGGCCGGATGCCCACCGCCACTGAGCGACCCGCGGCATCGTGGGTCACCAGTTCGGCCAGCACCGGCAGACGGAAGGAACCGTCGGCCGCGGCGAAGAGGAGGCCCTTGTCCGGTGAAGAGGCACGGACAAGGATGCCATCTGCGAAGTTCATCGCGGGCCAGGAGACAAATCCCGCCACGAAGCGGTCGCCTGGACGGGCATAAATTTTGGCGGGTTCGTCAACCTGCCGCAATCGCCCGGAATCCAGCACCGCCACGCGTTGGCCCAACGTTTGCGCTTCGACAGGGTCGTGCGTGACTAGCAGTATTGTCGCGGGTACATGGCCGCGGAGCAAGTGCAACTGCCTGCGAAATTCGGTTTTTCGGCTCGCATCCAGATGACCAAACGGCTCGTCGAGCAACCACAACGATGGGCGTCTGACCATCAAGCGGCCGAGCGCCACCCGCTGCTGCTCGCCGCCGGACAACTGAAACGGCCGCCGATCCAGCACCGTGCCGAGGTTTAAGAACTCCACCGCCTCATCAACCCGTCGATCAATCTCGGACTTGGGCCATCTCTTTCGACCCATCTCCAAGCCAATTGAAAGGTTACGGCGAACGGTGACATGCGGGTAAAGAGGCGGCCGCTGCGGCAGAATGCCAATTTCGCGCTCATGCGGCGGAAGCCGGGTGATATCGCGGCCATTAATTTGAATGGCGCCGCAATCGGGGGTTTCAAGTCCCGCGATTAGACGCAGCAGCGTGGTCTTGCCCGATCCGCTGGGGCCGACTACCGCAAGGGTTTCGCCGTCATGAATTTGCAGTGAAAGATCAAAAATTCCCGCTGGGGACGACGTGGCGAACGAGCGCGTCAGGTCAACGATCGAGACTTCCGGCATTCAGAAAGTATAGCCGCCGGCCTTTCAACGAGGCGACGGCTGTTGCGGCACGCTGATCGTCGGCGAGTCGCTCGAGCCGGTTTCCCCTCCCGGTTTCAGATCGATGAAGACCAACCCGCTTAGCAGAGCGAGCAATAAGTAGGTCATGATCGTCGCCGGTCGAGATTTGGACGCGAGCTTGAGAGCGCTGCCGGCGAACTGGTTCAGCTTGGGCGTCAGCCCGCGAAAATCGACCGCGTAGAGTTCATCCAGCAGCAGGTGCGAAAAGAAGCCCATCATCACCGCGATCGACAGCAATAGCCGTGGGCCGATGTTTGGATGATGATAGCCGAGAAAGGTCAACATACCGGCAATTAGCATCCCGGGGATGCTATGGAACATGCCGCGATGCACCGTAAAGCGTTTAAACAGCCGCGACATTCCGTAACGAACGGAGATGAAAATGACGCCGAGAATCACCAGGATTTGTTCGGGCTCAAGCCCTGAATGAATAAGACGGCGGAGCAAAATTAACGGAATGAAAACCGCGGCGAGACCGAACATTTCGCGGACGGGCACGCCACTGTCGGAATCGAGATCTGGCATCATGCCGCCGACGGCGGTCAGCCCAGCGGCGAGCGCCGCGGCGCCCCAATCGTAACCGAGCTGCCAGAAAGCGAGCCCGCCATAAACCGCTCCCAGCGACGCCGAAAACGCCAAGTGACCGCGAAAACTCGCCATTTCTGCCGCTCCATGCAGACTCGCGACAATTCACTCGCTGGAAACAATACTCGCCCTTTCCCAAATGCTCAAGGCGAGGATCGCATGGCCAAATCGATCGCTGGCGGGACAGGATGCCATTCGTGTTTGGCGCCCTTGGACTCAACTCCTTCAAACAACCCAGCGGTTTTCCACTTGGAAAACTCACAGGGTGCCAAAGGGTGCCTGCCGTGCGCGCGTACCACCCCTGGGCGTTCTTCAACTTTGTTGATCAACTAACTACAGATCCATTTGTCGCGGAATTCGCCAGAATTGCTGGATGCGACGCCCGAATTCGGGCGGGTTCGGAATTGCCATTTTCAGGCCGCTGCTGACCTTGACTTTCGATACTGTACGCGCGTACCATTCAACTGGAGAGCGTGTACATATGAATAACCACTTAATTGCACAGAAACTCTTGGCGTATGCTCGCCAACTCGAGGGCGGCGCGAATCTTTACCGCGTGCGTTCGTATCGTCATGCCGCCATGGTGATTGACGGCCTCGATCAACCGCTGGGTGAATTGCTGGCCAAGCACGGCCGTGCCGGCCTCGCTCGGCTTCCCGGCATCGGCGATCACCTCGCCTACACGCTCGAAATGCTCATCCGCACCGGAAAACTCGTCACGTATCAGGAAGGGCATCAAGTCCGAAAAGTCGCGTGAAGTCCTCGCCCGGCCGGCGGTTCATATATGAACTTGCATGCTCCGCTCCACCCGCGACTACCTGGGAATGATTCGCTTCAGCCACACGATCTTCGCGCTGCCGTTCGCGTTTTTGGCAGCCGTGTTGGCCTGGCGAGATGTTTCGATTCAATGGACGCACATCGTCGGCATTCTTCTCTGCATGGTGTTCGCGCTCGGCGGCAATGGCATTCAATCGCCTTGCGGATCGCAAAATTGACGCGGTCAATCCGCGCACGTCGATGCGGCACCTGATCACCGGGAAACTGAGCGTCGCCGGCGTCCGGCTCTTTACGGGCATTTGCTCAGCAGGATTCATTGCCTCAACCTCGATTTTCCTGCACAACGAGCCACCCAATCCTTGGCCGCTGATTCTTTCCGTCCCGGTTTTGATTTTCATCTTCGCTTACTCGGCAACCAAGCGTTTCACTTCGCTCGCCCACTTTTGGCTCGGCGCCTCGTTGATGCTGGCGCCGGTTTCCGCCTGGATCGCGATTCGCGGACTGCAGGATCTCGCGGCGCCGGTCACGATCGGTCTTGCGGTGCTCTTCTGGGTCGCCGGTTTCGACATTCTTTATGCTTGTCAGGACGTGGACTTCGATCGTCAGGCAAAACTGCATAGCGTCCCGGCCCGCTTTGGAGTTGAGTTGAGTCTGCGACTCGCGCTCGCATGTCACATTTTAATGTTGATGATGTTGGCGCTGCTGGCGCTGATTTCACCGCACCTCGGCGCGATTTACTTGATCGGCCTCGCCGCGATCGCGATCCTGGTCGGCTACGAGCACTGGCTGGTGCGACCCGATGATTTATCCCGCGTGAATCGGGCCTTTTTCCAAGTCAACGGCGTGATCAGCGTGGGGTTGTTCTTAATCGTGCTGGTGCAAGTGATTTTGTCGTAGCGGATTCGCCCCTGATCCGCAGCAGAGTTCGCCAGAATTCTGCTCGCCCGGAATTCTCGCGAATTTCTCTACTCCAGCCGGCGACCGAGAAGTGGTGTAGCGATGGCGGAACGCTGCAGTTGAAGGTGCAGTACAAGTATGATGCTCTGGACAATCGCATCGAGCGGACCGAGGACAGCAATGCCGACGGAAATGTTGACGTGACCGAGCGGTTCGGGAAGCGGTGACCAGTCACCAGCACTCCGATATCCAAAAGCGCGTTCTTTTGGATATCGGAATGCTCGCGATTGGTCGCCGCTTTCGGCGCGTGACAGAGCTCGCGTTTAACCGCGAGGGGAGCTTGGCGACCCGAGCGCGCGGACCTGCTTTCGGATCTCGGAGTGCTGGCGACTGGTCGCCGCTTTCGGATCTTTTGGATGCGCGTCCGCCCGGCGCAGACCTTCAATGCGCGGGGCGGAGTCCTCGATGTCTCGGCGCGCCGCTCGCCACGGAATTAAAGAGCCTTCGCCGGCAAACGAGCAGACAATTTCCAAATCGCCTGTTGATCGACCCGCCCGCGCCTGCGGCAAGCCTCGCTCCCAAAGATCCCAAAGCGGTGACAAGTCACCAGCACTCCGATATCCCAAAGTGCGTCTCTTTCGGATTTCGGAGTGCGTGTGGCTCGACACCGCTTTACGGAGTCTTTGGATTTGCGGCCGAAACCTGACCTTCGCGCAGTCAATCCCCGTTTAACCGCGAGGGGAGCTTCGCGACCCGATGCCGGCCGCGGCCGGTTCGCTGCTTCAAGCGGCCGTGACGGGGAATGCCCCTCTCCCCCACACCCCATCACCCGCATTGCATAATGCGGGTGAGGGGGCGTGGGGGAGAGGGGCGTGCGACACCACTCTGAAATTCGCCTAAAATGTCAACTCCCTGGAAGCAACCCATGCCCACCGACATCAAACCGCTCTTTCGACCCGAAGCCCTTCGCCCCGCGCTGGCGGGCTTTCCCGTTCCCGACGCGGCCGAAGCGCGAAAAAACTGAAGCACTGGGCGACGCTGCCGGCGTCGGCAAAGGCCAACAGCCTGAAGGAAACCGAACTTCTCGCCGACTTTCTGACCGACATCTTTCTGAATCTGCTCGGCTACACCGGTTTGGCGAGCGAGTTCGATGCTTACTCGCTGAGGCGTGAAGGGCGATTGGAGCGTCGAAGATTCCGGCCCGGTCAGCCGCCGGTTTCGAATGCGCTGCGGACGCCGGCCGAGTCCTGGCGGGCGATCCTTAGCATCGGGCATGGCGCCACGCTAGCCGAGGCGGCCTTCAGTCGGCTGATGAGGATTTCAGGGCGAACTGAATCTGCACGATTCAAGAAATGGATGATGACGACTATCACGGCTGCGATCGCAGAACCCGTCCCAGCAATCGCTGACCAAATACCCGGCCAAAGCGATGGTGCCTCGGCGGACAAGTCTGATTCCTCCTCAGGGAGTTATACTCAGCGCCCGCCCACGTATAGTTGTTCGAGTGAACGTCAGTTAACTCGTCTGCCGGCATGCCACCCTCCACCACATCGAATTTTTTGGCGGACGCACAGTGATTGACATAAAGCCAAAATGAGGATCGGGCATACGCCCAATGGTAGCGACCGGGACGACCGAAAAAGGCGCGAACATGCCCGCGTTAGACATTCTCGTTAGAATATTCTGAATGCCGTAAATTCTCCAATTGAGGGCGCCACCGACATGGAAAGCATGCGCGAATCGGATCCGTGCCTCTGTCAAAGTGGAAGACCATTCTCGGCTTGTTGCCTTGGTATTGACGGCATCACACTTCGGCCTCGACCTGCATGCACAACCCCAACATTGCCTGAAACCGGCGTTGGTCTACCCAAGTGTTACGCGTCAGAATTATGCGATTGCGACACCGTTTTGACTAACGAACATCCGAAACCCAAGAGCGTACTTGAGCTGATTGCATCCGGCGGGAATAAAATAGTCGTCACGCATGTCGTGCCCGGGCAAGATCGCAAAGTTTTCGAAGTTTCGCCGAAGTCGCTATGCAGTGGGAACTTATGCAACCGTCACAACGGGGCGTTGAGTGGCGTTGATGCTGTCGCATCGCGATTTCGATCCACGTACGACCGAATTCGTGCCGAATTTGGGGATAATCGGCTGCGCCGCGAGGATCGAGATTTCCTCTTTGCCGGTGAAGACATCGAGCGTTGGATGCTCCAGGAGTTATGCGGGATGCTCGATTCGCGCGGGTTAATCACGCGTGAGTGGAATTTTCTGACCGGAAAACTTCCCATCAGGTGGCTGCGAATCCTATTCGGACAGGAGCCGTTCCCGCCTGAGTGGGGCCTTTATTGGCAAGGGGTCCATCCGAACGACGGCGCATCGAACCGCGGTGATGGTATCAGCCCGTTGTTTGACGCGGATGGAATCGTAGCCGGTTGTGATGTGCAAATAGATGACATCCGGTTCGCACTTCTTCTGACGGAGCGAGAGAGACTTCGAACGCAAATGGAACATCCTTGCGGATTGGAACTGGGACAGCTTTACCGGCCCAGTTCCATCTGCCTTCAGAATGGATTGTGTGAAAAAGTCATTCTGTTTCGCTGGGAGGATCAGAATGCAGGCCGGGGATTTGGCCATGGATTCCACTTTAGGCAACGAGAGGGAAAACCATAGCAGTTAGCGTTACTTCATGCCTTTGACCGCCAAACAGCAGTGATTCGTCGAAGGAATACCTGGTCGACCTGAACGCCCCCAAGCGGCGATCCTAGCCGGGTACATCGCCGAAAACTCTGACAAGATTCGTTCGCAATTGCTAGGCAAAACCAGGGCTTCCGAGGCCATCCAGGCCGCTCACCAAGCGCAGCAACAACCTTGGCAAATCACCGCCGACCGCGTGGTCGAGGAATACGCTCGGATCGCACTTCACAATCTGGGCCAGATCCTCGATTTGTCTGGCCCCGAACCGAAGCTGCGGCACGCCAGCCTAATCCCCGAGTCAGCTCGCCGAGCGATCGCATCGATAAAGGAAAGCGTTACACCGAAGGGTCGGGCGATGATGCGGCCGAGGCGACCGAGTTCAAACTCTGGGACAAGATCCCGGCCCTCGGCCAACTTGCGAAACAACCTGCCGATCTACCGTCTTCAATATCGGCGGAAACAAGAATCGACCGATCGCGGCTATCCATTTTGATCGCGGAAGGTTGTTCATTCCGCATGTGCTGACGCACGCCGAATATGACGAAGGCAAATGGACAGAGTATTGACCTCGGCGGCCAAACAGGCATCCACAATTCGCTCGCTCTACGGCAAGACCGAGGACCAGTATCTGGAGCTTTTGCGGGGGTTTCCGTTGCGGCCGTTGCGCAGCGATGCCGATCTGGATGCGGCGATTGCGATGATCGATTCGCTCATCGATCGGACGACGACGGCGATGGAACGACGGGTGGCCGGGGTGGAATCATCGACCCACCGGAATACAACCTGGGCGTCGATGACTCCGCCGCGGCCACCTGTCGCCTAGAATTCGCTTGACGGAGGCACGTCCAAACCATGCGAAATCGACGGAGCCCGTGTGCAAAATCGCAAATCAGGCGGGCGAAGCAATTCGCATTCGCTTTCGAATTAAACCCAGTCCCGCGATTCCAAAGATGCTGAGGGCGATGCTGCTCGGTTCGGGCACCGCATTGGCAGGGGCATCGAGTCCAGTAATCGTTCCGCTCAGAGTCGAAACAGTCCCTTGATCATCGAAGAAGACAAAGAATTGCCGGTTATTGAATTTCGAAAGATCGAGACTGGTCGGAAGAATGAGTGCATCTGAAAACACCGCGCCGGACGAATCGTCCAAGCGCGAAAATAAAGGTGCTGAGTTGATTGGTCCCGACGGGATCGCCCGTGAGCCCATCACTGGCACGCGAAACGACTGCATAACGATCATCGTTGCCGCCCTCGTTGTTGCCCGTCTGGATTTCAGGAGCACCGGTCGAGGATGCCGAGTACGTGCCGATATGGAAGTTTAGCGAGGTAAGTGCGTCAAAAACGGCGGTCGTGCTGTCAGAACCGGCTGCGCGGCCGTTGTTGAGTCGAATGTAAACGATCCCGAAATTGTGGTTCCCGGAGTAAACGTGCCCGAGAGTGTGGAATCGACCGAGTCAACCGTTCCCGTAAATGAAAAAGTTAAGAAACCCGCCGACGCCGGCGACGTTGCAATTAAAAGCGCGAGCACACTTACGCAAAGAAAACGCCACATTCCCTCGGTGAAAATCGATGTTTCATCATGGCTCCTGGAGAATCGCTGATATTGCTGGTAAGGCGGTGCCGTGCACCGCATGCCGTCTCCCGCCCGCAGCATACGACGGAAACCGAATTTAACGCCGCCCTCACGCCATGTCAAACGTTTTTTGGCAAATTGGGAAACTTGGCTGAACCGGGCAAGAAAACCCAACGTCAATGGTTCAATATCGGCGGAAACAAGTATCGACCGATCGCGGCTATCCATTTTGATCGCGGAAGGTTGTTCATTCGGCATGTGCTGACGCACGCCGAATATGACGAAGGCAAATGGAAAGAGTATTGAACTTGGCCACGAAACAGGCATCCACAATTCGCTCGCTCTACGGCAAGACCGAGGACCAGTATCTGGACCTCGTCCGGCGGTTTCCGTTGCGGCCGTTGCGCAGCGATGCCGACCTGGATGCGGCGATTGCGATGATCGATTCGCTCATCGATCGGCCGAAGCTGACGACGCCGGAGCGGGATTACTGGACGTGTTGAGCGATCTGGTCCCAAATCGGTGAGGTCAGGAGACCTGCGCCGAGCGCGTGTCGGAAGCCGTGCCGGCGGCAGGGTTCGGAATCACAGGATTGGAATCCTGTGCCACATGAAGAACCTGGTCGTTTTTGTTTCCATCACAGGTTTGGAATCCTTCGCCACAGGCCGTGGCACAGGATTCCAATCCTGTGGAACTTCAGGAATCGACGATTTCCGAATCGGCAGACCGAGGGTGAGCGGGAGCCGAGGCCGTTCGAGTGCACGCCGCGCGAGAAGGCGTGAAAGCCGATGGCGAAGGAAAAGGGCAAGACGCCGGCGGACATGGGCGGCGGCCTGGAGCCGGGTCGCGGCGGTGCGGAACGTGAGGAATTCGCCTACGGTCCTGGAAGTCGGTTACTTAAAATACGGCCGATTATATGCCTTCGCCGAATTGAACATGATCGCGTAAGGCGGGACGCGATCGATCGGTTTGTCGCCGGCGATTTTTTCGAAGGCGATCGCCATCATGACTGTTGCTTTCGGGCCGACTCGATACCAGTAGTTGCTGACCGATTTTTCATTCTCGGCGGTGCGCAGGTCCACGTTGTCGCGGCCGAGGGCGACCATGTCGAAGCGTGAAATCTCTCCCTTTGCGCGATCGACCTCGATCCAGCCTTGAAAAATAACCGGTTCGCTTCCTGCCTTGCCGATCAGGCCCTTTCCCGAAAGTGCCATTTTGATTCGCTCGTTCGTCGCCTCAATCACTTTCAAACTCATCCGCGCCGTGGCTTTTTCCCAGAAATGGCCGTTGCAGCCGAGTCCCTTATCGAGCATGTGAAACACCGCGAATCGCTCGGCGACCGGCTTTGGCATTTCGAACGTGAAACCAATTTCTGCTTTCGCCGGGATCATCGCCTTCCATTCGGGCTCGGTGATCCAGACATGATCGAGCTGCGGCTCCGCGGCGAATGAGTAGGCATGGTTCGCGACCGTCAACGGGCCGGTGTAACTGAGATCGCCGTCTGCATCACGTTGGAGGGCGCGGATGTGCGAGCGGAGAATCAGGCCATTCTTCGGCGGGTTCGGCGGCGCGCGGATAGTCTTTCACGCGCGGCACGCCCTTGGCGATGCGCGGCCCGCGTTCCGCGGCGGGCAGCTTCGCGAACTCGGCCAGGCCGGTCTTTATCGCCTCGGTCGGATAGCGATCGTGGCTGGCCAGCAATTTTCCGCTCGCCGACAAGACTCGGTAGTTGTTGAGTCCGGGCGAGCCGCAATGAGCATAGGGAATGAAGTCGCGATTGATGGCTTCGATCACTCGCGAATCGGTCATGGCGAGCGCACGGCTCTCGAAGGCGCCGTTTCAGGTGTAGCCCGCGACGCAGCCCTGGGCACACAGCACCGCGAAAATCGGCTTCCCCTCGGCGAGCGCACGCCGCTGGGCGTCCGCGAAATCGATCGACCAGGGCAACTCGGCCCACTTCCATTCGCCCGGCTGGGGCTTGATCAGTGCGTGCAGTTTTTCGAACTGACCGGCGGGAATTGGCCTTGGCTCCTGCGCCGCCAGCGGCAATGCAATCAAGAATATCAATGCGACAGATTTCAGAATGCGTTTCGCCGGCATGACTGCCTCGGAATTCGATCGTTGCTATCTTACCGCGCGTTCATCGCCTGTGGATGGATTTCTTCCAACGGGTTGTGTCGTTTCCATAATTGAAACATCATGTCAAAACAGATCGCGCTTTTGCGGGCCATCAACGTTGGCGGTCGAAACATGATCGCCATGGCCGACCTGCGAAATCTTGTGGAATCGCTGGGCTTTTCGAACCCGAAATCGCTGCTGCAAAGCGGCAATCTCGTTTTCGATGGCACTCGCCGAACCGGCGGCGCCCTCGAAAAGCTGCTGGAAACCGAGACCCAAAAGCGCTTCGGCCTCGTGATTGATTACATGGTTCGGTCCGCAGAGGTATGGGGGAAGCTGATCGCCGACAATCCGTTTCCGAAAGAAGCAAAAACTGACCCGGGCCATCTGCTGGCCATTTGCCTGAAATCGGAACCGGCCGCGGATCAGGTGAAAGCACTCCAGTCCGCGATCAAAGGACGCGAATATGTCGAGGCGATCGGCCGAACTCTTTACGCCGTATACCCTGACGGGGTCGGACGGTCGAAACTGACGATTACGCTGATCGAAAAGACGCTGCAAACTCGCGGCACGGGGCGGAATTGGAATACGATTCTGAAGCTTGCGGAAATGGTGAGGCAATGACCATCACGCCGATGTGCACTCTTGATATCGTTCCGGCGCATACCGCGAGGCGAGGAGGCCGGTCGCATTCTCCAGATCAATCTGCTGCACCAGCAGCCCCGCTTGTCCATATGGCAAATGGGCCCGGCAATTTCCTGATGGATCGATGACGCTGGTCGCCGATTCGGGAAAGCGAAAGCCATAGTTGACGCTGGCGAAATAGATTGTGGTTCATCCGACCAAAGCGTGTTTAGTCTCATGGAGACCGAGGATTTTGAGTTTGAAGAACTCACGATCTCGGAAGCCGTAGGCTTGTCGTTTCATGGTCTGGATTTTGTTGTTGGTGCCTTCCAGCGGGCCGGTTGAGATCGGGTATTCGTAGTAGTTCAAAATGCCCTCGCGATGTCGTTCCAGGGTGTCCGCGAACTGGATCAGCATGCGGATGTCCGAGGCTCGCGCCCGCGCCAACCAATCGTCGAAGACGCGTTGGGCTTGGGCCTTGGTGGGCTGTTGCCAGATTTGCCGCAGATCCTCCTTGAGGTAGTAGGCGGTCGCCAGGGGCTTGTTCAGACGCAACGCCGCTTGCAATCGTCGCCGCTCGTTGCGGCTCGCATCGAGGTTTTCCGGGTTCTTCAGCAGCAGCCATCGGGTTCCCTTGAGCACCCGACGCTCGCCGCGACGCGTCGCCTGCCGGTACAGGTCGCGCCGAAAATCGCTGAGTCGGTCGTTGAACAGTTTGATCACGTGGAAATGATCGAAGACATGCACCGCCTGGCGAAGGTTGTCGTGCACCGCTCGGATATACGCCGGCGACATGTCGGTGGCCACCGCTTCCACCTTGGCCCGCGACCGCTTCAACCGCCTCCAGAACGGCTTCAACGCCTCGACGCCCTTGCCGTCGCCGACGAAGACCACCGCCCCGCTGAGCAGATTCAGCACCACCGTCACATACTGGTGCCCCTTGCCAATGGCGATCTCGTCGATGGCGATCTGCTTCAATTTCCCCAGTTTCGGCCGGCCAAACCGCTGCGTCAGCGACCGCGCTTGGATCTCCTTGATGGTGTCCCAACTCACCTGCAGATGCGTGGCGACATCCTGGATCGTCATGTAACGCGACAACTCCAACGCGTACCGCTCGAAGGAGCGGGTGTAGCGTTTCTTCGGGTCCGCAAAGCCCAACTTCACTTGCCGCATCACGCCGCAGTCGAAGCACAGCACCCGCGGCACCTCGAAGCGCAACTGCACCGGCTTGGATCCAATCGGAATCGTGCGAAACGTCCGCTCGACCGCCCCCTGCCGCCAAATGTTATCCCCGTGGCAATGCGGGCAGCGCAACTGCTCGCGCGACTGCTCGATGCGAAACGTCACCCGGCCAGCGCCAAATTCCTGACCCACATACCGGTAGCCAACCAGACCAAACCCGTGATACAGTAAACTCGTGGACATGCTGAACCCTCTTGCGGAGCTTGTTTACCTAACTCCATCAGAGGCAAGCATGTCCATTTTTCAAGAACTCAACGCGGATTTCCCGGATGAACCTAGATTGTGTTTTCGAGGGCGCGGCACATCATCGCTTTTTCGTAATAGGGTGCATCGGTTTCACCCCAGTTCGTTCGAAGAACGCCTTCCCGATCGCTGCCCGTACAGTGCGGATGAAACACAATCTTGGCGCTTCGCACCGCCGACCATCGCACCGTTTCGGGGTAGCGAAACCCCTCATGGCAGATCGCGACGCCGAATTTGACGCCGTTGATTTCGAAGATCTGCCGCATCGTTCCCGGAACGTAATAGCGATCCTCGGTCGGATCGAGTTGGTTTTTGGTTTGGAAGCCCAGCATTTGACCGCGGGAATCGACGACCGCCGCGGCGATTTGCCGCCCTGCATCGCCGATCCGTTCCATGCCAAGAATCGTCGCGATGGAACTTGATCGGGCACCCTCCGCGACAACCTGGAGCACCCGCGCCTGATCGGCTCGATCGAACGGCGGGACTTCAAAATCCATTCCCCGCAGGCCCGGCAAATAGGCTTCGGGGAAACAGACGATCGCCGCGCCCTGGGCGGCCGCCTCGGACTGAAAACGCCTGACTTTTTCCAGGCCATCATCAATCGAAGTTGCGACCGTGGGCGACGCCAGGGCGATGATCATCGCAATTCTCCAGTCGGGCGTATGCCTTCAAGATATGAGCTTCGCAAAGCGAATTGAGCGGCATGCTTCGAGCGCGGGATGGCTTCCGCACAGCCGAGTTGGCCGGCAACTTCCTTGCGTGTCTTACCTTCCAGATCGCACAGGACGATGACGCCACGATACTTGTCGGGCAGGCGGCTCAGTTCTTGGTCGAGCAGCGGTTGCAGGTCGTTCCAGAGGTTTTGTTCAACCCCGGCTGGCTCCGGCATTTCCGTCACCTGCCTTTCCCGAACCTTTCTCTTGGCGACGGTTGCCCTCGCCTTGATTGCCGTCTGGTGTGCCACCCCGTAGAGCCAGTTGGCGAGCAACTCCGGTGCGGCAATTGACACCGCCCTGCGGACCAGAACGAGGAAGGTGGCTTGAAACGCATCTTCGGCGTCGTGGTAGTTGCTGAGAACCCGGCGACAGACGCCCCAAACCATTGGTCCATGCCGCTGCACAAGGGCTGCAAGAGCCGCCTCGTCACGACGGCTGAGGTAGTCCTCCAGCAGTTGCCCATCGGTCAGCCCTGCCCCATCCCGCAGAAGCTTCGCCCTGCAAAGGTGCTGGATGACACCATTCAGTTGTCCTATCGCCATGTCCCATCCTTCGGAGCTTTAGCGCCCTCTACCTTATACTGCTCGCTCGGGCTCGGTTTGATCCAGGTTTTTCTTTAACGGTGCGGCTTGTCGGGTCGCACCGGAGCGAATTGCCAAATAGAGTTGACGCGGCGGGACCGGTCCGGTCTGCCCCGTACCCAATCGTTGGTAGTCTACGCCAAGTAGTGTGCGGTGCGAACCCGTTTGAACCGCGGGAAGGCCCAGCCTAGAAACGCTTTACGCCAGCGGCCAACAAATACCCTGAATCAAGTCGAAGCAGTTTGAACCGGGCTGGACGATGCGAAGAGTGCCGAAAATCAAGTGCAAGAGCCCTTCGACGTACGCGCCGAAGGGCTCGGTTCTGAAACCAGTCGGGGCGACAGGACGGCTATTGAACTTTTTTCGGGCTCGTTTTGCGACTGGACAAAGTCGTTAATCGCAGTCGCGGAAACACTTGCGGGTTGAGACCCGAAACGGACTCAAAGAAAGTGACCTGGGTCAGTCACGGAAAATGGCTGATATGACCGACGCGTGCCGAACGACGCGTTGCGCGGTTTAGCGATTCACGATGTCATACACCCGCTCCACCAGCGCCGCCGCGATGGGTCCGACGATCATCACGTTCTGCCCAAACTTGTTCATCACGTAGGCAATGGTCATGCGGCGATCTGCGTCGGCGATCACTATCGAGCCGCCCGCTCCGGCCCCGAAACACTGCCTACCCTCCGGGACAAAGGGCATCACCTGCGGCCAGGGCAAGCCATAACCGACGCCGATCTTGAGCGGTATTCCCAGCACGAGGTCGATGGTGTTGCTTTGCACTTCGAAGATTCGGTTGATCGTCTTCGGCGTGAGCAGCCGCACGCCATCGACTTCGCCGCCGCAGGCCACTGCCGATTGGATGCGCGCCACCGAACGGGCATTGCCGTGGCCGTTGGCCGCGCCGATGTCGCGCGCCGCCAGCGCTCGGTCCAGCTAAGTTCCGCCGAGCTGGTCGGGCCAGTCAAGGTCTTAAATGTCAAGCTGTTGTGGTCGAGCTGGGTTGGGTCGAACGGCAGCGCTGGCGGCACCACCACGTTGGCGACACGCTGGAACTCCGCGGGCGGCAGGCCGATGTGGAAGTCGGCACCCAGCGGTCCTGCAATATGCGTAGCAAAGAATTCCCCGAGACGCTGGCCGGTGATGCGCCGAATCACTTCGCCGATCAGGTGGCCGTAGGTCAGCGCGTGGTAGCCTGAACCCGCCCCGGGTTCCCACCAAGGCGCCTGCGCTGCCAGCATGGCCGTCGATTTGTCCCAGTCGTACAAGTCGTCGATGGTTACCGGCTGGTCCCAGCCCGAGACGCCCGAAGTATGTGACAGCAACTGGCGAATCTTGATTTTCTGCTTGCCGCGGGCTGCGAACTCCGGCCAGTACGAGGCGACGTTTGCATCGAGGTCGAGTTCGCCACGGTCCACCAGCAGGAGCGCGGCGAGCGAGGTCATCGTCTTGGTCGTGGAAAATACGCAGGTGATCGTGTTTTCGGTCCACGGCACGGTGCGGGCGTCGTCGGCCCAGCCGCCCCACACATCGACGACCATCTCGCCGTCGATGCTGACGGCGAGCGAGGCGCCGAGGTCGTCACCAGATTCGAGATTGGCTGCGAACAGCTCGCGCACGGAGTCGAAACGGCCGGTGCATGTGCCGCTCAATGCCTGCGGGTGATCGCTCATGAGGCCGCCGTTCAGAAGTTGTCACTGAAGCCCACGCCGAAGTGGCGCGGCGGGTTGTCGCGTACCGTCCAGCTGCGAAACGACCAAGCTCAGTGGAACGGCGCGCCGAGAGTAGCCTCAAAGATGATACCAAACCCCGCTTCGGCGGATCGAGGCCGCGCTTTTTGTAGGCGACGCACCTGATACGAGGATGCTCACTTGCCGGATTGGAACATTTCGTGATGAAAAGAGTCGTCGTATACCCGCGTGAGTGGTGGCCGGATTTGTACTCTGTAACTTACTGCTGGACAATGAATTGGGGCAGATTGTCTTGCCGAGATGTCGACGTCGGTCGGCGGTTTGAACTTTGTTTGCGGACCAGCGAATCAACTGCAAGCGATTGGCACGAAATGAGAAACGACTCGCCGCAAAGCAATGCGACGACCCGTTCAATTCGCAAGTCGAGACGACAAGACGGCTATTGAACTTTTCCTGGCCGGCATTCGCGGTTGGAAAGGTGAAGAAAAGCGGATCGTAATTTCGCAAAAGCAATTGAGGTAATCGGCTTCGTCCAAGAAAGCCTGATTGTCTTCCAGATTGAATTGGCATCTCAGTGAGATTTCACTAAGATCTCAGTCGCATGGCATGCTTCGGTTTTCTGTCCCTTGTTCGGTGGCTAGCGCTATGTCCGTACACCGAAATTCACAGGCTCCATCCGAATTGCCGGTCCTCGCGCCTAAGTCAATGCTTTCGCCCGTGATGCTGAAAGAAAGAGCATTTGAAGAAATCAAACGACTGATTCAGTCAGGCGAATTTGCTCCCCAATCGACACTATCCGAGCGGCAGTTGGCAACTCGCCTCGGAATGAGCAAGACGCCGATCCGTGCTGCGCTGGAAAACCTCGCATCACAAGGGTTGGTGACTGTATCCCCACAACGGGGAATTTTCGTTCGGGAGTTGACGGCGCGTGAGATCGCCGAACTTTTCGACGTGAGAATGGCGGTCGAGCCTGTCATCTCTGCACAACTCGCTGGCAGCTCGCTGTCGAGTTCGCAGCGGGAAGCGATGAAATCCAATCTCCGTCAGCAAGCTTTGGCCGCCGAAGCCGAGGACTTTCTTGCGGCGACAGAATTGGATATCGCGTTCCACCGGTTACTGGCCCGGCTACTCGATAACCGAGAGATGATGGTTTGGCTGGAGCGATGCTTTGATCAGATTGCACCGCTCCATTCTGCAGGTCAATCGATTGGCGCCGGGCCGTTTGCACAAAGAGCCACGAAGATCACGAGGCGATCGGCGAAGCGATCATGGATGGGCGCAACGATGAGGCCTCGCGATTCATGAGAGAACATCTGAAGTTTGGACGGCACTTCCTCCTTGTTGGCGACACAAGTGCGGGCTGAGACGCTTATCACTTGGGAGATTCGGCATGAAAACCCAACGATCCAAGGGGTCCACACTGATGTCAGTGGCGATCCTGGCCACGTTGCTGGTTATCACCGCCAGCGAGGCTGTCCCTCCCAAGTATAAGGTCAGTGAAACACAGGTGATCATCGAGGGGGTGTCCCCGGACAATCCGGTCATTTACGACAACGACTGGTGGACCGATGTCCCAGACGCCGCCTACATCTGGGCCAAGGCCAGCCTCGGCAAGTGCGACTTGCGCGGCAACATCATCACCCGCTGCACGTTCGGATGGGAGAAAGGATACGCCCACAAACTGGAAGAGCAGGTCAAAGACTGCGACAAGTTGCTGAAGGCGGCGAGGGCGAGCGGGCTGAAGAAGATTCCGGACCCGGTCGTCGGTGCCATGGATGCGCTACGCGAGCCGGCGAGCGGGCTGGTGACCGATACGAAATACCGCCCGTCCCCAGGGAGTGATTTGATCGTCGCCCAGGCGCGGAAGGCGAGCGCCAAGAAGCCGCTGCTTATCTTCTGCGGAGGATCTTGCACGACGGTCGCCACCGCATACCTCACCGATCCGTCTATCGCGGACTAAGGTGATCGTCTTCCAGGTCGATGGCGGAGTGTACAACGGCAGCGACGCTTGGGCCTGGAAGATCACGATGAAGCATTTTCGATTCGTCAACTGGGCACGGGGCTACTTCTGGAAGGAAGTGAGCGATTGGGAGCCGAAATCGTTCGAGAAGCTCCCCGCCAAC
Organism: uncultured Gemmataceae bacterium; assembly: GCA_963815035.1. Classification (GTDB taxonomy): domain Bacteria; phylum Planctomycetota; class Planctomycetia; order Gemmatales; family Gemmataceae; genus JBGQCZ01. The sequence continues at coordinate 132,656 of CAWFFC010000017.1, forward strand.
GCGCTCGGCGACCTGTTGCGTGGCTATGCTAAAAGCGATCTCGGAAAATCGAACCAATGGGGCGACGGTGCGTGGGTCTACAATCTCTTCGATCGCCGCTGCATTACCCAGGCAGAGGAGTATGAAAAGTCCTCAATTACGGTCCCGAGAGCCGGTACAAGCGCACGGCGGATGAGCGAAGAGTTTTTTGTTACGATGACGGACCCGTCCGTTTATCAAAACAAGTGATTGGCGCCGCAATCTGAAGTTGGGTATTTGGAACCGACAGATAACCTCAAGGTTCATTCGATCACTCGCCCCGGGCAAGTCCGCCGAATTGAATCGACGACGAAGCCCCGGCCCGGCCACCCCGAATCCGTCTTCCTTTACCGCGTTTTTTTGTCCCCTCGAAAACCGTATGGCCACGCGATCTACAAAAGGTGTTTTGTGTTCACCCCGATCCGAATTCTCTTGACGTGCGCGAGCCTTTTGGCACTGCTTTCCCTCGACGTCCCCGAGCATGCACGGGCTGCCGAGAAGCAACAGGAGGACAACCTGCCGGGAAAGGTTGTCCACTCGTGGCTTGCCAACTCGTTCGCCACCGAGAAGGGTCATCAATCGGTGCCGGTCAACGTGTGCGGCATCGGCGTGACGCCGGACGGGACCGTGTACTCGGCTGGGGTGTCGGAAGCCTTCGGCGGGGTCGCATCCTACAAGGACGGCAAATTCGTCACGAAGTACGACTACGACAGCGGGTGGGGCAGCAGTTCCTCCGCGGTCGTGGCGGACGCCAACTACGTCTATATCGGGACCGGGGCGGGCCTGTTCCGCACGCGCATTGGCGATACAGGCTACAACAAAACGGCAATCCTCAAGGGCAATTTTCACGGCCTCGCGATTCGCGGAGAGCAGCTTTACATCAGCGACTACGACGCGGGTAAAGTGCGGCTGCTATCGACGGTGACGATGAAAGAGGTGCGATCCTTCGCGGCAGCGAAGCCGGGCCCACTTGCGGTCGGGGTCGATGGCAGGATCTGGGTGATTGAAGGCAAACCGGCCAAGGAGCCCTATTTGTCGTTCTACACCGGCGGTGCGAAAATCGTTTCTTATACTGCCAAAGGCGAAGCGGGCCCGGAAATCACGGACTTTGAGAATCCCTGCTCTCTGGCCGTGGACGCGAAGGGCCGCCTACTCGTCGGTGGGCTGAACAAGCACAGTCAGGTCTGGATCTACGACGTCTCCGAGAAGCCGAAGAAGGTGGACACGTTCGGCACGGAAGGCGGCATTCTGTCCGGCGAACCGGGGCAGTATGGGCCGAGAAAGTTCCACTGGATTCGCGGCCTGGGCACCGACAAAGCCGGAAACCTCTACGTCGCCTCTGTTTTTGGAACGTGGTACAACGTCTCGATCGAAGCCTACGACCCATCGGGAAAAAGGCTCTGGGACGTCCACGGCCTCGGCAACTGGCTTGACACCGCGTCCATCGACCCGGACGACGAAAACACGGTCTACACCAAAGAAAACGTCTTCAAGATGGATTGGACGAAGCCGCCAGGCCAAGAGCAGTCATTGGCCGGGTTCACGGTCGATCGGTTCAAATACCCAAGCGATAACCGCCTACTCGAAGGTCATGGCCCTTCGCATCGGTTGATCAACGGTATCCGAAGAATCGAGGGGAAGCCTTTCCTCTACTGCGGCGGCCAGGGCACCGGCAGCCTGGAGATCTACAAGTTCGGCAAGGGCTACATCGCGGCCCCGTGCGGCTACGTGGGCGGCGCTACACTCTGGCGTCCAGGTGCCGGCAAGCGGTGGCCGGAAGACGCCGAAAGCTTCATCTGGACGGACAAAAACAACGACGGCGTCGCCGACCCCGGTGAGTTTGCCGACGTCAAGAAGGAACCGCGTTGGGGTTCGATGCACCTCGACGCCAAAGCCGGCATATGGCAGTGCGCGGAGGAAACCATTTGGCACATGCCGTGCGAGGGTCTCGACAAGAACGGCAATCCCATCTACCGCCGGGCGTCTGAGGTGAGCTACAAGAACCCGAAAGAGTTCCCGCGCTCTCGCCTCCGCAGGCTGTTCTACATCCCCACGGAAGACGTGCTCATCGCGGGTGGCTCACCGCAGTCCGAAGAAAACGTGTGCAATTTACTGATCTGCTACGATCAACTGGTCCGATGCGGCCAAGCGGAAGGAGCGCTGGTCGATCAAAGTGCCACTCGACGACAAGAATTACACGCCCGAGACCAGTTACGGCGGCGGCGGTGTCCAGGCAATTTCCGCTTGCGGAAAGTACTTTTTCATGGCGTATGGCTACGGCTACATTCGCGTTCATGCCCTCGAGGACGGTGCGTACATCGGCACACTTCGACCGAACATCAACGGTTTCAAGGGCAGCGGCGGGTGCGTCGATTCAGACAATGCGCTCAACGTCACCCTACGCAAGAATGGCGAGTACGTGATGTTCCTGGAAAATGCGGGCCGGAACCATGTGATGATGTTTCGTTGGACGCCGCCGAACGGACCTCAGTGAGTGCCCGGCGAGGCGATTCGCACTAAACCATTGGCGGTACTGAGTTGGGAAATCGCGTCTTCAAGATCATGTGTGAACGACACATTCGAGAGCGCAACTCTCGTCGCCACAATGAGAAAGCCCTTCTACGTTCTGGCCGAAGGGCTTCTTGTTTCGTCTAGTCGGGGTGACAGGATTCGAACCTGCGACTTCGTGGTCCCAAACCACGCGCTCTAGCCAGGCTGAGCTACACCCCGGTGAAACACAGTTTAGTCGATCGGCTTCAATAGGACAACTGACCATAGCCGCCGGTTCGGATCCAGTTCCGCGCACGTCCTGATGCATTTTTTTCGAAGATTTCCGAAGATTCCAGCCGCGCAAGAAGCGCGCAATCTTCGTAATGTTCGAGAGAAAACGCGAGTTTTCCGTGCAATCTTCGGAAAAACCAGGCAAAAAGTGCAATTTCATCGCCGCAGGATCTCGAGCACCCGTTCAAAGTCATCGTTGGAGTCGAATTGCAGCACGATTTGGCCCTTGTCCTTGGCGCTCAGTTTGATCGCCACGCGCAGCGATAGCCGCTGGCGAAGTTCGTCCTCGATCGACTGAACGTGATTGGTCTTCTGCACCTCGGGCGGTTTTTCAGCCGGTTGCGCCGCCTTCTGTTCGCGTTGCTCTTTGACGAGCGACTCCAGGGCGTGGACCGACAGGCTTTTGGCGATTACTTCCTTGCTCAGGCTGACCTGTTGGGCCGATTCGGCCAGGCCTTTGAGCACCTTGGCGTGGCCGAGCGAAAGGGCGCCGCTGCGGACAAAGTCCTGCACTTCGGGAGGGAGGTTGAGCAGGCCGATGAGGTTGCTGATTGTCGTGCGATCGACGCCGATGCGAACCGCCAGGTGTTCCTGGGTCATTTGGAACTTGTCGAGATACTCCTTGAATCCGTGGGCTTTTTCGATGGGGTTCAAGTCGGTGCGCTGGATGTTTTCGACGAGGGCCGCCTCAAGCAACTGCTGCTCGTCCATCTCGCGGATGTTGACTGGAATCTCGGTCAGCCCCGCGATCTGGGCGGTGCGCAGACGGCGCTCGCCCGCGACTAGCTGAAACTGGTCGCCGACCGGACGAACGAGGATCGGCGCCAAGACGCCGTGAGTGATGATGCTTTCGGCCAGACTTTCGAGTTCATCTTCGTCGAAGGTCTTTCTCGGTTGATACGGATTGACCGTAATTCGGCCGATGGCGATCTGCAGGATGGAGGCCGAATCGTTCGCGGACCCGGCGGCATCGGGTCCAATCTCCATATGTGGGCCGCCCAGCAGCGACTCTAAACCGCGTCCAAGCCGAGGCTGCACCTTCTTGTCCATTGTTCCCTTCCTCAAGACACCGGCAAAACGGGTGCGGATTCTACCATCCTAGGGCGGATGGCAGCAATGTCGATTATTCTGGTGATAATGATGGGTACGGACGTTCCACGTGGAACGCCGCCGACTTGCGCGAACAGAGCGCCGGCACGCGGCCAGCCGCGATGGAACTGTCTGTCCAACCTCAACCGGGCAGAGAGATAAACGATTGTCCGGAATATGTCAAGCAAGGTTCTGAAATAAAGACTTCATTTTTTTGCTCTTCACATGCTTCGGAATTTCGGCTTAAATCGGTCTCGTCGTTGGCCGGAACCCAACGATCTTGGTTCCATCCGGAACTTCTAGAGAAGAGGTCTCGATGAATGGATTCATCGCCACAGCCAGCATCATTCTCCCCCCACGCATCACGACTTCCTGGCCTCCATCCACGAGCCGGCCTCCTTTCTGATTCCCTCCGTTGAACGGTCCGTTTCCGTAAGGCGACAAATTCCGGCGCACCTGCGCTCGGGGATGGCGCCATTCGACCCGATGGTTCACGACTCGCATTTGTGAACCGTGCTTTGGCACGGCGCTTTTCGCGCCTGCGCTTTCGGGGAAACTGCCGATCGCGGAGATATTCCGTCCTCCATTCCGCAAGGGATGTTCTAAATATGAGCAAGTTTCCGATTCTGGTCCGCTGCGACGCCACGTCGTCGCAGGGGTATGAAGCCTTTTACCAATGCGTAACCTATGCCAACGCCTTACAACGGCGGCGGCGCGGCATTCACTTTCTGGTTCGCCCGGAGCCGGCCACGGTTGTCTCCGCGGTCCAAAAAGGCGGCCACGAATGGCGGCTCGCCGAAAGCCCGATTGGAACCGTCGAGGATTTGCGTGAAACCAGCGCCATCATTCGCCAATATCAGGCCGCCGCAATCGTTGTCGCCGACCCGAGTCTCAGCAGCGACTACCTCGCCGGCCTGGCCGCAACCGGGCGCAGCTAGTGGTGATCGACACCCAAGCCGCGTCAAGCCATCCGCGATCGGTGTTGATCAATCCCATGCTTGGCCCCACTCCGGAGGCCTATTCCTACTCCCCGGGCACTCAGCTTCTAATGGGCCAACGGTTCGCCCTAGTGAGGCCGTTCATACGCCGCATGCGGCCAATTCGCTCGCAGGAACCGCCGACCCCCTTCCGCGTCCTCGTCGCGTTTGGCGATGATGATGTTCGCGGTCAAACCCTCGAACTGCGCCAGGCAATTGCTTTCGATCTCACGGGTCGAACGAATGGATGTGGTGATTCGGCCGCAAAATCCAGCAATGATGGATTTGTTGTCGCTGAAGGAAGCCAATCCGGAGCGTTTCGATGTTGTCACGGAACCCGGCGAAATCAGCTTGCGGCTCGGCCGATGTCACTTCGCGCTAACCTCGGGCGATTCCTGGTCGCTCGAACTGGCGTGCATCGGAATCCCGCAACTGATGTTGGTTCAGTCGCCCTGGCACATGATGAACGCCCAGCGACTGGATGACGAGGGCGCCGCGTTGAACCTCGGCGATTGCGACAGCGTCAACGCCGGCCAGTTGCGGCAGGCCGTGCAAAATATGCTGAGCGATCCCCGCGAACGCCAAAGCATGGCTCGCTACGGTCGAAAGTTGATCGATGGCCGCGGGCCGGACCGACTTGTTAATGCCCTGGAAGTGATGCTCGCCCGGCCGCAAATGGCCGAGGAAGTGCGGCAGGCTGCGTGAGATTATCCGGAGCCGAGCGAGCGTAGCATCGCTCGGCTCCTTTTCAGCACTTTTCGCTTGATCCGACAGACCAATTCAGCGACAATCCAAATTAACCCCATTGCTCGATTCCCGCGGACTCCTACCGTGGCGACAATCAAATTTCACTGCCCGAAATGCGGATGTTTGCTGGCGGTCGATTCGAACCTGCCACGCTCATCGCCGATTCGATGTAGCAATTGCGGAACGGTATTTCCATTTTCGAAAGCAATGAAGCCGGTTCCGCCACCACCGACAATTCCGATGCGAACCGGCACGTCGATCGTGATCCCCGTTATTGTGATGGCGGCGATCGTGCTCGGTTTCGTACTGGTTCTCGTCGCGATCATCGGCGTCGCGGGCTTCATTTACTTTCGCGGAAGCAGCGGCGGAGCGGCGAGTCCATCGCTGGCATTTGTCGGCATCAATCCCGCCGTCCAGCGCGCGGTGCTTGACCAGATCGAAGCGGGCATGGCTCTGGAAGACGTGCAAAAGATTCTCGGCGCCGGCCGCAGCGCGGGTAGTTCTGATATCCTCGAGGCGTTCGGCCGCGACCCAGGCGCTGCCGCCCAGTGGGCCGGCAACGCCGCCTCGGCCGGGGTCACGCAATGGTTTCGTTGGCAAAACGGTGACGAGAGCATTTTCGTTGGTTTTGCAAAGGGTCACCGGAGCAAGAAATTGCGAGTTTTGCTTACATTTTGGGTGCGCCGTTTTGCAACTGCACCCGGCCTACATGGCTTCGAGAGCAAGCCGGGAGTATTGGCCTCAGCGCACTTTGGCGATCCCGACGACTATGACAAGGAACGACGGGATTTCAGCCGACTTGTAAATGACCCGAAGTGGAAGACGGGCAACCCACGTCAACTCTTGATCGGCCGGTTCCAGGACCAATTCAAGTTCGGTTACGAATTCTGGGCGGATGGTCGGGTGAAGTGCCTTGGCCCGATTGAATTCACCAGCACCTATCGCTTCGTTGACGACATTTACATTGAGGTCATGATTCCCGGAAACAAACTTTTGCCTCCTGGCCCCAACCCGAAACCAAAGCGCTATCGTGTTTTGGTTGCCGAGGACGAACTCGTCTTGATGGACACCTTCCCCCATCCGATTCCGCAACGCTTTCGCCGCGTTCGTTAGTCGGCGGCGATTCTCTGAAGCATTGATTCCAGCGATTCCATCGGCAGCCCGATTACGTTGCTGACGCTTCCTTCGACCACTCGAACGTAAGGGTCGTTGCCGCCTTCGATCGAGTAGGCCCCGCTGCAGCCGACCCAGCGGTTGGTGGCAATGTAGGCTTCAAGCTCGTCGCCGGTAAAATTCTTCACTCGGCAAAGGCTTAGTTCCTGCCAGCAGATTTGGAAATCTCCGGGCCGTTTCCACAAGCAACAGCCGGTCCAGAGTTCGTGAACGGCGCCACTGAGTTCGCGGATGATCTGACGAGCATGATCGGCATCGTTTGGCTTGCCGATGACTTTGCCGTTGTGCCAGCCGACGGTGTCGGCGGTCAGAATGACGCCGTTTGGGATTTTCGTTGCGACGGCCTGGGCTTTCATCCACGATACTTGTTGAACATACTGGCGGCAATCGCCAAACATCGCTTCAGTCGGTTCATCGATATTGGCGGGAATGACTTCGAATGTGTAGCCGGCTTCCGCGAGCAGTTTTCGCCGATTGCGCGAGCCGCTAGCGAGAATCAGGCGGAACGGGAATGGCTTGCCCATCGAAATAGCACCTCTTCCAGAACCGGCCAGAGGCGATTGGCCGACAATTCGATCATGCAATCCAGCCGCGAACAGCGTTTGACGTAACTGCCGCGGCACCAAACGGAAGATTCGACAGCACCAGATTGCAGATACGGCCCATGTCTTTTTATCGTTGTGCAAGTGTAAGGAGCAACGATTGGCCGGCCCAGCGCCGCCGCGAGATGCAGTGGACCACTATCGTTGGCGAGCACGACATCCGCCCGTTCGAGCATGGCCGCTAGTTGAGGCAGCGTTGTTTTGCCCGCGAAATTCAGGCAATTTCCTCGAATGTCGGCGGCGACTCGCGCTGAAAGTCCAGCTTCGTCCGGCGAGCCAACCAGGATTGCGCTGCCGCCGAATCTGCTTTGCGCCCGATTAACGAGATCCGAGAAATGAGTCCAGCGTTTGGTCACCCTACGCGATCCGGGTGAAACCACGATGACAGGCGCCTCGCAACGGAATTGATTCGCCCATGCTCGACTCTCATTCGAGATTGGGACATGAAATTGCTTCGGCGAGTTCCCCGCCCCCAGCGCCTCGGCGACTCGCCAGTAGCGGTCCACCGCGTGCAAGCTCAAATCGTCATTCACAAGGTCGCTATAGAACCAACGCGACCCTTCCCGCGCTGAAGATAAACCCACCCGGCGCGGTGCGCGTGTCGCGGCGCACATCAAACCAGTGCGAAGCAAGCCCTGCAAATCGACTACGAGATCAAACTTTCTCGCCTCCAACTGACGTGCGAGAGCGACTGTCGCTCGAATTCCACCGTGGCGGTCAAATGAAATCGTCTCGTCGAGATCTGGATGAGCGGTAAGAATTGATTGCAAAGATTCACGAATGACCCAACTGATCGTCGCTCCGGGAAAGCGCAGCCAAAGCGCATGCAATACGGGCAGGGCATGTACGACATCGCCCAGCGCGCTGGGTTTGATCAGCGCGATGCGATCGGGTCGAAGGTCGCATAATGACGGTTTCATGTTCGGACGCGAGGTTCTGCGTCCGCATAAGCTACCCTGCGCGATGCGCGGGATCAAGGGCAACATCAGCAACAGAAGACCCGCGCCGAAAATGTAAGGCAGCATGTGTGTTGACGTCACGGCGTAAAGCAAGTTCCCAAAGATTGGCCCGAGAATTCGAGCGAGCGCCGACGCCGATTGATTAACGCCCAGGATTTCACCCTGCCGCTCCGCCGACGTCCGTCTGGAAATCAGTGCCTGAGCCGAAGGCGTCAGGAACGCAAAACCCACGACCGCGACCGCCAGCACGATCATCATCGACGTCATCAAAAAGCTGCTGGCCGAGTAATTCGTCGACTTTAGCAGACTCACCGCAGCCAACCCGATTACGCCGACCGACATGAGCACGATTCCGGCGGTCATGAGGATGACTTCCGAAAACGACTTCGCGATCTTGCGATACAGAAATCCCTGGGTGAGCACCAGGATGAAACCGACGTAGGCAAAAATCCAGTATGCGTGTTCCTTATCCAAACCGAGGATGTCCTTGATTAAGAGCGCGAGCGTGCTCTCAAAGGCGCCAAAACCGATCGTCGCGAGGAAAAATGTGAGTATCACCGGAGCAATGGCCCCATTGCTCAATGCCCAGCGCCACGCCGAGAAATTGAAGATTCGCCGTCGCGACGGCCCGGCGACTTCCGCGCCGAGCGTCGATTCCTCAGTTTCAACGGGCGCTGGTTCCCCTGGCGTTGGTCCCGCATGCGCGAACTTCCGAGTCTCACGAAGCATGCCTAACGCAAGAATCAAGGCAATGCCGGACAAACCCGATGCAACGTAGCCGGTGTAGCTAGTCGCGGCCCGTCCGTGAGGGGCGGCATACATCGCCAAGGCGCCGAGCATGGGACCGAAGGTGAAAGCAATACCAAATGCCGCACCGATCATCGCCATCCCATGCTTGCGCTTTTCCGGCGGAGTGCAGTCCGCAATGACGGCTTGGGCGGTTGAGATTGTCGCCCCGGCCATTCCCGCCCCAATGCGAGCCACGAACATCAGGATTAATGCCAATTGCGCTTCACGCGGCAAGAGAACGGCGCTGGCATCGTTGCTTCCGATTCCCGCGGCATAGCCGAACAGGGCGTAAAAGAGCACGGAGCCAACCAGGCCCACGAGCAGAATCGGACGTCGGCCAACGCGGTCGGAAAGTCGGCCCCACATCGGGGCGAAGAAAAACTGCATCGCCGAAAAACTCGCCAGCAGCAGGCCGATCATGGCGCCGCGAAGCGCCCTTGCTCCGTCTCCAGGAAAAAGAGGTAAAAGATATTCCTGTCCGGTCACAGGCAGAAGCGGCAGCACGATGCCGAATCCGAGCAAATCGACAACCACGATGAAGAACACAATCATCATCGCCGCGCGATCGGACTTTGCCGTTGGCTGTTCGGAGTTGAAGTTGCGAGAAGTGGTTTCAGCGTTCGGGATCATTGGGATGTTGTATTTCCGCGCCGTTCAATCGTCGCGGATTTCACGTTGGACCGGCGCGGAGGCGTGGAAATTGACATCGCCCAACAGGCAGGGGTGCTTGTATTGCTCCGGAACGCCACCCGTTCGGGCCAACCGATCGCGGTCCCATTGCTGCCAATAACCGTGCGGCAGGACCATCATTCGGACTGGTCCCAATCGGGCGCTGTTTCGTTTGCTTTCATATTCAGAATTGTTCTCGCGCACTAAAAGGTCGAACTCGCGCAGGAATTCCTTCGGGGCCTGCGTTTCCAATGGATCGCCTGACTCGACGAAAAGGCCGTAAAACGGCTGCGCGTCATCCCAGCAAGCGCCAAGCTATAGACCGCGGGGCCCACTTTTCGACGTTTGGCGACCTCGTCGATTGACCTCGTAACGTGATATTCGGACAGCTTTTCGCCGGTGAGATTGGCGAAATGGCTCCCCTTGCCCAGAAACTGAAGTAAAGGTGTCTTGTGAAAAAAGCCTGTGACTTTCACCAAATCCCGAATGTCATACCGATAGAGTCCGTAGTCCGTCGTCGGCAGGATAAAGTAGTGTCCGCCCTCCACGAGTTCATGCGCCCCGAGCACCGTCGGATTCTTCGAATCGGCTTCGCCCTCGGGAATGAATTCAAAATAATGCGAACCGATATCCAGCACGCCGGACGCGCTGCCATCTTCGATCGGGATCGTGAAGCGGCCTTCGCTGGCGACCAGGCCGAGGTCGCGAAGATGCGTGTTGCCATAGTATTTTGGCAGTTGCCGAAGGTATGGCCCCACGCTGCCGCCGGTCCAGGTACCGATCAGCGTTTGTTCCGGCAGCCAAATGTCCTTGGGACAAAGGGCGCCGGTTCGCCGCACAATCTCTTCAAATTGACGGGCCTTGTTTGGTCGCCTTTTAAGTCCCGCCTCAAGCTCGGAACGAATCGGGGCGGGAATATCCAGATCGCGGCGAAGCGTTCCCTCGGCGATGTCGCGGATTAGGTGCTCTTTGTGCTGATCCGCGATTCTGGCCATCATGACCAGCGACGAAGGATTCGCGGCCAAGACCATGCCGACATTTCGAGGCAACCCGAATAGCAACGCAACATACGAACGCGCGGTCGAGTCCTTGATGCGGCCGGTGCAGGCCGGCACGCAGTAGAGCCGGCGGATGATGCGCCATTGAACTTGCGCCGTGAAACCGGAGATGCTGCCGCAGGGAATGTTCGCCTCGGAGCGAAACTCCTCCGGGTCGCCGACTAACTGCACGATCGGTCGCAGCGACACATCGCGATGATCGCGGAGGGTCTTCAGTCCCCAAAGATTCCAGCCGCGACGATAATGAGCGAGATACCGCGAAGTGACCGGGATGAATTTTCTCGACGCCGTCGTGCCGCTGGTCAGGGCGAACATGTGCACCGCATCGTCGGCGAGCAGCGCGCGAGTGTCCCCCTTTTGGACCTTTTCAATATAAGGCTGGACATATTCGTAGGGGGCGATGGGCGCCTGCCGCCGAAAATCAGCCGCCGTTCGAATCGACGAGAAGTGGTGGTCGCGGCCAAATTGCGTGTCGGTTTGAAGCGCGATGGTCCGCCGGAGAATTTCTTCCTGAACGTCCCGCGGGTTTTCACAGTCGCGGAAGAACGACCATAACTTGCGGCGAATCGGCCATCCAATCAACTTTCCGACGGTTCGAATAAAGAGGATACGAAGCATAAGCCCTGCGAAAGCGCCTGCAAGTTACTTCAAATATCGATCGAAGAATTCCCGAATTCGGCGACGATATTCGTCGCCCGCAACATGCAAGCCCTGGTTATGATTTGCTTCGGAGATCAGCCAAATCTCCTTCGGCTCATTCGCGATTTCAAAGAGTCGAGACGCCATTTCAGCCCGAATATATTTGTCCTTGCATCCGTGAATCATCAGAAGCGGCCGATTGTATCGTCGAAGCGCGGGTTCAAGATTCAGAAACCGAACCCGCCGGCGAAGGCCAATTCGCCACATCGCCCACCGCGCGAGAATCCCATAGTACCACGACGGCAGCAGTCCCTGGATGAAAAAACTCTTGCTGTAAATCGTGACCCAGTGACGCATATAGGGCACGGCGGTCGTCCGCATTCCAAACATTCCGTCGGTGACGGCGCACCGAATGATGGCATCATCGGCAGCCGTTAGAATGCCGGCGCCGGCGCCTTTGCTGACGCCAAACAGGCCGACCCCATGTTGATCGAAGTCGGGCCGCGATTTGAGGTACGCGAGTGCCGCCGACGCATCGATGACATCCCGGTCCATCGACCAATGCATCGGTTCCAACCCCGGTTCCTTGTCGCTATCTCCATGGTTGCGTGGCTCGTAGGCGAAGACATCATATCCGGCGTTGACCAGCCCTTCACAATAATCCCAACTCGACCAACGGTTAGCGCCGAATTCCGGAGCATAGAGAATGATGCCCCTGCGCGATTCCGTGGTCTTGAAGTAGCAGCCGCGGAGAGTCAATCCGTCCGACGTTTGAAAGCTCACATCCTCGGCTTCGAGAGCGCGGTTGACCGCGCGGAACGTTGAAGTATGGGATTTCTTCGAGAGCGCGTTCGAGATACCTCAAATAGCGAGTCAAAAGGTGAAGAAACAACCCGACAAGAACGACCGCAACGGCAAGCGGCAGTGCCAAGAGAATCGCGACGCCAATCCAGATCCAGTCCACATCGAAACTCCGCCGGCAATCATTGGCACTATTCGATGAATCGACTCACAATCAATGAGACATTTTGACCGCCGAAACCAAAACTATTGCTCAATACGTGATCCACTCGTTGCTCGCGGGCGGTGTTTGGCACGTAATCCAAATCGCAATGGGGATCCGGAGTTTCGTAGTTGATCGTGGGTGGAATGACGCCTCGGCGAATCGTCATCACGCCAATAATCAACTCGACGGCGCCGGCCGCGGCAATCAGGTGGCCCATCATGCTCTTGTTGCTCGAGACGGGGACCTTGTAGGCGCGCTCGCCAAACACTTTCTTGATGGCGAGCGTTTCCACTCGATCATTGACTTCCGTGCTGGTTCCATGCGCGTTGATGTAACTGATGTCGTTTCGCCCCAGGCCGCTGTCGCTCAGTGCCCATTGGATTGCGGCGATCGCGCCGTGACCATCCGGAGGGCTGTCCGTGGTTCGGTATGCGTCTGCGGTCGAGCCGTAGCCACTGATTTCCGCGTAAATCGTCGCCCGGCGCCGCTTGGCATGCTCCAGTTCCTCAAGCACCACCATGCCGGAACCCTCGCCCAAAACGAAGCCATCGCGATTTAAATCAAATGGCCGCGATGCCCGTTGCGGAGCATCATTGCGAGTGGAAAGGGCCGTGAGACGGTTAAAACCGGTGACGCCAAACGGATGAATCATGCTATGAGCGCCGCCGGAGAGCATCATGTCGGCGTCGCCGTGTCGGATCAGTTCGGTCGCTTCGCCAATCGCCTGACTGCTCGCCGCACAGGCCGTCAGGCAGGTGAAGTTCGGTCCGAGCAAATTAAATCGCTGGGCGACTCGACCCACGGTCGTGTGCATCTCCAGTTCGTATTCGCGTTCGGGGCAAAGCCGCTCCAGCGCCATCGCAAAGAACCTCGGCGGTTCCAGCACGGGGCGATCGGGGGCCGCCGCGACATCGATCATTTGGATCAACTGTTCGAATTCGCTTTGACCTTCGCCGTTGCCCAGATAGACGCCGAAGCGCGTCCGATCGATGTCGGTGTGAGCGTTGGCGTCGGCAACTGCCTGGGCGGCAGCCGCCGGCGCAAAGCGCGTGTTCACGCCGCTATGCCGGAAACGATCCGCATCGGGCAAAAAGCGACTCAAGTCGAAGTCTTTAACCTCGGCGGCGAAGGTGGTCGGGAATTTGCGGGCATCAAAGTTCCGGATCGGTTCGACGCCGCTTCGTCCGTGGATCTGAGCATCGTAAAGCGCGGCGACCGAGTGTCCCACGGGAGTGACCGCTCCCATGCCTGTGATCACAACTCGCCGGCGATTTTTTTTCATGACGTTAAGCCGCAAGCGACTCATCCCACCTTCGCAACACGACGGCGGCGCACTGGCCCAAATCCGTGAATCCAATTTTGAGGAAATACGGCCTGCGAATCGGTCGCAACCCATCGCGGTGCACGAGGATCGGACATTCCGGATCCAAATGCTCGCAGTTGATGGTCGGAGGCAACGCGCCGTTCAAGCTGGCATTCAATTCGAATCCGATTTCGGTGACGCCGCCCGCCGGACCGAGATTTCCGGTATAGCCTTTCGTCGCGATAACGGGCACTTGGTCCGCCGCGGAACCGAGCGCAAGCCTGATCGCTTTCGCCTCGTATCGGTCGAATTCCGGAACTGCGCTTCCATGGGCGTTGACGTGGTCAAGATCGTCGGGGCCGATTCCGGCCTCACTCAACGCGAGACCAATGGCGCGCGCCAGTCCCGATCCGTCGCGCACCGCATCGAACGCCGATGCGAACCCCAGGATCTCGGCCGCAATCTTGGCTCCGCGCCGCTTTGCATGCTGCAATTCCTCGACCACCAGGACGGTCGCTCCTTCGCCAAAAACCTGGCCGTCATGATCGCGGTCAAACGGCCGGCATGCGCGGGTTGGCTCATCATTTCGACGCGACAACGGCAGAAACAGCGCGTGCCGTGCTTGACTCAGGTATGAAATCTTGCTGTCGGCCCCGCCGACCAGAAACGCGTCGGCCTGTCCGCGGCCGATATGCCGCACCGCTTCACCAATCGCGTTCAGGCTGCCGACGTCGTCTTCGGTGATGCTATTGCTCGGTCCCTGAAGATCGAACATGACCGATACATGACAGGCGGCCATGTTGGGGAGATACTTCAGCATCCAAGTCGGCTCGATCGACTCCAGACCCTGTTCGCCCCAAGCCAGCATATCGACCCGTTTTTCGGGGTTATTAAGCGCCGCTCGCGACGCCTGGACGATGTCATCGAGTTCAATGGCAATGAGCGAGGACCCGAATACAATTCCGAATCGCGCCGAGTCGAATTGGCCGCGCTCCAAACCTGCGTCTTTCATCGCGCTTTTGGCGGCAATCAGGCCAAGTTGGATCGTGCGCGCCATTAACTTCAGACTTTTGCCCATCGCCTTTTCGACTTCGCTCTTGCTGTCGAGGTGCTTGCGGGCGACAAATTCCTTGATTTCGCCCGCGATCCGGCATGGGAGTTTTGATGCATCGAAGGCAGAAATGGGTCCGATCGCGCTGCGGCCTTCTTTCAATGCGGACCAAATTGTTTGGGCATCGTTCCCGATCGGGGTCAGGCGCCGCAACCGGTGATCACCGCACGCCGGGACTGAGACATGGGTCGTTCACCCGATGCAGCCGTTCGCATTAGGCGCTAACGGCTAGTTTTTTAAGGTGTCCAGCAGATGCCTGAGTTCGCCGCTGAACACAAAATTGCGATCACCGAACACTTGCTGCGAGCGCGATTGATCGAGGTGGGCGAATGTGATTTCTGCCTCGCCAAGCGGCTCGCCATCGGCGGAAATCCGACCCTGGACCGCCGCTCCCTCCGGCCGAAGGTAGAGCACGGAGGTTTCGTAACCCAGCTCCTGGCCGGCGAGCGCTTCGCGCGAAAACTTCGCCTTGCTGATCTTGGCCAAGATCACTTTTTCGCTGAACTCGTTTGCCTCGCCGACCAGAATCCCGCCCGTCTGTGCCAGTCCCTCGAGCATCAACGCGGCTGGCATTACCGGGTAACCGGGAAAATGATCGCGAAACAAATCCTCCGCGCAGCTCAATTGCTTGACCGCCCGGGCGTACTCCCCCCGGCGAAATTCCACAAAGCGGTCAATCCATGCCCATCTCATACGCGGCCGGACTCTGGAGAGCAAAATCCAATGCAGGCAAGCAATGGATCTTAGTCGAATTATCGTTCTAGTTTTCCTTGAACGTAGCGCGAGATCAAATCAACGGTGAACAGGTCGCTGATCTGGGCCACGCCGCGGTCGTTCTCGAATCGGCTCAGGTCGGCGAACGGCATGCGGGCTTTCAATTCGTCGAGCCCCTTGTCGGTGATTTTGCCGTCCTGAACCATGTCCGGATCGCCCTGAAAGATCGATTCCGGAAACAGCTCGCCGCGGGGGATCTTGATGCCAAACTCGCGTTCCAGGCGGAAGACGATATCGAGAAAATCGATTGATTCGGCGCCCAGGTCGCCCTGGAGAGTCGAGGCGGGCGAGATTTCTGTCTCGTCCACGTTCAATGCTTCCACTAACGTATTTGACACCTTTTTGTAGATCTCGTCTTGCGTCATGAAACGTACCCCTGGACAGTCAAGAAACAAACCAGACTAATCATTGGTCGAGTTGCGATGCCTCAAGCCTACATTTGCGCGGTGAACCTAACAACGAGTTTTGAATTTAGGCCCAAGAGGCATCTACATGGTCGGCACTCCCAGGCTCAATCCGCCGTCCACCGTAATCAGTTGCCCGGTGATGTACGAGGCCGCGTCGCTGGCCAGGAACACCGCCGCGTTGGCGATATCCTCGGGTTGCCCGAGCCGCCGAGCCGGGATCATCTTTTTGATCAAATCGCCGGCCTTGTTGCGGACCGCTTCGCTCATATCCGTGTCGATGAACCCGGGAGCGATCGCGTTGACGGTAATGTTTCGCGAGGCCACTTCGGTCGCCAGCGCGGGTAAAGGCGTTGATGGCGCCCTTGCTGGCCGCGTAATTGCATTGGCCGGCGTTTACATGCTCGGCGGCGACGCTGCTGATATTGATGATCCGCCCACTGCGCTGCTTGAACACCATCTGTTCGACCACTGCACGGCAAAAGCGGAACACGCCGTTCAGGTTGGTATTGATAACCGCGATCCAATCTTCTTCCGGCATGCGCACGAACAGGCCGTCGCGGATGATCCCCGCGTTGTTGATCAGGATGTCAAGCCGGCCGAACTTCTCTTTGACCTGCTCGACGGATCGGGGGGCGGTATCGGCTTCAGCCACGTCGCCTTGGATAGCAAGCGCCGTGCCGCCGGACTCGGAAATCTCCTTCACTAGGGTGTCGGCCGCGGGCTGATTGCCTCGGTAGACGAACGCCACCTTGGCCCCTTCACGCACGAAGGCTTTCACGATTCCCCTGCCGATCCCACGGCTGCCGCCGGTCACCAAGGCGACTTTTTCTTTCAGTTGCATGCTTATCCCAGTTCGCCCAACAATAGCGGCAACAGGTTTCGCCAATGCCGAATCAGCGCTTCATCGCGATCGGCCAACGCGGGTCGCTTCTCTCGCAAGTTATAGCCGCAAAGGCCGAATTGCGCTTGAACCGCCTGTGCGCCTTCGGCCTCGCCCTTCCCTTTTAACCAACTCATCGATCCGTCACGACCGGTCAACTCGACCGTCACTTCCAGTGTTTGTCCCGGCCGGACCATCGAGCCGTACTTTACGCTCTTCACTTCACGCAGCACAATGACGGAATGCTGGAAGTCGTCACTTAGCCTCAGCAGCCATCCGGCGGCCTCGACCAGGGTTTGCAGCTGCATCACTCCGGGCATGATCGGAAAACCGGGGAAGTGATCCGCCAGGTACTCCTCACCCGAGGTCAGCCGCTTTAGGCCGCGCAACGCCTTGCCTGCTTCCCAACAGACAATCCGATCCAGCAGGTGAAAGCGCATGCGTCCCGCTCTCTTCCCATCGGCCTCGCCTCCGGGAAGGCTATGGTTTCAAGAGGGGAAATATACTCTGACCATTTAATATCGGCAACCCCGCACTTTGATCCGCAATCGATCTGCGCAGCTTGCGCAAGCTATTCAAGCAAGAAGGTTTGAGCTGATCCGGCAATGTGCAGATGGCCATCGCACGAACTGCGCACGATCCATCGAGGCGAATAGTGGAAGTAGTCCGAACCGGGCGATTTTCCCGGTGAGAAATGTAAGGGTGCCACGCACCGTGCGTGCGCGACACAAAATCTGTCATCTTACGCATCGTCTGGTGCGGCGCCGACGATGTTCACGGTGTCGAATACTCGTGAAGACGATAGCCACTTGACCCTGCAGGAGCGACGGCCGGCCCGTCGGTATAGAACGCTCGGAACTCCGATCACTTCGATCCGAGGAATTCTTCGCCGGGTCCCTGACCGTCCTTGTATTGGATCGCGCGATGCCAGAGGACGGGGTTTAGGTCGCGGGGGACGAAGTGGATGGAACCGTCCGCCATACCGACGAGGATGCCCTTGCGTTGCGGCAAGCCCAGCGGCGGCAATGGGCCATCGGGGTTGTAGTCGAGTTCATCGGGCTTGGTCCAAGGCACAGCGTCCGTTGCCTCGACCAAGGCTATGGTGTTTTCCGGACCGTCTTTGACGTCTTCCATGCTGATTGCCTTTTCGTGATCAAACATCGCGCCATTCCCAGCAAAAACACGATAGTGAGTGGTGTTGCCGCCAGGTGGATCGCCCGGCAAAGCGTAAGTCGGCGGCATGCGATCGAGTAGCTTGATGTTGCGCGGACTATCCCACGGTTCATCGAGTTTGAATTGACGATAGAGCGAATCCTGTTCGATGAAGCTGAGGAGTGCGACACGCCAACTCAGCCCAGGCTTGCCGTCTTTGCTATGGAGCGAGGCTTTCGGCAATCTGCCATATGCGCTGTCGTAATTGTGCATGGCGAGCACCATTTGTTTCAAATTGTTTTGCGACTTCATGTTCGATGCTGCCTCGCGGATGCGAGAGGTTCCCCAAAACATTAGCCCGACCGCGCTGCCGATGCAGCACAGTCCGACAAGCCCAACCGCAGCCAAGATAACAAGCACCGTTTTCATTCCGCCGCGGCCGCCGTTCGTGCGGCGAGGCATACTCAAGTCGCGATTGTCGTCGTAGTCGGCCATGGGAGGAGCCCTGAGTGTGTGGCTTGATCGGTTCGCGCTTGTGTAGAACCCACCGAACGCATTGACCACGCAATTAGGCGCTCGCTTGCAAGTCGTTCGTACCCAGCTTGCCAATCGCTGAAGCGGTCGTAAGATTGATCTCTTACGACTAAAATTCAACGAATATGCTTTGTGATGGAAGGAGAACGCTAATGGGACGACGCCGAAGTGCGGGTCGACGCAAGGTCGGCCGGAAGAAGCGCCGGATGCGAGCTCGAATTCGCCATCGCAAGTGATGATTCGGATCGACAAGCGTAAAAGCCGCTCGCGGAAGGTTGCTTCCGCGAGCGGCTTTTTTGTTGGCCGAATGTTCAGGGAATGATCGGCTCGGCTTTGCCCGGCTTCTTGCGTTTCGAATTCCTCAAGAGATCGCCTTGGGGTGATTTCGACAGGTCTTCATCTAGACCCTCCGCAGCTGCCTGGGCTGGTGCGATCGCCGGATCGCTATCCCGAGCCAGGGCGTCGTCACTTGGATTGGACTTTGCTTTCGAACTGGTCGCTTTGTTGGGCTCCTCGATCTTCTGGAATTGCTCGATTTCGGCGACCAGGATTTCCGCGAACTTACCATTGAGTGTCACTTGGCCGTTGAGGCGCAGTACGGCGCCGTTGAGCGATTCGGGCCAGTTGGAGCCGCGGCGGCGCATCTCGGAGGTAATGGGCGCTGGAATCGCCAGGCGGAACTGAATCTGGTCGTCGTCAGCCGGTTCCGTTTCGTAGGCGTATGCGACGTCCTCGGCTCGCTGGATAGAATGGACGGTGAATTCGACGGTGACTTCATCGCCGATGTGGTTGACGACTTCGCGTGCGCTGAGCACATTGCCCGCCGCTGCGTTGGCCGGCGCCGTTCCAAGCACGGGATCGGCATCGTTTCGCTGGTTGAATAGGACCCAGAAGGCCGCGAATACCACGGTGGCCGCAACGGTGCCGCCTATGATCCAGGGCCAGGCTCGGCGCCTACGGAGTGGCTGCTCGGGCATGGGCGGCCGATCGAGTTGCATCTGCATGCGATCGACGGCAATGGCCACGTCCGCGGCTCGATTGGGCCGGGCCACGGGATCATGGCTGAGCATTTTTTGAATCAGGCGCACGAGTTCCGGCGGCAGCGTCGGATTGTATTCGGAGGCCAACGTCGCCGGCTGAGTGGCCGCGGCAGTCAGGAGTTCCAGCGACGTTTCGCCTTTGAACGGCATCTTACCGGTGACCATTCGGAAAAGGACCACGCCAAGGCTGAAGATATCGGTGCGCTCGTCGCCGGTTTTTCCCTCGGCCTGCTCCGGGGCCATGTAGCCCGGCGTGCCGGAGACATCGCGGCGGCCGGCGGATTCATGAGCGATTTGGGCCAAGCCAAAATCCAGGATCTTGAGCCGGCCGTTATGCGCTTCAAACTCCTCGCCGTACATGGGCGTGTGAAACTGATACGTCGAGCCGAACTGGGACGAGCTGCCGGAATTCGGCTCGAGCCAGAGATTGGCGGGCTTGATGTCGCGATGGACCAAACCGGCGTCGTGGGCGACGGCCAGGCCGAGCGCCGCTTCGTGCGCGATCCATAACGCTTGCTTGAGCGATACCCGACCACGGCGCAATCGAGTCTCGAGCGTTTCACCCTTGAGCAGTTCCATGGCCAGATAAAAGCTGTCGCTGGCCTCACCGACCTGGTAGATGGTAGCGATGCGGTCGGTTTTGATCGCCGCGGTCGTCTGTGCTTCTTTTAGGAACAGCCGCCAGGCAGTCGGGCGCGAGCCAGCTCCGGCTTCATGATTTTCACGGCGACCATGCGCTTGAGCAAAACGTCTTCGGCCTTATAAACCAACCCCATGCCGCCTTCGCCGATCAGTTCGCGAAGTTCGTACGAGCCGACGCGGCCCAACTTGATTCGGGCTGATTCCGACCCCGATGTCGAGGGCGGCGGCAAATTCATGGAGAACGAGGGCGACGATCCGCTGGAGGGCGGCTTCGTATCGGGGGCAGGCGAGATGTTGGGAATCGAATCCTGCGCCCACTTTTCCAGGACGAATGGCGCGGATGGCGGGTGTGGCATCGGATCAGGCAATGGGGGAGGCGCCGGCGGTTCCGTGGCCGCGCTTGCCTTGCGCAGCGGCGGCAACCGCAGCGCCGGCGCCGGTGTGACATTCGATTTAGGCTTGGGTTGAGCCACTTCGATGAAGGAATCAGACGGATCGACGGCTTGGGTGGACCGCGATGGTCGTTGAGGCGGGAATGGGGTCGCCATGGAAACCTCGGCGGGATCGGTACAAGCACTACAATCGTCACCCCAAGTCTAGCTCACTCTCCCGGGAAAAGCGGTTTTGTTCCCGCAATTGTTGAAAAGATGGCTAGTGATCAAATGATCAATAAGTCCTGATTCGGAACTTGCCGGCGAAATGCCGATTTGAACCTGGAGCCGTAAAAACGATCAGTTCCTGTCGCGAGAAGCCGATGGCCGTCAATGACTCGGAACCAGCACGAATACTAGGCGTCGATCCGGGCCTGATAATCACCGGTTATGCCGTGATCGAAAGCCGAGGCAGCGCACCCCGAGTCGGGGAGGCCGGCGTTCTGCGCGGCGTCAACGGCCGGTCCAAAACGGACTTGGCCGTTCGCCTCGAATATCTGTACGATGGTATAGTTGAGTTAATCAAACAATTCGGTCCGAACATCATGGTGGTTGAGCAACTATACGCTCATTACGCACATCCCCGAACCGCGATTTTGATGGGGCATGCCCGCGGCGCCATTTTGCTGGCGGGCGCGCAGCATTCATTGATCGTGCGCAGTTACAACGCCACGGCCATCAAGAAAACAATCACCGGCAGCGGCCGAGCGTCCAAGGAGCAGGTTCAGCGCGCCATCCAGCGCGAGCTGAACCTGGAGAAACTCCCCGAGCCGCCCGATGTCGCCGATGCGCTGGCGGTGGCGCTGTGCGAATTCCATTTGGGCCGCAAGTCGGGGGATGAGAAATGATCACCAAAATCACCGGCACGATCGTGCGCGTGCTCGATGAAGAGGTTCGGTTGCAAGTCGGCGCTTTCGAATACCAGGTGCTGCTGCCGGAATGCGTTCGCCGCCAGATCCAAACCAAAAACGACCAGGAAATCACGCTGCACACCAGCCACTATTTCGAAGGCAGCCAGATGACCAACCGGATGGCGCCGCGTCTGATCGGGTTCACCAGCGAGGCGGAATTGGATTTTTTCGAACTGTTTTGCACGGTGGAAAAGATCGGCGTGAAAAAGGCGCTCAAGGCGATGGCGCGGCCGATCAAGGAAATCGCCGACGCCATCCAGCGGCAGGACGCCAAGTGGCTGACGACGCTGCCGGGGATCGGCGGCTCGACCTCGGAACAAATCGTGGCGACGTTGCGGAAAAAGGTGACGCGATTCGCGTTGATGCCGGCCCCCGCGTCGGGGGATGTGGCCGCGGCGCCCACTGCCGCCGAGGCGGCCCACGGCGACATGTTCGCCGACGCCTACAACGCGCTAATCAGCGTCGGCCACACCCCTGCCGACGCCCGCGACATGCTCGACAAGGCGGCCGCTTCCGGCAAGTCCTTCGCCACGGTCGAGGATATACTGATGATAATTTACCAGAAGCGCTGGGTGACCATGACGCCAATCACGATCGAATTAAACGACGAGCAACTTAACGAACTCCGGCACTGGGCGGGCGATCTCGGCGTTTCACTTGAAGAAGTCATTCACCAGAGCATCGATCGCTCTTTGGAACACCGAAAAAAGGTCCAAGAGGCGTCGGATTATGTTTTGTCGAAAAATGCTGACCTTTATCGCCGACTCGCCTAATGATCTATTTGACCGAGGCAGACGTGATTGATTTGCATGACCGATTGATTCAGCAATCGGGTGGCGCTTCGGGATTGCGCGATGCGAGTGGGCTTCAGTCATGCACCGTGCAACCTCAGATGATGTTCGCCGGAGTTGAGCTATATCCGACCCTTGCGGACAAGGCCGCATCCCTAGGGTATCTGTTGGTTTGCAACCATCCGTTCGTGGATGGGAATAAACGTGTGGGTCACGCGGCAATGGAAACTTTTCTGGTTTTGAATGGCTATGAGCTTTCAGCGGGCGTCGACGAGCAAGAGGCGATCATTCTGCAAGTTGCTGCCGGACAAATGAAACAGGATGCATTTACCCAGTGGGTAAAAAGCCGCATCGTTGCCAGACCGTGAGATACGAACATGCATCGAGAAGCCATTGTGATGGGCGACGCGGGTGAGGATCGGCAGCGCAATTCGGCGCTGCGGCCGAAGTTGTTGCGCGAGGTGATCGGGCAGAAGGCGGTGGCGCAGCGCTTGCAGATTTCGGTGAACGCCGCTCGCAAGCTCCGCGAACCGCTGGCCCATATTCTTTTTGACGGGCCCCCCGGGCTCGGCAAAACCACGTTTGCCACCGTGCTGCCCAATGAACTGGGCACGACGATTCAAATGACCAGTGGACCGGCCCTATCGAAACCCGCCGATTTGCTGCCGTTTCTCACCAATGTCGAAGAGGGTTCGGTTCTCTTCATTGATGAAATCCACCGCCTGCCGCGCGTGGTCGAGGAGTTTCTCTATCCGGCAATGGAGGACTTTCGAGTTGACATCGTGTTAGGCGAGGGCGTAAATGCCCGCACCATTTCGATGAACCTGAAGCGATTCACATTGATCGGAGCGACCACGCGCAGCGGCATGCTTTCGGGCCCGATGCGCGATCGCTTCAAGATGCACGAACATTTGGAATTCTATTCGATTGAGGAACTGGCCACGATCGTACGCATGAATTCGAAGAAACTCGACACCGAGATTTCCGACGAGGCGGCGCACGAATTGGCTCGGCGCAGCCGCGGCACGCCGCGAATCGCCAATTCACGGCTGTGGTGGGTGCGCAACTTCTCGGCGAGCGAGTCCGATGGCCGGATCACGTTGGAGGTCGCCCGAGCGGCGCTCGACATGGCGGAGGTCGATCGCGAGGGACTGGATCGGCAGGACCGGCGCTATCTGGAAATATTGGTCGGTGTGTTTTCGGGCGGGCCGACCGGCGTCGAAGCGATTGCAGCGACCATGAATTTGCCCGCCGACACGCTCAGTGACGAAATCGAGCCGTATCTGCTGCGCGAGCAGTTTATTGTTCGGAGCCCGCGCGGCCGGCTGGCGACGCCGAAAACTTTCTTGTTGCTGGGAAAAACACCGCCGAAACCCGCGGCTGATGGTCCATCGCTGTTCGAGTAAAAAGTTTGGGCCTGGCGACGGGTCGAATCGCGCCAAGCCCTGATGCGGAAGTCAGATTAACCGACCCAAACGCCGCCAAGGAACGCAGAATCCAGAAGTTGAATGTCCTGGAGGCGAACGAGGTTGGTTCCCTTGAGGGCCAACAGGCGTTGCATCGTGCCCACCCGTGTTGAGTATTTGCCCGGCGTGATCAGCAAATCCATTCGGCCGTCACCATCCAGATCCTCGACCGCCACGCGCACGCCGTTGCGATAGCCGGGGAACGGCACAAAATCCTTCATGACGCCGAAGGTCGCCCCGCTGATTACACGCACGCGCGAGTCGTAGGTGAACTGTGCGTTCGTGCCCACCACAATGTCCGCGCCGGTCCCCATCCGTGTCGCCCACCGCCACCGTCACGCCGCCGCTGAACAGCGTCGGGAAGGCCGTGAACGTCTTCACTGCTGGGCCGGTCAGATTCGTGCCGCTGAACACTGCCACGGTCGAAGTGCCCGCCGCCTGGCCGACGACCAGATCCGGCACTCGATCGCCGGTCACATCGCCTACGCCTAGGCTGACGCCACGCGTATAGCTGGTGCCGAACGGAAACATCTTGGCCAGTTGCGTGCCGTCCTTGCCGCTGATGACCTGCACCGGCATTGCGCCTGAAGAGGGACCGATCACGACATCGGAATAGCCATCCCGGTCGATGTCGCCGGAGGCAACCACCAGTCCCGACTTGAAGCTCAGCGGGAAGGCGCTGCTGGCCTGCTGGGTATAAAGGTTGCTCAACAGCGACAGTTCCGAACCGGTGGCTCCGTCGTAGACCTTAATCGTGGCCGACAGTCCGGCGCCATTGACGGCAATGATGTCGTCGACGTGATCGCCGTTGACATCGCCGGTCGCGACGCGAACTCCGCCAACGAACGTCAACGGAAACGGCGACAGCGAGTAGAGGTTTGTTCCGAACTTGTCGTAGACCTGAACCACGGACGCCTTGCCGGCGTCGGAGCCAACTGCCACCAGCCCATTGGTGATGACACCGCCGTTTCCGCCGCCGACATCGGACACCACGATATCGGTGAAATAGGTCGGACTGGTCGCTCCGTCCTTGTCGTGAATGCGAGCCGCCGCGGTAAAGAAGCCGTTGATGCCGTAAATATGTTGGGCGGACGAGCTCGTTGAGCCGAGCAGGTCCCACGTGCCGTCGTTGTTGAAGTCGTAGTCGTAGGTCAATCCGGCAGCCAGGTCGGTGCCCGCATCAGTTGGGTTCACAAAGCTAATCGTCACTGCCTGCGTCGTCATCTTCGGGCCGTCATTGATCAGGGCCGTGGCGGATGGCGCCACGTTCTGAACGCTGACGGCGACCGCCGAGGCCTGGGCGCTGCCGCCGTCGTCATCCGTCACCGCGACCGAGATGAGGTAATTTCCTTGGTCGTCGGGAGTAAACGTCAGACCCGGCGAACTGCTGGTGGTGAAAACGACGCCATTCTTCTGAACGGTCCACAAATATGTGAAAGTGTCAAGCGGGCTCGGGTCGGTCACTTTCACGCCCATCGAGATCGGCTTGCCCTCGTTTTGAATCGAAAGCGGCGCGCCAATAATGGTCGCGGTTGGATTCAGGTTGTTGACCACCACGTCGAGCTTGTCGCTGATGTTGAAACCGCTCGCGGTGATCGTGGTCTGCACGGTGAATTTGCCATTGTCCAAGAAGTTGTGATTCATCTTGAAGTGGGTCACGCCGGCGGAAAGGATCAGTTGCTGCACGGCCGCGCCGTCACCCCAGTCGACCTTCACCGTGTGGGATTTGAAATTGCCTTGCGAATCGACAAACGAACCGTCGAGCACCAGGAGTTGATTCTCGCCGACTGGATTGGGGGTGGCGTTCAGCGTGATGCTGCTGACTCCGCCGCCGGTCACGGCCACTTTCGCGGAATAAATGTCAAAGTTTCCGCCCGCGCCGGCCGGGTTGTCGCCGGTGCTGTTGGAGTTATCGGCCCAACTGCGATAGAAGACGCCGTTGACGAAATCCATCCGGTCGTAGTCGCCGAAGTTGAAGCCATCGACGAGGCCATCGTTTGTTCCGGCGCTGATTTGAACGTTTGGCTCCCAGGTCACGCCGCCGTCCTGGCTGACGGTTCCCCACGTCTGGACCTTGTTGTTGCCGGGCGAATTTCGCGCGTCGAGCCAGGTAATGGCGACATCGCCGGTTGACTGATCCACCGCGATGGCTGAGAAAAACTGGGCTTTTCCGTTGCCGACCGGATCGTCGTTGATGCGCTGTTCGGCGCTCCAGGTTTTGCCGCTGTCATCCGAGTAGCGCAGGAAGATGTCGGTATCGTTGCTCTCGTCGGGAATTTCATCGGTGTAAACCAAATAGACGCGGCCGTTGTGACTGCCGCCGCTGCGATCCCAGGCGATGTTCATTTCGGCATCGATGGAACGATCGGGCTGAGGCGTGATATGGTCAAAGCTGCCAACGTTGGTCGTTCCCAAATTAATCTGTGGTCCAAATCCCTGCGGGCCGAGACCGTCCGGGTCGACGCTGACGAACATTTGGGCGGGTGCGTCGCCGCCATTGTTTTCTTGGTAAACCGCCATCACCTGGCCATTCGGGCCGATCCCGAGATCGCCGAAGGTGCCCGGGCTTCCCGGCGGCGTCTGGCCGCGCTCCAGGCCCCAATCTGCCCGAGTCCGGAGACGGCCGCACCCTGCGCGACGCGGCCGTTCGCGCCAGTGTAATCGACCCAGACCGTGCCGGCGCCAACCGCGATGTTGGGCTGATCCTGCAGCGAACCGGTATCGAGCGAGAGTTGAAATGTCTTGCCGCCATCGGTGCTGACGGCAACGGCCGTGTTGGAATTTGGCCCGGCGAAATAGGTGAGGAACAAATTGCCGAAGGTGTCCCAGGCCTCTTGTTGATCGCCGAGGCTTCCGCCGCCCAGCACGCCGTTAATATCGCTGTCGAGCCAGGTGACCCCGCCGTCGATGCTGTACTTGAATGTGCCTCCCGCGGTGTCGGCCGCGAACAAGTTCGACGGGTTGGTGGGGTTGATTACGATTGAGGTTTCTTGTTCGATTCCCTGCGTCTTGGTGATATTGAAATTCGGGCCGACGGTGAGCGTCGGGGTGCATGCTCCTCCAATGCTTCCAGACGCATGCCGAATCGTCGTTTCTTTTTGACTTGCGGCTTCGAGGGTGATTTCCACCAAGGATGCATGATCGTTACCTCATCGGGAACACATTTTCCCGCACATCGATGTTGTGACGAGAACAGAAATCGAATGAAACCGCGGCCGCTCGGTCTTGCCGCCCTGCAAGGTTACGAGCGGCGCCCGATTATCCAACCCAAACACCACCCAGAAACGCCGAATCGAGCAATTGGATATCCTGAAGACGTGTCAAGTTGGTTCCCTTGACGCCAGACAGACGCGGCGTCGCCCCCACCCGCGTCGAGAATTTGCCCGACGAAACGAGCAGATCGGCTTTCCCATCGCCATCCAGGTCTTCAACGGCCACGCGGACGCCGCTGCGGAAGCCCGCAAAGGGCACAAAATCTTTCATCACGCCGAAGGTCGCCCCGCTGATTACACGCACGCGCGAGTCGTAGGTGAATTGCGCGTTCGTGCCCACCACGATGTCCGCGCGTCGGTCCCCATCCGTGTCGCCCACCGCCACCGTCACGCCGCCCGTAAAGTAGGTCGGGAAGGCCGTGAACGTCTTGATCGCCGAGCCGTTCAGATTCGTGCCGCTGAACACTGCCACGGTCGAAGTGCCCGCCGCCTGGCCGACCACCAGATCCGGCACCCGGTCGCCGGTCACATCGCCCACGCCCAGGCTGACCCCACGCGTATAGCTGGTGCCGAACGGGAACATCTTGGCCAGTTGCGTGCCGTCCTTGCCGCTGATGACCTGCACCGGCATTGCCCCTGACGACGGACCGATCACTACGTCCGCGTAACCGTCGCCGTTGATATCGCCGGTGGTGATCATCAGGCCGGACTTGAAGCTCAGCGGGAAGGCACTGCTCGCCTGCTGCGTGTATAGGTTGGCCAACAACGGCAGTTCCGAGCCGGTGGCTCCGTCGTAGACCTTGATGGTCGCTGCGAGGCCGGCGCCATTTACGGCGATGATGTCGTCGACGTGATCGCCGTTCACGTCGCCGGTCGCGACGCGAACTCCGCCGAGGAACGTGCTCTGGTATGGCAACAGGGTGTAAATGTTGTTGCCCAAGTTGTCATACACGCGAATAACGGCCGGTTTGCCCGCGTCGGATCCAACCGCGGCGAGCCGCGAGTTGACAATGCCGCCGTTGCCGCTGTCGATGTCCGAAACCACCACGTCGGTCAGATAGGTCTGACTGGTCGCTGCATCCTTGTCATGAATCCGGGCCGCGGCGGTGAAATTGCCGGCGACGCCATAGGTGTGTTGGGCCGAGGAGCTGGTTGAGCCGAGCAGATCCCAGGTTCCGTTGTTGTCAAAATCGTAGTCGTAAGTCAGCCCCGCCGCGACGTCGGCATCGGCGTCGTGCGGATTCACAAAACTGATCGTCACCGGCTGTGTGGTCATCTTGGGACCATCATTCGTCAGTGTGTCGGCGACCGGTGCGACGTTTTGAACGCTGATGTTCACGGGCGACGCTTGAGCGCTGCCGCCATCATCATCGGTGACGGTGAGGAAGACCTTGTAAAGTCCCTGATCGTCGGGAGTAAAGGTCAAGCCCGGCGAGGTGCTAGCTGTATACTCCACCCCATTCTTCAGCACCGTCCAGAGATAGGTGAAGGTGTCGAGAGGAGAGGGGTCGGTCACTTTGGCGCGACGGAAATCGGTTTGCCCTCATTCTGCACCGTGGGCGGCACGCCGATGATGGTCGCGGTGGGCGCCAAATTATTGACGGTAACATCCAGCTTATCGGACTTCAAGAATCCCGAGGCGGTAATCAGGGCGTCAACGGTATAAACGCCGTTGTCCAGATAGACGTGGTTCATCTTGAAGCTGCTTCGACCGGCAGACAAGATGAGCGTTTGAACGGCGGACTTATCACCCCAATCGACCTTTACGGTGTGTGCTTTGAATGTCCCATTCGGATCGGCAAACGCTCCGTCGAGCACCATTAAATGGTTCTCGTCCACCGGATTGGGAGTGGCGTTAATGGTGCCGTTGCCGGTGTTTCCACCGCCGCCACCGCCACCCCCGCCCCCGCCGCCAGAAAGGCCGGTGTTGAACTGGACGATGCCCGTCGCCCAATTGTTGGTTGAACGGCTATCCGCGAATTCGCTTGTAGCCCAAAACGAGCCGTCGAGCGGGTCGATCACAACAGTCGTGTAGTCACCCAACCGGAACGGCGAGCCGTCGAACGCGTCATAGGCGGCTTGGCCGGGGATTCCAAGAACCGGTGTCTGCATCGTCCCAAGCGGGTCGCCGGGGTTTTGGCCGGTGACATAGACCGACAAAAACTCGGTGGAGGATGCTTGCATGTACGACAGTCCGATCGCGCCCGTGGGGCTAATGTCAATCGAACCTTTCATCGCGCCAATCCCCGACCCGGGATTGATTAATCCCTCCTGGGTAAGCGTGGGACTCGAGGCGCTCGTGTTGAGTTCGTACCAGGCCACGCCGGGGACACCGTTGGCATCCACGTCATGCGTCGCCACCAGGCGATTCGAATCCCAGGCGGCAGCCAGGATCCGGGAGTCATCGCCGCCGTCAACCTCGTTGCCGCCCGGCTGCACCACGGTGCCGGGCCGTGCAAATGGCGTCACATCGACCGCTGTGTCTGAATATGTTGGGCTGGCAGTCAAGACATTGTTCATCTGGACAACGTGCAGTTGGCTGTCGCCACCGCTGCTGGCGGTGATCATCCAGAGTGGACTGCCCGGCGCCGCACCATGCATCTGTGCCGGCGCGATGGTGAAAAGCGGCAGATTGGGATTTGACTTGAATTCGGTGTGCGTCGTTACGTTCTGGTCCAGATAAGTTGACTTATCGATCGCAACAACTTGCACTCCCTGGAAGCCGCCGCTGAAGCCAAACTGATTGAACGAAATCACCCAGGCGTCGGCGTTGTAACCAATGCGTGGGAAATCGCCCCAAGTATTGATTCCGTTGAGCGTTTCCTTAATGTCGATGCTCTGTTTTTCGGTCCAGTCGGATGTCAGATTCGTCGGCGACGCAGTGTTCGAGACCGCCACGCGGAAGAACGAAGTTGAGGAGCCATCCGTCTCGTCGAAGAAGATAACAAAGCGCTGGGCGTACTCGTCAAACATGACGAGCGGATCGTAAGTGCCGGTGGTGGCGAAGAAACCATCCGCTGTCGCCGTTGACAGCAACGCCCCGGTCCGGTCGAAGATGGAGATCGAACGAATTAACCGTTTCGATTACGCGATCCGGGCCCGCCGCCCCATTCACGTCCGGCGGAATGGCGTCGTTGCCGGGATCGCCCATCTTCAGGCCCATGAACGACTTAGTCACCGTCACGCTCGGCGTGCAGCGATCCTCTAGATACTCGAGCATCGGACGCAGATGAAAGGCCGGCCGTTTTTTCCGGTTCGAGGCGGAGATAACGCGAGTACGCCACCACTTCGGCATGATCATTCCCCCATCTTCGATGCCCATGCTCTCACGCTAGCGGTCGAGTCCCGAGTCGATTGCCAGGACGGTCCGCTCGTCTCGCGAGAACAAATCCAACCTAAATCGTTTCGATCAACTTTTCGAAAAACAATCACTTTGCCAGACAATTCTCCCTATTCTGCCCATCTTTCGGAGCGGATGCAAGTTCCCCCCGGAATCTGTCGAGCAGAATTTCGGAAGTTTCGTCAGCTCAACGCTTCTCTTTGGTTAAGGAGATGCGTCAGAAGCAATTTTTCCAACGATTGTTCCGATTGTAGCGGCCCGAAAATCAGGTCTTCCGGACGGGCGGCAACATCGGCACTCTTGAATCAATACCCCAGTCGGGTATATTCGGTGGTAATGAGTGGGCGAAAGTGGGTGCCGATGGGAAACCTCTATCATGCTTCTCACCGGCACGCATGCTCGAACCCTCGATGACAAGAAGCGCTTGGCGCTTCCAAAGCGAGTCCGTGAGCTGTTGGGCGAGCCCACTGCGCTGTTTGTCACGCCGGGTCCGGATCAAACATTGTGGCTTTATACGCAGGCCGAGCTGGAACGGCTTGCGGAAAAACTGGATCAAGCGCCTGCGACCGACGCCGAGGCGCGTGTCTTTCGCCGGCTTTACTTCGCGCAGGCCGAATCGGTGGACGTCGACAAAGCGGGGCGCATCTTGGTCCCGGAACGGCTGATGAAGTTTGCGGCTTTGGACCACGAGGTCGTCCTGCTGGGCGTTCGAGATCATTTGGAACTTTGGGAGGCGAATCGCTGGCAACAGTACATCGCCGACAACGCCTCTCGTTTTGACGCCGTAGCGGAGAATGCGTTCCGCAAATGAGATACGACAAATGAGCAAGGGCCAAATTCCCATGACCGACAAACCACGAATTCCTCAATTTGGTGGTTTGTTGGTCATGGGAATTTGGCCCTTTGTACACCAGAGGGCTGCCCCAGCGCACTGAAGGGACGGCCGGCGTGAGCAGACGCCGGCCGGCGGGACATCAGCGGATCTCCCAACCCGCTGCCGTCCACCAGCCCTCTCGTATTCCGGCAGCTTGCGGCCTGGAGGCATCCGCCGGGCCGCAAGCGGCATGTGATTTCCCATCTCGTCTTGGCTAGATTGAATCCGCCTGTTATAGGAGCGTTCCGGTGCATCATCTGCCGGTGATGCCGGTCGAGGTGCTGGAGTTGCTCGCCCCGACCGACGGCGAAATTTGGGTCGATTGCACGATTGGGGCCGGCGGTCACGCGGCATTGATCGCGCGAAAAGTCGCCCCCTCGGGCCGATTGATTGGCCTGGATCGCGATGCCGCCATGCTCGAACTGGCTCGAATGCAATTGGGGAACCTGCCCGTCACTCTGATTCACGCGAGTTTTGATCAACTGAGCGACATGCTCGCGAGCCAAGGGATTGACCAGATCGATGGCGTGTTCGCCGACCTGGGTTTTTGTTCGGATCAGCTTGACGATCCGAACCGCGGCCTCAGCTTTCAAAGTGAAGGGCCGCTGGACATGCGATTGGATCGCAGCGGCGGGTCCACGGCAGCGGACCTACTGGCCCGGCTAAGCGAACGAGAGCTGGCGGACCTGATTTTTCGATATGGCGAAGAGCGACACAGCCGGCGAATCGCACGGAAGATCGTGGAACGGCGGCGAACCGCGCCGCTGCAGGCCACCGTGGAACTGGCGGACCTGGTGCGAAGCTGCGTGCGGAGGACCGGCGGAATCGACCCCGCGACGCGAACGTTTCAGGCGCTGCGAATCGCCGTCAATGACGAGTTGGCCGCGCTGGAATCGCTGCTGGAGCAGTTGCCGAAAATCGTCCGCCGCGGCGGGCGCGGCTTGATCAGTTTTCACTCGTTGGAAGATCGACAAGTCAAGCAGGCGTTTCGCGACGCGGCGAACTGGGAAGTGAAGACGAAAAAGCCGGTCCAGGCCGGCGACGAGGAGCAACGGAACAATCCCCGCTCGCGCAGCGCCAAGCTTCGCGTCGCGGTTCGAAGGTGAGATGAAACGCCGCACGAGGTAGATGTCGAAAAGAGGAATCGCACATGACGCGCGAAACCAAAGCCGGGATTGTCGTCACGGCTTCGTTCCTGAGCCTGATTGGCGGCGTCTTTGCCGTCAAGTATGTTCAAAACCGCCAGGCTCCCAGTGCCAATCCCACGGAAGAAAAACAGGTCGCCCAAGCCGACCCTCGAGTCCGGCGGCCAAACTCCCGCGCAGCCGACTTCCGCGAAAGGCGGGGAATCGATTCTGCCACTGCCGGATGCAAAAAAGAACACGGAGGGTCAGGCCTCACCGCCGGTAGCTCCCTTGTCTGAATCAAATAACCTGGGGAAACTGGATCCTCCGCCGGGAGTCACGCTGCCACCGCCGGGTATCTCGTCGTCGCTAGCCGAATTGAACCCAAATCAAACCAAGAAGCAAAAAAGCAAGCTTCCCAAACGAGCCGATGACCCGAACAAGGATGATGATTTTCCGTCGCCGATAAAGCAGGCGGGACATGCGGAGGATGAAAAGAAAACGCCTCCGCCACCTCCCGACGATCCGCCGATGCTGACGTTGCCGGCGCCCTCGGGCAACTTGCCAACGCCCACAGCGCCAAAACTCGATCTGCCGAAGCCGGGTGTGGATGATCCGCCGCTGCCCGTGCCTGGAGTCGGCAAATTGGACGTGCCGAAATCACCAATGGCGGCGGCGGACTCGCCGAAACTGCTGCCACCCGGTGCACCGGCGCTGTCTCCGCCGGCGTCGGAATCGCAGGGTCCGCCCAAGCTCGACTTGGCTCCGTTGCCTGGCACGACGCCGCCGGACCAAGGCAAGGATCCGTCCTCGCTGCCGAAAATCGGCGCTGATGCTCCGAGGTTGTCGCCAATGATCACCGGCCTGGAACCGCCGCCTGTCATCAAACGCAAAACCGACGAGAAAAATGGCGATATACCGCCCAAGAAATTGGCCGTGCCTTCGAAATTGAATGGAGGCGGGTCGAAATTAGTCGAACTCCCAAAACCGGACGACAAGAACCTGAAACCGCTCGATCCGCCCAAGACCGGCGAGGCCAATCCGAAACCGATGCTGAATCCGCCGATGCCGATGGGAAATCGCCCGAAGCCGACATTGGATTTGCCGAAACCGCCGGACGATACCTTGAAACCGAAGCTGGAAAAGCCAAACGGCGGGCTTGCCGGACCGAAACCGCCGACCGAAATCCCTAGCTCGATTGGCGGGCCCAACCCACCAAAAGATTTCGGCGCGAGCCCCAGCATCGCCCGACCGCTTGAGCCCCAACCCGAAGCCAGCGTGAACAGCTATGACGAGGAGTGGCACTATTGCAAGCAGCAGGGCGAAACGCTCGAAGCTATCAGCCAGAAGTATTACTTCACGCCGAAATACGAACAGGCATTGCGGCAATACCAACTCGACCGTAATTTTGCTCCGATCTTTCAACAGGAGAAAGCGTCGCTTTCACTCGGCCAGGTAGTCAAAGTGCCCCCGGCTCGGATTCTTGAACACCTCTATCCGACGAGCGTGAACGGCGGGCGAGCATCGGCGCCGGTGCGTCCGGCGTCGGTGGGCGGAAGCACCGCGCCGGCCGCCTCACTCGGACCCGTCGGCGCCAAGGAACTCGGCGGCCCACGCGAATACACCGTTCCCCACGACGGCATGACACTCAAAGATGTCGCTCGCGATGAGCTCGGCAACGAATCGCAATGGCACCGCATCTTCCTGCTCAACCGCTGGGTCAACCCAAGCGCTCCCCTGCCGACGGGCGCCAAATTGTTCCTGCCGCGGCGGGCTCGTAGTGAGGTGAACGGAGTTAGACATGGGCTCGATCCTGCTCGCAGCCGTTTACGCGCTTTTCATCCCGGACGGGTCCGTCCTATATGGACCTCGACCCAACGCAGATGATGTTCGCGATCGGATGTGTTTTCTGCGACCGGGAATGAGTCTCGAAAAGGCCGAGTCGATTCTGGGCCTACGCAATGATCAAATGTTAGTTGTTGGAGGCACTATGATCACGCGCCATGCGAGATATCAAATCGAACCGGCCTGTATCCTCACATTATTTTTCACTTCGCAAGACAGGCCCGGTTTTTATTGGCAACTGAAGGAAGCGGAGCTTACACGGAACGGCGTGACTGTCGCGAGCGTTCCAAGTAAGACACTCGACTTCCCGTTTTTCAACAGACTGAGACGTCTCGGTCGCCCTGCATTTGAACGGGCTCTCGTACTGCTCCCGGAGGCGAAGGAGAAGATCTCCTTATCGGATCAACATGACGCCTGCAGTTTGTTATCTGCGCCCTGAAGCGGATATGGCTCGCGTGCGCGACCGATAATAACCGGTTTTTTTCATTTTGAGCCATTCTCATTTTTTGATACAAATATTTTTCTATCAATGACTTGCGTCAAAACGAATGCGCGCCCATTTTGAAAAAGTGGGCGCGCTCGATTTCGTGTCAGCTGCCTACGCCATTTGCACCTTGCCGTGGTCGTCACAGTGGTCGACGTGGGGATGATGCAAGTGGCCGTCGACCAGGTAGTCGACGTGATCGCCGTGTGGGACCGCTTGGTGGCCACAGCCGGCGCCATGTTGATGCCCTTTTTCGTGGCCGCCGCAGTCATGGGCCGGCGTGCAATCAGAAGGGTTTTTCGCATCGAGATCCAACGCATGTTCTTCAAGACTGCCATCGGCGTTTTGGTGATGCAAGCAGCCGTCGTGGAGATAATCGACGTGCCCGTCGTGCTTGATCGCGGTGTGGCCGCAATTCGGGCCATGCTGATGATCGTGATGCTCGTGTGGAAAAGCCATGATCGAGTTCCTTTGTTGATTCTTGGGCAACCAGTTGAGTCGGCCGATGTCGCCGCGGTTTGACGAACGATTTCGTTGCCGCAAGCATCGCGCCAGTTCGCCCGTTTCGAGGTTCAGGAGCGTGGCGAATCGGGTAAATTCGAGCGATTCGCCTGAATTCTTCGAACGCACCACTCCGAGTCAACAGTTGCTGCGCATTCCCGCGCGATGAAACGCGCGAAATCTTGAGCGCGATCTTGGTTCGATCGTTTTCGAGCGCGGCGGGCCATATACTTTCGGGGACGGTTGAACGACTCGAATGTCCCACCGCGAGAATCTGCCATGAGCCGCCGACGCGTCGAGTGCCCGAGTTGCCGCACGCAATTGGTCGTGCCGCCTGCCGCCGAGGAGCGCGGCCGCATGCGCTGCCCCGAGTGCGAGGAAGTGATCGATCTGCGCGGAGGAATCGATTCGAGAGCGCTTGAGCCGCATGGACTCGGATCGCCGGTCACCACGAGACAACAACGATGATGATCGGCAACGGCGGCGACGCCGAAAGAAGTCTACAGCCGGCAGTAAGCTTTGGCTCTGGGTCGCCATCGGCGGTGGACTGATGCTATTCGTTTGCTGCGGCGGACCGCTCGGGCTCGTCTGGATGCTGGGCCGTTCGGAGGCCGGGCAATCGCCGCTACCGCTCATGCAGGCCCGTGCTGGATTTCAAACGACGATTATCAAGCCGCAGATCATTGCCGATGGTCCGCCGCCAACTCCTCCGCAAGGCAGCAACTTTCAGCTCGTTCGCTATCCCTCGCCTGCTGGGAATCTCGCGGCCTACCTAAGCGTCGATCCCAGCGACGGCAGAAAGCATCCGGCCATCGTCTGGGCGCATGGCGGCTTCGGAGGAATTGACGAGGGCACTTGGGAGGAAGGCAGCCCGGAAAAGATTTTCGCCAAGGCGGGCCTGGTGGTGATGGCGCCGTCGTGGCGCGGCGAAGCCGATAATCCCGGTCAATATGAAATGTTTTACGGCGAGGTGAATGACGCTGTCGCCGCCGTGGAGTACGTTTCAAAGCTGCCGTATGTCGATCCCAAACGGGTCTACATGGCGGGGCACAGCACCGGCGGCACCATCACGCTGCTGGCGGTCGAGGCGACCGATAAACTTCGTGCCGCGTTTCCCTTTGGCGGTGCGCCGGACATGCGCACCGTGGTCGGCTTCACCGGCATCGGCTACGGCAACACGCCATTCAATCACAAAGACAAGAAGGAACGCCGCCTGGCTCGGCGATCGACTACATCCATTATGTCCGCACGCCGACATTCTATTTCGAGGGGGCCGACGATCCCGGCTATGTCAAGGACGCAAAGAAGATGGAGCAATGGGCCAAAAAGGCCGTGGTGCCGTGAGTGCATTCTTTATCGACGGCGGCAATCATTTTGATATCGTCGAGCCGATTTGCAAATCAATCGCGAAAAAGATCGCCGTGGACACCGGAGCGACCTGTTCGATCTCGTTCGATCAGGCCGAAGCACAGAGAGCTTTTGAAACTGAAATTGATGAGTAGCGGGCCTCGTAGCACAAGCGTCTCGCTTGGGTTGGCTGGATCACAAGCGAGACGCTTGTGCTACGAGGACGGTCCCGGTCACGCCCCGTGGTAGTCGATTTCCTTCACATCGAGCGCGTGCTTCTGAATGAAGTCGCGGCGGGGTTCGACTTTTTCGCCCATCAGGCAGCGGAACATTTGCTCGGCCTTAATGGCGTCCTCGAGCGTGACGCGCATCAGGGTGCGTTTCTCGGGATCGAGCGTGGTTTCCCAGAGTTCGCTGCCGTCCATTTCGCCGAGGCCCTTGAAGCGGGTGATGGTCATGCCGCGTTCGCCGTGGCGGCGAATCTCGCCGACCAGTTCGCGTAGATGAGCGAGTGGCTTTTTCGTCTCGCCGAACTCGAGAACAAAGCGGACGGGTGGTTCGCGGCCGGCGATGCGCAGCAGCGGAACCAGGTCCGCGGCGCCGAGGCCGAGTTCTCGAAGCCGCTCGAGGTGCTTGTTGATCCCGCGCACCTCGTGGAGTTCCTGCAGGAAGAACTGCACCGACTCGGCGGCTTCCTTTTCCCCATTCGCGTGGCCGTTCCCATTGCCATTGGCCGATGGCGTGGGATGGCCGGCGGGAGCAAGACCGACATCGGCGACGACGAGTTCACGGCCCAGGCGAGCCTGCTCCTTCTGGCGAAATTCGTCAACCTCTTTCGAGTTGTGGAACCAGTGCTCCTTGCCTGCCAGCACGGCATGAAACGTCGGCAAGCCCTTTTCGCCGGCCGCGCGAAAAAGGTGCTGAGGTTCAAGCCGCGCCGCTCGACAATTTGCAACAGGTCTTCCAGTTCGCTCAAAACCTGGACGAGCTTCGAAAGCGAATCGCCCTCGAAGAGGCGAGGCTGACTCGACGAGCGATCGGTGGCGTAAACCATCAATTTCGTGTCGTTCTGGCCGCGCTCGATCAGCTCCTTTTGCATTTCCGCAATCGTTTGAACGTAACGCGAATGTTTCTTCTGCGTCACTTTGTACAACGGCGGCCGGGCCACGTAGATATGGCCATCTTCGACCAATTTCCGCATCTGGCGGAAGAAGAACGTTAACAGCAACGTGCGAATATGCTGGCCGTCCACGTCGGCGTCGGTCAAGATGACGATCTTGCCATAGCGCAGGCGATCGAGATCCTCGACATTGCCGATATCGACGCCCACCGCCGAGATGATGCTGGCGATCTCGGAGTTGTTGAGCATCTTTTCCAGGCGTTCCTTCTCGACATTCAACGGCTTGCCACGCAACGGCAGGACGGCCTGATAATGGCGGTCGCGGCCGCTTTCGGCGGAGCCGCCGGCGGAATCGCCCTCGACCAAGAACAGTTCGGTCTCGTCGCGGTTGCGGCTGGTGCAATCCATGAGCTTGCCCGGCAATCCGCCGCTATTGAGGATGCCCTTGCGATCCTTGAGTTGCTCCTTGGCCTTTCTGGCGGCGATCCGCGCCTCCGCCGCGAAGACGATTTTGTCAACGAGCTTTTTCGCCTCCTTGGGATGTTCTTCCAGGTAGGTCGCAAGGAACTGGCTCACGCCGGTCGATACCGCGCCTTCCACCTCGGGATTGTTCAAGCGCACCTTCGTTTGGGACTCGAAATGCGGGTTGGCCAACTGTACGCTGACGACCGCGGTAAGCCCCTCGCGGAAGTCGCTGCCTTCGAGTTTCAGATCGTTCTTGAGCAGATCGTTTTTCTTGGCGTAGTCGCCCAGGGTGCGCGTCAGAGCCGAGCGGAAGCCGGTCTGATGGGTGCCGCCGACCGGATTGTAGGCGTTGTTGGCATAGCAGCGCACCTGCTCTACCTCGCTGCGGTTATATTGGAACGCGACTTCGACATTCACATTGTCGACGACCTTGTTCAGGTAGATCGGCTTATGATCGATTTCCTCGCCCTTGTTCATGTATTCAACGAATTCGGCGATGCCGCCGTGGAACTGGAATTTCGCCTCCTGATGGGGCGTGGTGCGTTCATCGATCAGATGAATCAGCACACCCTTGTTTAAAAAGGCCAGCTCGCGCAAACGTTCTTCCAGCGTATCGAACGAAAACGTGGCATCGTGGAAGATCTCGGGATCGGGGCGGAACGTGATGCTGGTGCCGGTGTGAGCGCCGGCGCCAATGTCCTGGAGTTCGGTGGTTGCCTCGCCTCGCTCATACTGCTGCGTGTAAGTGCGGCCATCACGGCGGACGTGCGCTTCGGTCCACTCGCTCAGCGCGGTCACCGCCTTGGAGCCCATCCCGTGCAGACCAGCGGACACCTTGTAGGCCTTGTTGTCGAATTTGCCGCTGGTGCCGAGCATGGTCATGACGACCTGCAGCGTTGGGATTTTCTCTTCGGGATGCTCGTCGACCGGGATGCCGCGGCCGTCGTCTTCGACGGTGCAACTGCCGTCAACATGCACGCGGATGACGATATTTTTGCAATAGCCGGCGAGCGCCTCGTCGATGCTGTTGTAGACCAGTTCGTAGACGAGGTGGTGCAAGCCGCTAGCGCCGGTATTGCCGATATACATGCCCGGGCGATGGCGGATATGCGCCGCGTTTTGCAGGTGCTGAATATTCTCGTGCGTGTAATCCTCGGGCGAACCCGGAAGCGTCACCACTCCTTGCGTTTCATCTGACATTCGTTTTCCTCATTTCGATTGCTAACTCACCACTCCGCGGCGGAAGCGCAGGTCTTTCAAGGTCTGCGCCGCCGAGCTTTTTCTTCAATGCTTCGAGCAAGCGGCGTTTGTGGAAGCCGGCCAATTCCTGCATCAGGGCGGAATTGCCGACTTCGATTTCGAGCACGCCGCGTTTGATCGCGCCGGCTCGTGTTTTCTTTGCGATCGCCTCTCCGGCCACCTCGGCCCAGGCCTGTTCCAGGCGCAAGCGATCCTGGCGTCGTCCCCACCCGCGGGCGGTGAAGAGCCGGCTGAGGATCTCCGAAATTCGCTCGGGGCCTTGCTCCATCGGCTTTCGGCTTTCGGCTTTCGGCTTTCGGCTTTCGGCTTTCGGCTTTCGGCCCTTGTTGCTTGATTGTCGGCTTCAGTTTGAACCCCAAACCCTTAACCGAGAACCGAAGGCCGATTGCCGTCATGACAGTGGCATCACCAGGTACGAATAATCGGGCCCGCACTTGAATAACGCCGGGCGCGAGCCGTCGGTCATTTCCAGTTGCAGCGCGTCCTCCGGTTCGAGGATGTGCAGCATGTCCACGAGATAGCCCGGATCGAAATTGATGTCGATCGCGGCGCCGTCGTAGTCGACCGGCATCGGAACCTTTGATCGGCCTGTCGTCGCCCCATGGGCTTGGAGCGTCAACTGGCCCTTTTCGAAATGAAACGACACACGCTTCGTTTCATCGTCGGTCATGATTGCCGATTGCCGTACCGCGGTGAGGAAAGGCACAATCGGCAGATTTACCTTCGCGGTCGATTTTTTCGGGAAGATCTCGCGATAGGGCGGATAACGGCCTTCGACCAGGCGCGTGTAGATCATGGTCGTGTCGGTCTGGAACATCGCCTCGTTGGGTCGCAGGCCGACACGGACCGTGTCTTCCTCGCCCAGTTCTTGCAAGTGGCGTTCGAGCAATTGCATGGCCTTGCTCGGCACCAGATGCGATTGGCCCTTGGTCTCGGCGACTTCGCCGCCGATCATCGGACCGATCGCCAGCGCCAGTCGCTTGCTGTCGGTGGCGACCAGTCGGAGGTTCTTGCCATCGGTTTCCCAGAGCACGCCGGTCATGGCGAACTTGGTGCTTTCCTTGGCCGCGGCGAAAGCGGTGCGGCGGATCATCTTGCGGAGCACACCCGCGGTAATTTCAAGAAACGGCTTATCCGAGAATTCCGGAATATCAGGAAAATCCGATGGGTTTTCGCTGGCCATCTCGAATAAGTTCGTCTGCCCGGTGACCAGGACGCGGCTGTCGTCGGCGTCGATCGAAAGCTCCGGGTCAGTCGATTCCCGAAGGATCGAGGTGAGCTTGGCCGCCGGAAGGATCGCCTCGCCGCCTTCGTCGATCTTGACGCCGCGAAGTTCATGGCGAATGCCAAGCTCCAGGTCCGTGGCCATGAGCGTGAGCCGGTCTTTTTCGGCGATCGCTTTCAAGTTGCGCAGGATCGGCTTGATCTCGCGTGCCGCCACCGCCACGCCGACCAATTGGCAAGCATCCAGGAACCCTTCTCGCGGGCAAACTAACTTCATGGTTGTTTTCCTCTCGTTGGCAACGAGGATGCACTTCTCGATCTAAGAAACAAAACAAATGATTATCTAAATTCAGCAGCAGTCGTTAGGTTGGGGTCGATCGAGTCAATTAACAACCGTCGCCGAACGCATCCTCGCGATTGGCTTGGAGTTGGCGCCGCGACTGGAATTGGGGAAACCCCGTCAATAACGGGTCGATAAGCGATGCGTCGCGGTCGCGCCATTCCAAGCCTCCTGTCGGCAACAGGGGCGAGTCAAAACCATCGACCGGTCGCGACCACGGTGCGCCAGGTTATTGATGGCTTTTCCCCAGCCTTGCTGTCGCCCTAACACAACTCCGCGCCGAGTTCGCGAAGCAGGCCCGGCAACTCGGCATCGATCGCAAGCGCATCGTCGACTTTCTGACAGGCGTGACGCACGGTGCTGTGGTTGTGCCCGAAAAATTCGCCAATTTGCGCGTAACGATAATGTCGTCAAACTCCGGGCCAAATGCATAGTCAATTGTCGCGGCCAAACTAAATTCGGATGCCGGTCGGGGCTACGCAACTGGTGCAACTCGACTCCAAAGCGCATCCCCACCAATCGGCCGATCTTTTCAAGCGACGGGCGCTGCAGTTCCGAGCCGGGCTCGATCAACGCCTGAACTTCGGATAGCTCCAGCGGCCCGCGGCGCCGCGGCGGCCGCTTCCTGGAGGCGGGCCACCACCGCGAGCAATTGGCGGCCGCTGGCGGGCGTATTCGCCGCCAGCCAGTCCCAAGCCTCGCCGCTCATGGCGATCTTTCGAGCCGCCGCCAGCCGTTCCAGCATCACACGGCGGCTTGGCACGCCGGGCGCTTCGAGGCCGACCATCAGTCCCGACGTCAAGCGGCTCGCCAAACGGCGCCGGCACATTTTCCAGCTCGGCCGGTCCCCGGCCGGCGGTAATCAGCGTTGCTCGCCTGTGAGCGACGCGACGATCGAGAATCTCAGCCAGAGAATTCGCGGCCCAGGCCGGCAGATGATGCAGGTCCTCGATCACCAGCAAATCGCAATTTCTGAGATCACCGGATGGCGCTTCCTCGTCCCAGCGCGGCCATTCACCCGCGCTCGAGCGCCGGCAAGAATAATGCGGCTCGGCAAACGCGTACAAAGCTTCCGCCAGGTGAGTTTTCCCCGTCCCTGGCGGACCGTGCAAGAGCAGCGGTACGAACGAACATCGGCGGCCCAGGCAGCGCGCAACCGGCGGATCGCCAGCAGGGCCGAACGATTTTCCGGCAGCGCCACGAACCGCGGCGGCGACCATGAAAAGCGCGGCTTCCGGCCCGGTTTCTCCGCCATCGCTTGCATAAAAATCCGATGAGTTTCTGCGAGATTTCAACATCAGAATTATACCAGTTTTGGGAGTGCCGGAACAGTGTATTCTGACAGCTGCAAATGCTTGAATTGCAAAAACTTACGTTAAGTCAAATCGGCGGTTTCGCGTAACCTTTTGACCACGCGCGAAATGCGACGCGCAGCGTCGTCAATTTGTTCCCCGCGGGCATTCCAAGCAAAGCTGAATCGCATCGCGGAATGAAGCCGCTCATCGCCGATTTTCATTGCCGAAAGCACCGGCGACGGGAGCAGTGAGCCGCTCGAACAGGCCGAGCCGGTTGAGCACATCACGTCCGCCAGATCGAGCGCCATGAGCAAGGCGTCGGCGCGGCAGCCGGGAAATGACAGGTTCAGAACATGGGGCAACCCGCCCGCGGCCGGCCCGTTGAGCACGACCGGTTCGGCGTCGCGTTGAAGGGCTTCTAGAAATCGCCGGCGGAATGCGAGACATGCGCGAGTTCATGGCGTTGAGATCGCTCAAACTGGCGGCGAGTGCCGCCGCGAAACCGACCGCCCATGCTACGGGCTCGGTGCCCGGTCGGCGGCCGCGCTGTTGATGACCGCCAAATAGCATGGGATTGAGCCTGGTGCAGCGATTGACGAGCAGCACGCCGATGCCGGCGGAGACGCCGAACTTATGACCGCTGGCGCTGAGGGCGGTCACGCCTAGATCATGAAAATTCACCGGCATTTTCCCGACGGCCTGGGCGGCGTCGCAGTGGAAAAAGACTGAGTACCGAGTACTGAGTTGTCGGACGGGCTGAACCGCCCCGGTTTCGTGGTTCGCCAGCATGATGGCGATG
This sequence comes from uncultured Gemmataceae bacterium, assembly GCA_963815035.1. Taxonomy (GTDB): domain Bacteria; phylum Planctomycetota; class Planctomycetia; order Gemmatales; family Gemmataceae; genus JBGQCZ01. The sequence continues at coordinate 175,835 of CAWFFC010000017.1, forward strand.
AGCCGCGTCTCGGGTCGGACTTTCGCCGCGAACGTTTGCGGCTCGACGATTCCTTCGCCGGTCACGGGCAGCCAATCGAGCTCGAAGCCGCGTTTGGCCAGATGGTTGAGCGGTTCGACGACGCACGGATGTTCGACGGTACTGGCGAGGAGATGGCTGGGCGGGTCGCCACATAGTCCGAAGATCGCCAGATTGTTGGCCTCGGTTGCGCCGCTGGTGAACACGACCTCGTCGGGAAAGGCGCCGAGCAACGCCGCGATTTGCTCGCGGGCATCCTCGAGCGCGCGGCGAGCTTGCCGGCCGGCGGCATGTGCGCTCGCCGGGTTGCCGACTTGCTCGGTGAGCCACGGCCGCATCGCCTCGAAAGCCTCGGGCCGTGGCGGTGACGTGGCGTTTGCGTCGAGGTAGATCGTCTGATTTTCCCCCATGCGACTATCATAACAATTGCCAGTACCATACTCCGCCGCGATCGCCACCATGACAATCAATCATTCCAATTCGAGTCTCCTGGTCGTCGACATGCAGTGCGGGTTTACCACGCTTTGCCCGGACGAACTTCCGGTGCCCGGCGGGTTGGAGATCGTGCCCGCCGTGAACCGATTGCTCGAAATGCCCTGGGCTCGAATCGACGCCAGCCAGGACTGGCATCCGCCGGATCACCGCAGCTTCTTCGGCCGGCAAGATAATCTTTATCCGCCGCATTGCGTCATCGGAACCAACGGCGCCGAGTTTCTGCCGGGGCTGCGTAGCGATCGATTCGATGTGATTTGGCGAAAAGGCTATCAGAAGGATTTCGAGGCGTATGCCTTGACGGCCCAGCATCCGGGATATGTCGCGTTGTTGCGAGCGACCGGAATCGACACGGTGGCGGTGTGTGGGATTGCGACGAATATTTGCTGCTTTTTCTCTGCTCGCGACTTACGGCGCGCCGGCTTTGGCGTGTTTATGGTCGAAGACGCCAGTGCCGGCATCGATGTGCCCGCCGCGGGGCTGTTTCAGGCGAAGGCGAAGAAAGAGGGACAGGAAATGGGCATGCGATATATTCGAATCGCGGATGTTTAGCCGGCTTTCATCTCCTCGAGCAGCCTTTGCACCAGTTCCATCTTGGCCATGCCCTTGGTCTCTTTCATCACCGCGCCTTTGATGCGGTCGGCGGCCTTTTCGTTGCCATTCTTGTAATCGTCCCAGGCCTTGGCATTGGCGGCGATCGCTCTTTGCAGGATCTCACGCAGATCGGCCTCGGAAATCTCCTTGAAGCCCAATGCGGAAATCGCCTCCACGGCCGAAGAACCGGTCTCGATCATCTTCGAATAAACATCGCGGGCTCGCTGATTGTTCAGGCCTTTGGATTTGATTTGGCCGACGAGATCGGCCAGCGCGGCGGATTTCAGCGGAAAATCCTGAATCGATTGTTTGCGGTCGTTAAGCGACGCCAACACCTGGTTGGTGACCCAGTTGCTGGCGGCCTTGGCGTCGCCGCGCGCGTCGCCACGTCCTCGAAATAGGCGACGATCGCGCGGCCCTGGCTCGCCAGGACGTTCGCGTCGTAGTTTGACAAGCCATATTGCGACTGCAGCCGCTGGCGTTGTTGCGAGGGCAATTCGCCCATTTCCGCTTTCACTTGCTTCAGCCAGGCGTCGTCGACCTCGACCGGCGCGAGGTCGGGCTCCGGGAAGTAGCGATAGTCCGAGGCTTCCTCTTTGCGGCGTTGCACGCGAGTGACGCCTTTTTCGTCGATCCAGCCGGCGGTGGCTTTCGAGACCTCGCCAAATTTCTTCTGGTACGATTCGCGATCGTTGGGATCGTGATAGGCCCGGAATTGCCGCTCGGCCTCGTACTTGATCGTGCGCTCGACGGCCCGAATGCTGTTGAGGTTTTTCACTTCGACAAGCGGCGTGGCGATGAAACTGTCGGCGGACGGAATGTGGATATTCACATTCGCGTCGCAACGAAGGCTGCCTTCCTGCATTTCGCAATCGGACACGCCGAGTTCGCGCACCATGAGCCGCAGTTCCTGCAAGTACGCGACCGCTTCCTCGGCGGCGTTGATTTCGGGCCGGCTGACGATTTCGAGGAGCGGCGTGCCCGTGCGGTTGAGATCAATGCGCGTGATGTCGCCGCGGCCGCTCTCATCGTGCAAGCTTTTGCCGGCGTCTTCCTCCAGATGAGCGCGGATGATGCCGATGTGTTTCGGCACGTAATCCTTTTTCGGATCGGCGGCGACATTGATTTCGAGCCAGCCATCGTGGCTCATCGGCAGGTCATATTGGCTGATTTGGTAGTTTTTTGGCAGGTCGGGATAATAGTAGTTCTTGCGATCCCATTTCGTGAAGGCGGCGATCTGGCAATTGAGCGACAAGGCCGCGCGAAGGGCCAACTCGAACGCACGCCGATTCATGACCGGCAAGGAGCCCGGCAATCCCAGGCAAACCGGGCAGGTGGCGGAGTTGGGCGGCAATCCGAATCGCGTGCTGCAGCCGCAGAAGAGTTTGGTCGTCGTCAGCAACTGAACGTGGACTTCCAAGCCGACAATGATTTTGTAGCGCTCGTCCGCCATGTGGCTGCCTGCCCCGGGGTGAGTGAAATCACGGCAATTATACGAGCCGGCCAAGAAACTGCCGGTCGGCGTGGCGTACCGCGGCGGCGAATTCGAATAAGAATAGTATACCCGTCCCATCGACGAACTCATTCATCCGTGGCTGCCCACACATGAAGTTTCTCACCGCCCACTGGTCGAATCTCATTTTGGCCAGCTATATCGTGCCGGAGGAACTGTTGCAGCCGCATTTGCCGGCGGGGTTGGATCTCGATCGCGTGGAGGGGCATTGCTTTGTCAGCCTGGTCGCCTTCGACTTCCTCAAGACAAAAGTCCTGGGCATTCCCTGGCCGGGGCTGCGCGATTTTCCGGAAATCAACTTGCGTTTTTATGTCCGCCGCGGCGACGAGCGCGGCGTGGTGTTCATTTGCGAGTTCGTGCCGAAGTCGCTGATCGCCTGGACGGCGCGGACGCTTTACAACGAGCCGTATGCGACCGCCGCGATGTCCAGCAGCGTCCGTGAGGACGAGCGCGAAATCACCGTCGTGCATCGCCTCGATTGCGGCGGACGGCTCAACACCATCACCGCCACGGGCACAAAACCGGCGGTTCGCCCGGCGGCCGACTCCGTCGAGCATTTCTTCAAAGAACATCAGTGGGGTTTCAATCGCAATCGCAAAGGCGAGACCGTGCGTTACCGGGTCGAGCATCCGATCTGGGATGTTTACCCGCTGCGTTCGTTCGAGGTGGATCTGAACTGGGGCGCGGTTTACGGTCCGGAATGGCAGTTCTTGCACGATGCGAAGCCGATTTCGGCGGTCTTGGCCGCCGGTTCGCCGGTGGCGGTCTATTCCGGCAATCTGCTGGAAGAACCGAAGCCGCGGTAGTTGTCTTCTTTGAATCTGTCTTCTTAGAAACCGGCGGTTTCCCGCTTGGAAAATCAAAGAAGACAGATCTCACCGCGGCCACCCCCAAAACTGTCTTCTTAGAAAATGTTGATCAACGTAGTGATGATTCTTGTTCGGTGAAGCGGACTGGCTCGCGGCCTGCACGCATGGAGATCCGGTCGGCCAAATCACACGTGCAAAATTGGGGTCAAATCAGTTTTTGTATGCTTGTCCCAAGACTAACTCATGGAATCCTAAGAAGCATCAACCCTGTCCTATCTGACTCGATCCGAACGTCGAGCAGCCGTTTGGGCGAGCGCGTAGCGCTCTGTGCTGCAAGGTCGCCAAAAGGTCGCCGAAATATGAAGCGACACCATTTATTAGCAGAAGCCCTTTTCGGGGCCGAAAATGCTTTTCCGAAAATAATCCAAAACACCTAACGCCTTTGAAAATTGCCACTTAGATGCGGCAAACTTCGATCCATCGCGCAAATCTCGTGCCACTGGCCTTGATATATTTCGGAATCGTGTAAAATTATCTTGTCGCTTGTCCGAAAGACGTACATGAGCGTGTTAAATGCCGGTTATCGCAGTAAACCTGTCCGACAAGCTTATTCAGGACATCAAGGCCCTGATAGTAAAGGAGCTTTACGCTGACCTGGAAAGCTTTGTCGAGATCGCCGCCATCAACCAGTTGGCCCTCGAACGTGGCGCGACGCCCGCGGAGGTCATTGGGAAGGGTCACCGCTCGGCCACTGAAACGCCGCCAAAGGTCGCCAAAACATCTCAAGCCAAACCAGCCGTGCCCGCAAGGTCCGTTGCGAAGAACAAGCCCATGGCCGGAGAAAAGACCGTCAAGCTGGCCGCCGCGGAACCCGTGACGCCCAACGAAGCGGCGGTGATGTTCAAGCGGCTCGCAAAGCCGTTGACCGAATCGCTCACGAAGCCGTGGCCCATGCCGAGTACGCCGGAGCCGGGGGAGCGAATCTTCGGGCAGGTGAACCGGTTGTTCCCGGTGAAGTTTGTCTGCCGGTGGCTGGCGCACAACGCCGGAGCCGATCGCCAGTGGCCGAAGTTCACCGCCGTGTCGTCATCAATCGCCGACGACGCCGGTACACTGGGGTCTCTGCTCGACCAGTGGGATCAGAAGCAGGCGCGGGAGCGCGGAAGAGAAATGGCCACCGCGCTGCCGCGGCGCAAGAACAACGCCTCCCTCGACCGGTTTTTGTCTCAGTTCATCGCGCGGATCACCCGTTCCTCGGACATCGCGCCGGGCGCCGTCTGCCAGTACGGGCTCGCGCGGTTCGAGGACGCCGCGATTGCACTGACCGAGCAAGGGGCGGCTTTCGCCGGACTGGAAAACCCGATACTCGACGTTCAAGACGACCAGGCGACCGTCACTCTTTCCGATCCCGAAGCAGACTTCCTGATCGCCCACATCCGCAAGTGGGTTCCCACGGAATGGGGCGACATGCGGTCCGTCCTGCTCGCGGTAAAGGCGGGCAAAGCGACACCGACTGAGGTCGGCGAGGAAGTTCGCCGGGAGCTTCCTGAAGACTGGTCGGAAAGCATGGTTCAGACGCACGTAAGCGGTGTTATCGCGCGGTTGGGCGATATCCGACTCTTGCGTCGCACGTGGCAAGGCCGCAACGTCAGGTATGACCTCGGAGACAGCACACAGTTGGCTAACTTCCTCGAATCCTAGGCCCCTATCAAGGGAGGGCGACATGCCCAGGCTGACGCAGTTTCCCAGCGGGGTAGTCGCTAATGACTTCCTGCGGGCCACGCTAAACGCCATGACGATTTCCGCGGTGGATGCGCTGCTGGCGCAACTGCCGGTGACGGACGTCAACAGTTACCACTACGACGATGAAAAGCCGGAGATGGGATGGGTGGAGGGCAACTTCCACTGGATCCCCGTAGGTCGGGACCGCGGCAACGCCGGCCGCATCAAGCTCGCGGGCAAGCCGGTCTATCCGCTCGCCGAACGCTTGGTGAACGGCATGGAGGCGCTGATCGAGCTGAAGCGGTTACGGGAATTGGCGGCCGACAAGAACTGCCGCCGAATCCGCTCAGCCCGCGCGAGGCGGTCAAGCGGTATTTCGGTCTGCCGCCCCTCGACCAGGTCCCGAAGTTGAAGGAGAACGCTGAGGGCAAGGCCATCTACAAGGCGCGCCTCGCGCTGTCGCGGGAGTTGCTGCTCACGGTCAACTTCGACAAGAAGCGAAAAGAGTTCGCGGTGTCGATCCGCGATCACGGTATGGGCCAGACGGCGGTTAAGATGCACCGCACGCTGCTGGGCCTGGGAACGAGCGACAAGGGCGACAAGCCGTACCTCATCGGCGTGTTCGGCCAGGGCGGTTCGAGCACCTATGCCGCAAGCAAATGCTCGTGGATCGTCACCCGTCGCGCGCCGGACGTCCTCGGCGAGGGCGAGACGGACAGCTTGGGTTGGTCGATCGTCCGCCACATCCTGCCGAAGGGGAACCGGGCGTCCTATTTCGCCTACCTCGCCGCGCACCCTGACGGTCGCGTGGCGAGCCTGCCGGCAAGCGCAGCGGATGCCGTCGAGTTCAAACACGGTAGCCAGTTTTGTCACGTCGGGTACGACTTTGGCCCGTTCGCGTCGGCCATCACGCGGTCAATGTTCCCTGCTCTGAATCACGTCCTCTACAATCCGGTGATGCCGTTCTTCACCAACGTGGCCGGCACCGAAGCGCCGGTTTGGGGCCACGGCTACCGTTTGTCGCGGAAGAAGCTAGAAGACCCCGAAATCCTGGACAAGACGTTCGATCCCCGCCCCATCGAAATCGAATAAACGGAGGCTGGTCATGGCGAAGAGTGATACGGCCGCGTTGGATAAGACCTACACGGCCGAAGTGGAAGACAACTACGGCAATATGAAAATCCGGGTCGTCGTACTTCGACAGAAGGACGAGGGCACCGACGGGGAAGATCCTTCCCTGCCCGCCGAGGCATTCGACGGCGATGTCGCGGATACCGGAAAGCGGCCGATCGACCCCTTTCTGGAAAGCCCGAAACGCGGCAAGGAGTGCTGCGTGTTCCTCATCAACGGCCAGCGGCAAGACGCTTGGGATAATGTGTTCGTAGTCCGGGACCTGAACCTGGGCCGCCTGCGGCAGCGGATGATCGTGGTCGTTGATCTGGACAAGCTTAAGCCGGAGGCCATCTCGGAATTGATGCAGGGATCGCGGCAGGGGTTTTATCAGGGGAACGTTTACGGCGCGATCAGCCGGAAGCTCATCAAGACGCTGCGCAAAGATCCTGATCTGGAGAAGATTCAGGAAGACGCGCAGCAGAGCCTCCTGGAAATGAAGACAGCCGACGAGGCGGTGAAGAGCAAGCTGGACAAGCTGATCGACGGGTTTCACGCCGCGGCTGCTGCGACGGGGCCAGGAGGCGGTGGCGCCGAGGGGACCACGGCCAGCGCCGGACCGTTTTTCGGAAACAACACCACGACCGGCGATGTCGTGACGGTGGCCGCGCCAGGCACCGGCCTGGCCGCTGATCGCCCGGTGATTATTCCCGATCCCCCGACGGCTTCGGTTCGGCTGACCCCGAACACGTCGTCAACGTTTTGCGTCGTGGCAGACCCCGCCAGCGAATGGGCTAACTTACAGGATTTCACCGCGCGCCTCGAACCGGAGGTAAAATGCCTGGACCTCGCGATCGAGCAAGGCACGGACCGGGTGAAGCTTACCGTCACATTCACCGAGCCGGAGGAGGTTGACGAAGAGGAATATCCGTTCAATTCCACCATCACGGCGTTCGCGAAGTTCGCCGGCCAGGCCATGCCGCGCATGCTTGAGGTTCCGGTGGTGATCGTGCGCCCGCGAAAGGTCGGGAAACGCAAGCCGCGCGTTCTACGAGCCGACCCGACCTACCTTCGAGTAGCCACTCGCCAGCCGATCCCGCTCGTTTCGGGCGGCCCCACGAAGCATGTCCGGCTTATCTGGGATGGCGAAGACAGCTTGGTGGTCGGCGACCCCGCCGCCTGGGTGTTCTCCGCCAGGTGCATCAGTCTCGACAGCTTCCCGACGCCCGGCATTTCGCATTCGGGTGCTGGCCGTGTCGATGTCCTTGTTGACAGCCCGCACGGATTCATCGCCGGCGCCATCTCTGAATTTCGAGGTGCGGGCGGCCGGGCCGGAAGGGAAGACGTTTACCGTGCCGTTCGTCGGCCATGTGTCCGACCCAAACGTGACCAATCCCGGCGCTACGCCGCAGCTGGTCACCGCCAACTCGCCGGACTTGACCGGGCAGCGCCGACCGCCCTACAAGGTGGTCCCCATCAAAGAGGACCAGTGGAAGGAACAGGAATGCTGGGCGGGCGGTGACTGGACCGCCGAGGACGTGGGGTGCTTCATCGACCCCACCGACACCGCCCCGTTGATCTTGGTGTTGAACGAAGACTTCGGCCCGATCCGCGCGTTCTGCGACGACATGGTCAAGCGGAACCTGACCGAGCCCTACATCGAGGCCCAGAAGACGAAATACTACTCCACCGTCGCCTACCACCTGTACCTGATGTACCGCTCGTACCGCGCCCAGATGGACGCCTCGGCGGCGGGCAAAGCGGACCCGCCGAAACTCGATGACCTGCGGAACGAGATCAACCGCGTGGGGACTTCGCTGGTGACGATGATGTAGCCCGGTGGAGGAGCAGGATTTCCTTCGTCTGCTTGGTGTCGTCACGCAGCCAGACGTAGAACTTTCGGTTCGGCACAGCCCGCCAGAAATCTTCCCGACTGGCGCGGTGGCCGCCTTTCTCGAAATCGAACTCCGTGAACCCGGCCGCGGTCATCGCGTCCAGGTACAGCGGAAGCTGAATGTCGGGCTCCGAGAAACCGACGAGCTGAGCGACGACGCAATCGTCGCTGACGACTTTCCGCACTTCGGTAAACGCGGCTTGCAGGCGCTGGAAGTACGGGCTTTGGTCACGGCAGCGGCGGTCGCAGAAGGTGTAGAACGAAGCCCCCTGGCCGTCGTTCGATTCCGTGATCCAGTACGGGGCGGCCGTCTCCCTGCGTCCAAGAACCTGCCACCGGTGGTAGAGTACATGCACGCCGGGGTACGGCGGCGAGGTGACGACCAACTTGGGCCGCTTCTCTTTGAAGGCCTTTGACTGGATCGTCGTGACTGCGTCCGCCGCGGAGTGGTAGAACTCGACGCTCGGCTTCCGGCCAGTCAGGGCATCCATGTGCTGCCGGAATTCCTGCAGCCCGGTCGCCACGACCTCGGTGTCTTCAACGATCTTTACCCGAAAGTCGGCCGCGGTCGGGAGATACTTCTTGCAATCGACTGCCCACTGAAGCGTCTTCAGCACGACGCACCTGGCCGCGAGCAGCACGTCCCCTTCAAGCAATTCGAGAGCGTTGTTCAAAGCTTGCTCGGCGAACTTCCGGAACCGCCAGGGCATGTTGTTCTGATACCCCAACTCCTGCCAATGCGTGTGCCGGACGACCGGCTTGAGCGGCGAGAGGTCGGGCACGGTCAGGTCTGCCCAATCGCGGAGCATTCCTATCTCCACGTCGGACAACCGTAGCGTCTTCACGTGGCAAGGAACACGGCAAGCTGGTTCAGGTCATTGCCAACGGCGTTTCGCCCCAGCGACAGCGCTTCGACCAGGCTGGTCGAGCCGCCCATGAAAGGGTCGTAGACGGTGTCGCCCGGCTTGGTGAACATCTCGATCGCGGCGCGGGCGAACATCGGCGAGAAGCGGGCCGGGTAACGGTAGATACCGTGCGTCAGGCCGGACACGGCCTTGCGGTCATTGATCGCATCGAGAAGAGGCTGGAGGTTCATGGCTGTCCCTTCGTTGGTTTCTTTTTGTGCCAGGTCATCCACTGAGTCGGCGCTGATGCCGGTCAGTTTTTCGATTTTCGCGAACGCATTTACCATCGGTAGCTTTGTGCCGTTCTCCCAAGATGCGACCGCCGTATGCGACACTCCGAGTTGCCTGGCCAGCAGTGAACGGCTCCACCCTTCAGGTGGTTGCGACTCTCCGCCAGCCTCGCAGCGGGTTCGCGGCCTGCCATTTCGTCAAGGCGGCATCGACCGGCTTCCGACGCTTTGCCACAACAAACCCCACACGAGGAGTTCCGCGCCCAGTCGTCCTTGACTCCAAGGCACAACGAGAAAGACCCAAGTGAAGCTAAGAACAGAGTAGCTTTTGGTTTCAGTTTTTGCAACAATAGATTCAATTATTCCGCCGATCGTGTCGCCAGTATGGTCAACCTGGGCGGATTTGGGCAAGACGAACCGACGTGGCCTTGCCGAGCAGAGGGGCCGATGAATTGGGTCGAGCGATTCTTTCAGTTCTTCCGCCTGATCGAGCAGCCCTTGGGCGTCGTGCTGAACGCGAATAGCTGCCGGGAGGGTTGGTTGCAGGGCGAGTTCTACCGCCACTTCCTAACCGCGGAGAACGGCTTCCTCGTTAACTGCCGGTATAGCGACGAAGGCCCAGAGCACGATTTGTACGGCGCGCTGCCAACGGAGATGGTGGCCGAGATCAAGGTGTACGGGCAACGGGGGTACTACAAGAAGAACCTCTATGGCGCCCACGACATCCGCCGGTTTCTCCCAGCTACCCCCGGCGGCCGTCTCCCGATCAGCATCGCCCAAATTGAGGAACTGCTCACGGGAACCAAGAACGCGGAGAAGACCAACAGCTACCTCCGCGACGTTCGCCGACTTCACGCCATTCCGGCATCGGTCGAACGCTACCTCATCCTCGTGATTCAGAAGGCCGACGAGTCGGACGACTTCGGGCGGGCAATCGCAGCGGTGCGGGTGGCTCCGGTCGAACACGACCTCGAACTCACCGCGTTTCACGTCCGTGTTTCGCAATTCTGATCCGCTGTTTTCTTCACGCACGGAATCCGCACGGAAAGACGTGCAAGAGGTGCAAAACGGGCATCCGGGACACGCCACGGCGGCCATAGAAGCCTAGAATTCGTGCATCTTTTGCACGGTTTGCATCAAGGAAGCCGCTTCTGCACCGGGTGGTTCGCGGCACGCCCCCGCAGTACGGCTGGTCTCGGCCGACCTGGACCTGGGAGTTGCTGATCTTGACGCTGGCGAGCAAGACCGGCATTCGCGTAAATGTCACGATCATGAGTCGGGCGTTGGCCATGGTGCAGGCCCGGCGTGGCCGCCCGCGGCCGGCGGGTGGCCCGGGCTGAGTCTTCGAAGACCGGGCGCGAAACTTTGCCCTGTTCCGGGGTTTCGCGTCCTTGCTCAACCCCGGCCACCGGCCTCTCCCCCGCGGTCAAATGAGGGTTTGAGCGAATTGAAGGGCCGCGGGGGAGAGGGGCGGAAAGTGGCGTGGCTCGGTCGGGAGACGGGCCACGGCGCGTGCGTAGCCATCACGCTCCGCGTGATGAGCCCAAGCAAAGCCGTGCGGAACGTCGAATTCATTGGTTGAGTATGTAGAAAATGGGCACATCACGCGGAGCGTGATGGCTACTTTGGTGCAAATCCCGCAAGGTCATTTCGGGCGGGAATCCAAAGACTCCTAAAGCGGTGTCGAGCCACGCGCACTCCGAAAGAACTCATTTCGGAGTGCGTGTGGCTCGACACCGCTTTGGGAAGAACTCATTTCGGAGTGCGCGTGGCTCGACACCGCTTTGGGAGATTTGGGAGAGGGGGCTATCGCCGGAATAAAGTCTGATCGTTTCAGAACAAACAGGCTTCCGGGCCGAATCGCGCTTCAAGCGCTTTCTGCTGTTGCGGCCGGATGGGATAGGATCGGACGCGCTGGGTTGAGTTTAAGTTCCAGCCCTTGAATTGAGAGGAGAGGTCGAGTTGCGTTAGATTCGGGAAGCGTGCACTCTTGGCGAGGGCCTCGGCGCCGGAGTCGCCGATCTGGTTGTCGCTCAAATCGAGATGCGTGAGGTTGTTCAGGCCGTCGGCGAGGGCCATGACTTGCGCCGGCGTCGCCGATCAAGTTGCCGTGCAGGACGAGCGATTGCAGGTTGCCCAGGTAAAACGAATCGGCGAGATATTCGACGCCGCGATCGCCGATCGAATTGCCTCCTAAGCGAAGTGTCTGCAGTCGATCGAGATACAGGCAATTGGCGAGCAGCGCCGCGCCTTCATTGCCCAGTTTGCAATCGGTGAGATGGAGGGCGCGAATTCGTGTGAGGCAGGTCAAGTCAAAGAAGCGTTCCATCATGCCGCGGACGCCGATGACGCGCAGCAATCGGATGGGGGCCGCGGCGAACAGTTCCGGGGCGTGCCGCAATAGGATGCCCGACTCGATGGTGATTTCCTCGGCGAAGCCGCGGTGAAAGGCGAAGCTGTAGGCATGGCGGGCGATCGGTCCGGCCCAACGCACGGCCCATTTGTCGAGAAGTTGATGCAGGCGGCGATCGTTGTCGCCCAGGCATTGCAGGCGAATCAATTCCGCGATCGCACTGACCGGATTCCTCGAGCCAGTCGGCATAGACCAAGCGCGGGCCGTCGTCGTCCGGCTGAGCGAAGATGGTTTGCAAAAATGAATCGTCCGAAAGCATGCCAGGTGGTTCCGCCAGGTGATCGTGCGGGATTGGGCGTGTCGCCATCACGCTCGGCGTGATGTAGTTGGGCTCGTCACGCGGAAGGAGACGGCTCCATTGCCGCAAGTTTTCGGCGTTCCTGCGACCAGGTTTATTCTACCGCCCGCGCGAGACGGAAATCATGAAATTCCGGTCGCTGGGACGCAGCGCGATGCCGTCGCGAGCGGCCGGATCGTCGCTCATGAATTCGGATCGAATCCGATCTGAACAGCCGGTTTCGGTCGGGGTGTGGCGCGCGGGCCATCCAGGGGCGCCGGCGGCGGCGGTTTATGTTCCCATTGGTCGGAGATCACCGGAATGACCGGCGAGGGGCGGGACGGCTTGACGGGTTCCTGTTTGGCGGCCGGTGGTTGCGGTTCCGGTCAGCGCGGCAACTCGGAGCCGATCACGATTTTGGGCGGCGCGGAAGGTTGTTCGTCCACGGCGCGGGCGATTGGCGCGGATCGCTCTTCATGGCTGGTTTGCACCAGGGGCTCGGTCGCGGTTTCCTCGGGGCTGGGCCCGGTCATCAGGGCCAGCGTGGGCTGATGATTCGGGTTCGCCTTGAGGGCGAGGGTCAATTGTCGCCGCGACTCCTGTTGATTGCCGATGTGTTCCATCATGCGGGCGACATTGTAGCGGGCGTCGGCCTCGGGCAGCGATTTCAACAGGGTGCGGACCGCTTCGTCGCCGCGCCCGAGTCGGGCGAGCATCAGGCCCAAGCCTTTGGTATAGAGGGCGTTCGAGGGCTCGAGTTGCGCGGCCTTGGCCAGGTAGGGAACCGATTGGTCCAATTTCTTTTCGCGGGCCATGCACATGCCGCGTTCGTACCAAACGCTGGCGTTTTTGGGATACTTGGCCAAGGCGGCGTCGTAGGCCGACAAGGCCGGTTCATATTCGTTGAGCCACATGTGCAGGCGCGCCAGACCGATCCACGCGGAGAGATGTTTGGGGTCCAGTTGGAGGGCGCGATTGTAGGCGTCCTTGGCCTGGCGCACGGCCAGGGCGCGGTCGGCGTCGCTGCGGTTCGGGTCGAGCGCGATTTCCGCTTTCAAGTCGCCGATTTTGACGCAAGATTCGGGCCTGGCGTCGAGGACTTTGGAGACATCCTTGGAGGATTCGCTCCGCTGGACCGGAACGGGGCGGGCGCTGTCCGGCGCCTTGATGCGATCGCCCGAGGCGGAAACCGCCGAGTAGGGATCGCCGTCGCGAATCGTGGCGCGATGACTGCAGCCGACCAACCCCGCGATCGCCAACCCGCCCAGCCACATTAGTTTGCGACAGTCCATGTCGTGTCGTCCTTTTTTCGGCGCTCGGACTTCGGTCGTCGGCGAACGGTCGATTTACGGGCCGTAAGCCGTTAAAACTCCGCGATGAACGTGGATGCCGCTTCAGCGATGAGTTCGCGCGTGAGATGCACGGGCTGTCGTCTAAATCGGCAAATCGACTGCACGATCTCCAGTAAATCTCGGCAGTCGCTGGCCCGCGGCGACCGGCCGCGATTGTAATAGCGCTCGTACAGGTAATCGACCGCCTCCGGGACAGGGGTTCATGCCCAGCTTCTTGGCCATGGCGGCTGAAGATCTTTTCGTAGACGTCCCGTTGCGGGCGCCAGGATCTCGCACCTTGTGCCGAATACGCCGCAGGAAGGCGTCGTCGACCAGGTCCTTCGGGTCGAGGTTGGTCGAGAAGATGATCAGCTGCTCGAAGGGCACCTGGAACTTCTTGCCGCTGGCCAGGGTCAGGAAGTCGTGGCGGTCTTCCAGCGGCAGAATCCAGCGATTGAGCAGTTCCTTGGGGCTGCACAGCTGGCGGCCGAAGTCGTCGATCAGGAAGACGCCGCCGTTGGCCTTGACGTGGATCGGGGCCTGGTAGAAGTTGGCCTCGGCGTTGTAGCGCAGATCGAGCATGTCGAGGTTCAGTTCGCCGCCGGTGACGATGACCGGCCGGCGGATCCGGACCCAGCGCGGCATCGACGGTGCCGGTGTTGAGCAGCCGGCGGATGGTCGCCTCGTTGTCCTCGTCGCGGTCGTCCTGGCTCTCGTCGAGTCGACCTGGTGCAGCGACGCGGTCGAAGACGGTGACGATGTTGTCCTCGGCCAGGAAGGCGTAGGGGACGTAGATCTCGCCGCCGGCGGTGTTCATGAAGTCGCCGATGGCGCGGGCCATGGAGGTCTTGCCGTTGCCGGGCGGGCCGTAGATGAACACGACTCGGCCGCTGACGATGGCCGGGCCGATGGCGTTGAACAGTTCGTCGCTTGACCACCAGGTGGCGAAAACGACGCCCGAAGCGTTTCCGGCGAGCAACTGATGCCGGTGACCGCCTGGCGGTAGCACTGCTCGACGTAGTCTTCGAGCGGCACCGGCGCCGGGCCGACGTAGGCGCACTGCTTCATCGCGTCCTGAGCCCGCTGGCGGCCGAGCTCGGTCAGGTTGAAGCGGTAGCTGACCTCGCCGATCAGGTCGCCGCCGTTGACCTCGACGCACTTTTCGTCTTTGAGGAATTTCAGCGAGTCCGCGATGACTTTGAACGGCAGACACATGAACTGGGCCAGATCCAGCCCGAGCATGGCCCCGCGTTGATAAAGGGTTCGCAGAATCATGTCGTTGACGAAGCCCATGGTCAGGCCGGCTTCCTTCAACGATTCCGGCGAGCCCGGGGCCTCGGGCATGCCGAGGCTGTCCAAATCCAGGGCTCCTGATTTGCTATTCATGAAGCACACTCCGCGAAGCCGTAATTGACCCTGTGGCCGGGGTCTGAGACCCCGGGTACAGACCGAATCGTTATTTGAGCCACTTGCCGCGCGTGATGATGAACAAGGCCGCCGCCGCCACCAGGCCGACCACCATCACCACTCGATCGGCGCGGTTCACGAACCCGTGCCAATAGCGGACGAATCCATGCCAACTGATGCTATCCGCGAACGGAAGTGGAGTAACGGCGACCACGGAACCGGCCACGGCTGGGGACAGGGCGTTGGCGGTGGTCGCCGCCGGCCCGAACTGGGCCAGCACGACCAGCGCCAGCGTCAGCGTCAAGACAAGAGATTTGGATCGATGACTACCCATGGTGCGAACTCGAAGGATGCGACATCGGGAATCGAGCGGCGCGATTCGCCGCTCGATTCCGGACGCCAGTCGTCATTGCGGCATGCCGCCGCCGCCGCCGGAGCCGGCGTTGTTGTTGCCTTGTCCGCCCTGCTCAGCGCCCTGCGCCGCCTGGAGCGGCCGCGCCATAGCCGCCGGCCGCGCCGGGGCTGCCGGGCGTCGAACCGCCGCCGGAAGAACCGGCGTTGCCGCCGACCAGATCGCCAAGCGGCCCGGACTTGGACGGGGCCGTCGCCAGCTTCATGCTGCCGGCGGCGTAGGAGGCGATGGCGCTGACCGGGTAGGGGTCGTGAATCGCGACGTCGAATGCCATCGGCCGGCCGACCGTTTCCGCGCTCAGATAGGTGCGAATCGCGGCCACCCGTTTCTGATCCAATTCCCGCCGGTTGTCGGCAAGCCGATCCGGCTGTTGCGGATCGTACTGCAGATCATGGGCGGTCTGCATGAACACGTTTGGATCGGGCATCGGCCGGCGGCGAATCATGTAATCGAGCTTATAGCGGCCCACGGAATTCAGCTCGTCGGTGCCGGTCACGAACATATAGTTCCAGATCGTTTGGTCGAGCACGTGGCCGTTTTGCACCTGCGGGGCAAACCCATCCACGACTTCTTTCCGAGCGGTATGATTGTAGCGCTCGGGCCAACAGGGATCGACCGCGTTGCGATATGGGATGCATCCTGCACCCGTCGAAGCGCCGATCAAGCCTGCCGCCACCAGCATCCATGCCAAGTGTCGGTTCATCCTTAAACTCCCATATCAGAGGTCAAAGATCAGCAGGCGGAGCACCGGGGTTCGGAACAATTCCGAGACTGGCCTTCGTCCACTGACCTCTGGTCGGTTACTTGTTCAACAACTGCCGCGATGATGCTGATCGCCGCCGGGCCGACCAGCACCACGAAGATGCCGGGGAAGATGAACAGCACCAGCGGGAAGATCAACTGCACCGCCGTCTTGGCCGCCTTTTCCTCGGCGATCTGTTTGCGCCGCGTTCGCATCGAATCGGACTGCACGCGCAAGGCCTGGGCGATGCTGGAGCCGAAGCGATCGGCCTGGATCAGGATGGCGGCCAGGCTGCGGACATCGTCCACGCCGGTCCGCACGCCCAGGTCGTGCAAGACCTCGCGCCGCGGCCGGCCCATCTGCAACTGGAGGTTCGCCAGCGACAACTCCTCGCAGATCACCTTGGCGTGGCCCTTCATTTCGTCGCGTGACCTTTCGCATGGCCGCGTCCAAGCCCAAGCCCGCTCTCGACGCAGACCACCAGCAGGTCCAGGGCGTCGGGCAGCGACAGGAAGATTTCCTCCTGCCGCTTCGTGCGCAGGATACCACAGCACGATGCTCGGCAGGTAGAAGCCGATCCCGCCGATCAAGACCACGATACATCATGGCCTTCATGGTCATGCCGCTGGTGATCAGGCCGAAGACGGCCAGCCGATCACCAGGAAGCTCAGCAAGGACGCGAAGCGCAAGCCCTGATAGACGGCCGACGGCCGAGTCGCTGCGGAAGCCGGCATTGGCCAGCTTGATCTTTCAACGAACTTTTTTCCATTTCGGATTGCGGCTTGGAGATGCTGGTGCCCATGGCCGTCTCCATCACTTTCTTGAAACCGGTGACGCCTTGCCCCTCGCGCTTGGGGGATCTCGATCTCCGCCAGCGACTTCGGCCGGCCGATCCGCTCGAGGCGATCCTCCGCCTGGCTGTTGCGGTTGGAAATCATCGACAGCACCCACCAAGTGCCGAGCATGATGATCCCGAAAACCATCATCGGCATGAGCAATGTCGATATCCACGATGATTTCTCCACGTTTGCGAAGCTTGCGGCTTTTTCCCCATTGGGGAACGCTCACACCTTGATGTCGACGATCTTCTTGATGCAGATCGCCCCGACGATCTGCATAACCAGGGCAAAGACGGACATCTTGAATGCCCAGCGGATCGGTCCACAGCGACTGAGATGTAATCCGGCTTCATTTGCAGCATGAGGCCGAACAAGCCGAACGGCAAGGCGATCAGCACGACGCCGGAGAGCCGGCCTTCCGCCGTCAGGGCCTTGACCTGGCCGAGGATGCGGAAGCGTTCGCGGATGACGTAGCCGATCTTGTCGAGAATTTCCGCCAGGTCGCCGCCGGTTTGCCGCTGGATTGCCGACGGAGGTGACGAAGAACCGCAGGTCGAGGTTGGGCACGCGGTCGCACATGGACTTCATCGCCTCCTCGATCGGGATGCCCAGGTTCTGCTCCTCGTAGACGCGGCCGAACTCGTCGGAGATCGGCAGCGGCATTTCCTCGGCGACGACGTGCATGCCGGCGGCCAGCGAGTGGCCCGGCCCGCAAGGCCCGGGCCACCAGTTCCAGCGCGTCGGGGAGCTGCGAGGCGAACTTCTTCAGCGCGCGCGCCGTTTGTTCAACAGCCACAGCCAGGGGATCGAGAAGAACAAGAGCAGCCGACGGGAGCGACGTAAATCGACCCGATCAGCAGCGAGGCGATCATGCCGCCGCCCAGTGCCAGCGCCAGCGCCGATGCCGAACAGGGTGCTGGGCTTGATGTGGCGTCGGCCTGCATCGAAGATTTTCTGCAGGTTCAGGAATTCCGGCGTGATCGCGTCGAGAATGGTCTTGCGTCCCCCTCCTTGAAGCGCTTCTTTCGGAGCATGTCGGCTCCCGAATCCTTGCGCCCGCCTTTGCCGATGAGATTGTCCAGACGCGCGGCGGTCCGCGCGAGTCGTTGTCGCGGAACATGAACGCGAGCAGACCGATCGCCCCGCTGACGACAACGAACACAATGCCGGCCAAAATCAATGGAGTCATGGTTGCACCCTCAAGAAGTCCGTAAGTCCGTGGCCCGTCGTGAGCAGCCCGCCGCATTCGTCATGGACCACGGACGATCGACTGCGGACCGATCATAATCGCGCAGCAGCACGCGTTCCTGGAACAGGTTCGACGGCAGCTTGATGCCCGCCGACTCCAGCCGATTGACGAAGGTCGGCCGCACGCCGGTGGCCTCGAACTGGCCGTAGGCCCGGCCGTTCTGATCGATGCCCAGCTGCTTGTAGCGGAAGATGTCCTGCATGATGATCATGTCCTGCTCCATGTTCATCACCTCCGTGATGCGACGTGACCTTGCGCGGGCCGCCCTGCAAGCGGTTGGCCTGGATGATCAGGTCCACGGCCGAGGAGATCTGCTGCCGCATGGCCTTGATCGGCAGTTCCATGCCGGCCATCATGATCATCGTTTCCAGACGGGCCTGGGCGTCGCGCGGCGTGTTGGCGTGCAGCGTCGTCATCGAGCCGGCGTGGCCGGTGTTCATGGCCTGCAGCATGTCCAGCGTTTCGCCGCCGCGGCACTCGCCGATGATGATGCGTTCGGGCCGCATACGCAGGGCGTTGCGCACCAGGTCGCGCGTGGTGACCGCGCCCTTGCCTTCGATGTTCGGCGGCCGCGTTTCCAGCCGGACCACGTGGTCCTGCTGCAGCTGCAATTCGGCCGCGTCCTCGATGGTGACGATGCGCTCGTCGTGCGGGATGAAGCTCGACAGCGTGTTGAGCAGCGTCGTCTTACCGCAACCGGTACCGCCGCTGATGACGATGTTCAGCCGGGCCTTGATGCACGCCTCCATGAGCATCGCCATCTCGGGCGTGAACGCCTTGTAGTTGAGCAGGTCTTCCAGCTTCAGCGGGTTGGCGCCGAAGCGGCGAATGCGACAGCGAGCGGCCGTCCAGGGCCAGCGGCGGAATGATGGCGTTGACGCGGGAGCCGTCGGGCAAGCGGGCGTCCACCATCGGCGAGGTTTCATCGACGCGCCGGCCGACCTTCGACACGATGCGGTCGATGATCTGCAGCAGGTGGTCGTTGTCGCGGAACTTGACGTCGGTCTTTTCCAGTCTTGCCGCGGCGTTCGACGTAAATCTTGTGCGGCCCGTTGACCAGGATATCGCTGATCGTCGGGTCCTTGAGCAGCACTTCCAGCGGGCCGAAGCCGAAGCGTTTCGTCGAGCACCTCGTCGATGAGCCGCTCGCGCTCCATGCGGTTGAGCAGCGGGTTTTCGGTGTCGCACAGGCGCTCGACGACGAGGCGGATTTCGCGGCGCAGGGCGTCGCCGTCCAGGTCGCTGACGCGCGACAGATCGAGCTTATCGACCAGCTTGCCGTGGATGAGGCGTTTCAGTTCCTCGAAGCTCTTGTTGCTGGCGCTGACGTGGCTGGACGCGGACGACGACAACCCCAGGCGCGAACCGTGGTTGCTGCTTCCTAAGCGGGACAGGCCTTGTTGCAAACGCGTCATGGGTGCACCTTTACCTTCGGTCGCCAATCGTTAGTCGGCCCTGGGTCCGTGGCCGCCGGCTCTCATCCAAGAAAACAAGTAGCTTTTTTTCCGTTCTCATGTCGCCTGGCGGCGAGTTCCGCCGCGTCACCGGCCGACCATGCGGCCAAAAAAGCCGGACGATTTCTGCGACGCCTCCGGCGCCGCCGCCACGCGGCCGCACAGCGCGTCGGCCAGGCCGGCAATCGCCTGCTGGGCCCGGCATTTCGGCGAATGCTGAATCAGCGGCATGCCCGCCACGCGCGAGCCGATCATCGGCTTTGAATCGTTGGGAATCTGCCAGAAGATCGGCTTGCCGACGGTTTCCTCGGCTTTCTTGAGACTGATATCCGCCTCGGCAAAATCGGAGCCGACGCGATTGAGGATGACGCGGACCCGCTCGGCCAGGGCGTCGTCCATCGAAATCGACATCAGGATGCGAACGATATTGCGCAGGCTGGCCAGTTCCAATTGCCCCAAGAGCAGCACATAGTCGGAAAGCCGCAGGGCCGCCATGTCGGTGGGCATCAGGCATTTGCTCAGATCCAAGACCAGATGTGTATGGCTGATCCGCAGCAGATTGATGACGCGAACGACATGGTCCTCGCGAATCACGTTCACATCGGCGATTTGCAACGGGTGAGCGAGCAGATGCAAGCCGGTGGCTTCGTGCTTGAGCATGCTGCGCTTCATGAAGTTCATGTCCAGCCGCTCGATGTTGAGAGCGAGATCGGCGAGCGTGTGATCGGGCATGAGGTCGAGCGCGACGTCGGCGTCACCCAGCGCGAGGTCGAGGTCGAGGAGCACGACGCTGTTGTTGGGGTCGGAGGCGAGCGTGCAGGCGAGATTAACGGCGAGGCTGGTGCAGCCCACGCCGCCGCGCGAGCCCATTACCGAGATCACTTGCGAATTCTCATACGCCAGCGGCTGGCTGCCATCCTGACTGGCGATGCCGAAATCCTGATGCACGCGCCCAGCGTGCCCATGAGTTCTTCGAGCGCCACGGGCTGCGTGAGAAAGTAGCGGGCCCCGCGCTGAAGCGATTGAAGCAGCGACTGATGGTCGGAACTGATCGTCAAGATGGGCAGATTGGGATAGGACGCGACCAACTGATTGACGGTGCTGAGGCCGCGGTTTCGATCCGAATCGAGAACCACGATGGCCAGGTCGGGCATCGATTGATGAATGACATCCGCGAAGAACTCGTAGCGCGCGCACTCAGACTCGAGCCAGACAAAATCCACGCCCAACAAAAGGCTGCGGAGCGGGTCGCGGGTGAAGTCTGACGGATCGACAATGGCAATTCGAAGCATATCAACCACCGATTAACAAGCTGTACGTCCAGGTTGCGTTTCAATCGAAAACCGCAGCGGAATTCCGCTTCGCGTAGCCGAATACGGCTACGCGAAGCGGAATTCCGATACGGCGCCGCCGGCTCACCGCGACGGATCGTCATCGAACCGGGGCGGCGGAATCGTGGGGGCTCGGTCGCCGCCCCGCACATCCGAATTCGCTCGCGATGACTTCGCTCCCGGCAGCGTTTCCACGGCCGTCGGCGGAATCATCCGGGCGTCCGGCGCCAGGGAAGGCCCGGGCGTTGCCGGTCCCGGCAGCAGCGGCGACGCCGATGCCGGCGGCGGCATCATCTCGGGGGATCCGGGTCGCGTCCGCGGCATGCCTGCCGGGGCATAAGCCGGTTGCATCGTGCCGCAATTCCCCGTGGTGCAGCCATAACTTCCGCGGCGGCCGCGGCCATTGCGAGGCTCACGCGGCAAGGGGTCGGCACAGGGATACTGGTTGTAGGACGGGTCGCTCTTATAAGCGGCCTTGTACTTGCCATCCTCGAACACTTGGCGCTGGCCGCGCGGCGCTTCGAGAATACTTTCCAAGAATAGCTCATAATCGTCCGGCTTGCGGGTTTCGCGTCCCGGCAAGCGTTTCGGCGCCTGGCGGCAATCCTGGCCGTCCACGAGGTGCGGCGTGACGAGGATGATCAGTTCCTGCTCATCCTCGGAATGCAGCACCGAGCTAAAGGCCATGCCGATGAAGGGCAGGTCGCCGAGGATCGGAACGCGGCTGGAGCTGGCTTGGGTCTGGGAAATAATCAAGCCGCCGATCGCCATCGTCTGACCGGGTTCAAGTTCCACCGCGGTGCGAACTTGCTGATCGGTAAAGCCGGGGACGAAGCCGAACGAGGTCGTGATGCCCTTCGCTTGATCGACGTTCGTGACCTTCGGGGCCACTTCGAGGTAAATCCGGCCATTGCCCTGGACAATCGGCAGGAAGTCGAGATCGGTGCCGACCGATTTGAACTCGACGCCTGGGCCATTGATGCCGCTGGCGGAACTGAGCACGGCTTGCTGGCCGCCGACATGGAAGTGGGAGGGGCGACCGCTGAGAGTCACCAATTTCGGTTCGGCCAGCAACTTGGCGAGGTTTTCATCGCGCAGCGCCTGGAATAGGCCCTGGAACTTGTCCGGGAGCACGCCGAAGACAAAATTGGTGGCCGTGCCGCCGATATTGGGAATGAAGGGGGCCGGGGTCGGGATAAGTCCCGCGCCGCCTCCTCCGCCCTGAGCCTGCTGTGATCCGGACGAGGCCGCCAGGCCACCCAGAATGCTGCCGGTGCTGATATTGCCGCTGTTCAGCGCCCAGGAGAAGCCGCGGCGGCGGGCCTCGGTGCGGCTCACCGAGGCGACGGTGACATCGAGCTGGACCTGCTGCACACCGCCGACTTGCATGGCGTTAATGACGTCCATCTTCATGTCGCCGAGCGCGGCCTTCGCAATCTTCACGATGGTGTCGACATCTTCGGCCTTGGTGACCCAGCCGGTGAGAATGATCGATCTGTTGAGCACCGGCTTGACGTCAACGCTGGCGGTGGGCACGGCCTCAGCGAGGATCTTCCTCAGATAGGTCACGTCAAACTGGACGATGACATCGATATTCTCGTGCCTGCCGTCGGCGTCGGTGAGAGCCAGGCGAACGCTGCCAGCGGCAAGGCCGGTCAGGACAATCGAGGTCGGATCGATCGCGTTGGGCGACGCGCGAACGATGCCGTCCTTGTCCAGTTGAACCGCCGTGATTTTCTTTTTCGTGGACATGGATAAATTCTGGGACACGCCAATGGGCACGATAATGGCCCCGGTAGTGGTCCGCATGGGCTCGTTGCCGACTGGCGCCGGCGGGGGGGCCGGTTCCTGGCCTGTCAGGCTAACCGCGCCTGCCGCCATGCCGATCAGCACCAGAACCCCGACCCGAAGTCGGCGGCCGCGATTCGTTGGGTGCATCCTTTCACCTCTCTCGCAAAGAATTTGAAGTCGGCCGGGCGCCGCCAAGCGCCCGACCGACGGATTGTCCGAAATCCTTCCCTATTGGTTCACATCGATCTTGTTGTCCGGTTGCGGCGGCTTAATTTCCGTCGAGGGCGGCTGGGCTCCGTTTCCGGCGGAAATCGGCGGCTGCGTGCTGTCTTCCAACTTGCCATCCTTGAAGTGAGCGTAGTACGGCGAACTGCCGCCGACCTGGAACGTGATCGTGTGACGATTCACGTCCTTGCTCCCCTTCGCGATCTTCGTCCCTCCTGCGGTCGTCTTGGGTGCGTCGCCTTCGAATGCTTCCTTCACGACGGGCGAATTCTTGAGCAAATCCCGGGTGACGACTTTCCCTTTCAATTCGTCGATGCTGGTGACCCAGTTGTCCGGCACGTTGGTCGAGGGCATTTCCACCTCGTCGAAGAAATCGGCCGGATCGTCGATCTTGGTTCCGGCCGCGATCGTCTGCTTGGCGAGCGCGACCTTGGTCTTCTCCTGCGACGTTCCCGAGGCGGCGCCCTCATCGCGGCTGGCCGGGCGATAGTCGGTCACCGAGCAGGCTCTTGTTGACCTTGTCGTTCTTCTGATCGCGGAGCATCAGGAACACATTGCCCTTTTCTTGAGCGAGCGCCAGCATCATGCCTTCCTGCTGCTTGACGGCCAGCGTCACCGTCTTCGCGTTGCGGATGGACGGTGCGTCTTCCGGCCGCGTAGTCGAGTCGTCCACGCCGACAACCAGAACGTGTTGCAGAATCATGGTCGACATCGTCTTGCCGTTTTGCATATGCTCGACGCTTACCACATCCACGCGCGCTCCGGGGATGACCAATCCGCCTACCACCGTCTCGGGCCTGACTTTCAGGGCCATCGCGTTGTACATGACGCCGGTCGTCGGATCGATCGGCAGGTCGAGCAACATTCTTGGCGTAACGTCCGCGTTGGTGCAGTGCGAACCGGCGCGGATCGACTTTTGCAGGACCTTGCCCTTCAGTTGGGTAATGTCGTCGATGTATTCGGGCGGCAGCGATTCGCGCGGGAACGGTTTGCGAACAAACAGTTCCTCGGGTTTTTCCAGTTTCGTGCCCTGGTCCAGGTTCTTCGCGGCGACCAGCAACGGCACCATTTCAGTCCGGCTGCCGGCGCCCAGTTTGGCGGTCAGAAAGGCCGCCACCAGCCCACAGCCAATGGCGAGGGCCAGCAAGATCATGTTTTTCTGCTTCATCGATGTGTCCTCAAAGGTGCGTACAGGGTGAAACCGTGATTTCGTCTTGTGGCGGACGGCGATGGGCTTGGCCGTGCGACCATCGTGCGTCCGACTTAGGCGTCGGATGCGCCGGTCAATTCGCCGCTGAAACCATAGTTCACGAATTCAGCGGCTGCGTAAGCTGGAGCGCTCGTTGGAGCGCGTCTTTATTTCCGGAAAGTTCCGGCGGTATCAAGTTTGACCCCGCTAACCATTTCGACCAGATAGGCCGCGGGGCTTCAACGTTTCTTCCGGGGATAGCGAATCTGCCTGAATTGGGGTAAAGACGGGAAAATCGGTTCGTTCCGCATTCCGGGTCTCGAATTGCTTCGCTCAGGGCCCGGAATGGGACCAATTGTGGCAATTACGCCAACCAGTGCAAATACGCCAGGGTCCCCAGGAAGCCGATGCACAGCGGCACGCCGTAGGGGAGGCGCACCCAGGTGGGGCGGCGAATTGGCTCGCTCGGCGGCCGTCTTGGCCCCCTGAGTGAGCAGCACGCGCAGGTCCATGACGATTTCGCGGAAATTCCGGGCGTTGGATCCAAAGGCGCAGCAGAACCATGATCACCAATCCGAACACGCCGCCGACGATGGTGCCGGCACAAAACGCGTAGAGCAGGATCATCAAGGCGTCGTGGCCGCCAAAGGCGTTGAGCCCCGAGCCGAAGAACGCGCCCAACCACGAGCCGAAGCCCATCTGCATTTTCACGTCGCCCTGCCCCATGCCGCCAATGAACAGAATCGGGAAGAGCAGGAAAAAGCCGACCGCGGTGCCCAGCAGGCTGTAGCCAATGCCGCCGCGACCCGCGTCGATCGCGACCCCGCAGTCGTGCAGGATCCCGAGCAGCCAACCGCTGACGACCAGCGACAGGGTGAGCCAGTTTGGAACTTTGAAGGCCCAACCGTCGATGATCGCGGCCAGGATCATTCCGGCGCTGATGACGATGACGGGGGCAAAATTTTGGGTGCCTGGAGCGGCTGCGCCCAGATCGCGTGGGCGGCGAAATTAATGATGACAAACAACACGGCCAGAAACGGGACCTGCGACATCTGAATGATGAACGCGCGATCGATGCCGAGATCGTCTTTGGGATTGGCAACCTTCGCCGGCGCTGCAACTAAGGTGTTCGACATGGGCATCCTCGGGTCTTTTGGGCGGCCGCCGAACCGATTCGGGCGGCTGGGCTGATGTTTCAGTTTTTAAATCGTGCATACAAAACTACAAAAGCCGACGATCGGCACGCCATCGAAAACGAATGCTTTCGATGACCTGCCGATCGCCAAGCGAGTCCCACATCAGCTGGCGCCGACGGCGTTGCCCACGGTCTGGAACGTGCCATTGGCGTTCTGGCCGAGGGTGGTGATCGCGGCGATGCAGACCACGATGATCAGGGCCAACATCACGGCGTATTCAACGGCGGTCGGGCCGTCTTCACGCTTCAGGAAGTTCACAAGACTCTTCAACATCAGACTCTCCAGGTGTTAAGAACAAGGTGCAGGGAAACTTCAAAGGGCCGCGACAACGTGTCTTGGCCCTTTGCATCAGACAACTCAGCTGCCGCCGACGGCGTTGCCCACGGTCTGGAACGTGCCATTGGCATTCTGGCCGAGGGTGGTGATCGCGGCGATGCAGACCACGATGATCAGGGCCAACATCACGGCGTATTCAACGGCGGTCGGGCCATCTTCACGCTTCAGGAAGTTCACAAGACTCTTCAACATCAGACTCTCCAGGTTTTGGGACCAAACACACAAAGGGAATCAGGAATCACGACGACGCGGCGACATTCAGGGCGACATTCGAGAACGTACCATTGGCGTTCTGACCGAGCGTGGTGATCGCAGCGATGCACACCACGATGATCAGGGCCAACATGACCGCGTATTCCACCGCGGTCGGACCGTCTTCCTTGCGGAGAAAGGCAACGGTTTGTTGGAGCAGGTTACGGAACATGACGGCCTCTATTAAGCTTCCGGGTTAATGACTGAGGGCGAGCTTGCAAAGATTAATCAGCCCTTCGAGTGCCTCGTGGCGGCTGTTTATCGGTTTGTCCCTGGGTTGAGCGAGAAACCCGGGTGGGCGAGACGTGGTTGTTTGGCATGCCTGCGAACCACTCACGCCACAACCGTAGGTCGGGTGCGCAAACGTGTCAAATTCGTTGCTCAGGAATTTCCTAATTTTTCGGAAAAGCCGGAATGACCGCTGCCTTCGTCAGAATGCAAGAAATGCGGTTTTCCACGAGGAAAGCAGGGTTTTTTCACTGCCGGCGCCAGCCGCCGGATTGCTCAATCGACGTAAGAAAATTCATTCAGATTAATGAGCGTTAGACAAAAATCGACGAGTGAATCAGCGTCCGAACGAGGCGCCAGGAATTCGCGCGCAGGCGCGATTCTTCGGGCCGAGGCTTGCGACCCAGCGCCAGCCGAAAGGCAACTTCAACGCGCTCGACGGCGGATGGCCGCTCCGATTGGAGGCGCTTGGCCATGGCCCTGGCTTGAGCGCGGGCGAGCGGACCATTCATCAGAATCAGCGCCTGCGGGGCGAAGGTGCTCACCGGTCGGACCGGGCAGGAATTGAGCATATCGGGCTGATCGAACGCCTCCAAGAGCGGCTGCCGCACATTGCGTTTCGCGAATAAATACAGGCTGCGGCGCGTGTGCTGGCGGACATCGGGTGTCACTTTCCACAACCCGTCCGGTTCCTGTTCGGTGAAAATCAGATCGTAAACGGCTTTCTCCAGCGGCACGCGCACCATCGGTCCGCCGATCTGCCGGTTCAACGTTCCCGCGGCCGAGAGCATGGCATCGCGCAGCGCCTCGGCCTCGAGCCGCCGGCGATTCATTCGTCCCAGCAGCAGATTGTCGGGATCCTCGGCCGAGAGACGACCTTTTGAGGATTGGCGATACGTCGCGCTGAGCACGATCAGACGGTGCAAATGCTTGGTAGACCAGTCGTTTCTGACAAGTTCGATCGCGAGCCAATCGAGCAATTCCGGATGCGTCGGCGGCGTGCCGCGCTTGCCGAAATCGTTGGGCGTGGCCACGATCCCGCGGACGAAGTGATGCTGCCAGATCCGATTGACCCAGACGCGCGCCGTCAGCGGGTGCTTGGGGCTCGCCAGCCATTTCGCCAGATCGAGTCGCGACGCATGACGGAGCGAATGCTCGGCGTCCAGCAAGACTTGCGGAAAACCGCATTCCACGCGCTCGCCCTTGCTCTTGATGTCGCCGCGCTTCAGCACGAATGTCGGCGGCGTCTTCGCATCCTCGACGACGCTCCAGGCTTGCGGCGGCGGCGCCGGCGCTCGCGATTCCAGGTCGTGAATCGCGTCCCGGAGTTTTCGCCGCTCCGCTCGATCCTGAGGCGAGAGCGCGGCGACCACCTCGTCCCAGGTGATTTCCAGCAAGATGTTCGCATGCTTGGCCAGTTTCGCCTGCTCCGGCGTGCGCTTGTCCGCGGCAACATCGAGCGCTTGGCGGTACTTCGGCTCCAGGGCTTTTTTCTTCGTGGCGGTGATCTTCGCTCGATACGGTTTTTCAATTTCCGCGACCCGGGCCTGCAGCGGCGCAAGCTTTTTCTGGTGGGCGGCGACGGTTTTCATGTAGGCCGCTTTCTCCGCGGCCGTCGAGAGATCGCGGTCTTTCAGTTGAGTGCCTGCGAAGAAAGCCTGCAACCGGTAGTACTCGGCCTGCGAAATTGGATCGAACTTATGGTCATGGCAGCGGGCGCAACCGATGGTCAGACCCATGACGGCGGAACCGACGCCATTGACCATCTCGGTCAATTTTTCCTGGCGCAGGAGTTCCTGGTCGGTCATGCCGCCGACCATGTGCATCGGCCCGCAGCGGTGCAGGCCGACGGCGATCAATTCCTCGGCGGCCGAGCGCGGCTGGCGTCCCTTCGCCAACACGTCGCCGGCGATCTGTTCGATCAAAAATCGATCGTAGGGCTTGTCGCGATTGAAACTCGAAACCACGTAGTCGCGATAACGCCAGGAATGCGGGCGTTCCTTGTCCGCCTCGAAGCCGTCGGTCTCCGAATAGCGGACGACATCGAGCCAATGCTGGGCCCAGCGCTCGCCGTAGTTCGGGCTGGCCAACAGGCGATCGACGACTCGCTCATACGCGGCCGGCCACTTGTCCGCGAGAAATGCGTCTTGCTCTTCGATCGATGACGGCAAGCCGATCAAGTCGAATGTCACGCGGCGAAGCCAAGTGAGCCGATCGGCTTCGGGGGACGGCGAAATTCCAGCCGCTTCGAGTTTGGCGAGAATGAAGAAGTCAATCGGCGTCCGGACCCAGGCGGCATTTTTCACGTTCGGCAGCGGCGCGCGGGCCGGAGCGCGAAAAGCCCAGTAATTCCGCTGGCCCGCCGTGATGGGCGGCTCGGCGGCATGAGCGATCGCGACCAGGATCAATGACGCGAACAGCAGTTGGAGTCAATGCGCGGGCATGGCGTTCATGATACGCCGAACACCGCGGCGATGATATCGGCAATCAACTCCATCTTGCCTAATTTCTTGCGAATGGGGTACATGTATGGGGCGACCGGAGAGGTGATTCGCAAAGGAATGTGGACACGATGAACACTCTAGCGATCAGTGAAGGCCTGGCGATTGCGTCGCCGTCGCTCGACCCCCCCCAGCCCCCCCCGTGCCGGGGGGGGCTGGGGGGGGTCGAGCGACGGCGACTAGTCTCAATCGCCGTGATGCTTCTGTGCTTGCTCGTTATCGCCGGTTGCGATTCTCCTGTCGTAATCGAGCCTGAGCCTGCCAAGCCGTCGCCCGTTCAATCTCAATTCGATGCGACGAACGCCGGCTCGATTTCCGGGCGTGTCCGCTGGCTTGGAGCGGCGCCGAGTTATCCCTCGATTGACGCCGTGACTTTGCTCGGCGGCAAGATCACGCACCAGTCGGTTCCCAATCCCAACGCGACGCAGGTCGATCCGGCGAACGGCGCGATTCGCGGGGCGGTTGTCTTTCTCGAAGGCGTGGCGCCGGAATTGGCTCGCCCGTGGTCTTATCCGCCGGTTCGCGTCGAAATCCGCGACGAGCAAATCCAAATCATTCAAGGCGATATGAAACCGTGGCGAATTGGCTTCGTCCATGCCGGCGACGAAATCGAAATGGTCTCAAAAGATTCGCAACTGCATACTCTTTGCGTTCGCGGGGCCGCCTTTTTCTCGCTGCCCTTCCCCGATCCCGATCGGCCTCTCAGCCGAAAACTCGCCAAGCCGGGACTGGTCGAACTGACGAGCGGCGCGGCGAAATATTGGCATCGCGCCTATCTGTGGGTGGGCGATTATCCCTATTTCGCATTGACCGATTCGGAAGGGAAGTTTTCCCTGCCGCAAGTGCCGCCGGGCAACTATCGGTTGGTCTGCTGGCGTCCGAACGGGAAAATCGCTTCCAAAGATCGCGACCCCAACACGGGCATGGTGATGCGCTATCATTTCGGCGAGCCGATCCAGATTGGCCAGCCGGTCGAGGTGAAGTCCGGTTCGAACACGACGGCAGATTGTTTTCTTGGGCCCTGAGCGAATTGTGTGTTCCTGCGGCGCGGCAAGCGGCTACAATCTCCCAAACCTTTTCGGAGATTGTGCCCATGTCCAAGCCTCGCAGTTGGGTTCTGACCGGCGACGACGCCGTGCGGAACGATGAATTCGATCTTGGCCCCAATTCGGTTCCGGAATTCGATTCCGATGACTGGTACATTCGCCGCTATTTCCTTCGCGGCGGTCTGCGCGATGGCGTGGAACTGGTCGAGATCAATAACGGCCCGCTCACCTTTCAGGTCCTCCCCACGCGCGGGATGAATATCTGGAAGGGAAACTTTCGCGGCACGCCGCTGGGCTGGCATGCCCCTGTCAATGGGCCGGTTCATCCCAAGTTCGTGAACCTCGCCGATCGCGGCGGGCTGGGTTGGCTGGCCGGCTTCGACGAATGGTTCGCGCGTTGCGGCCTTTCGTCCAACGGCCCGCCCGGCGACGACAATGGCACGCCCCTGCCCTTGCATGGCCGCATCGCCAATAGCCCCGCCCAACGCGTGGTGGTCACGGTTGACCCGGCGGAGAATGTCCTGGCCGTGACCGGCGTCGTCGAGGAAGGCGGCCTGTTTCTCGGCCGCTTGCGGCTTACCACGACGATCTCCACGCGGGCCGGTTCCAACCAAATCACCATCCGCGACGAGGTGCAAAACCTCTCGAGTCAACCCGCCGAGATGCAATTGCTGTATCACCTCAACTTGGGCGAACCATTCCTCGAAGCCGGCAGCAAAGTTGTCGCGGCATTTCAAGAAATGGCCCCACATACCGAACACGCCGGCAAAGCGCTCGAAACCTGGGACACCTATCGCGGGCCGACCGCGGGCTTTCCCGAAGAGGTATTCGACTTTCGCCCCGCGACGAATCCTGACGGCCAAAGCGCCGCCCTGCTGCACAATGCGTCGCGGAACATCGGTTTCGCGGTGCGCTGGAATCCCCGCGAATTGCCCTGCTTCATCGTCTGGAAAAACAGCGTCGCGCGGGCCGACGGCTTTGTGACCGGTCTGGAACCGTCCACGAATTTCACCTACTTCAAAGGCCATCGAGCGCAGCCAGGACCGCGTGGTGAATCTGCCGCCGGGCGGGAAATGGTCGGCGACCGTGATGCTCGAAATGCACGACGAGCACCCCGCGGTGGATAAGGTGATCGCCGAGATCGCGGCGATTCAGGCGAGCGTCAAACCGACGATTCACCAGTCGCCGGTTTGGGGACCACGCTAGAAAACGAAGAAAACCGGGTAACGGAGAACGGAAAACGGAAAATGAGTGGTTTTGATAGTAGCCATCACGCTCCGCGTGATGAGCCCAAGTGCGCTCATCACGCAGAGCGTGATGGCTACAGTCGTGGAGGGCTCATCACGCGGAGCGTGATGGCTACAGTTGTGGAGGGCTCATCACGCGGAGCGTGATGGCTACAGTTGTGGAGGGCTCATCACGCGGAGCGTGATGGCTACTATCCGTTACCCGGTTTTCTTGATTTGGAAATGAATGAAGCCAATGAGCAAAGAGCAGCCGAGTTTGCAGCGGCATTTTGGTTTGCTTCAGGCGACCGCGCTGAATGTGACCATGATCGTTGCGCGGGCGTGTTTCTAACCATTCCGTTCATGCTGCAAAAGATCAACAGCCCCTACGCGATTTTGGGCTGGGTGCTGGGCGGCGTGTTGATCCTGCTTGACGGCCTGGTCTGGGCCGAACTCGGCGCGGCGATGCCCGGCTCCGGCGGATCGTATCTCTACTTGCTCGAATCCTTCGGCCGGAACAAGTTCGGCCGGCCGATGGCGTTTCTGTTCATCTGGCAATTTCTCATTAGCGGTCCGCTCGAACTTGCCAGCGGCCTGGGCGCGATCGCTCTGTTTTCGAAATCGCTCACGTCGGGAATCAAAGAGTACGCTGAGCGGCACACGATTGAATTCAGCCAGAAAGTCAGCGAAGAATTGACGATCAAAGTGGCGACCGGGCCGACGCATCTGTTCGCGTTGGGGCTGGGCGTTTTGATCATTTTTCTCCTGTATCGCCGCATCACCTCGCTGGGGAAACTCACGGTGACATTCTGGCTCGGCGTGCTCGGCATCATCGCCTGGGTTTTGATCGAGGGTTGGACGCGCGGCCGGCCCGGCCAGGCGTTCGATCTTTTTGGCAACCCGGCGGGCTTGCCCGCCGGGTTTTGGGCCAATCTCGGCCCGGTGGTGACGCTGGCGATGTATTCGTATCTGGGTTATTACAACGTCTGCTATATCGGCGACGAGGTGAAAGATCCCGGCCGCACCATTCCGCGCTCGATCGTGCTCAGCGCGCTGCTCGTGACCACGCTTTTCATCGGCCTGCATATCGCCATGCTCGGCGTGGTGCCGTGGAATGCCGTCCCCACCAGCGATGAAGCCATCAATAGTTTCAGTCTTCCCGCCGAGATGATGCAGCGGCTGCATCCCCATGGCGGCGCGTTGATCATCACGCTGATGCTGATCTGGAGTTGCTTCGGCTCGGCGTTCGCCGGGATGCTTGGCTATGCCCGCATTCCCTATGGGGCCGCGAAGGAGGGCCATTTCTATTCGGCGCTGGCGAAAGTTCACCCGACGTTGCGAATCCCGCACGTGTCGCTATTGCTGGTCGGCGTGTTGACCTTATTCTGGAGCTTTTTTGATCTTGGGGCCGTCATCAACGCCCTGCTCATCACCCGCATCATGGAGCAATTCGTGGCGCAGATCATCGGCGTCATGATCCTGCGAAAAACTCAGCCCGACCGCCCGCGGCCCTATCGCATCTGGCTCTACCCGTTGCCATGCCTGCTGGCGCTGGCGGGTTGGATCGCGCTGTATGTGACCGCCGATCGCATTTTCATCCTGCTGGGACTCGGCACGCTCGGGCTTGGCATCCTCGCCTTTCTGTTCTGGTCCTGGCGAGCGGGCGCCTGGCCGTTTGGCCCCAAGGCGAAATCAGCGGCACTTTCGTAGCGGCGGACTCCGGCCGCCGAGTCCCCACTTGGCGCCGTTCAAATTCACACGCAGAAAAACCAGCGGTTTTCCGCTTGCGAAACCGACAGGGCGCCAAGGGCGCCAGCGTGTGTGCGCGTACCACCCCGGGCGGCCTTCAACTTTGTTGATCAGCTTTCTTGACATTCAGGCGACGCACCCAACGATTGGGTAGATCGACGTCCGCGCTGCGCACGAGGGAGATTCTCGTGGCGGCGGCCGCTGGCCGCTGCCAGTGTTATGAGCGGCATAGTCTTTCGATCGAAACTCCAGAAAGGTAGAATAGACTAAGTCAACAAATAGTTCGATTCAACGAAGCGATCGGGGCTTTCGGATTGGCCATTTGCTCATCAGGAATTTCATTATGACCATCGCCGTAACACTCCCACCCGAGACCGAACGAAAGCTCCAGGAGCGAGCAGCTCGAAGCGGGCGCGACGCATCGGCGCTTGCTCGTGATTTGATCGAGCAAGGACTGCGCGGCGAACCGTCGATTGACGAAATCCTGGCCCCGTTTCGCGCCGAGGTGGCTTCCAGCGGCATGACCGGTGGCGAATTGGAAGATTTGTTCGAAGAAACGCGCAATGAAGTTTGGCGCGAGCGCCATGGAGGCTGATTCGTGCCGGATCGTGCCGTTTTTGACTGCATGATTTTCTTGCAAGCTGCAGCCCGCCCGGACGGCCCGGCCGCCGCGTGCTTGAAACTCGCAATGCAAGGCGCGGTCGAATTGGTTTTGAGCCCTGACGTCATTGACGAAGTCCGCGATGTGCTCAATCGCCCCAAGTTGCTGGCCAAGTTTCAGTCACTCACTCCGGAATTGGTCGATTCGTTTTTGGCCGCGGTCGTTGGGAAAGCAACAGTACTGTCGGATGTGCCGGCGTTCATTGCCTTTTCGCACGATCCAAAGGACGCCAAATATCTCGACCTTGCGGCGGCCGCGCAAGCGCGCTATCTTGTTAGCCGCGATAACGACTTGCTCGCTCTCGAAGATTCGGAAAGTGCCGATGGGCAGGCCCTGCGCCATTTGGCGCCAAACATAAGCATCGTCGAACCAGTTGCGTTCTTGCGCCACTGGCGCCCAAACAACCGGAATCAGCGACCGATCCCGCAGTCGCCGCACCACCTCCGGCGCCTCCAACGAAGAACCAAGCGGGAGATTGATCCATGCGACCGCAATCAACGCTCACGATCGCTTCGATGGTTCTCGCCTTCGCCCTTCCCGCCGCGCGCCGACGATCCGTTGCCAAAGGGCGCGGTCATGCGCCTGGGCGACATGCGCTGGCGCTTCGCGGGGCATTCCGAAGAACCGAAGCGATACGCCTGGCTGCCCGACAGTTCCGGCATCGTCGCCTGCGGCAAGGAAACCATCCGATTGTTCGATGCCAAGACCGGTCGCGTCATCCGTGACTGGAAAGGCGAGCGCGGCGATTTCTTCATGTCGGTCGCGGTGTCTCCGGATGGTAAGACGTTGGCGGCGACAAAGGGCAATCGCATTTTCCTCTGGGACGTAGCTACTGGGAAGCAAATCGAGTCGTTCGGGACCCAACCGGGGACCAGCCTCGACCAAATCGCTTTCAGCCCGGATGGAAAAAAGATCGTCACCGGATCGCGCCGGCTCTCGGTGACCCCAGCGCCCGGTGACGACGCAGTCGAGCTTTGGGACATTGCCAACGCGAAAGTGTTGCGGGTGTTGAAACTCGACTCGCCAGTTCAGCAAGTTGGCTTTTCTTCCGCGGATAATTCGGCTCTTGTTTGCACGAAGACAAAATTTATTCGTTGGCCCGCGGCTGGCAGCAATCCGCAGACTTCGATTACTTTGCACGCTTCCGGAACTCGATGTGCTAATCGAGACGGCACTCTTCTCGCAGTAAGTTCGAACGATACTTTCGCATTGCTTTGGGACGTAAACAGGGACAAACAACTTCGAGAAATGAAGCACAAGGGACTTTGCCAGTTTGGGGGAATGGCCTTTAGTTGCGATTCAAAATACCTTTGGAGTATGGCGCGAAACCTGGAAGCCAAGAGTAACAGCGATAGTGCTTTGCAGTTTTCAGTTGCTGACGGGAAATTGATCAAGAAACTTGCAATATCAGAGGTCTATTACGGAGTGCCGTTGCCGTCGCCGGATGGCCGATTACTGGCGATTTTGGACGAATCATCCAAGCTCGACGTACTCGACGTCGAAACCGGTAAGCGATTGTCTGTGGCAAATGAACCGAATGACCACGCCAAGGCGGTGGCATTTTCCGGCGATGGGCAAACTTTGCTTTCCCTCGGTCACCTGGGCGAACTCTGGTTATGGAGTTCATCGGCTGGGTCGCCAATTCGAAAGATCCCGACAAGGCATTCTCACATTATTTCCATTGCATCAGGCGTCGACGACCACTCATTTCTTGTCGGCGGCCATCTCCCGTTCGGACTGCGAAGCATCGACGCAAGGACGGGAAACGAGACTCGGGACTTTGGGATACGAGGAAGTTGGGAGTCAACCATCCTGGAAATCTATGTCGCCTCGCGGAACCGATTTTTCACTCGATTCGTGAAGTCGGGAACGTCCAAGAATGTGATCGTCTGCTGGGATTCGATCAAGGGTGAACAGTTGATCTCAGGGAGCGCTCCAAATCACTCCGCCGGCCGATTTGCGGGGAATGGAAACATTCGCATTGATTGGGAAAATCCGGCCGGCCGGTTTAATGATGAAGGGGACGATCCGTCGCCTTTGCTTTTGATCTTCGATGCTTTCGAGGATCGAGTTCTATGGCACCGTCGCATTCCGGGTAACGATGAAGTTTCACTGACTTCGTCATCGGCGAGACCGATAATTGCCGTAACATCCACCGTCGTACAAGCCGATAACCATCTCAGCCGCGGACCGTCGAATTTGCAAATCTGGGATCTCGTTACAGGCGAGGAAAGCGTCCGCATCAAGCGACCCTCGACCAAAATCTGGGAGTATTTCGGCCAACCCCTCTTCTCCCCCAACGGCCGCGTGATCGTCGTCCCCTGGGCGGAGCGCACGCTGCTCTTTTTCGACGCGCTCACCGGCAAGGAATTGGGGCAGCTCAAACATGACGTGGGGCTGAAGCCGCTGGCGTTCACGCCCGACGGCAAGCGGCTGGCGACCGGCGTCGATGATGGCACCATTCTGATCTGGGAAGTCGGCAAGTACACTTTTCGCAATGAAAAGCGACATCTGTCGCCGGGCGAGATCGAGATGAGTTGGCGGGACCTGGCCAGTGCGATTCGGCCGGCGGTGGAGGCGATGGCGCGGTTGGAGGAATCGCCGAGCCAGGCGCTGGCGCTGTTTCGTGAGCGGCTCAAACCCGCCGAGCCGGTCTCGGAAGAACGCATTCAGACGCTGGTCAAACAACTGAGCGATCGCTCCTATGCCCGGCGCGAGGCGGCGACGCGGGCCTTGCTGCGATTGGGCGAGCAGGTGCATCCGGCGTTGCGGGAGAACTTGGCAGCGGGCCCGGACGCGGAGACGCGCAAGCGGATCGAATATTTGCTGGCGGAGCCGGCGCTGGTGCGCTCGCCGGAGGTCAGGCGGCACTTGCGGGCAATCGAATTGACCGCGGCGATCGCCACAGCCGAGGCGAAGGCGCTCTTGGCTGTGTGGGCGAAGGGCGACCCGGCGGCCCGCGAGACCAAGGCCGCGAAGGAAGCGCTGGAGCGATTGTCGCCGTAGCGGCGGCCTCTGGCCGCCGTCGGCGGCCAGAGGCCGCCGCTACGGCTGCAATCGCTCATACAACTCCGCGTACGCATCGATCGTCTGTTCGAGCTGGAAATGGTCATGCACTCGCTTTGGGCCGGCCGCGCCGAGTCTCGCGGCGAGTTCGGGATCATCAAATAGTATTCGAAATGCCGCGGCGGCCGCGGTCGCGTCGCCGCGAGGTACGAGCAGGCCTTCGCGGCCATCGCGCACGATTTCGGGGTTGCCGCCGACATTTGTTACTACCACCGGCAGGCCGGACGCCATCGCTTCGAGCAGGGTGAGCGACGCCGCCTCGCTCAGTGAGGTCAGGGTAAACACATCGGCGGCTTGCAAAAGATTTGGCACATCGGAGCGCACGCCGAGGAACTTTACGCGGTCGGCGATTTTCAATTCTCCGCACTGTTGTTCCAATTCGCGTCGCAACGGCCCGTCGCCGGCGAGGAGCAGATCGACATCGGGATGTGTTTTTAACAATTCCGCGAACGCGTGCAGCAGCATGCGATGATCTTTGACCGGGTGAAAGCGGGCGACCATGATCAGATAACGGCGGGTGGGAGAGAGGCCGAGGGATTGTTTGATTGAGGACTTGGCTTCGAGGCGTTCGGTCGGCCCGACCCCCCCAACCCCCCCCGAGTCGGGGGGGGTTGGGGGGGGTCGGGCCGACCGAGCCCCATTCTAGTCACCTGTTCATTCAGACTTGCATATCGCGTCACATCCACGCCATTCGCAATCACTTCAATCTTATTGCCTGGGAAACCATCGACGCGGCAGAGCGCCTCGGCGCTGAAGCGGCTGCAAGCGTTAACGGCGTCGGCGAGCCGGCTGAGCACTACGCGATTCACCGCTCGCCGCAGCGGCGAAACAGTGTCTGGGAAATGCCGGCCGTGCTCGGTGAAAATCAATTTCGGCCATTTGTGGGCCAGCGGTTTGGCGAGCGCGGCATAAAAGAAGGGCGAATACTGATGGGCGTGCACGACTTCGATTCGTCGGCGATTGAGCAGATCGCGCAGGCGGCCGATCAGCCGCCAATCGCGGCCGGGTTTGCGGTCGAGCGAAACGACCTCGATGCCTTCGCGTCGCAGTTGTTCGCCGAAGGGACCGATGAAATCGAGGCAGATGACGGTGGGTTCGATGCGCGGGCCGAGCCGGCGGATCGTCTGGGCGACCAGCATTTCCGCGCCCGCCACCTGCATGGCGTGCAGCACGAACCCCACGCGAATCGGCCGCATCGCCGCCCTCGGTTCCGGAGTGACCAAGAGGCTCGAAGAGAATGTGGAAGGCAGGAAGACAGGAACAATAAACCCGCCATCTTTTCCTGTGTTCCTGCCTTGCTCATTCATTCTTTTATGCGCTCTTATTTAGACCCCGGAATTGTTATACCTCACCCGGCGGCGGAGTCCGCGTCCAGCGGCGCATCGTTTGCACGATTGAATTTGTCGCAATGGGCTGCCATGCCGGATTTGGCCGGCGAGGACCGTTCGGAGGTTTTGATCATGCAAACGATCAGGTCAATGTTCAAACCAACTTTATTCTGTGTGGCGCTGACGGCGATGCTGCCGGTTGTCGCGATGGCCGAGGATCACTCGGTCGCGGCGTCGTCGGCGGCGCATTCGCGGCGAAAAATTGTCGTCACCGGGCACGGGAAAATGAACGTCAAGCCGGACATCGCCTATGTCGCGCTCGGCGTGACGAGCGAGAAGCAGACGGCGGCGGAGGCGATGGAGGCGAACAATGCCGCCATGAGCCAGCTTTTTGAACTGCTTGGCAAGCTCGGAATCGAGGAGAACGATGTTCAAACGACTGGCTTTAGCATTTCGCCGCAATACCACTATCCCAAAAACCAGCCACGCCAGTTGACCGGCTACGTCGCCACGAACCAGATTCGCGTGAAAGTGAGAAAGTTGCAGGACACCGGCCGCGTGGTCGATCGCCTGGTCAAGCAGGGGGCCAACCAGGTCAATAGCATCAGCTTCGGCGTGTCCGATCGCGACGCGCACTTGGACGCCGCTCGGCGGGAGGCAGTCGCCAACGCGCGGCACAAGGCCGAACTTTACGCCCAGGCGGCGAACGTGCCGCTTGGTTCGCTGATCAATCTGACGGAGTCGAGCGGCAGCCGTCCACCGGTGCAACCCTTCTTTGCCGGCGCGATGAAAAAGGAACAGGCCGTCCCGATCGCCCCAGGCGAACAGGAGTTGACCGTCACCGTCACCGCGGAGTATGCGATCGGCGAGAAATGAGCGTTGATTGTTTGAGGCTCTAAAAGAATGAGGAAGGCAGGAAGACAGGAGGCAGGAACAAGAAACCCGCGATCTTTTCCTGTGTTCTTGCCTTCCTTATCCATTCTTTTTTTGGCGATCTGACGGTTTTACGAGCCGGCGGGTTGATCCGCCGGCTCTTCTTTTTGCTGTGCCGAATCAGCGCGCCTGTGTGGCGAAAATAACACATCCGGCGTGAATGAATAGTCAGCCGAGAACTCGCCCGGAAGTCAGAATTTCAAGTTTTTTGCCTAGATTCCCTGGAGAAAACGCGAATCGGTGCGAGCGGTGATCGCGCGTCGGCGCTTCGGCACGGGCATTGCGTTTTGAGCGGCAGAGTTCGAAACAGTGATGAATACATCAACGGGGAGGACAGGCCATGAGAAAGCTCATCCTAGGTCTGTTGTTCACGGCGGCGGTTTTGGGCATCGTGGGGTTCATGCCCTCGGAGGCGAACGCTTACTGGATTCGCACCCGCTATGGGATCGTGAATGCGGCGAGCAATGGGCCATACGGCACCTACTACATGGCCGGTTGGCCGAGCTACAACTGGAACTACACCTACAACGGCTATCGTGGTTGGGCGTACAACTATCCGAACATGTACACCTATTCGAGTACGCCCAATAGCCTGATGTCGCTTTACGCGACCGGGGGCATGCGAGCATACATGTACAAGGCGAATGCGGGTTACTCGTACCGGATTGTGACGCCGGCCTATAGCGGCTACATGATCAGCCCCTATACCGGCTACAAGACCATCTCGGTGCCCAGCTCCACGTACATGATCCCGTTGAGCAACCCTTACTACGGCGGCTACCTCAATTCGGGTTACTACCCGTACTACCCGTAACCAGCGCTTCGCGCGGGTAGGACTCGCGGGTGGAGCCGTGGCGACTTGTTTCGCCGCGGCTTCGTTTTTGTTGCGATCGTCAGTCGAACCGAGTTCGCTGTCGAGTTTGAGGCTGGCGGCGTGGGAACGGCCGCGCCGCAAGTGGACACGCCAAGTCTCGAACGCCGGGATCGCGACCCCGTCTTGATCAACCTTCGCGCCTGAGGCCGACGCCCACACGGTCGCGACATCACTTGGCTTCGTCGCGTTCCCAAACCTCTTCGATGGTCAATCCATTGCTGAGCGCACCGCTGTGATGCCATTTGTTGCCTTCGACTTTCCATTTG
Organism: uncultured Gemmataceae bacterium; assembly: GCA_963815035.1. Classification (GTDB taxonomy): domain Bacteria; phylum Planctomycetota; class Planctomycetia; order Gemmatales; family Gemmataceae; genus JBGQCZ01. Next base: position 215,444 of record CAWFFC010000017.1, read on the forward strand.
AACGTGTGCGTTTTCCCGCCAACGGCCGAAAAATCCGAACTGAAGCCGTAGACCGGCGACTCCGCGTACGTGTCGCCCTTGAGCGTGTATGTGCCGCCGGCCGCTCGCGTCAGCTTCCCGTCGTTGTCGTAGGTGGCCCACATGAATTGCGTCGCGGTAACATGTTTGACTGTTGTTCCCTGTTGCGGCAGGGTCGATATCCGTCCGCCATATTTGGCCGAGACCAGCCTCCAGGTGCCAAGCAGCTTGTTGTCGTTTTTCTTTTCCGCCTTCGGTTCATCGCTGCGGCCCGCGGTTGCGAAAACCATGAGCACCACGCCGACCGTCAGAGCCGGAAGCGAACCAATCGTGGTCACCTTCTTCATTGCCAGACCCCCTCAATGATTGACACGGTCTGCGGTTTAACGACGGCGACATCCATCCCCGGCGCAGACCGAACGCCGGGGCGATGCCGATTTTCAGTACGGGTCGAAGCGGCAGCGGCCAAATGGCCGCCGATCGACCAATCAAACGATCAGATCGATGATTGAACGTTTACTTGCGTTTGAGTTTTTTGAACTCGTCAAATTCCTTCTTGCGCGATTCACGCTCGGCGCGCCATTTCGCGGCTTCCTCGGGTTTGTTCCAATCGTCATATAGCTTCACCAGGCAGTCGAGCGTGTCGATCTCGCGTCCCATCGGAAGCAGACCCTCGCGTTTGTGCTCGATGGCGAAGTTCTTCATGCCGCGGTACGCCTCGACGAGCAGCGGTTCGGCTTCGCCGGATCGCCCCTGGCCGGCGACCACCATGCCCAGAAGGGACTGCGCGTACAGTTTTTCGCCTGCGTTGGGGCGCCGTTCGAGAATGGCCAAGGCCTGACGTAGATATGGTTCGGCCGCTGCCGGATTTTTTTGCTGCAGCACCAGCGAGCCGACCCGGATCAACTCCCCGGCGTATTCGGCCGAATCGACGCCGTGCATGCGTTTGACGACTTCCAGGGACATCAGGCGGCACCGTTGCGCTTGTTCGAATTGCTTCTGTTGTTCGTAGAAGACCGACGCCGCGGAGAGAACATGGGAGGCGTAGGAGTGCTTTAGATCGAGCTTTTCGAGGACGGCAATCGCCAGTTGAAACATGGGCTGGGCCTTGTCCGCGGCTCCGGCGGCCTGGTACGCCATGGCCAGTTCATAGAGCGTGCCGACGGTGTTCGGGTTGTGGCCGCCCAGCACCATGAGTTCGCGTTCCCGCACTTGCTCGAGCAGCGGGATGGCCTCGGCGTTTCTGCGGTAGACTCGCAGCATGTGGCCCAGATTGCGCAAGATCGCGAGCGTGAGGGGGTGATAATCGCCGAGCTTCGGGACAATCTTGTCCCGCGCTTGCTGATAAAGCGCCAGGGCTTCTCTCATGCGGTAGGAGGCCTGATAGACGTAGGCCAGCAAGCTCATGCCCGCAATCGCCTTGGGGTGTTCGTCGCCATGGATTTTGGCGCGCTTGCCACACCTTTTCGGCCTGGGCCACCGCGTCGTCGCGCCGGTGGACCATTAAATACACGTCGGCCAGGCGGCTCATGGTGTTGAGCGTGAGGTCGTGCGTTTCCCCCAACTGTTTCACGCGGCCATCGCGCACGCGTTCGAGGATCGGCAGCGCGGCGTTCGGATTGGCGGCGCGAATAGGCCGAAGCCAGTTCGCTCAGCGTGGCCAGCGTTTCGAGGTGGTCCGGACCGAAAACGCGCGTGCGTGCGTCGCGCACGTCTTCGAAGAGCCCGATCGCGTCGGTCAAGCGCCCGGCCGCCAGGTGAGCCATCGCCAGGTTATGCCGCGTTTCCAGCGTCAACGGATCATTGGGGCCAAGCAAGTCCCGGCGGGTTGCCGCCGCCTTCATCAACAAGGCTTCCGCCGGCGCGTGGAGACCCAGTCCCAAGTAGGTGCGCCCGAGCCGATCTTGCAGTCGGGCCACCACCAGCGGATCGCCGACGGATTCCCCCTCCAGTTCCGCGGCCGCCTGATCGAGTCGGTCGCCGAGGATCGCGCGCAGCGGGCGCCCTCTTTCTCTTCCGCCATCGGGTCGAGATCCGTGAAGAGCGAGGCGAGGATATCGATGCCTTTTTCCAACTGCGCCAACCGCTTCACCGCGGTGTCCTTGGCCTTGCGCTCGCCCGCGGCGCTGCTGCGCCCGCACCAGCCCGATCGTGGTGCCGAGGACGCCGCCGACGAGCGCCACAACGACGAAGACGGCGGTCAGCACCGGAGCGCGGTGCCGCCGAACGAATTTGCGCAGCCGGTAGGCGGTGGAAGGCGGGCCCGCCGCCACCGGCTCGTTTGCCATATACCGTTGCAGATCCAACGCCAATCCGTTGGCGGTCTCGTAGCGCCGGCCGCGATCCTTTTCCAGGCATTTGATCACGATCCAGTCGAGTTCGCCGCGGATGAGTGCGATGAGTTTCTTCGGCTCGGTTTGCCGTACCGCCGCGACAGTGGGCAACGTGCCGGAACCCGACAGCCGTGTGCTCGGCCTGGGCGGATCGACTTCCTTGATCATGCGCAACATGTCGCTGAACGCGGCGGATTGCAGTTCCTGCCGCGAAAACGGCACGCTCCCGGTGAGCAGTTCGTAAAGAATCGCGCCCAGCGTGTAGATGTCGCTGCGGGTGTCCACATCGAGATTGTTCAGTTCCGCCTGTTCCGGCGACATGTACTCCAGCGTCCCGATCATCGTGCCGATCTCGGTGTAGACGCTATTTTCGGTCAGCCGCGGGCCGGTGGCCTTGGCGACGCCGAAGTCGATGACTTTCGGAACCGGCTTGCCGTCATACAGGCCGACAATGATATTGGACGGCTTGAGATCGCGATGAATGATTCCCTTTTGATGGGCGTGCTGAACCGCCTGGCAGACGGGGATGAAAAGTTCGAGCCGTTCGCGCGGCGAAAGTTTGGCGTCGTCGCAATACTTTGTGATCGGCACGCCCTTGATCAACTCCATGACGAAATAGGGCCGGCCATCGGCAACCCCCGCGTCGAGGACCTTGGCGATATTCGGATGGTCCATCAGCGCCAGCGCCTGGCGTTCCTGGTCGAAACGTGCGAGCATGTCGCGGAATCGAGACCCGGGCGGACAACCTTCAGGGCGACGCGGCGCTGGACCGGCTCGATTTGGTCGGCGACCCAAACCTCGCCCATGCCGCCCTCGCCGAGTTTTTGCCGCAACTTGAAGCGGCCGGCGAAGTGGCCGTCGACGGACAGCAGCGACGATGGGCTTAGCGAGTTTATGGCGGCTACGACCGGGCCGGCTTCGAGAATGCCGCGTGCTTTCGCATCCGAGGCGAGCAGTTGCTCGAGCCGCTGGCGAAGAGCCAAGTCGCCGGCGCAGGCCTCATCGAGAAAAGCCCGCCGTTCGGTAGGCGACTCCTTTTCCAGGGCCGCGGCGAATAGCGATTCTTCGTTCATCGAGTTGCCTCCCGACCGGGTTGGCTTGATGCAATTTGATTAGGTGGAACCCCAGCCGCCGGGAACCCAGCGCACGTTGTAATCGTCGCCGATGCGCAAGTAGACACTGCGGTTCCAGCGCCAAAGCCGATTGCACAGGAATGCCAACGTCGAGATGACGCCATTCTTGAAGTGGGGAGAGACCGCGATGCTGTCGATGGGCATCGGATCGATGATTCCATCGTCCACGACCGGCAGGGCAAACGCCTTCTTGTGCCAGGTCTGAAATTCCAGAATCCAGCGGCGAAGCGTGTCATCGAACAATCCGCTGGTCGTTAGCGTTCTGTACTCAACCGGCAAATTGGCCAGCCAATCCTTCGTATCGAATCGGGCGATTTCAATGAACAGGGCTTGAATCAAGCGAACGTCGTCCGGCTGGTTCGGCTTGCCAGGGCCGACGGGTTGATCGATGTTGTACATCGGAAAGTATCGGGAGGGCATGCGACAAGCTCCGCCAAACTACCGGTTCCCAAAAGGATAGGCCCATTTGGCCGAGAGTCGGTCCCAGGCCGCGTTGTATTCGCTGACGGAGAGGCCATAACCCCTGGCCCTCGTGCTTTGCGTGATTTCGCCCATTAAGTCGTCGGCAAAGGCCTGGCGCCGGGACTTTAGTTCCCGGGAAATGGCGGCCTCGGCCTCCGGCATCGGGGTGTATCCCGATTCACTGATTGCTGTCCTTTGTGTGTTGTTGACCCCGGCCCGGGCCTCGGCACTAGCCCCGGCTTCGGCTCTGGCAGTTTGCGCGAATGCTCCACGATTGGCCTCGGCTTTGAGTGTTTGCGCGAACGCTCCGGAGTTGGCCTCGGCTTTGAGCGTTTGGGCAAACGCGTCGGGACTGGTTTTGGCATAGGCCTCGGCAAGCCGGGCCTTGGCGGTCGCGTTGATGACCCTGGGAGCAGTAGCCACCTTACGGGCGACGTCTTCGGCCACTGCCGCCGTTGGTCCGTTCACAAACTGGGGTGCTGCACGCCGAGCGGTTGCCTTCGCCGCCAGTGAATTGACCGTCCGGGCCCCAAGCGACCCGCCAAAATTGACCAGGAGTTTCGTGATCATGTACAGGTCGTATGGCGTGATGGGCGACGGCTCAGCAAACCCCGTGTTGTTTACCGTGATTTTCCGAGTGCGATGGACTTCGCCATCCATGAGCACTTCCACCCAATGCGAATGCTCGGTAGTCAACGCATCGCAAATGACATATTCGGGAGGAGGAGGTTGGTTCCGGTCGACGACGTAGGCCCGAACTCCCGATCTCAACAAGGCGCCCAAATCGTTCGTGTAGTACGTTTCGTAGGGGCTTCCCTGCCGCTTGATGTCGCCGGGCGGGAGACCCTGCCGCGTCACCATCAACTTGGTGAACCACCCGCCGGCCACATTGCCGTAGTGGCCAACCACTTCGAAGCTGTCGTTGACGACGGGAATGAAGGTTTGGCGGCTCGTGAGAGTGAGCGGGCTCCAAATTTTTTCCCAGTCGGTTGAGAAGGGGTGGAAGATCGCATCAGCTCTCGGCCAGAGATTGAGCGGGATGTATTCGTCCCCGTTCCAGCGCATGGCCTGGTACATCGGTTCCCGGTATGGTTCCGTGTCCTTTGAAAAGGTGCGGTTGTATTTGATGACTTCTTCGATTGTCATGTTGGCTCCTTCATTCAGCCGAGGGTCATCGTCATGCCTCAGTTTGGGAACGCAGCCGGATTGCGGCACGACCGATTCGGCGTGGACCGTGCCGCGATTAACCACGCCGGCCGTTTGCCACCAGGTGCGAGTAATGAACACTCCGACCGGTTCACAGCGTCTTGTGCTCGCGGACGTCGTAGCCAAACTTGGCCGGATTTCCGAGCGTGTGATCGGGTTTGATTTCCTTGGTTTCGAATTCGTATTTGGCGAAAGCGATGCTGAATTGAATTCGTTCGGACGGTTTGACCGTTCCCGGCGCGGACGAAGGGCCGTTCGAATAGGATCCGGCGCCGCCCACGGAGATTGACGAAACGCGGCAATCGCTGAACGTGTACGTGCAATAGTCGGCGGAGCCGCCGGCGCGGCAGACCAACGTCACCTTTTTGATGACTTCCTTGGGATCCAGCACGGCTTTCCACAGCTTGGCGTCGGCCGTCGAGGAAACGGCGGAGCATTGCAAGTCGCCGATATGCGCGCTGCCGTTGTGCTTGGATGCACCCAAACTGAACGAGTCGATTTCGATCGCGCCTTTGTGCACGCTGTCGGCGGATGGGCCCGGAATACTTTCGAGTTTCAGAAACAAACTTGCTTGCGACATGATTCGTTCTCCTTTTTTGAACCTTAGGATGAACCGGGACATCGATCACCTCGACGTCCGAGCGGTCCGCCGTTCGCCGGAATGGACAATGAACGATTGTCGGATCCGCTTGACACTTCTCTAGGCGACGCCGCGGTCCAAAACGTGTCAGCGAGGAGTCACTTTTTTTCAGATGGGTCGCCGGCCATGGCGGTGTAGAGCCAGGCGCGGGCATAACGCCAGTCGCGATTGGCGGTGGAAAGGGAGATTTCCAGGCACTGGGCGGCCTGTTCGAGAGTCAGCCCGGCAAAGAATCGGAGTTCGACCAATTTGGCCTTGTTTGGATCATGGACGGCGAATTGTTCGAGGGCTTCGTGCAAAGCAAGAACTTCCTCGGCTGGTCCACCGATCTGAAGAGCATCCAGATCCGAGAATTCGCGTCGGCGCCCGCCGCCATGTTTTTCGCGGCCCTTGCGGCGGGCGTTTTCAATTAGAATCCGGCGCATCGCCTCTGCGGCGGCGGCAAAGAAATGCCGACTATTCGCCCACCTGGTTTGGTTGCCGCTGGATTCTTCGTTGCCAACCAATCGCAGGTAGGCCTCATGAACCAGCGCGGTGGCTTGCAGGGTCTGACCGGGCTTTTCCTGGGTCAGGCGCTGGGCGGCAAGGGCGGCCAGCTCGCCGTAAACCAACGGCAGGAGTTGTTCGGCGGGCGCGGGTCGCCGGAGTCGATCGCCGAAAGGATTTGAGTAATCGCGCTCGATTGACAACAAGGTTAGCGGGCGACCGATCGCCGCACAAGCTATTATTCCGCTTCCGCTTCGGGCTGCTTTGTCCGGGCCGGCGTCAGATCCCGGTTTGCCATGGCAGCCGATCGAGATTGACATTGCCGCCGCTGAGCACCACGCCGACACGCGAAAGGCCGGGAAGATTTCGAAAGCGGTCGGTCAACGCGACGGCGACCGCCACGGCGGAACTCGGTTCGATCAAGAGCTTGGCGCGCTCCACGACAAGCGCATTGCATGAATGATTTCCTCTTCGCTTACCGTGATGACCGCTTCGACCTGGTCGCGGATGATGGGCCAAGTCAATTCGCCGAGGCTGGTGAGCAGGCCGTCGGCGATGGTTTTCGGCCCGGTCTGAAGGATGAGTTTCCCCGCGGCCTTCGAGCGGGCCGCGTCGTCGGCGCCGAGCGGTTCCGCCGCGAAGACCCGCATGCCGGTTTGATTCCATGTGAAGCAATGCAAATGCCGGAAACCAACCCGCCGCCACCCACCGGGGCGATGACGGCGTCGAGATCGGGAACTTCTTCGAGGAGTTCCAGCGCCGCGGTCCCCTGCCCCGCGATCACGTCGGGATGGTCAAACGGCGGGATGAGCGTGGCCCCGGTGCGCTCGGCGGCGGCGGCAGCCGTGGTCTCGCGGGCCTGAAGTGTCGGCTCGCATTCGATCACCTGGCCGCCGTAGTCCTCGACCGCGCGGCGTTTGATGGGCGACGCCGTTCGTGGCATGATGACATAAGCGGGGATGCCGCGCATGCGTGCGGCCAGCGCGACGCTCCGGCATGGTTCCCGGAACTATGCGTCACCACGCCGCGAGCGGCCATCGCGTCGCTCAGGTTTTTCACCGCATTGCAGGCGCCGCGAAACTTGAACGCGCCGGCCTTTTGAAATTGTTCGCATTTGAAATAGAGCGAGCGGCCCGCCAGGCGATCGAGAGTTTGGCATGTCATCACCGGCGTGCGATGGGCCAGCCCGGCGATGCGCTTCGCGGCTGCTTGCACTGCGCTCAAATCAACGGCGTAGCTCATGGCGGAGATTCTCATGCTTGGATGTCATTACCATCCAAGCTCCGCCAATCGACGTGCTTCGTCAAGATGCGATCGCGGACTTTGAGTTGCCGTAGCGGCGGCGGCGAGACGCCGCCGCTACGAGAGGCCGTAGCGGCGGCCTCCGGCCGCCGGCGGCGAGACGCCGCCGCTACGAGAGGCCGTAGCGGCGGCCTCTGGCCGCCGACCGGCCGCCGGCGGCGAGACGCCGCCGCTACGAGAGGTTGAAATCGGCACTAAACGTAGTTTGAAAGCGACGCCGGCGGGCTCTCCTTACTGCGGCTTCGCCGGCGCGCCTTTGCCCATTCGATTGAACCTGTTGCAATCAAACCCCTGATCGACGCCTGAGTTCCACGAGTCCTCGAGATCGCTCAGATTGTTGATCAACTGGTCGATGTCGCTCTGAAACTGCGACTTCTGGTTTTCATCGATCGGGAGTTTCCCGACCTGCTCCTTCATATTGTTGAGCCGCTTGTTGAGATCTCCGACGTCGCCGCCGAATTTCTCCTTCATTTTCTCTTTGGGCAGGCTCTTCATGGCGCCGGAGGCCTGGTCGCACGTCGCCTTGGCCCAGGCGCGATGGCAATCGAGGCTTGGCATCTGCGTGGCCATCGCTTGCAGCGCGAAATTCAGACAGACGCCTCCCCAGTAGCTGTGAATATTTTCCGGAAAGGAACCCGAGCCGACTTCGTCCCACCAGCGTGCGCAGAAATCGAGAGCGTTGGCTTGCACGAAGCGGACAAAATCTTCGCGGCTGCCAGTGAAGAAGCCCGGTTCGTTGTGGTATTTCATCGCGGCGAGGACGCTGCCGGTGGTGTAGGCGACGATGCCGGTGTACCAGGCGACGAACGGCAGGTGGCCGCCGTCGCCGAGGCTGGCGCCGGGAAACCGCTGCCGCCGGCGCTGGCCCCGTGCAGGCCGTCCTCGGTGCGGCCGACCATGCGGCCAGTCGCGGTCTCGGATTCCCACCAGCCGTACGCCGACACCGGTCCGATATTCACCCGGCGATTCGGAATCACCACGTGCCATTTGCCGTCGGCGACACGCTGCTCGATCAATTTCCGGGCCTTCGGCGAGAGGCCCTTGCACTCGTTCAGCCGGGCCATGCTCATGTTGGTGATCGTCAGCAGGTCCTTGTCGGCGCACTGGCACATGGCGCAGCCGTGGCTGAGCGCGACGTCGTGCCGGTCCTTGCCGAGTTCGTCGGCGGGGACATTGATTTCGGCGCCGCCGTGGCAACTCGCCTCGAAGCGCAGGGTCGCGTCGGGCAATCGGGCGAAGCGGCCGAAGGCGAGCTTGAGGTCGTCGCCGGTGCCGGCGATGCGGAAGCTGCCGCCGCTCGCCGCCGCCAGGTTGCGCATTGCCTTTTCGGCCTTGCCGCCCGGTTCGATCGCAAAGCCGATCGTGTGGATCGGCGTCTGGCCGTTGCCCTGGCGAAAGGCGTCGGCGGGCGCGATGCTGCCGGTGTTTTCGCCGTCGGTCATCAGCACCACGGTCGTTTCCGGGCCGCGCGGATCTTCCTTCAAGTGGTTGAGAATCCTGAACACCGTCCCGCTCAAGGGCGTTCCACCCTCCGGTTTGATCTGGTTCAATGCCTGGCGAATCCGGTCGTGATCGGTGGTGTAGCCGCACTCGACTTTCACATGCGTCGGCTTGTCGTCCTCGGCACCGGCTTTGCGGATGCTGCCCGACGAGGCGAACGACCAGACCGCCACTTCCACCGCGCTGGGCACGCGCTCGAGCAGGCTATTCACCGCGTTGCGCAAATAGTCGATTCGCTGCTGGCCTTTGGGCGCGGAGGTGTCGAGCCGGCGGGTGCCGTCCTTGGGATCGAGGCTGAACGCCATGCTGCCCGAGCGATCGAGGACCAGCAGCAACCGCTCGCCGCCCGCGGCGATCGGCAGCGCGTAGCTACCGTCCGCCGCGGTTGATGTCTTTGCCTGCTCGATTTGAACTTTGCGCTCTGTGGCGCTGGAAAAACTTTGATAACGAACCTGTGGCTGCGAGTAGTTGTAAAAGCCGAACCGCCCGGGTTGGAATGTCCCTTTCACGTCGAAAACCTGCTTCCCATCGATGCTGATGATCACACGATTCCGCGTATAGTGGAGTTCGAACTCGTGGTCCTTATGGCGTTTCCAGCCCTTGCCGGCGCCAAAAGCGGTGGCGAGCGTCTGAAACTTCGGCGTCGATTGGTGGTCCCAGAAGCCGTCCTTTTCCGGGTCGGAATCCTTGAAATTGCCCTTCACTCGCGACAGGGCGAAGCCTTCGCGCGCGGCTCTTGGTCGTGATTCTTCCAATCAAACAACAGGAAATCGTAGTCGGCCTCGTCGTGCTTCTTGTCCGCGATTGGCGACTGATAGCCGAAAACGAAGCCGATCATGTCGTCGTCGCTCAGGTCGTTCACGCGGATCTTGCCGCGTATCGTCGTGTCGATGTAGTCATCGGGACTGACAAAAAACGTGGGGCTGCCATTCAATTCCTGAATCACGCTGTCGCCTTTTGAATTCACTCTCCAACGGCCATTTGACTTTTGTCCCTGCTGTTTCCAATTGCGCAGGTCGATCGGTTTGCGCTCGCTGACCGTCAGGGTTCGCGAATTGATGACCTCCGCGGGCAGGGGGCGATCGCTGTCGGCGTCGCGGACCTGGCCGCGAACCACCGGGCTCGCCGACTCCAGGCTCAGCGACCAATCGCCCGTCGCCCATTCGAGAATCAAGGGGAATCGTTCATCCGCGAGCAATAGCGCCGAGCCGCCGGGGATTTCCGCCTTGCGGCCCTCGATCTGAAACTTGTTCAAGCCGATGCGCACGGTGTGTTGCACCGGTTCGCCGGTCGCGGGCGACGGCGCGACGATGGCTTGCAACTCGGGCTTGTCCCCGGCGACTTTGAGCGCCTCGGGCCAACCGCCGCTTGTCTGCCCCTGCTTGCCGGTCTCGCTCTGGGTCCAGTCGCCGACCGGCGAACCGTCCTTCAATCCGATTTTCACCGTGAAGTGCGATTCTGACCCCTTGGTTCGCGCCTTGTAGGTCAGCACCGAACCCGAAACGACCGGCAGTTGCCGCAGCGGCCAGGCGGAATCGACCTGGCATTCGAGCAGGTTGTCGGCCCGGCGAGTTTTGTTACTGAGCATGCCGTCGAGAACGAGCGCCAACTCCGCGGCGTTCGCGAACGGGATCGAGCCGTTTTCCTGCCATTCGTAGGCTTTCCACGGTTCGTCCTTCGGTGCATCGCCCTTTTTCACCAGACCGCGCAAGGCGAGCCCCTGGCTGGTGCGCTCGATCGCGAGTCGCGGCGGCACCGCCGGCCATTGCTTGCGTTCGTCGTCGTTCAGCGCCGGGCTCGGGCTCGCCGTGAAAATCGCGGTCGAGCCAGCCGGCTCGCCGCCCAGCATGCGCTTCGCTTCCTTTTCGATGAGGGCCACGCGCCGGGCCGGTGCGTCGGGTCGGTCCGATTTGAATTGCGACAAGACGGTCGAAGCGCTGATGGTCGGCTTGCGCGTCGCCTCGTAAATGATTCGTGTTTCAATGACATCGTTCGCCAGGCCGCGGGCGACATGAAACTCACGCGAGCGCTTCCCCTCGGCCTCCACCTCGTCGGCGAGAATGTCGAGCGTCATGTCCTTGTCGTCGCCCGTGGCGATGGTGACGCGCGGCTTGACCCAGTGAACTTTCACATCGCATTCCTGGGCGATGGCGTGCGTGCGCTCGTCGGAATCGACCTGGTACTTCACCGCCATGGCGACCAGTTGGCGAACCTGTTCGTCCGGCTCCGGCGCGTAATCGTTTGATTCCATCATCCGCTGCCGGGTCTTGAGCACCTCCGGCTTCAGCGGGCCGGAGGCGATCGCCATGACAAAGCGATCGCCGGCCTTCGGTTCCGCCTGGCCGGGAATCTCCGCCTTGCTGTTGTCGCGATCGAACAGTTCGCGCGTCCACGACGCCGACTGATTCTGAAACTTCCAGGTCAATTCCAGCGATGCCCGTTTGACGTCCGCCAGCGGGGCCGAACGCAACACCTCTCGCTGGCCCACTCGCAATACATAAACCAAGCCGCCGTCGGCGGGCTTCGCCTCGATGACCACCGTCTGGTGGTTCCAGTCTTCGAGCCGTTCGGGGCTCGCCGACTTGATTTCCTCGGGCGGTTTGCCGTCGCGTTCCAATAGCATGACCGGCGTGAGCGTGTGAAACAGGTCCGGCCGCTGCTTGACCAGTTCCGCCGGCGTCAGCGACCCGTCGGGCGGATTCGAATCCGTGCTTTCCGGTTTGGTCGCGTCGAGATTCCAGGTGCTCCAGGCGCCGCCGGTCCGGAAGGCGACCTTGGGCGTGTCGCCCGGCACCACCCGCGCCTCGATTCCCTTGCCGTCAAGCGCGGCGACGGCGAGCAGCGCCTTGTCCCAGGCGTTGGCCTCACCGGCCCACAGCGCCCCATAACTGCCACGCTGCACGCCGGGATAATTCGCGGTACGAACCTCATCGCGGCAGTAGCCGAGCACACCCTCGGCGTCCAGGCCCTTAGTCGCGCTGAATCGCGCGGCACGAACAGGGCCTCGGGCGTCGTCGGCGTTTCCTGGCCGCAGCCGCGAAAGAACATCAGCCCGATGATCGCCGCGGCGATCGGCGTGGCCACATAGGCGGCTCGCCGCAGCCGGCGATTCTTCGCCGGCGCGGCGGGAGTTGGCGTACTCATGGTCGGTCTCCGATTCGCAAGCTCACTTCTTCGCCTGCTGTTCGCAATACTTGATGTTGTTGGTGAAGATCGAGTTGCCCGGGCATTCCTTCAGCCCCTTCTCGTAAATCTTGATCGCGCCGGCCCAATCCTTCTTGTCCATGAATGAGTTGGCCCAGCGATTGAACGTAGCCACCGTGTTCTGGTGAAATCCCTTGAACTTCGGATCGATGGACTGGCCGCGCTTGAGAATCGCCAGTGCGGCGTCATAATCCTTCTTTCGCAAGGCGTCATCGGCCTGGCGCAGGAACAGACCGTTTCGCCATTCGCGCAATTTCTCGAGGGGCTTGCCTTCGATCGCCTTCAATCCCTGATCGGCGAGCGCCACCGCCGCGTCGAGCCCCTTCGCCTTGTAGACCTCCTCGCCTTGCCGCATGAACAGGTCGGCGGGCGCATTGGCGAACTCCTTACCGCCGACGGCTTTTTGCGCCCGCTTGAGAATCGCGACCGCCTCATTGACCTTGCCCGCCTTGAGCGTGGCGCCGGCGTAATCCTGCCAGGCGACATTGCGATTGTTCTTCAGTCCCGAATCGCCCGGCGCCAGTTCCAGCGCCACGTCGATCAGCGCGATCGCCTGCTCGAACTTCTGATCTTTCATCAGATGGACGCCCCAATTCATGAAGTGCGCCTTCACATTGTTCGCGGCCTGCTGGTCGTGGGGATCGAGGCATAAAGTGCGGAAGCATGCAAGAATCGCCTCGCGATATTTGTTGGCCTTGCCGAGTTCGACCGATTGATTGCTGCAAATGACGGCGATGAGCCTCAGTTCGCCGATCTCGTGGCGATCCTTGGTGTTCTTCGCCGGCATGTAGACCTTGCCCGCCGGCATCACCTTCTTGCGTGCCTCGGGGTCGCGCGACGGGTCGAAGCCCAGCTTGTTGGTGGTTTCGACTTCGATCCGTTTGTCGCCGTCGTGCAGGCAGGAAAAGACATGCTCGGGAACTTCGATCGCCCAGAGGTCGAGCCCCAGCCGGCGGCCAAGCACGTTGTACAGCACCGCCGACGACACGCAGTTGAATTTGCCAGTGTCGAAGAGGGTGGTGAGGTTGGTCTGACCGGAGGAATAGCCCTTAGCCATCGGGCCGGCGTGGATGAACTCCAGAAGCTTTTTGCCCTTCTCATGGGTCGTCTTGGCGTCGGCCAGCGCCTTGCGAGCTTGCGCTTCGAGCTCGTCCAACTTTTTCTCGAACTCCTTGAGTTTCGCCGGGTCGGTGGCCCCCGAGGCGATCAGGCAGGCATCGCCGAAAGAAACTTTGTCGAGCTTGCCATCCGCGGCGTCGGCGAACAGCGCTTTTTCGGCCTCGCTGAGCGGCGCCGCCGGGCCAAACGTCTTGTCGAGATGCTGCAAAACCGCAAACGCCTTCTCCGGCGGCACGGCGTAAGGATATTTCTTCTCTTTCGGCCCGGCCCAGGCCGGAACGGACGTAAATAACAGCAAAACAAGAACATAGGTTATCTGGGAACGCATAGTTTTACCTCCGCGATGGACTTCTTGCATCCTTCTACGGGCGCTGTGACAGGGGACGAACCCGGATTATCGACCACGAAACACACGAAAAACACGAAACTTCGTTGCCGCCAAGTGGTTGCTCGAAAGTGATGAATCAAATCGAAAGTTGGTAGGGTGGGTCGAGACCGAGCTGTCAGGCTCGGTCGAGGCCCACCGTTGGCAATAGTGGGCCTCACCCTCGCCTGAGAGCTCGGGATTCGACCCACCCTACTTTGCTGTTGTTCATTTTCGTGTTTTTCGTGTGTTTCGTGGTTTCATGAATTGCTGGGCCTTGCCATTTTCTTCGAATCGACCTGCCGCTCGCCGCCTCTATCAGCATAACGGCCAACATGAGCGAGCGCGTCGCCGAGAACCTGGACCGCGTGATCGAGCGCCTGCGGCAAGCCAGCGCGTCCGCCGAGTTTGCGGACTTGTCGGATATTCAGATTCTGAATTGTTTCGTTCACCGGCGAGATGAGGCGGCGTTCGAATTGCTGGTCCGCCGGCATGGCGGGATGGTGCTGGCGGTTGCCCGGCGTTGGCTCGGTTCGTCGCCCGACGCCGACGATGTCTTCCAGGCGACCTTCCTCACGCTCGCGCAAGGCGGCGAGCATTCGCAGCGGCGAGCGGCTCGCCGGCTGGCTGCATCGCGTGGCGACCCGCATCGCCGCGCAGGCGCTCAAGCAAAAGAAACTGCGAGCGTTGCGGGAGCAATCGCTGGGCGAGCGCGAGATCGGAATTTCGCCCGCCATGCCAACGAACGACTTGGCCCCGGTGCTCGACGCCGAAATCGATCGGCTGCCGGACCGTCTGCGGCGTGCGGTCGTGCACTGCTATCTCGAAGGCCGCACCACCGAAGAGGCCGCCAGCGCGCTCGGTTGCCCGCGCGGCACGGTGTTGTCGCGATTGTCGGCGGCGCGAACGATTTTGCAACGCCGACTCGAACGTCGAGGCGTCGCGCCCGCCGTTTTGGCAGGCCTTGCGGCCGCCGCGACGCAAGCCGTGCCCAATGACTTGACCGCCGCGGCGGTGCGCGTGCGCTGGCCGAGGTTTCTCCCCGAATCATGTCTCTTTCCAATGGAGCGATCCACGCCATGTTCTGGAACAAATATCGATGGTCGATCGTGTTGGCGTTGTTTTTGAGTGTCGGCCTGCTCGGCGCTGGGATTGGATTGGCGAAAAAGCCGGCCGCGAAGGAAGAAAAAGCAGCCGCCGGCGAAGGAGAAGGAGGAACGGCAGCAGGCCGACGCGGAGAAATTGCGATCGTTACTGATTGAGCGACGCGAAAACATGAAACAAATGTTGGAACAGCTTCTCCGGCTCTATAACAGCGGGGTTACTTCGATCAGTTTAGAGCAAGTCGTCGACACTGAAACCGAACTGTTGGCTTCCGACTTAGAACTAAGCGTTAACCCGCAAGAGTGCCAGCAGCAGTTTGATCGCGCCATCAAATCAATCAAGGAGCTTGCAAAGCCGTTCGAAACGACCAGGCCTCAATCAGTTGAAACCAGATACAAGGTTCGATACGCACAGGGAGCAATTCTGAAAATCGAAATCGCGATGCTCAAAGAGAAAATGAAACAGAAATCAAAATGACCGCGCCAGCCAATCGACTTCGCGGCCGGCATGGATCGAACTTCCTCATCAATAAAACCGCTTTGAAATCCTCGTAGCGGCGGCCTCTGGCCGCCGAACGCGCGGCGGCCGGAGGCCACCGCTACGAGAATTGGAAATTGGTTCGCTCGCCAATTTGGACATTCGTAGCACAAGCGTCCCGCTTGTATGCGGCTCGAGCAAGCGAGACGCTTGCTCTACGATCAGGCCGCCGGATTCGGGAAGGCGATGATTGATTCGGCTTTTCAATGGGATGCATGGAAATCTGAACTGACACCTATTCCCTGTGAACTGACACCTATTCCCTGTGAACTGACACCTATTCCCTGCACCTATTCCCTGTTATGTGCACGCATGCCAAGGTTCGCGACCGCAATGCTTGCCGCTTTTCCAAGCTCGTCGTGCCGGCTTGAGATCTTTCTGAGCAACGGAAGTGCGGCATTTCCGCGACGGCCGATCGCTCCAAGCACTCGCGCTGAAAAGGCCCGAGCCCGTGGCGCTGCACCGTCGTCGGCGAGCAGTTTTACAAGCTCAGGAACTACGTCGGTTTGCCGATGCGCGAGGCGCTCCAAGGCCGTAAGGATCGCCACCTGATTGGTCGCGAGCAACTCGTCGGTTTCGCCTGGCAATGGTCGAAGGCCGGCGATGAATGGCGCGACGTCGAGATGTTGCTCGCCGGCATACTCAACGATTTGCACCGCCAAATACCCGCGAAATGGCGATGTATGTAGCCTCGGAATGTAGGCTCGAACGATGTCCGGGCACACCGGACCAATTCGAAAGATCGCACCGGCAACAAAGGTCACGCTGCCCGTGCCGGAATCCAACATTCTGAACAACTCAGGAAGTGCGGCTCTGGCGACCGGGCCGAGCTTTTGTAACGACCAGCAGGCTTGTATCCGAACTCCTGGGTCAGCCAAACAGGCGCGCTAACGCGCGCACGGCGAGTTCCGGATCCATTCCGGACAATCCCAGCGAAGCAACCGCGTAGTCTCGCACCCGACGATCGCGATCGCCCAAACCGGCAATTAGCAACCCGGTGGCCGATCGGCCCTCGTACCAGCGTCGGCCGAACATGCGATACGCTTGGAGCCTGATATTCGGGTCTGGATCAAATCGTGCAAACAACGCACCGATGATTGAGCCTCGCTCGGGGTCAAATGGGCCTTGGAAGGTCCGCGAGGCGGCTCCAATCCACGATCGAGGAATCGAAGCAGTCAAAACATCGAGGCATTCACAGAATTGCAAAAGGAACCATTCGAGTGCCTGGCTCGAATGCCGCTTTGCGGATTCGCAAGGCCACGCGCATGGTTGACAACCGTTTGCAATGGGTCGATCCGATGGGCCTCAAACCCAAGCCGCAATAGCGAGAAGCATTCTGATAACCAGTTGCACTCGCCTTCGATATATGTCATCCAGACCAAATTCCGCCAGGGATCGACCTCAAAAACTCGGTTGCCGCCACCGAGGAAATATCCTTCAAAGGGCGCGAGTGCTTTCGTCTTCCGCCGACGCCACTCGAAGCGTTCAAATAAGCTGCAACCGCACCAACAACCCGGCCACGCAGGCAACGATCGCTTTTGACGGCTGTTCACTCGGCAGAACTTCGCGGGAATTGCTTCGGGATCTAGTCGCGATTGCCATCGCGATGTTCCGTCGTTGCCGCACAGCCAGGCTCAACTTTCGCTTCGCGTCATGAATCAATACCAGCGCCGGTCGGCGCTGCCGAATCAAGCTGCGCGTTTAGGTCCACCCGGCTGTTTTCGCGGAGCCACCAGGCCTCCCAGTCCTTACAACATTCGGCTCGCCTGCCACCTTCGGAGAACGAGCCCACGAACTTCTTGGGAGCGGCTCTGCCCGCTACGTAGCGAAGGAGTTCTTCGGCCTGCCATGAGATTTCCATCGGCACTTTTGTCAAAAGATCGATGAGCGTAGGAATCCCAGCTTTGTCCTTCGCCGCAAGAAGTCCATGAGCTTGCCAAGCGCACGCCGGGGTCAGCGTCACGAAGCAGCTCATGCACGTGCGGCACGCTGCTCGCTATTTCCGCGATAGGCGACAATGCAAGCCGCGATTGCACGTCGCTTTGGATTTCGATCGGAAAGTGCCCTAGTCATCGCCGCGAGCGACTCTCGTCGGCAGACTGGCTTTTCGTCAGGCAATCAAGTGCGAAGGAGATTTCTTCTTCGAGTTCGTAGTTCGGTACAGTTGGTAGACAGGTTAGAAGCGCAGTTGCTGCGTCCGGAGCAGCGCGCTGAACCAGCAACTGAATTGCCGCCTTTAGCACATTTGGGTCAAGCGACTTCTGGATTTGTTGCAAACAACGCGTCGCGTTTCGCCGTATCTCGGCATTTTCGGATTTTGCGGCAATCGTCAACGGCCCGACGGCCATTGAGCGAAGGGCGATCAACGACCTCAGCGCCTCTCGGCGCTCGCCGAATTTGTCCGACCGGAGCATTGCAATGAATTGATCAAGGCGTGACAAAAGCGATTCGTCCGGTGGAATCGCTTCAAGATACGAAATCAGCGACTCGCTGTCCGGGCCGATGCCGGCCCTACGCACGAGATCAAGATTCGGATCGCGGTCGAAGCCCTGAGCACGAGCGAGCGGGGTCGCCCACAGGCTAACCACAACGGCAAGAAACAAATATCGACGATTCTGGTTCATGCGATTGGTTGCTCATTGGAGCGGAATTAGGCTGACATCGAATCGATCAACCTCCCGACTCCTCAATGAAACGAGGTCCGGACGGACGGCGTTGGCATCAAGTACGCACCAGCCAATTCAATAGGCCACGAATCATTCGAAACCGGACGCGCCGAACTCGAAAAGGCCGATGAATCGACCGCCGCGATCGATTATCGCGCTTTTGAATCGGCCCCAGAAAGTGCGGGAGCAACGGAATGGCCGGGCCGATCAACGTGAACGCGAACCGATAGCGATTCGATCATGCGCTTTGCGACGTTGTCAAGAGGCAATGCGAGAAAAAACAAAGTATCGATCCGCTCTCGCGGCCCGTTTGAATAATTAGTATCACGTGAATGGCAAACGAACCACTTGACAATCGCGTTGACGCGAGCGTACGATTTCTCCCGCTCTTCCAATTCATTCGGCGACTCGAGGTGCATCATGTCGGAGCCGAAGTCGGAGTCGAGCTTGATGGAAACGGCGCGGCGGCGCGGGCCGGCGGCCGAGGCAACCGGAAAATTGAAGCGACACTATATAGTCCAAGTTCTTCAAGCCGTGGGCGAACTCGATTCCGGACGCGGCGAGCCGGCACAGGCCTCCGCGACGGGAACCATTTGCCAAATCTTGTAAACATCATGCTCCTCCAGGGTGACAAAGATCGACTGTCAGTGATCCGCCTCCATCCGTTCCACGAGCTCCCAGGCGACGCGCTCAAGCCTCGATCGCAGATCAGGCACCTTCCCGCGTTCTTTTTCAAACGGCTTGCGCGGTCGGACGATCTCGGGTTGCTTTGGTGGGGCCTTGGCCACGCGGTTCAAATCCGAAAGCACATCTCGCCGATCGACGTCCATGTGGGCAAGTGCCAAGACCGCCTCGGTCCGCGCGTGCTCCCGGAATCGGCCATCGAGCATAAGTCGCTTGAGAGCACTGACGGCCGAAGGGTTCGACGAAGCCGAATTGGCAAACACGCGACAGGCAAACTCGGCCAGATCGTTATCCTTCTTTGGATCCGGATCGTCGATCGCCAAATCAAGCGCTTGCGCGATCGCCGCGGTTGATTGCTCGCTCTTCGGCGCCAGGCCTTCGAGCGCAACGCAGCAGCGCCCGGGTCCTGGGACTTTTAATCGCGGCAAGGAGCGTTCGAGTTGTGAGATCGTCGTAGCGACCGATTGTTGACAGAGCTTCTCCCGCCGCGAGCAGCGGGGGATGCGCGAACAGGGCGCGCAACAACTCGGGAATCGCCGACTCCGAGTGTCGGGCTTGCCGAAGTCAGCGCCCTGCACGCTGTATAACGCACATGTTCGTCGGAATCGTGAAGTCGAGAAGTAAGGGCGGGCACGGCAGACCGGGACTCGGAACGCATTGCTCCCAAAGCCCACGCAGCGTAATTACGAACGATGTGATCTCGATCTTTTAGCAGCTCGAGCAACCTAGGCGTAATCCCCGATGCCTCATATGGAAATAGCCAAAGCTGATTGGCGGCATCGGTCCTGATAATTGCGTCCGGATGGTAGGTCAGCCGCATCAACTCCGGCAGTGATTTCGTCTGAACTTCGTCCGCGATCTGCCGCGCGTTGCCGGAGTTTGCCGATTTGATTTGGGGGCACAACCATCCGCCGAGTAACTCCGCCGGGAAGCGCGACTGGGCGTTGACCGTGAGCCATTCAAACGTTTGGTTTCGAAGTTTGGGATCTGGACTTAGAGCGCAGCGAAGCCGATAACCAAGCGTATTGGCCAGGTTGAATTGTGCATCATTTTTTGGATCGAAGCCAAGCCGGATCATTTCGGAGGTCATGCAGGCAGCTGACAGCGGCTCGGGAAAGAACGCAGCCCAAGCGACGCGGCCGGCTTCGTCCAGTTCGATGACCCGATTGCCACCCACGGTCAACAGATTGCAGTCGAGGGCAATCCAATACAGCGGTGGGGTAACCGCTTCGATGAACATCAAGTGGTTGCCGTCGCGAACATGATTACGACTGGAGAAGTAAAGTGGCGGCATTCGGTCATAAACTGTAGCAATCCGGTTCTCATGCCGAATCCGGACCGCGTCGTGCGTCAGTCGGGAAATGTCGGCGTCGCGGGGTTGCAGCATGCGCCAGCGAACGGTCCCGTCGCAACCCGTGAGCCAGAAATAGTAATCGACGTAACCTTCGGTATCGGGCGGCACCGATGTGCCGCGAACGAGCACCAGCCCCGGCCGACGGTGATGTCGCTCGGCGTCGCCGAGATCCAGGAATGGGCCTTTCTCGCTCCACCACCTGATCCAGGCGTCATGGCAAGATTTGCGCTGCTTGGCGTCGCCGCGGCCGACAAAGAAATTCGGCGAACGCGGCCCCGCCGCGTAGCGAAGCAGTTCTTCAGCCTGCCACGCCAGTTCGTCGGGCGAATCACCGAGTAATGCAATCAATGCGGGGATGCTGGCCTTATCTTTCGCGGCGAGCAGCCCTTGAGCAGCGCGCAGCCGGACCATCGGCTCGGGGTCGTTCAACAGCTTTCGTACAAGGTCACACTGATCGGCGGTTCCGCGATGCCCGACGATACAGGCCGCGATCGCTCGGCGCGGGGTGCGAGTCGGTCAAGGCTTTGACGAGAGCGGGTGAAGCCGTTTTGGCTTTCTCGGTCAGGTTGTCGAGGCCAAAGCAGATTTCCTCTTCAACCTCGTAGTCCTGTGCGCTCGGAAGATCGCGCAGCAGGGCTTGCAGTGCTCCTGCTGCGTTCCGCTTCAGCAACACCCGCACCGCGGCGAGCGGCAGGCCGGGCGGATTGTCTTTCTGGATTTGATCGAGGCAGCGCTTCGCGCTCCGCCGCGCCTCGGCGTCGCCGCTCGCGACGGCCTTCTTCAATGGCTCGACTGCCGCCGACCGCATGGCGATCAACGCCTTCGCCGCTTCGTCCCGCTCCTTGAATTTCGGCGAACTCAGCTGCCGAATGAACTCGTCTCGCCGCGCGATCAGTTTCTCGTCGGCCGCCAATCGATCGAGCAAGGCGATGAGCGATTGATTGTCGCGCCGGACTTTCGCTTGGCGCAGCAACTCCAAATCCGGGTCGGGCTGAATAGCGCGGCCACTCGACACAACAACAACACATCCAACCAGCAGCACGATTCGGCGAATCATCAGCGGGCCTCCGTGAGTGCTTATTCCAGCGCAACACCCCAACTTGGCCCTTATCTGTAACTCATCAATGCCGCCGTTTGCCAGCCCAAAAAGACGTGAATTTGCAAAGCCGTCGTCGCCAAGCGCGGAATCAGCGCCGGCTTGAGAACGGAGAATGCGAAAATGCTCGCTAATATGAGAGGCACCAAATCTCGCAAGATCGTACGCGCAAATCTGAAAAACTGAAGAAATCTTTCCGAACTCCGAGTTTGTTCAGACGAATTGCTTGACAATCGCGTCGACGCGAGCGTACGATTTCTCCCGCTCTTCCAATTCATTCGGCGATTCGAGGTGCATCATGTCGGAGCCGAAGTCGGAGTCGAGCTTGATGGAAACGGCGCGGCGGGCGCGGGCTGCGGCCGAGGCAACCGGAAAATTGAAGCGACACTATTTACTCGCCGGCGAGCGGGGTTGCGTCAGCGCCCGTGGAAACGCCATATGGTAGGGTGGGTCGAGACCGAGCTGTCAGGCTCGGTCGAGGCCCACCGTCGGCAGTGGTGGGCCTCACCCTCGCCTTAGAGCTCGGGATTCGACCCACCCTACGAATTCACTTTCAGTCGCCGCTTTGACAATTTGGATGCCTGGCGCGGAGTTTTGCGGATATTGAGCAACGCTCGAAATTCTGCTCCGGCTGTCGTCGCGGTGATAACTATACAGGCGTATAATAAGCGCTTACCGAGCGCCCTCTGCGCGCGCGATGATGGAGGTCTGACATGAGTATTCGGGTCGACAGAGTTGATCGATTTGAGCCCGCCGTCGCATGCGGACGGACATGCGGACGGACGTCCGGACGGACAAACCGGACAGAGTTTTCGATGTGCTCGAAAATGGTACGCAGAGGCTTGGCTGTCAGGGACTTACATCAAAAGCAGGTCGGCCGGTGCGAAGGCGAATTGTCCGCTTTTGTCCGGTTTTTCCGCGGCGGATCAGCCCGCGGCTCGGGCTTCGGCCTGCTCCTCGTCGGGCCAGTCCTCGAAGCGGACGGAGACTTGTTTGGAGACGCCTGCTTCCTGCATGGTGATGCCGTAAAGCACGTCGGCGACCGCCATGGTTCGTTTCTTGTGCGTGATGACGATGAATTGCGATTCGTCGAGGAAATCGCGCAAGACGCTCGCGAGCCGGGCGTTGTTCGCCTCGTCGAGCGCGGCGTCGACCTCGTCGAGCAGGCAAAACGGGCTCGGCTTGCTGCGGAAAATCGCGAGCAGCAGGGCCACCGCAGTCAGCGTGCGTTCGCCGCCGCTCAAAAGCGAAATGCCACGCAGCTCCTTGCCGGGCGGCCGGGCGTTGATTTCGATGCCGCTTTCGAGCACGTCGATCTCATCCTCGAGGATGACATCGGCCATGCCGCCGCCGAAGAGTTTGCGAAACAGGTCCTGAAAATTGACGCGGATCGCCGCGAATGTCTCGGTAAACATCGTGCGGCTGTCGTCGTTGATCTTGGTGATGATCGCGAGCAAATCCTGCTGCGATTTGGACAGGTCTTCGTGCTGCGTCTGCTTATCGGCGATGCGTTTTTCGAGATCGGTGAGTTCCTGCAGCGCTTCGAGATTGACCGCCCCGAGCCGCGCGAGCTTTTTTCGAAGCTCATCGATTTCTTGCTGTACCGCCTCCGGATCGAGATGTTGCGGCGGCTCGGCCGATTGCTCTCGCTGCGAGTAAAGCTCGGCAAGTTCAATCTGATAATCCTCGCGCAGCGCTGGCAGAGCGTATCGAGTCGCAGCCGCAATTCGTTGGCGCGCATCTCGTGGCCGTGGGCAGCGTTCCATTTTTCCTGGCGGACGTTGCCGGTGTCTTGCCAACGCTGGGCCGCCTGCCGGCGCTGCTCTTGAGCCCTGTCGCGCTGCGCCACCAGCTCGGCGATCCGCAATTCCGCCGCTTCCTTTTGCAAGTACGATTCGGCGAGCGATTGGACCGCCTGAAGCCTGGCCAGCAGGCTGTCGCGAATGCGGACTTGAATCGTGGCTTCATTCTGCTCGAATTGCGCCAGTTCCTTTTGCCGTTGGGCGAGGTCGCTTTCGAGCTGCGTGGCCCGTTTGCGCTGGGCGGAGAGCCGTTCCTCGACCTGGGCGAGTTCCACCCGCGCCTGGGAAGATTCCTGCTCCTGCTCCTTGCGGACGACCGCGATTTCGCGGGCAACTTTGTCCGCCTGTTCGGCGCGGGCTTGCACCTGCTGGGCCAGCGTTTCGCTTTCCTCGGCTTGTTGTTGCGCCGTGACCAGGCTCAATTCTTCGGCGGTAATTTCCTCCTCGAGGCCGTCGATCTCGCCGCGGCTGAGCGTCACTTCCTCGTGCAGGCCAGTGCGTTTTTCGCGATGTTGGCTGACGCGGGCGCGCATTTCGCCGGCCTCATCCACCAAATCGGCGATCCGCTGTTGCAGGAAGAAAATTGGTTCCTCCATCGCTTCGATTTGATCGCGCTGGGCGGCGTGCTCCTGCTCGGTGTCGACGATCACCAGGTCGACATCGACCGCTTGCTGCCGCAGTTCGCGGAGTTCGCTTTTTCGCGACAGGATGCCGCTTTCGGCGTGGTGGGTGCCGACGGTGAGTGTGCCATCCGCCTCCAGGAGTTCGCCGTGATTCGTGACAAAGCGCAAACCCGAGGAACTGGGACGCGACGCCAATTCGCGCGCGGTCGCCAGGTCCGGTACGATGCGAACGTTCGCCAGCAGCTGCGTCGGCAGGCCGGCCAATTCGGGCGATTCACTGCGGACGAGAATGTCGGCTCGCTGGCCTTCGTCGCTCGCTGCGGCCGCATCATCGGCAATGGGATTGATCGGTTGAATCGGCACGAAGCCGACGCGGCCGGCGAATGGTTGACCACGTATTTTGAGCGCCTGATCCAACCGGGCCGAATCGCTCACCAGGAAACATTGGGCCGCTTCGCCCAGCGCCAGATCGATGAGCGGAGCCAACTCGCGCGGGACCGTGAGACAGTCGGCGATCAGGCCGATGATGAAACTCCAATCCTCGCCGTCGCGTGCGTGATTCAGGTCGCGCGAATCGTGAACCAGTTTGAGAACCTCGCGGACGCCGGTGCCCAGGCCTTCCTGGCTGCGTTCGAGTTGCTCAAGCAGTTCGATGCGGCTGGCCAATCCGCCGCGCTGGATTTTCAGGTCCGAGAGCCGCTGTTGGGTGTCGTCGATTTGTCGTCGCAGTCCGTCGCGCTCGTCTTCCTTCTGCCCAAGTTCGGCGCGGGCGTCGGTCAACAGGTGTTGAATTTGGGCCTCGGACTGCCGCAGGTCCTCCAATTCCTGATCGAGCGATTCGAGCACGCGGGTCGCCTGGGCGCTGCGGGAACGTAAGCCGTCGCGGCGCGCGCGCAGGTTGTCCAGTCGGGCCCGCAGGCTGATCACATCATTTTGCAAGCGCGTGGTCTGGCGCATGCGTTCGAGATGCTCGGCGCGATCGGCCTCGATCTGGGCGCGGAGCCGCGCGAGTTCGGCGTCGGACTCGTGCAAGCTCGATTCGACGGCGCGAACCCGCGTTCGCCGTTCTTCGGTTTGGGCCTCGCCGTCTTGCCATTCGCCGCGGGCCTGTTCGAACTGGAGGCTGAGATCGGCGATGCGGTCGGTGAGTTCGCCGCGGCGTTTGCGGCCGCGCTCCAATTCACTTTCGAGTTCGCCGACGGCGGTCGCCTCGAAATCGCGTTTCGTTTCGTGGGTGGCGATGTGCTGTCGCGCTTGGCTCAGCAGTGACTCGTGCGAGCGAAGTTGCTGTTCCAGTTCCGCGAGTTCGGTTTCCAGCCGTTTCGCTTGGCTCTCGGCGTCGGCCTCTTCCGCCGACACTTGCTCCAGTTCCGCTCGCAGGCGTTCGAGCGCATCGGTTTCCGCGCCGGCCTGATCACTGAGATCATGAAATTCCTGCAACCCCAGGCCGACACGAAGTTCCTTGAGCCGGCTGTTATGTTCGTGATAACGCTGCGCCTTGGCCGCCTGCGACTGCACCGAGCGCAGTTGCTTGGCGAGTTCGTCGAGCAAATCGCGAGATCGCGCCAGATTCTGCTCGACATTTTCGAGCTTTCGCAGGGTCTCGATTTTGCGAGCCTTGAAGCGACTGATTCCGGCGGCTTCCTCGAAGATCAGGCGGCGATCCTTGTGCGAGGCCTGGAGCAGCGCATCGACGCGGCCCTGCTCGATGACGCTGTAGGCGCCCTGGCCGGCGCCGGAGCCGAGGAACAGGTCTTTGATGTCGCGCAGCCGGCTGGGTTGATTATTGATGAGGTATTCGCCCTGGCCGTCGCGGTAGACCCGGCGAGTGATGCGGACCTCATCGGCTTCGACGTTCAAGAAGCGTTTTGCGTTGTCGCAGACGAGCGAGACCTCGGCCATGCCGAGGCTGCGGCGCGAACTGGAGCCGTTGAAAATGACATCGGCCATTTCGCCGCCGCGAAGGCTTTTGGCCGATTGCTCGCCGAGGATCCAGCGGACCGCGTCGACGATGTTGGACTTTCCCGAGCCGTTTGGGCCGACGATGGCGGTAATGCCCGGCGCGAACTCGATCGCCGTTTTGTCGGCGAAGCTCTTGAAGCCTACCAGCTCGAGTCGCTTGAGCATGCGTCGTTTCGAAAACCAGAACCCCGGAACCCGTGATCAGTATCTTATGCGTTTGCGCCGGCTGTTTTCACCCCCGGAGCGGCGGTTGGCACTGGTTCATTGCCGGCCCATCGGCTGGCCCGCGGCGGTGGTGGACAGGCTGCGCAAGGTCGGATCGGAGCGAGCGGCGCGGGCCAACTGCGGCAGGTCCACAATGTGCGGCACCGCATCGCCGCACAACGCGCAATTCAGCCGGCTCAGATCGTTGGCTTGGCGCAATAAATCGACGGCGTCGACATAGGTTCCGCCCAGATCGGCCAGCGTCTTCAGCACGTCGGCGACGAGCAGGGAGCATTTCTTTTCCTTGACGTTGACGTTCGCATCGTTCAACGCAAACCGCTTCAGCGTGCAGCAGTCGCTGTCGGGCGCCGAAACCAACGTGAAGTCGCCGAACATCAGCCGGAGGTCGGGCCGCAGCGCCGGCGAACGACCGAAGAGCACGAATTCGGTTCGGCGGCTGGTCAGGTAATGGATCATGGGAGTCGAATCGCTGGCGACCGGATGCAGCCAATAGGCGTCCTTGCAGTGTTCGCCGGCGACCTCCGGGGCCCGCTCGTCGAGCACGCGGAGAGCATAGAACGCGCCGTAGCGAAGGTCGGGCTCGCGTTCGGACATGAGTTCATCAAGCTTGATGTGGCAAATTGATTCATCCAGCGAGGCCAGGGCGGTCAGGCACAGGCCGCGGAGTGCGGGCTCTTCCTTGGCCAGGCGGGTCAATTCCTCGACGCCGTCGCGCTTGCGCAGGTAGGTGAGCGACTGGGCCGCGGCGAATCGCGACAGCGGATAGGGCGCCGACAATGCCGAACGCAGCGCCTGCACACTGTCTTCCCCCAACGCTTCCAGCCGGATCGCGGCGCTGAGGCAGCCGACTGGATCGAGCAACTGGTCCGCGAGTTGCCGGCGGTATGGGCTGTCATGCGCGGGCACGCGATCCAGCGGGATCGCCCGCACCACGCGCAGGTAGTGCGAGATGTTTTCCCGGTATTGCAGGGGAGCGCCGAGCGAGATCATCGAGGCGTTCTTGGCGACGGCCAATCCGTCGCGCCCGAATTTCATGCCCGGGAATGTCTGATTGATCCGCTCGGCGACCGCGGCGGCGATTCGCGCCAGCTTCTGATCGGAATTCATGACCAGCATCAACGGCGGATCCGCCAGGCATTGACCGCCGCCCCAGACGCTGCCGGTTTTCAGCGACTCGTCCTCATTGCGATAATCGTCCGCCTTGGGTTCGCGAGTCTCGCGGGCGAGCTTCACCTGGCCGCTGAGTCCGGCGATGATCGGCCCCTCGGCCTTGACCAGCACATAGCCTTTCAGATACTGGCCGTTGCCGCGCACATGGGCGCTAATGTTGCGAACGTTTTCAACGTTGAACAAGTCGCAGGAATTCAAATAGCCGCCGCGGAGGCTGGTGCAGCGGCTTCCTTCGGGAAGGTTGATTTTGACGTCGATCGGATCGCTTTTGCGGGCGCCGGAGGGGATTTCCGCCGTGACGATGACCATGGCGCAGTTGGGCGAGTCCATGATCGCGCGCGGATTGCGGATGCCGCGCTTCTTCAGGTCGTTTTCAAGCATTTCGCGCCAGGTGCTTTCGGGCGGCGCGCCGCCTCCGGTGCCGCGCAGCTGCGTCACGAGTCCGACGCCGATGACGGGCATCGACTGCTGGCTGGCGACCGACGTGATGTCGCCGATGACCCGGACTTCCGGCGCATGTGGATCGCTTTCGGCGGATTGAAAACGCGTCGCTTTCGGTCCAAAACAGCCGAACATCCCCACGCACAAAGCGACAATGGCCCAACGCGGTTTCATGGCCCCCTCCGCCTGAACCGAAGCGGTCCGCGCCCGTCCCCCGACAAGACGCGATTCCGCCCATGACACGGTCCAGAGGGCGGTCCCATAGACTTTGGGCAGAAATGTGTCAAGCAAAATCCCCGCGCTCGTCCGGATCGCGCGAGAGGAAAACCGGACAAAAGCGGACATTTCATTTCCAAATCCACCCGCCTGCTTTTGACCTAACCGGCTAGCCCATCCATAGTTGCGTGCGGTTTTCGCAGCCATCAAAAAAGTTGTCCGGTTTGTCCGTCCGCATGTCCGCCCGGCGAAGTGTGCAAGCGCCTGAGAGAGGCGCACAGCGGTATCGCCCACAACCAGCCAAGGCAAATTGCAAGCAACGGTTGCATGCGAGACCTCGAAACTCAAGGCGAACCGCGACCGCGTTAATAATATACTTTTATTCACTATCCGTTTGAATGTCTGTCCGCCAAGCGACCGCGACTTGGCAGAGACCGGAGGTCGCCGAAGCGCTCGACCGCAGGTCTCCCGCGAGCATTCGGACACGCGCGGCGAATATCAACTCGACTCCGAAGGTGCGGCATGCTTATACTGAAATGTCCGGCGGGGCGAACCACAGCCGGCTGACGGTCATGACTTACCTCGACGGCTACGTGGTCAATTATAATTATAGTTCTGGTTTGAATGATTCGATCTCGCAGCTGTCGTTGCTGTTGGGTAGGAACAAGAAACGCTCTGACACCATTGATCCCACCATTCATCCTGACACACAATTCATCATGTTTTCGTGTTCGATTCGACGCTGCAAAAAGTTTACAATGCGGGTTCGTGAAACAACCTTGCTCAGACGTGCCTTCTCATGACTCAGGCCGCATCCACTTGCTGGACTGTGATTCAAGGCGCGGCGGCCGGTCGCGGCGACGATCGCGATCAGTTCGCACGGCGGTATGCGCCGGTCGTGCGAGCGTATCTGGGCGCACGTTGGCGCGACGCGGGCGCCGCGATGAAATCGACGACGCCGTCCAGGAAGTCTTCGTCGAGTGTTTCAAACAAGGCGGCGTCTTGGATCGCGCAGAGCACGACCGGCCGGGGGGGTTCCGCCCCTTTTTGTACGGCGTGATTCGCAACGTCGCCCTGCGCGTCGAGGGCAAGCGCGCCCGCGGAAAGGAGCAGCAACCGCCCTCGAAAATGGAATTGGCGGAGGTCGAGCGCGTCGAAGCGAGTCTTTCGAAAGTCTTCGAGCGGACCTGGGCGGAGTCGTTGATTCGCGAGGCCGCCGAGCGGCAGGAGCAGTTGGCTACCCAGGCGGGCGAGGCGGCGCTTCATCGCGTCGAACTCTTGCGCTTGCGGTTTCGCGAAGGGCTGGCGATCCGGGAGATTGCCGAGCGCTGGCAAACGGATGCCGCGGTGCTGCACCACGAGTACGCGCGGGCTCGCCAGGAATTCAAGGCGGCGCTCATCGAAGTCGTGGCGTTCCATCAGCCGGGCACTGCCGAAGAAGTCGAGCAGGAGTGCGCCGAGTTGCTGGCGTCATTGAGCTAATTTCGAAAAAAACGTTCGCGAAACATCCAACTTCCGCGAACCTGTGACAGCCGCCCGCTTCCCGTCCGAGGTGCGTCGCATGTCGCAAGACGATCCGTCCCAAGCCGCCGAGTTCGACCACTTGCTCAACAAGGCGCTGGCCGCCGGCTTCGGCCGCTCGACGCGAATTCCCGACAGCAGCGCGACCGATGAATCCACCCGCGTGATCCATGGCAAGCCGCGAATTCGGTTGCGAAATTCTCCCGTCGTCGACGTCTCGTCCCAGCAAGCTCGTGAAGTCATGGGCCCGCCCAGCCGCTATTTGCTGTTTGAGGAAATCGGTCGAGGCGGCATGGGCACGATCGTTCGCGCTTTCGATTGCGACTTAGGACGCGGCCTCGCCATCAAGATCGTCCTACAGGAGCATCAAAACCGGTCGGAAATCCTTCGGCGATTTGTCGAGGAAGCCCAGATCGCCGGCCAGCTTCAGCACCCGGGCATTCCGCCGGTCTATGAAATCGGCGAGTTCGACGACGGGCGGCCTTATTTCACGATGAAACTCATCGAGGGCCGCACGCTGGCGACATTGCTCAACGAGCGCAGCGATTTGTCGCAAGACCTGCCTCGTTTCCTTTCGATCTTCGAGCAGATGTGCCAGACTCTCGGCTATGCCCATTCCCGCGGCGTGATTCACCGAGACCTGAAGCCGGCCAACATCATGGTCGGGGCGTTTGGCGAAGTGCAGGTGATGGATTGGGGAATGGCCAAACTCGTTGTCGAATCGGACCTAACGGGCGCTGTCGAGACGAATCGTGTCGCCGCCGACGACGGCGTCCACACTCGAGCTGGGCAGGTCATGGGCACGCCGGCCTATATGGCTCCCGAGCAGGCTCGAGGCGAAACGAACGCGTTGGATGAACGCTGCGATGTGTTCGGGCTCGGAGCGATTCTGTGCGAGATCCTGACCGGAAGGCCGCCGTTCGACGGTCCGGCTTCGGATGAAATCTGCGATCGCGCCGCGCCGGCGATTTGACCGAATCGCTCGCGTGCCTCAATTCCTCCGGGGCCGATGCTGATCTCGTTTGCTTGACAAAGACTTGTCTGGCGCCGCGTGCCGCCGACCGCCCTGGCGACGCCCAGGCGGTTGCCGAGGCCGTCACCGCTTACTTGTCATCGGTGCAGGAACGACTGCGTCAGACTGAGTTGGCGGCGGCCGCGGCTCGCGCGAAAGCGGCCCAGGAACGAAAAACCCGCCGAGTCGCCCTGGCGCTGGCGGCTTCCGTCGTCTGCATCGTCGCCTTGGGAGGCGGGGGGTGGCTGCGGATGGAACGGCAGCGCACAACCGCATCGCCGAGACAAGTGCGACGGTTTTGCCGGCATTGACCGAGGCGGACAAACTCCGCGAATTGGCCGGGGCGTCCAGCGGCAACTTGCCACAATGGGAGTCCGCGCTGGCGGCCGCTCATCGAGCGCGAGCCGCGCTCGATGCCGGGGAGGAAGTTCCGGCGTTGCGGGAGCGGGTCGATGGTCTGCTTTCCAAGCTGAACCTGGAAGTTCCCGCTGCCCGGCTTGCTGCTGCCGAGTCTGCGAAGAATGGCGCAATGCTCGCGCGTCTGGACGACGTGCGGGCAAAGAAAACCGCTGTCAAGGAAGATCAATTCGACGAAGGCACCGCCGATTCTGCTTACGCCGCGGCTTTTGCCGACTATGGCATCGACGTCGATCACCTTTCCGTGAACGAAGCGGCGACACGAATTCGCGCGCACCGATCTCGTTCGAACTGTGCCGCGGCCCTCGACGATTGGTCGTTCGTTCGCAGCACTCATCCGACCGCGAAACCTCTGGACTGGCGAAAACTCGTGGCGGTCGCGAAGGCCGCCGACCCGGACTCATGGCGCGCGCAACTGCGCGAAGCTCTGGTTGGTCGAAATCTCGACGCCATGAAATCCTTGGCCGAATCGCCGGAGGCCCTGTCGCAGCCGAAAGCGACCGTGGCCCTGCTCGGCCATTTCCTGGCTACGCCGGGGACGCGTCGGCGGCCGTCGCGTTTTTGCGCAAAGTGCAACGCCGCCATCCGGGCGATTTTTGGATTAACCATTATCTCGCCTGGCATTTGGACGGGCTTCGTCCGCCGCGAGTCGACGAGCAAATTCGCTTCTATACCGCGGCTCTCGCGGTCCGAGGCGACAGCGCCGGCGAATGGCTGAATCTCGGCAAGGCGCTGGGCAAAAAACACGCGTTCGACGAGGCCCTTGCCGCATATCACCGCGCGCTACAGATCAAGCCCGACTATGCCATGGCCTACAACAACATTGGCAGCCTGGAATCCGACCGCGGCAATTTCAACGCAGCGAAAAAGGCCTACCGAGACGCCATTCGTTGCGATCCCAATTCTGCTTGGGCTCGATACAACTTGGGCACCCTGTTGCTCAACCGCAACGGGCGACTGCAAGAAGCAGCCGATGTCTTGCGAGCCGCGACTCGGCTCGATCCAGACCTCGCGGAAGCCCATTGCAATCTCGGGTTGGCGCTCGCCGGGTTGCGCAAATACGAAGAGTCCATTTCCTCCTGCCGGCGTGCCATTCAACTCAATCCGAATCTGGCAAATGCCCATATGAACCTTGCCAATTCCCTCCGCGACTCCAAGAAATATGACTCGGCGATCGCGTCATATCGCGACGCCATTCACGTCGATCCCGAATATGCGGAGGCCCATTGCAACCTCGGCCTGGTCCTGCAATTCCTCGGCAAATATTCCGAAGGGCTTGTCGAACTCAAGCAGGGCGATGCACTCGGAACGAAAAAACCAAGCTGGAATTATCCGTCGCGGAAGTGGGTGAAAGACTGCGAGCGACTCGTCGACTTGGACCGGAAGTTGAAAGCCATCGTCGCCGGCGGCGCGCTGCCCGACGACGCCGGAGAATGCATGGAATTGGCCCGATTCGGCACAGTCAAAGCCAAGATCTATGCGGCCGCGGCGCGGCTATGCGAGAAAGCGCTCGAACTGGATCCGAAATCGGCGAACGACCTGCGAACGGTGCGGCGTTACAACGCCGCATCCATCGCGGCGCTGGCCGGCGCCGGCCTGGGAAAGGACGCTGCCGCCATGGATGACCGAGGGCGCACCCGTTGGCGACAGCAGGCACGCGACTGGCTGCGCACGGACTTGAAGCTTTGGGAAAAAAAGCTCGGCGGCGCGTCGGACAAGGATCGCCGCGAAGTCGAACTCGACATGCGGCACTGGCTGGCGAATCGCGATCTCGCCGGCATCCGCGACGACAGCGAATTGAAAAAACTGCCTGAAGCCGAACAAACCGATTGCCGGCGGCTTTGGGCCGACGTCCGCGCACTGGCGGAACGGGCACGCCGAAGCCAATCGCAATAGGCTTTGACTCTTTTTGTCAGCCGGTCCATTCTTCGACATCCGCTCGCTCGCACTCGTTTTTCTTGCAACCAAATCGAAAAACTTTTGCATTCGCACACGCGAAAACGAGAACTCGCCGGAACCAGGAATACAGGCGCGGCGGAAAGCCATTCCGCCGGAGCGTTCGTTTCGCGCCGGACGGCCAAGATTTGAATCCGTGGCAGCCTTAGAAAGTTCTTCGTTCCCACCATCTGCAACAGGACCAACATCATGAGAAAGCCCCCATTGCGATCGGGAAACGGCCGTTGGACCGCTTGGGCTCGCCGCGGCCGCATGCCCAAGCTGTTCGTCGAGCGGCTCGAAGACCGGACGGTGCCCGACGCCACCCCGCTGGCGTCGATTGCCAATCAGGTTTCCTTTGAAACAGCGCAGCAAAGCATGTGGGGGTCGAATGGCCCCGCGATCATCGACACCGGCAAGCTGTTCGCCGGCGCGAGTTGGGACCTGTCGGCGCATCCCACGCTGGGAAGCGAGGCCGCCAACAACTTCATATCCCTGGATGCGGCCACCAGCGGCAACATCGGCGTGGACTTTCGCGCCGCCCTCGATCCGGGCTCCGTTGATGCGTCGTTCGCTTCACAGGCGGGTCTGCAAGTGATCGCCGGCGCGGGCGACACGTTTACCATTCAGTCGACGATGATCGGCTCGCCGACCGGCAACCTTGTGACTCGTTCGCCGAACGTCGACATCGAGTCGAATTTTGTCTTTGACGTGGCGGCCAGCCTTGGCGTCCACGGCGAGTTTGGCACGCCCGATCTCACCATAACCGTGCCCACCGTCACGTTCCAGACTCGCCACATTGACCTGGGATTTCTCGGCAGTTACGACGTTCAGGTTCCCGTTTTCGGAACCAAACAGGTGACGATTCCAGGTCTAAGCTACGCATTCAATGAGCCGATTGTCGCCCTCGATGTGAACGGGAGCCTGCAATTGCTGAAAGTCACGAATCACCAAATCAGCGTTCTCGAGCAGAACCTGGCCACGGCCGATCCGGGCCAAAACTTGAGTTTCAACTTCGATCTGGGCTTCGATCCGCTAACAGGGCTCGACGTCTCGATCATCGACGAAAGCAACCCCAAAAAAGATGAAAAGCCCCATGACACGAGCCCGTTCGACGTTGGCGTGTCGTTCAGCATGGGCGACATCACGGTCGATGTCCCGACGCTGAATCTGCAGCAAGACACCTTTTCGAACGTGAATGGCTCGCCCGGATTGCAGGCAGGCGGGGCGACCAACCTGGCGCAAATCGATCTCGACGCCGACTTCCTTGGCTCGATCTTGTTCGGACTGCCGCCCCTCGGGGCGTCGGCCGATTTCTCCTTGGGACCGGTTTCGCTGTTCGAATTCAGCTACGACCTGCTGGACGTGGACATTGGACCGCAGTTTTCCATCGGCCAGCAATTTGAGTTCGTGCCGGAACTCTGGGTGACCATGGATTTCAGCCAGCCGGTTTCGATCGGCGGCCAGGAGGTCCAGTCGTACAGCATGCCGGTCGGCTCGAGCATCGACGCCGATTTCGCGGGCATCGCCGATGGGCAAGACCTCGACATTCAGACGCATTACAGTTTAACAAATCAATTCCACAACATGACGGACCTTCGCGTCGCGCCGTCTGTGGATCTCTACGCGCTTTCGGCGACCATCGACACATTCCTCGGGACAATCTTCGACGCTGCCGTGTACGATCCGGCGCCAATTCAGGGGCCAGCCTCGCCGATCTTCACGATCTTCGATCAGACCTATTCGCTCGGCGGCTTCAACACCGCGCCGGGCGACACGCTCCACGTCGATTTCAACCGAGCCCCGGAGATCAATTCCGGCGACCTGTTACTCGGCTCCAACCCAATTGCGGAGGGGAGTCCGCTGTCGCTCACGGGGTCGTTCGTGGACCCGGATGTCGGGCAAACTCACGCCGTCACGGTGGATTGGGGCGACGGCGCCTCTTCGACATACCAACTTGACCCAGGCGTGTTGACATTTGCCGCCAGCCACACATACGCCGACGATGCGGCCGCCCCGCGCACCGTGACCGTCGCCGTCAGCGACAGCAAAGGCGAAAGTGCATCGGCCGCGACCGAGGTGCTGGTCATCAACGTGGCGCCGACCCTGGACGTGGTCGGCGAGGCGCATGTCAACGAGGGCACGCCGTATGTTGTCGCACTTTCCTCCAGCGATCCCGGCGCCGACACGATCGACCACTGGACGATCAACTGGGGTGATGGCAGCGAAGTCGAAACCGTGGCCGGCGATGCAACCTCGGCAAATCACATCTACGCCGATGGCCCGGCGACTTACTCGATCCACGCAGCCGCAACGGACGAGGACGGCACGTTTGACGCCGCCGCGTTCGACGTGGCGGTGGACAATGTGGCCCCTACCGTCGCCCTCGCCGGCTCCAGTTTCAATTTGGATGCCGATGGCAACCCGATTTCCTTCTCGGGCGTCCGCGGACAAACGCTTGACTTCACCGGCGTTTTGACCGATCCGGGATTTGACAATCCGCTCGCTCCCACGCCGACCAGTGAAACCTTCACATTTGTCGTCGACTGGGGCGATGGAAGCCCGACGCAGGGCGGAGACGCCGTCGCCGATTCCATCGGCTCGGCTGGAGTTCCGACGATCGGATCGTTCGCTGCCAGTCACGTTTACGCTCGCGAAGGCGTGTATCAAGTGGTCGTCACTGTCTCCGACGATGATGGTGGAACGACGCTTGTGACCGAAACGGTTACCGTCGCGGTCGCCTCGCTCCAGTTTGGCGGCGACTTCGCGGTGGGCGGAACCACGGGTCCGGATTCGATCCAGTTTGATTCGGGATCGCATTGCGGGCAAATTGACGCGTCGATGAACCACACATCCCTCGGAGCCATCGCGGGCGCCAACCGGATTTTGGCGTTCGGCCAATCGGGCAACGACGACATCATGGTGGCGGGCAGCGTCGGCCTTTCGGCGTGGTTGTCTGGCGACGAGGGCGACGATCGCCTCAAAGGCGGCGCCGGCAACGATGTCCTGCTCGGCGGCGCCGGCGACGATTTGCTCATCGGCCACCAAGGGCGCGACTTGCTTGTCGGCGGCGAGGGCGCCGATCGAATCATCGGCAATGCCGACGACGATCTCCTGATCGCCGGCGTTCTCCAATTCGGAAACTCCTTGCCGGCCGTCTCGGCCGTCATGGACGAATGGACCTCGGATCATGACTACCAGACGCGGCTGCTGAACCTCAGCGGCAAAACCGAGGCAGACGGCAACGCGACTTTCGCCGACCGCCGCAATGGCGACAATTTCCTCCTGGCCGGGCAAACCGTGATCGACGACGATTCCCGCGACCTGCTGACCGGCTCGTCCGGAGATGATTGGTTTTTTCTCGGCTTGAACCTGGACAAGGCCACCGATTTGAAGGACGAAGCCTTTGCGAACGATCTCGATTTCATCAACAGTTGATCTCGATCGAGTTTGAGCGAGGCATTCGATTTTCTTGAGTTCAACGCCGCCGGCACGACGTGTCGGCGGCGTTCACTGTCGACGCTGGCCCAAATCCTCGGATTTCTCCGCGCGAAAATCACCCTTCGCCGGAACCAGGAATAGAGACGTGGTGGTTTTGTACGCCGGAGAGCTTTCTCAATGCAAAACCGGCGAGCGCGTTTCGACGAACGGTTCGTCGACGGCAAGACCACCCGCGTATTTCCAGGGAGTTTCAACATGTTGACGATAACACGATGGTCGATGGCATTTCTCATTGTCGCGTCCGCTGGATTCTTCCTGGCGGCACCGGTCAATGCTCAGCGCCGCAATCCCAAACCGAAGCAAAACCAAAAACAAAAGTCCAATCCGAATTCCAAGAAAACGGCTCGTACGGTCAGACCGAATAGCTCCGTGGCAGTCACGCCAAAATTCCAGGTCGATGGCGACCGCGTGACGATGACCGTGGCCAATGGCGTGGCCAAAAAAGTTCGCATCTCGCTCAGCGAAAATGGCGCCGATTGGTGGCGGGGCATCAAGGTCATCGACAAGAACGGCAACAAGATGTTGCTCGAACGCCAAGAAGGTCTTGCCAGCAGCACCAATGTCCTTCAACTCGATCGCGGCCGTTTTGATTCGACCATTAAGATCGAATTCTGGAAGGCGAAACTCTTCGGCGCACACACCTACATGACTTCCGAAACTTACAATCTCAACGATTTCCTGGGTAAGACTGTCACCTTCACTTGGTACGAAGGTCTTCCCAAGAACGACAACGGCCAGGCGACGCCGGTCAATTCAAATCCCATCGATCAGTCGGTGACAATCGACGGCAACAAGTCCGTGACGCTGAAGACGACCGACAACCTGAGGGGCGGACAACTCGACCGCGGAACGGTCAAAATCCGGATGGACACGGCCGCAAGCTTAACGTGGTGGAAGGGCGTCAAAGTCGTTGACAGCCGCGGTAACCAGCTGTGGATTGAAAAGCAGGACAAGAAGTACTCGACCTCCGACACGATCGAAGTGGATCGCGGCCGGTTTGGGCGAACAATCAAGATCGAATTGTGGGTCGCCAAGGCCTTCGGCGTCCATACCTACATGAAGACCGTGACGCTCGACACCGAACGGCTCAACGGCCGAACGCTCGCGATCGAGTACACCGCCGATTGATGTTTTGGAGATACAGGAAATCGGCTCGTTCAATTCCCAAGTCGGCGGCCGGGCCATCGCACCCGGCCGCCGATTTTTTGGAGTCACCGTGTCGATGCGGTGGGCAATGTGACGTGTCTCGGCGGAGCCGCGAGTACAGCGCGTGCTTGGGCAGAGCCCAAGCACGTGAGGTGTGAATAATCCGTGTCACATCTATTGTCGGCGCGAAGCGCGGCAGAAAAATGAACTGGCACGACTTATTCCTCGATCGAATCGCGCGGGCGCGCCGCCGCCGATCGGCCTTGCGCCCGAGTTCGATCGGCTGAGCATAGCTCACTCGCGTGCATGCAAACTGTAGTCCGGTCGTCGGCGATTTCGGCTCGATGCCGATCGGCGCTTACGTTCCCCAGAGCCGAGGGGTAGAGTAATCGGACTCAATCGGACGACTAGGTGAAGGGCGGACCGGCGTATGCCGGGCCCGTCAACGAGTAAGCCGACGAGGCAGAACGCCGCAACGCGTTTCGCCACGTCGGCCTTTTTTTTCGCGCCGACAGGCAAAAAGAACGGAGACTAAATGGTGTCGCTTCATTTATTTGTCGACGCAAACTCGTGGCGCAAATAAATGAAGCGACACCATTTTTCCGTGCTTTTGACCTAACTGGGTAGCCCATCCACAGTTGCGTGCGGTTTTCGGAGCCATCACAAAAGTTGTCCGGTTTGTCCGTCCGCATGTCCGTCCGGCGAGTGGTTGGACACATTTGATCTTGCGACATTTCACCATCTTCGATTCCTCCGATCTGCGCAGTCTGGCCTCGTCACGATATAATATACATATGATCATTATCGGATTGCAAGCCCAACTTGCGAATGGACGCGGGCACGAGAAAACCACGGCGTAGCGGAATTCGCCAGAATTCCGGAACAGTCGACCCCGGAATTCTGGCGAATTCCGCTACGCCTGAATGGCATTTTGTTTCAGTTCGGCCGTAAATGAAACGACACCGTTTTTCAGAGGCTTCAAAACTGCCATTCTAATTCAAATCCAAGCATGCTTTTTACAAATGTTTTTTCGAATAATTCATCCGAATTTACTTGACAAAACGTCAACCCGGTGAGTTAAATCATTGTTGGTTTGAGTTCATCTTTATCGGCTCGACCGGTTCGTTGCTCCCGAACCTATCAGGCCCGTTCGGACGGTGGCGAGAAGTCGCACACGGTTCTGAATCCTGTTATGCAGTGAGAGGGGCGTTGTTTTTCCCGTTCCAAAACCGACTATGCGTGCCCATCGTACTTCGTGTCCGTTGGCGTGCGATCGGCATTGATTGAAGTCGCAACGGGATAAGTTTGCCCGTTCTTGGGCGTGATCATCACCCGGCGAACGCCGTTGATTTCCTATCGTGGACTGCACCGAAAGGCGGCAATCATGCGTGATCTCAAGTTTGTCTTTGCAGCGATAATCGGCTTTGCCGCCGCCAACGGTTTCGCGATCGAGCCGCCGGCGGGGAATGAGCCGCGGCGCATGCGCGAGGATATCGCCTACCGCCGCTCGCTGGGCCACACCAGGGTCATCACCGCGCTCGCCTATACCCCCGATAGCAAGATTCTCATCGCGGCGTCGCTCGACGGCAAAGTCCGCCTCTGGGACGCCGAGGCGACCAAGGTCCTGCGGACGCTCGACACGTCGT
Source organism: uncultured Gemmataceae bacterium (assembly GCA_963815035.1). Taxonomy (GTDB): domain Bacteria; phylum Planctomycetota; class Planctomycetia; order Gemmatales; family Gemmataceae; genus JBGQCZ01. Next base: position 254,269 of record CAWFFC010000017.1, read on the forward strand.
CGCTGGAGCTTTACGCGATCGCGATTTCGCCGGACGGCAAGTTGTTGGCCTCGGCCGGTTCGTGGCAGGAGATTCAAATCTGGGAGATCGCCACGGGCAAGCTCTTGCACACGCTAAAGGGCCACTCGGCGCAGGTGGCGGCGCTGGCTTTTTCGCCCGACGGCAAGCTGCTGGCCAGCGGCGGATACGACAAATCGATCCGCCTATGGGACACCGGCAACTGGAAGGAGAGACTGAAGATCACCAAGGGACCGGAGCGCGTTACCTCGCTGGCCTTCTCGCCCGATGGGGAAAGACTTGCATCGGGCGGCATGACCACCCGGACCGTTCGAGGTTACGAAAATGGCGAATCGGACCACGTGCGAATCTGGAATTCATCGACAGGAAAAATCAAGTCCGAACTCAATGTTCAGGGTAGCAACCTGACTTATTTGCCTGATGGGCAGTCAGTTCTGGCCGCCGGGTTTGCGATGCAGTATACGCCATTGGCGAACGGCCGAGTGGCCATGGATGGCTACGCCGTCACCAGCTGGTTGGACCTCCAAACGGGGATTCAGTATTTGAACACATTCAAAAAAAGCTATGGTCAGCTTGTTGCGGTTGCCCCGAGCGGTCGGATATTTGTTACGGCCTATGGCTACTTGCTATCGCTGCACCTTGATGGCAATATCATCAGCAGCGACAAGGCGAGTCCTTGGGGCATTTGTCTTTGGGAGGCCGCCAACCGCCACGAGTTTGTAAGGCTCCCTCATACGCGCGAAAAGGCTGAAGGCTACGAGTCAGCAGTGACGTTTTCCCCCGACGGTCGTGCGCTCGCGGCCGGTTATTTCCACGGGCAAGTTCATGTGTTTGGCCTGGTGCCAGGCTCAAAGAATCCACTGCCAACAAAACCCAAGATCTTGGTAGTTCACTGGGACCAGCTTTGGTCCGATCTGGCCTCGCAGGACTCTGAAGTAGGCTACGCGGCCATCTGGTCGCTTATGTCGTCACCCGACAAGGCGGTCACGGAGCTGGCAAGGCACCTTGAGCCAGTTCCGATCTCGCATGAGAAAACGGTGGCGCGAGGAATCGCCGAACTCTCCGATCCTGCCTTTGCGAATCGACAGCGAGCCGAGCGTCAGCTTCGCGAGCTAGGCGCCGAACCCGCCCTCCGCGAGGCGTACGGCAGCGCTGAATCCGCGCAGTTGCGCAAACAACTACTCGAAATCCTGATCGCCGTTCGAACAGGGCCCACATCCGGTGACCGGCTGCGCGAAACCCGGGCCCTCGCGGTGCTTGAACAAATCGGTACGCGCGAGGCTATGGCCGTGCTACGCAAAATCGCTTCGGGTTCGAGCGCGGCGGCGCTGACCAGAGACGCCAAGGAATCGCTCAGGCGGCTTGAGGCTAAGAAAAGATGATTGTGATCGTTTCAGCGCGAGTCGAAGATTCTATTTTCGAAAGGAGTCCTGTCATGCTGCGCCATCTTCCAAAGTGCAAGAAAGCGATACATATCAACAAAGGTCAACCGCGACACTTCCGAGTTGTCGCGCCGCACCTTGAGGCGCTGGAAGTGCGCGAAGTGCCTGCGACAATTTCTGTGACAGGCACCGGCGACGATATCACAGCGAGCGATGGAAAGGTCACCCTTCGCGAAGCCGTCGTCGCTATCAACGCCGGCAACGACCTGGGCGACGCCGACATCACCGCCGTGCGGGCTGGAAACTACGGGGTAAATGACTCGATCGTGTTTTCGCTTGGCTTGGGACCACAGGTCCACATTGATGTCGGAAGCTCGTTAACAATCAGTAACCCCGTCACAATCGATGGCTACGCAGAAGACGCCGAAAACGCGCGACCCAACAGCAACGATTTGGCTAGCGGGATCAACGCCTTGCTCCGGGTCGAGGTCTCTGGCGATACCGAGGTAATTGGCTTGATTGGATTTGACATCAACGCCTCAAACTCGTCAATACGCGGTTTGGTGGTCAATGATTTCTCAGTTGGCATCCGCATCGATGACGGGATCCAGAACTGCAGCATTGACGGCAATTTCATCGGCACCGACCAGACGGGAGGCACAGGAAAAGGAAATAAAGTCTACGGGATCGACATCCTAGGGCACGACAACACGGTCGGCGGCACCATAACCGCGGCTCGCAACCTGATCTCGGGCAACGGAAGTTATGGGGTGGCAATTCGCGACAATTCCGGCGGAAATAAGGTATTTGGGAACTACATCGGCACCGCCGCTGACGGCCTGGCGGCTTTGCCAAATGGCCAAATCTTGTTTGACGTTCCCGAGGGCGCGGGAGTAGGCGTGGAAAGGAGCGCGTCAAACCTGATCGGAGGCGACTCAGCCGGAACGGCCAACTTGATCTCCGGGAACCTGGCCGATGGAGTCTTGATCAAGGTGTCCGGCGATTCGCAAATTGCGCCTTCAAACAACAAGGTTCAGGGGAACCTAATTGGTACGAGGCGCGATGGCCTTGCGGCACTGGCGAACGGCATGCAGGGCATTCATATTCTCGGTGCGAGCAGCAATACCATCGGGGGTTCGACCGATTTGGCTCGAAACATTATTTCTGGTAACTGCGCAGGCCGGCGTCCTAATCGAGTTCGACGGGGAGCGAACTCTGCCGCGCAAGGCAATGTTGTGCTTGGCAACTACATCGGCACGGATATTTCGGGGGCCAACGCCGTCGCGAATTCGAACGGCGTCAAGTTGGTCGATGCCAGTGACACTGTCATCGGCGAACAAAAGCAGACGCTTCCGAGCAACGTGATCTCGGGAAACAGCAGTAACGGTATCTTCATCTACTCGTATGGCGACGTTGCGGCAGGCAACAACAAGATTTGGGCCAATTACATCGGAATTGACGCGGCCGGAGCGGCGAAGCTTGGAAACAGGCGCGACGGCATTCGAATCGAGCGCAAGGTACAAACTTCGTCGGCGGGGCGGCTGCCACTTTCCGAAACGTGATTTCGGGTAACGGTGCTGGCCCGACGCCAAATTCTAACTCAGGAATCGATCTCGTCGCGAGCAGCCACAACACGATTCAAGGCAATTACATCGGCACCAAGCCGAATGGGACCGGCGACCTCGGTAACGCGAATGCTGGGATCTTAATTCAGTCCACGAACCAAACCATGGAAGGCACCGTGATCGGCGGAAACGGCGATGCCGAGAAAAACGTTATCTGCCGCAATCGCGGCTTGGGAATAGACGATTCTGGTGATAAAACACTTTCGAAGAAGAACAAGATCGGGACTGACGCGGTTGGAAACAGCGCCCAAACGCCAGTGGCGGCGTAACGATTAATGGTAACGGGAGTTCGTACTGCGACTACGTCGCATATAACGGGGGAAACGGCTTCACGGTCAACGGCGACAACAATTCCATCATCGGCAGCACGATCTTTTCGAACCAAGGCGACGGCATTTACGTTTCCGGCACCGGCAACATTATCGAGTCCAACTCGATCGGAGTGGACGGCGGCAACACCGGCCATGGCATCTGGGTCGCCGATGGCAACGATACGTATATCGGCGGCTTTGAAACGCCCAATATCATCTGGAACAACAGCCTGGCCGGGGTGAGCGTCACCGGTTCGTCGCTCGGCAACATTATCTCTGCCAACTCGATTTATCAGAATGGCGGCGCTGGGCATCGACTTGAACGACGACGGCGTCACCGCCAACGACACGCTCGATCCCGACAGCGGGCCGAACAATTTGCAGAACTTTCCGGAGATCACCAGCGCGACCTACGACTTCGGCGGCGAAAGCATCAACCTCATGATCGCCGTTCACAGCCTGCCCAACACCATATTCCGCGTCGAGCTGTTTATCAGCGCCACGGCGGATGGGAGCGGGTATGGCGAGGGCCAGCAGTTTATCGCCAGTTCGAATTTCTTCGTCACCGATGCCAATGGCGATGCCTCGTTGGGCTACGGGACCGTTGGCTTCACGCCCGATCCGACCGGCGAGTATGTGACGGCGACCGCGACGCGGGAAGACGGCTACGCCGATCCGATCGAAACTTCCGAGTTCGGTCGGGCCGTGCAAATTGTCGCCACCGGTGGGGGCGGGGGAGGCGGCGGCGGGGGAGGCGGTGGAGTAGGCGGTGATTCGCCGACGCATGGCGCGGCCGATCTCCTGGCTCTCGGCTCGGACGAGGGGAACCCGGCGACGGTGCAAGTCGTGGATGCGAGTAATGGCCGGACTCGGTTCGTCCTGATCCCCTATCCGCAATCATTCACCGGCGGCATGCGCACGGCGGTCGCCGACGTGAACGGTGACGGCGTGCAGGATGTGATCACCGCCCCCGGAGCGGGCGGCAATGGCACGGTGTTCGCCTTCGATGGCGCCAGCGGCGCCTTGTTGCAAAAACTGGCGCCGTTCCCGGGCGTCAGCAGCGGCTTGGTCGTCAGTGCGGGCGACATCAACGGCGATGGCGATTCCGACATCGCTGTTGGGCTGGATTCGGGCGGGACTCAGGTCAAGGTGTTCAGCGGCGCCGATGGCTCATTGCTGCGCAGTTTCGCCGCGTTCGGCAGCGCCGCGTTGGGCGGCGTTCACCTGGCGATGGGCGACATCAACGGCGATGGCCTGAGCGAGATCATCGTTGGGACGAGCGCCGGTGGTTCGCCACAGGTTCGAGTTTTCAGCGGGCGCAACAACTCGCTGCTGGCCAATTTCCTCGCGTATGAATCGGGCTTCCATGGCGGAGTCTTTGTCGCCGCGGGCGACTTCGACGGCGACGGCAAGGCCGACATCATCACTGGTTCGGGCGCGGGAAGAGCGGGGGAAGTCAAGGTGTTCCGCGGGACCGACGGCAAGTTGCTCGCGGACCTGACGCCATATGGGTCCAGCTACACCGGCGGGATTCGCGTGGCGGCACGCGATCTCAACAGCGACGGCCGCGTCGACCTGCTGCTCACCAAAGACACCGGCCCGACCGCCGATACGACTCTTCTGGACGGCGCGACGTTGAGCGTTATGGACGACTTCCTCTTCGGCGACCCGACGCTGCGGCATCGCGGCTATTGGAGTTGATTTTGCCAGAGGGAAAGCAAAGTTCGGTGGCACGCGTTCGGACCTGAGAGCCGGACGCGAACAATTCGGTTGCTCAGTCGGGTCGGGCGTGGTTGCTGAGCCGAGCGCGGCCGCGTTGGTGGGCGCGGCCGGATGCAATGATCGATTCGCTCATCGATCGGCCGATGAGTCGGATGCACGCCGTGCAGGGTCGGTCGCCGAATCATCGGATCGGGATCCTGGGCCACGGCCACATCTGAAGTTTTTCGTCATCTGAGATTTCCTGCACGCGCACGCCGGTCGTCTGGGCGGGCGAAAATGAAGAAATGATTTGATTTTTAAACAACGAAACACACGAAAGAATCTGACTTCGTGTGTTTCGCGGTTGTTGATTTTTAACTCTGCTACCTTTTCCGTCACGGATGATTTCGGTTCTGGTACCGATTGGATCGCGGGGTTGTCGGCCGGCAGGCGGACGACGAATTCACTGCCGCGGCCGCGGCCGGCGCTATGGGCCGCGATCGTGCCGCCATGCATTTCGACCAAGCCGCGGACGAGGCCGAGGCCGATGCCGAGGCCGCCGCTGGAGCCAGCCTCGGCCTGCATGAACAAGTCGAAAATGTGCGGCAAGACGTCCGGCGGAATTCCCTTGCCGTTGTCGCGGACGCGGATCACCCAATCGGGCTCGCGGCGCTGCGATGGTCAGCCAAATTCGCCCGCCTGGGTTGGTGTACTTGGCGGCGTTGGTTAACAGGTTGATCAGAATTTGTTCCAGCCGAGTCGAATCGGCGTGGAGTTCAAGCGGGCCGCCGGGGAACGACAATTCGAGGCGCTGGTCGCGGGATTGATCAGACGGTTGACGCCGCCTGCACGGCGAGGGCCGCCACGGCGGCGAGATCGACTTGCTCGACATTAGTGCGCCTTCCCTTGCGTAACTCGTGAGACATCGAGCAGGTCATTGATGAGTCGGGTCATGTTGCCGATCGTGCGCTCAATGGTTTCGCAGGCGTCCGTCGCATGTTGATTGAGCGGGCGGCTGAGCTTGAGAATTTCGATCGAGGACGACACCGGCGACAGGAAATTGCGCATTTCATGCGCGAAGCACCGCTATGAACTCGCTCTTGCGGCGATTTTGCAAGCGTAGCGCTTCGATATGCCGCCGCTGCATGCGCTTGAGACAGGCTGATGAGGATCGCCACGCCGGCATACGCCGCCAGCCAGATCCATGAAGCCGGGGTCAACGAAAAGAGGCCAAGCGGTTCAATGAAATACGCGTCAAGCGCCAGCGCGGAGAGAACGGTGGCCAACAATCCGGGGCCGAGGCCGCCATACCAGGCGCTGGTCGTGACGGCGGCGAGGAAAATCACCGACGGAAAGTGCTCCTTGAGTCCAATAATTCGCGTGATCACCAGGGCCAAGACAACAGAAGTGATCGCAATGGCATACCGGATCAAGATTGATTGCGCTCGCTGGCTCATGCGGCACCTCCCATGACGCATTCCTTACCAAGACGACGGTCTCGCTGTCCAAAGGGCCATGGGGCGTCGCGAGACGTCTGAAGCTCCGAGGAATACTCGAAGCGCAATCAGCGATCGATATTTATCTCCGCGGGCGAACCGTGTAGTGAAACATCCGAATCGAATGCGGGGCTATTTCATTCTACGAATTTCATGTGCCATCAGTTCCGCTTGGTGGGAAACGGCGAGCGAGAGAGCGCTCGGGTCGCTTGCTCGCTCAGCCGTCGGTCTTACGGCTCGACGCTCGCCTTTTCAGCGCTCGCCACGACAACTCCGCCCTTCCATACCAATTTCACTTTTCGCAAGGCCTTTATGTCGCGAGTCGGGTCGCCTTGGACTGCCACGAGGTCGGCGAGCAGGCCGGGTCTGATTGCGCCGCGATCGGGCAGGTGAAGGACCTTCGCCGCCACGGAAGTCGCCGAGCGCAGCGCCTCGGGCGGCTTCATGCCGAAATCGACGAGCAGTTCGAGTTCGCGGGCGCCGTCGCCGTGGGCAAAGACGCCCAGGTCGCTGCCATTGACGATGGTGACGCCGGATTCCAACGCTTCTTTGAATGTCTGCCGCAGGGTTTTCAATTCCGCGGGCTCGGGGTCGCGCCGCGGCTGCCAGCCGCGATACTTGCTCATGGCCTCGGCGGTGGCCAGCGTCGGGCAGAGGGCGACGTGCTTGGTTTGCATCAGGCGAAAGACTTCGAGATCGCCGTAATAGCCGTGCTCGATGGTTTCAACGCCGGCGAGGGCCGCGCGGCGATGCCTTCCTTCGACATGGCATGGGCCGCCACGGGAATGCCCTGCGCTTCGCGACTTCGACGATGAGTTTGAACTCTTCGAGCGTGAACGTGGGGCGGATTGCTTTCCCGCCCATCGCGGCGTCGGCGTAGATCTTGATCCAGTCGGCCCCCTTGCCGATCTGATCGCGGACGATGCGGGTGAGCGAATCGACGCCATCGGCTTCCTCGGCCCCTTGCGGGATACGAAACTCGGGTGCGAAGCCTTTCGGGCCATAGCTGCCGGTGGCGACAATGGCCCGCGTGACCACCAGCATGCGCGGCCCGGGCACGATGCCTTGCTCCACGGCGTGCTTAAGGCCGACGTCGGCGTAACCGGCCCCCTCGGTGCCGAGATCGCGAATGGTGGTGAAGCCGGAGCGAAGGATCGCCTTGAGATGATTGGTGGCGCGGCAGACGCGCAGCGCCGCCGGTTCCTTCAAAACCTGGTCGTTCCAACTGGTTTCGTTGTACGGGTGCAAGAGGACGTGCGTATGGGCGTCGATCAGGCCCGGCAACAGCGTGGCTCCCTGGAGTTCGATGATCTTCGCGCCCGTCGGCGGATTGATTTTTTCAGCAGGCCCTGCCGCCGCGATCTTGTCGCCTTGAACCAACACGACCCAACCGGCGTGCGGCTCGGGTGCGACGCCATCGAAGACGCGATCGGGTTTCAGGAGCAATGAACTCGGCTCGGCGGGCCTGGGCTTGTGAAGAACAGCCGATGATGAGCCATAGAGCAAGAATGATGCGCGACATGGCTGGCTCCTAGATTCACTTCAGAGAAGTGAAAACAGAGTACGTGCAGAATCGGCGAATTGCAAGCGGGCGTGGCCTTTGGATGGATTTTCCGGTGAACGAAGTGATATAATCGCAACGCATGGAAAGTTGAAATTGCGGGGTGTTTCGTGCCGCCCAACCTGCCGCAAAAGATCATCGAGCAAATGCGTAAAGCAAGATTGCCGACCACCGGATGCCAACCTTTTGTGCCGAAAATCATAACGAATCGGAAGGGTGATCCAGTTATCGAAAAGCGAGCCATTTTGGCTGGACCGAGGAGAGGCAAGCGCGGATTCGTTGATGCTCAAGGAAGGATTTGGATTAGGGATGGGGCACACGCGAATGTACCGGAACATTGGGATGTACAACTCGACGACGGCGCAGAATACTTTCGAGTTGATCAGAATGGGAATGAGATCCCTTGAGACGAACTGTCAAAACAAGGAACGAACAAATGCACCGTGACACCGATCTTTCCACAAGACCAATGGGACTGTTGGCGCAAGGATCTTCGGGCCGTTGGGATGTGGAAATTGACGAAGCGATCGAAAGCGGCTTTGTTACAATGGAGATCGATAACGGGAATATTTACCTGGTCTTTCACCTTTCCAGTCTCACGGTCGTCCGAAAAGCACTTGCTTTCTTGGAGCGCACTGCGCCAGTGATCGATCGGAGCCGCCGTCTCTGGATCTAGGTCATTTTGGTTCCAGTTCCGTTTCGATGATTTGGGATGACGAAGAGGCTCCAAGGTGCTTCTTCGTTGTCGGTCCTGACGCACAGTCCACGCTCCGGTTGAGCTTGGACCGTGAAGACATTCAGATGCTGATTGAGGCGTTTGAGCAGGTTGTCGAAGACTTACCGACGGAATCAATCCACTGAACTCACGATGGCTCAAGACTGTTCGCGCAAAGTGAAATAAATGCACCCCCGGTCAGCGGCGATGAAGTCGTGCCGTGAGCGGGGGTGCGAAAAAGACTAGGGCTGGACCTGGGCGGACACTTCTTCCAACAAATTGCCGATGAGCCGGCACATCATCTGGCCGACATTTTGTCCGCGGCTGCGCCAAATCATCCAAGGCATACACCTGCCAGCGCGGCAAGATGATTGACAGCTCCAGATAGTCGGCTTCCTTTGCGACGGGTCGGGTTTCAACCGCAGGCATCGATCGCCTCGCTTCTCGAATTTTTACATCGCTCAATGTAGGTCGAGTAAGCAAGGGCGATGCCGTCTCAAGTGGAAAACTCACAGTTCACCTTAAATGCTTGGCGGACAGAGATTTACAAATTCAAACTTCCGTTGGTTCATTGCTGCGAGTTCGCAAGCGCCGGGCGATTCGCCAAACCTTTTCGCAGGATGTGCCCGATTCATGGGCACGTTTGGTTTCGCGATAAGAAACGCGGGCGAGCGGTCGTTTTTGAAGCGTAGGTTGCGGTTGTCAAAAACCTATGTCACGACGGCACGTAGGGCAAAAAAATGGTATGCATCCGATAGGACAAATTACCCACTTGGAACATTCGTCGCATTCGGCCCAGAGCCGACCTGCCCATCGGAGTCGTTCGCCATGACTGAGACCAACGGCCATCAGCCGCCTGAGCTGCCAAATGATTCGTCGAAAACCGACAAGCCCAACTCCGACACGACCGACCCGGCCAAGCTGGCGAAGAGTCCGGAACCGATCAGCGGCGGGTCGTTGGTGTCGTGGGCGCAGTTGCTGCGGCAGGCGCAGCGACCCTCCGACGACGAGGTCAACATCGGCTCGCTGCCGGAGATTCGCATCGACGCGGTTTCCGACAACGATCTGATCAAGCATCTGGAGCGTGAGGCGGGCGGCGGATCGTCGCGAAAGTTGCTCTTGGGCGGATCGTCGAAGAAGATCAAGCCGCCGCCGTTGCCGACGGACGCGAGCGCTGCGACGAAGGGGCCCGCAGGCGACTCCGCCAAACATGAGGAATGGTACAAGGAACTGCCGGAGGACGGCGGCTCGTCGGTGGATCTGATGAACGCTGCCAAGGCGGCGCTGAGTTTGGCCGCCGACGACCGTGGCCAGGACGCGATCGATAATTCGGACATTTTTACGGCCCTGCAGCAGGCGGATGACGGCACATCGGCGGTGAACCTGGGGAAAGAGCCGCGCTCCGCGCCGATCACGCCCGCGATCCCCAAGAACATGCCGCTGTCGCCGCGGGCTTCGACGCGGCCGGGCTTGCGGCCGGCGTCGCGAAATGAACTGATGTCGCGGCGGCCGCGGCCGGTGGCCAATTCGTGGCTGGGCGGCGCCCTGGGCGGAGTCGCCGGCGCGGGCATCGTCGCGGCCGGGCTCTGGGCCGTGGGCGATTTGCGCATCGGCCGGCCGCGACCGGCGCCGCCGCTGAACTCGACGGCGCAAGAACCCGCCAAGCCGACGCCGGAGCAGGCGCAACAGTTCCTGGTCGCCGGCGACCCGCAGAAGGCGATTGAGGCATTCAGCCAATGCGAATCATCGCCGGCGGTGCTTTGCGGCCGCGGTCAGGCGCGGTGGTTGAGCTATTTGCGCCAGCAAAAATTGAAACATTTGTCGCTTGCCGAAAACGACAAGGCGATCGAGCAGGCCCGGCAGGATCTGATCGCCGCCAAGAGCGCCGAGGGGTCGCTCTGGCTTGGTTTGATCAATGAATCGTTCGGCAACTTCGCCACGGCGCCGAGGCCTACGAAAACGGCAAGGTGCAATACCCGGAGCGCGCCAAGTTGTTCGTCGCAGCGCCTCGCACTCGACGCCATGACCAATCACCACGACCAGAAAATGGCGGCGATCGCCGACCCGCAACTTGGCTTCGCCTTGTCGCTTTTGTTGTTGCAGTTGCCCGCGGACGCCGGCGGCCCCGGCGACAGCGACGAGGCCGGTTTCGATTTCTGGGAAGCCGTGCGATTGTCGCGGGCGGGCGAATACGCCGCGGCCTGTGATTCGCTCAAGAAAGCGCGGGCCGCCCATGAGCTTCGCCGAAATGTCGTGCTCCGCCAGGGATTGAACCCCGACAGCGATCCGCGCAGAGGAGATTTTCCTGCACAGTTGCGATCAATTGGTTGCCTGGTGGGAGTTCCAGGAGAAGTTGAATTTCGCCGGTTTCAAACTCGAGGGGCAATCGCCCGCCGAGGTGGTCGAGGCGTTGTTGGCGAATCAAAAGAAGTTCGACTCGGCGATGAAATCGCTCGGCGCCGCGCTCAAAATTGACAACCCGGAAGAGGTCACCGCGGCGCTCGATCGCGTCGTCAGCGCGCAATGAAGGCTGAGGCCGATTTCCGCAAGGCTCAGGACGAGTTACGGACGGTTCAAACCGTGCTGAAGACCGCTCAGTCGGACCGCGACAAGGCCGAGGCGGAGGCGCCAAGATCAAGGGCGATCTGCAATCCGCCGAGGCCGCGCTGAAGACCGCGCAAAGCGACAAGCAGAAAGCCGAGGCGGATGTTCGCGGGCTTAAGGGTGATTTGCAAACTGCCGAGGCATCGTTGAAAACCGCGCAGGGCGGTCGCCAAAAAGCCGAGGAAGCGGTCCGCAAGGCTCAAGCCGATCTGCAAACCGCCGAAGCGACGTTGAAGACGGCCCAAACCGATCGGCAGAAAGCGATCGCCGATTTCCGCAAGGCACAGACCGATTTGCAAGCCGCCGAGGCGGACCTGAAAACCGCGGCGACCGAGCGCAAAAAGGCGGAAACGACGGTCGCCAGGATTCAAACGAATCTGCAATCCGCCGAGGCATCGCTCCGGACGGCCCAGACCGGCCGGCTCAAGGCTGAAGCCGAACTGAAGACGGCGAAGGACCAGGCCGCCCGGTTCGCCGAGGAATTGAACGCGACTAAATTGGTAGCTTCGAAGGCGGTCGAAACCGCCAAGACGGCGCAAGCGGCCGCGGCAAAATCGGCCAATGAGCTGAAGACCGCGCAAAAGAGCGCCGCCGACTACGCCGCCGAATTGAAGATCACCAAGGATAGCATTTCGAAATCGGACGGCGATCTGATTTCCACCAAGAAAGAGTTGATCAAGGTCAATGAGACGCTGACGGCGCTGCGGAACGCCGCGGCGGCGGATGCAAAACGCGCCAAGGAGAAATACGACGAATCGACCGCGAAGGAAGCCGACGCGCGGAAATCGCTGCAACATTTGACGGCGAAGGAAGCGGATGTCCGCAAGGCGTTGGCGGGCGTGGCCGCCGCCCGGCAGGCCGCCGAGGACCAGGTCCAATTGGTGCGTCGAAGTTGCACCAGGCGAAGCTGGTCGGCGACCAGGCGACGCCGGCCGAAATGGCGAAGGCGCTCGACCTGCTGGTGGCGGTCAACCCGGCGGTGAAAAACGCCGAGATCGCCGAGTTGAAGGCGTTGCTCGATAAGTCGCGCTCGCCGCGGCAAATGCTCGACCTCTGGCCGGCGTTGCTGCACGCCGACGCGCCGCGCGAGTTGGCGGCCGCCGCCCGGGCCGATGCCGCCGCTGTCGGAGCCGATGCCGATGCGAAGACAAAGGCCAAAGCGGAAGTGGTGAAGGCGCTGGCGATGGTCGTTGGCGAAGAGTACGGCGAGGCCCGCGCGACGTTCGAACGAGTTGTCAATCGTGCCGACTTGATGAACGACGCCGGCTGGGCCGAGCGAATCCAGCGAGTTCATACGGAACTGACCAACGCGAAATCGATCGCGACGCAGGCGCGGCGCTGGCTCGATCGCGGCGATTCGGCCCGGGCATCGAATTGGCCAATCGCGGCTTGAAAGTTTTCCCGAGTGAATCGTTCGCCCGCGATCACGCGATGCTGCTGGCGCTTCGCGGCGAAGTCGAAGTCAAATTGAACCGCTACGACGAGGCCCAGCGCGACGCCGACGCGGCGACGCAGGCCGGATTGGTCGCCGAGGGGCGCTGCACCAGCGGCTATATTGCCGAGCGCCGCGGCCAGTGGGGCAAGGCCCGCGAAGATTATCGCGCGGCGTTCGCCGCCGATCCAGAAGCGCCGCGGGTGCGGCTGGCATTGGCTCGCGTGCTGGCTGGGCCGGCTGCGGGCGACGCCGAATTGGCGCGGGCATTGAAGCTCGCCGAGCAATGTGTCGCCGCCGGGCAGCCTGAAGGGCACCTGGTGAAAGCCCGCGTCCTCTACCGGCAGAAGAAGCCGGGCCAGGCGGTGGAAGCGGCCCTCTTGGGATTGAAAGGGCTGGCCCCGGCGGAGTTTTCGGACGATTGGCTCAGCGTCTATCGCAGCGTGCCGCTCGCGGCGCCGCGAATCGATGTGCCGCTCAAGCCCGATCCAACGCGGGCCGAAAAGCTCTTCTTGTATGGCTTGAAGGAATACTACAGCCGATCGTTCCAGGAAGCTGAGGACGATCTGCTCAATGCGGTGAGAAACAACAACCAAGACGCCCGCTACTACTATTTCCTCGGTCTGGCTCGATTGCAGCAGGGCAAGATCGAAGCCGCCCAGGATGATTTCCGCCAAGCCTCGGCGCTGGAGCGCCAGGGGTTGCCGGATTCGCAGACGCTGAATGCCTGCTTCGAGCGCATTCAGGGGGCGGAACGGCAACTGATCAATCGCTACCGGCCATGAGCCTTGCCATCGCGACACCGCCGGGAGCGGACCCCGGCGGCAACTCTCCGGGCTTCGATGACAACAAAACCGGACAAAAGCGGACATCTCACTTGCCGCCGGACCGACCTGCTTTTTGCGCAACTCCTTGCGGAATCCCAAATTGCACCGCGTTTTCCGAACCATCACAAAAGTTGTCCGGTTTGTCCGTCCGTCTGTCCGTCCGCATGTCCGTCCGGTTTGTAGCCGCATGGCTTTAGCCTGCGGACGCTCCGGGCAACCGAATGCGGATCGGGATCGAGCTCGGGCGATGAACTTGGCTGCCAACATGACCATTCCTCCAAAGCGCGCACAGCCGGAGCGGCCGGCATGAATAATTATACATGCGTACACTTAAATTCGCAATTCTGTTTGGCTGACATTTCGCCGGAGCCGGCACGAACGGCCATCCCGCCGTACACGATCGTTCAAGTTGTTTATCCTCGGCAACGGGGCTGACGAAGGATCGGAGTGTTTTCTGGTTGCATTTCAAATCTGGATGCGACGTAATATCTTGATACAAAGATATTTAGGTAAACTGTCACTGTTGTGCGCCGTGCCAAGGCGTTGATCTTCAGCGGGTGCAATTCCCGCCCGGCAAGGGGTCGCTCCAGCCGGTAGTAATCGGAGCGGCAGTGGAGGTAACGAAACTGCCGAAGCCTCGGGTGCAGAGGGTCGCTTTGGCGACTCGACGAGCAGGCAGGCCGTAACGCGAGTGAACGCCGAGCAGGCCCCGAAACAGTTGATGTGGGAGCCGACCCAGCAATGGTATGGGGAAGGCCGCCGTCGCAGGCACATGGGCGAGCGACAAACCCGCCTGCGGTCCCACCGGGGTAATGGCGACGGCATGCCGGCACACGGAGATCAAACGCAACACGGGAAGCCCCAGCGGCGGAAGACGCGACTTCCCACCGGATGCCCGCGAGGGACAGGCCGGGCCGTCTGGGGTGTCGGAAAGGCCCATAGTACCGTCGAAGCCGGGTAACGCCGGGGGAGGGAACCGTTGCGGATTGCTTGCAGGCCGGGGTCGATTACACCAAGTCCAAGCCAGGATCGCCAGTTCGGCCACCAGCCACCACGGCTACCATTCATAAGTAACCTCTTATTGAATCGAAAGAGAGAGGCAGGGTGCAACCTGCCTCTCACCGATGGTCAGCCCATTTGGCATGCGGGCATCGGGCACACAAATAAATGGTGTCGCTTCATTTATTTGCCAATTGTAACTCGCGGTGCCAGCGAATAAATGAAGCGACACCATTTATTCCCCAAAACCTGGACTTGGTAAACGAACCAACATGCGGTAAGCTGAGCCATCTCGGCCTCCTTGCCGTCAGGGGAGTGGGTAATCCCACGATCATGGCTTGGAGGCCGCGTTTTGCTAAAGCCAAATTTGGTCAAGAGCTTACGGGAGGATTAAGTGCCATTCCACTGACACCAATTATTCGGGGACGACAGAGCGAGCAATCATGGCGAACTGCTGCTTGATCTCTGCAAAACGCATGCGCGAAGCAATCGTTCTTTACCTCTAAAACCATTCCATCGGCTGCTTTTGCGGTCCGACAATTCCCGCCAATTCTCCTTCTCGTAAAAACAAACGGTCACCGACTCTGTGGCCTGAAGCGACCGTTGTGTTGCTCTGATCCTGGTCAGAACCTGTGACTGCTGGTCCTCGTTCATTGCTCCATAGACCGAGATTTGGATCTCGCGATGTCCCGGCAACCAGTAGTAGGTGAACTGTGGAATCTGCGATTCCAAATCCTGTACGACCTTGAACCCATCGCTCGATTCTCCTTGTTCCTCATAACTAAGTATGACATATCTGTAGAGGGCGACAACCAAAGTGCCAATTGCCAATGAAAACAGCAGAGCACTACCAATTCGACGGAGCCAGATTGAATGAATCTTATTTTTGTAGCTCATCGGGGACCTGCATACCTGATTGGTGCGCACACCAGATATAGAATTTTGTCATCTTGGCCATCCCATAGCCTACGACTGCATCAATGGTGTCGCTTCATTTATTTGCCAATTGTAACTCGCGGTGCCAGCGAATAAATGAAGCGACACCATTTATTCCCCGGTCGCTTACCGATCGCCGGGCAAAAGGTGCACCTGCTGTGATCATTTTTTGTTTGATTTCTTTGAATCAAAAACTGCAGCATCGAACTTCTCATGAAATGTTATCTCGTTATACTCGGCCTTGTTGTCTACACGGCCATCCTCAATGAGTGTCTCTGTGAAAGGAACACGAACTCCGTTGACTCTTCGGTAGTTCGTGAACTGGTGCTCGCGCTCCGTAGGCGGACCGGTATTATTGCTCGCCAATTTGTAGACGACACTTACAAGCGTGTAGTCATCTTTGTCGAAGTACAAGGAGCATCCGATTGCGGAGTTCCCCTTGCTCGCAATTTCAATACCGACAAGCTCTACGTCGTAATTGAGTCCAACGACCAAGCAAGTTTTGTCTACTTGGTTGATTTTGATTACTGACCGATATTTACGTCTTTTGGATTTACCGAGGAACTTCAAATCAAATTGATTGTTGTCCAAGATTCGAACCAGAGCCGACCAATCCTGCACCTGTGAAAGAAGCGAAAAAAATCGTGTAACTTCAGCACTGACGTCTGGTTCCAGGCCGTCTTGTGACTGCCAGCCGCGTCCGCCAGAGTTCCGTCCGCCATCAATCTGCACATTTCGGTCACTTAATTGTATGAGGCTCTTGATCCGAATCATGCCGGGAGTAACCCATTTTTCGACTTGACCTGGAAGAACTTCCATCTTTGGCCCGAACATGAAGAAACTACCCGAACAATGGAAAGTCATTGCCTTCTCGAGATTGCCGGCGCGGCCCTTAGCTGCCGCGGCTTTCTTGAGGACTTCGATCGCTCTTTGGTCGCGATCCTCAGCCGCAGATCGGCTTGCAAATAACCCGCAACACAACACGGTCAACAAAACAAGTTCTGAAACGCAGTATATCCTGCACCCTGTTTCCATTTGAGTCTCCCACCCTTTCAATTGCTGCGCCGTTGGTCCGTCGAACTAGCAGACAAGTCCTTATTTGCTCCGCGGCGCACCGATAGTGTAATGAAATCCCGGCGGAAACGGAGTGCCCGGCGGAATTGCATTTCCAGCACCTGAAATTGCGCCTGACCCGACCGTCTTATTGGTGTAAGTCACCGTGAGGTCGGTCGAGAACCCGAAAATATTCCCTAGGTGAATCGTTCCCGCGATATAGCCACCGTTGTAAATAATGTGGCCTCCTGCAATTCCACTGCTCCCGCCGGTAGCAATGGTGATAGGAATGCCAGCAACTGACGTGTTCAGCGTCGCACCGCCATTGAAGATCAATCCAGTGGAACCGGTTTGGAATCCACCAAACAACAGTCCGTCGCCAATTGAACCATCGTACGGTTTCGTATAGTTACCTCCCCAGCCCCCTTGTATTTGGCCTCCTCCCTGCCCGTAAAAAATTTGCCCACCGCCATATTCGGTGTTAAAGCCGAGGTAACCTTGCCAAGTTGTGTTTGAAACCGGCCTGCCGTTTAAGAAGCTGGTCTGGCCCGTTGCGGTAATACTAAGGTCAAGCGTATGGTCACCAACCTGGGCATTTATGCCGCCATTGAAACCGGACACTGGAATAAATGGTGTCGCTTCATTTATTTGCCAATTGTAAGTCGCGGTGCCAGCGAATAAATGAAGCGACACCATTTATTCGTTAAACCTTTTTCATGGCAAACCGGCCAAGCATCGGCGATACAGACTGTGGACTTTTGCCGGTTATGGAACTTATGGATAAAAGAATGCTTCACTCGACGGCTACCTCTGTTGCGCGCTTAGGTTCACGGACAGCCTGATAAAGTGGTAGTAGCGACTGCCGAGTTTTGTTGAGGATCTACCAAAAAACTGCAATCCTACGTGCTCCGCTACTCGCGAAACGGCTTCATTTGACGATAAAGTTTCAGTCTCAGTATCGCCTCATTGCCGGATTGGCCGTCGATCTTGGCAACCACTTTCTCTTGCAACTCGATTGCATTTTCGAATTGTCCTAATTCGGCATATGCCGCTGCAAGTGCTTCGTAGTAGCCAAGATCGTTTCCCTTTGTCAGATCCAAGGCCCTTTGAGCCAGTTCTACAGCTTTGGCACCATTTCGGTACCTTTTGTCTTTGCAGGTCGCCAAGATCCAAGATTTGAGCCGGAGTCCGGCTGAATCATTTGGATTCGATTGTGTAGCTATGTCCAAATCGTCGAGTGCTTTCGAATACTCTCGGAGTTTTAGCCAAGCGAATGCTCGGTCCCTGTACACGACCTTTGTTTCGGTGTTGAGTCGAATGGCTGTGGTAAAATCAGCGATGGCTTTTTCGTAGGACTTGATCGCGACGTATGCCGCTGCCCTTTGGTAACGGCCAACCTGGGAATTCGGATCGATGCGGAGAAGCCGCGAAAAATCGGCAATGGCCTTCTCAGGTTCGCCCTTGTCGAGAAATGCGCAACCTCGCCCCGCATATGCGAGGCTGAACTTCGGGTCAAGAGAAAGGGCCTTATCGAAGTCGGCAATAGCAAAGTCCCTCTTTCCAACGTTAGAGTATGCAAGACCTCGGTGTACATATGCATCCACGAAATTCGGATTGAGGCGAATCGCCTTGCCGTAGTCCTCGATTGCCATCTCGAACTTCCCGAGCGCGGCATGGCAATCCGCAAGGTTGACGTAACCAACCGAAGCCGGCGCGTCGAGGCGAATGACTTCATTGAAGTCTTTAATCGCGCTTTTATAATCGAACAGGGCTTTGAATATGAAACCACGTTCGGCGTAATAGACCCCGTCTCCCGGTTCGAGGCGAATAGCCATATTGAGATTGGCCAGTGCTTTGGTATAGTCATTCAGCTTCTCGAAAACGTATCCGCGGGAATAGTACGCATCGGCAAATTCTGGATCGAGCTCGATCGCCTTCGTAAGATCGGCAAGTGCTTTATTCAGATCTCCTTGCTGTGCATACGCATGGCCTCTACTCGCCAGAGCGTCGAAAAAACGCGGTTTGAGTCGAATGGCCTGTGAGAAGTCGGCGATAGCTTGCTGTAGTTTTCCGGTTGAAAGCAAGCCGATTGCGTGCCCATAGTAGTCTTCTGCGGATTTGGGTTCCCCGCCAGTAATAGGATTAGTCAATGCCAGCATCATTAGCATCGTAGCGGGGAGGAGGTCACGCATATGAAGGCACCATGTGTTCGATAATTGGTGGCGAGATAGTGTTCACCGTTCCATAGCTAGGTTCGCACTCGTCATCGTTTGGTAACAGCCGGCATCCGTAGATTTCTAAAACCGAAACCCAATCCAGACGCCTCCAATGTACCAGGGCTTAGGTTTTGCCCCTGGCTTCGTGTGCGTTGGCGAGGGTTTGCCAGGTTGCGGAGTCGGGACGCTGCCGGTGACAATGATTGTCACTCGACCGATAATACGACGAAGAATTCCGCCCGGTCGTTGCCCAGGGAGGGGGCGGACGCCCGCCGGACCGGTCATCGATGGTGGGCCGCCAGGTGGGGTGTAGACTTGAGGATTGGAAGGTTGCTGTAGCCCTTCCGGATCCAGTGCATTTGTTGGCCCATTTCCGACGTACCGATACAAATTCGAGTCGCCGGCTTCGAAACTCAACGGGTCTTCTTCCAGCCACCTGCCAATGCTTGGATCGTACATGGTTTGCTCCTTTCATTCGCAATCACGGTGTTTCGATCTTCGCAGTAACCGAATCGAGTGATCTGTTGCAACTATGGCCGTTTTACAATCGACATTACACTCTACGGTGGACCCCATTGTCTAGACCAGAAAATGCCATTCCTTAGCTACGCTCTGCCGGTCATCCCAGTCCGGGAACGAACTGCTCTTGAACCGCCGCTCCGTCGCGCTATCCTGAATCAGCCGGGTGAAACAGAGGCGTGGCATAAATGGTGTCGCTTCATTTATTTGCCAATTGTAACTCGCGGTGCCAGCGAATAAATGAAGCGACACGATTTATTCCCATCGAATAACTGAAGCGACACCATTTATTCGACGGGAGTTTTTCGACGCCCCAATTTTAATCGCGATATCAGGAGCAATAATCATGTGGAAGCGGAAAAAATGGCTTAAATGCGTTTTACTCTCGTTGCTCTCGTTCACGTTTGGGTCCATTGCCATTGAAGGCGACGAAACACAGTCGAAAATGGCACAAAACCTGCGATTAGCTCCAGTCGTTGTATTGACTGGTGTAAACAGCCGAATCCGATCTGCCTCGTATTCAAAGAGCACATCAACTCGGGATCTGGATTTGATCTGGCTGCGCCATTTAGGAAAATCAAAAATAGAGGCCGCATTGACGCGGTCACACGTTCTAGAGGTCGATTTCGACAAATACATGGTTGTGTCGTTGTTCAAAGGGAGTTGCTTCAACGCCCAGCGAATTCACGTTGCATCAATGGTCGAGGGCGACACTCGCTTAAGGCTGCGTTTCGAGGTTGAGTGGTACCAGACCGGGGAAGCGCGAGCCGACCAGTCATTTCCGTTCTGTTTTATCGTGCTGCCGAAATCGGCGAAGCCGGTCGCAATCGAAGAAAACGTGCAGCGGATGATCGGTGGGAAACCCATTTGGAAGGAACGAGCGATTCTTAAATGAGCGGTGATTGCTCCCTGCATGAAGACGCCGACACACTGCTCGAGCTGTCACAAGCACTCGCTGCTATTGAACAGTTCGGGGTGCATTAATCTCGAGAAACTGTGGTCTCGTGGTCGGCATCGGAAAGGGGTTGTTCCACACTTTTGTTCAAATATTTGCCAATGGTTCTGCGATGGCGGTTTTCCGGTTCGTGAGCATCTTATCCTTTGTGCCGAATAAATAGTGTCGCTTCATTTATTTGCCAATTGTAACTCGCGGTGCCAGCGAATAAATGAAGCGACACCATTTATTCCCCACGAGTCCGTCTCGAGCAGCGGACGAGTGACGACTGTTTACAACTTGAGCGTAGCGGATTATCATACATACTTCGTCGGCAGCCCAGACTGGGGATTCTCAGTTTGGGCCCACAATATGGAGTACGAGGCCAAGCTCATCGCCGGCGCGTGGCGTGTCGTCAAGAAGGGGACAACCGAACCGGTAACCTCCGTGACATTCAAGGATGCTGCTGAAGCGGCAGAGTGGATTGCGCGGAATGCTCAGAAAATTGACCCAAACCGGCTCAACCACATTTTTGGCAAGGCGGAACATGCTCTCGATAGTTTGGTGACTAAGTACGGTTCTCAAGAGAAAGCGTTTGAAGCTGTTCAGAATGCGGCGAACAAAGCACTCGCTGAGGGAAAACTGACTCCTGGGAAGAACGGCGTATTGCCAGTCGGAGATTCCGGCATCATCATTGACGTGGACGGCGTTCCTGTTCGACTGATCGGTGGTCGTGTCCAAGGCCGGAATGTGCAAATCTCATCCTTCAGCCGCAAAGGATTATGATGAAGCCATCTTCATTTGAACTCGATGTTCTGCACTCAATACTCGAACCGCAACGGTCGAAATACCCCTTGCTCTACGCACAGATTCCTCACCTAATTGTTACGAAAAGAGAGCTGACTGGAGTTGGAGGCTATACCTATTTCAGTTTCGATCCAGCCGCTAGTCCACCGACAACAGATCCAACAACTGACCGAACGCTGACCGCCAACAAGATGGCGGAGATGGATTCTCCTCCATCAGGATTAGGTTTTGCCCTTGATGTGGCAGCGGGCAGAATCAATTTTTTAGAGTTCTTCACCTACGGTGATGAACAATGGGACGGAAGCGTTGGCCGATATCAGATCGTCGACATTTGATAAAAAAATGGAAGGGAAAATGGTGCAAAATGGTGACAGTATACCGAAGTACATACAGAAAATGAGGTTACGGCAGAATTACCGCTCATGGCGCTTGAAATTCGTATCGGCTTACTCGAACCTTGAACTCGCTTGCACGTTCAAAGAAAAAAACAACCGGTCGCCATCGACGCCGAACGCGCGATTTTTATCGCAGTCCATTGCCACAGATCGACTTACGACCGATCTTTTCATCCAACAGACCGCAATCGACCGGTTAAAACCGGTTACTCTTGACGCGTGTTGTTCGCCGCCGGCAGCAGCCAAACCAGCGACACCGCCCCGTTCAGTTACACCTTGAGCGCCCTGGGCACGCTGACGGCCAACGCCACCTGGACGAGCAGCGATTACCGGGCCGGAACCTGGGGCAACGGCAGCTACGCCAATGGCTCGGCGGTGCATGACGAGCATCGCGAGGAATCGGCCGATTACACCCGCCTGAGCGATTTCGAGCGGCACGCCACGGGGATCTGGGTCAACCTTCGCACCGGGATTAGCACGTCCGGAGTGAATGGCACCTACCTGTACACCGCCGACGGCTCGGCGATGTACGACAATTCGTGGGATTCGACCAACTGCTACACCTCGCACCAGGAAGGCAGCTACGCCAACAACAGCTTCAACGTGTCGAGCTTCGTCTATGACGGCGAGTCGAGCAACGATTCGAGTTACGACTACTCGGGTTCGGACACGGCGACGAACACCACCGGGTTCGAGATCGACGGCAGCTTCAGCGGCTCGGGCGGCCAGACCGGCTCGTGGAGCCTGCACAAGGAGGGCTCGGGCACCGGTTCGGCGGGCACGCGCGACGAAGTTTATTCCTTTGGTTTTTTTCCGCCGTTCTTGCGGTGCTCGGCCATCTTTTGCATGGCTTGGCGGATTTCGTCCTTGGTGATGAAGCCGTCGCCGTCGGCGTCGATGCGTTGGAACATTTTTTCGGCCATTTCGCCTTTGGCTTTGCCCTGGCCCTTTGCTTTTCCAGCGGCGGCGCCTTTGCCCTTGCCGCGAGCCGCCGCACCTTTCGCCAGCGCGGCCTTGAACTCCTCGAAGGAGATCTTGCCGTCGCCGTTGGCGTCGGCGTTTTGCAATAGTTTGAGCATCATGCCGCCGCGGTGAGCGCCCGGTTTTCCGGCGCCGGGGTTGCCGCTTGCGCCGCCATCGGCCCGCGCGTTCAATGCCAGCGCCAATGCGGCCAGCGCGGAAAGGACAAATCGTTTCTTCACGGTTGGATCTCCCGCGGGCGATCGGTTTGGGTTTCAGAATCGCTGGTCCATTCAACACCAACCGCGAAATCGGGTTCCGAATCATTCCAATCAGTACGTGGGCATTTTCGGATCGATCAGCCGCGACCAGGCGTCGATGCCGCCGGCGAGCGAAGCCACGCGGGTCAGGCCGCATTGGATCAGGAAATTGCCGGCCATGCGGCTGCGAATGCCGTGGTGGCAGTAAACCACGATGTCGACGCCTTCCGACGCCGGGATCTCGCTCCAACGCCGCGGCAACTCCGCCATTGGCAGCAATACACTGTTCGGCAGGGCGGCGATTTCATGTTCCTCGGGCTGGCGCACGTCGAGAAGCACGACTTCCTCGCCGGAGGCAAGTCGAGTCGCCAGATCCTGCACGGAGATTTCTTTAACCATGACGGCTCTCGTAGTTCATGGAATGGACTGCCGGGGTCGCGACGCCGCAGGCGAATTCAAATGGTATTCTGCTAACATGAGCACTGCCCGGCTTGGGACGCGGTGGTCATTGGTTCGCGTGACTCGGGCGTCAAACGCAACAGTATGGATTCGGACCGCGGTTAGAATTCTCTCATGTTAATGATCTTGCTGACAACGATCCTGGTGGGCTTGGGGATCGGTGTGATTCTCTGGATCGTGACGGCGGTGGCCCAGGGTTACTTTTATGAATCGCCGGCCGACGATCTGATCTGCGCGTGCGCGGCCGCGGCCGGCGCGATCAGCCTGTTCCTGTTCGTTTGGATGCTGGTCGAATATCGCAGACCGGGCGTAACCGACACGCTATTCAGTTTCAGCAGCACGCGCACGACCGAGTTCAGCAAGTTTATTTCCGTGCGCAAGGATGAAACCGGTGCGGAGAAAGACATTTCCTTTGAGCGCCGCGCTGGGCGAAACCAGTTTCTCGACCCGAAGGGAACGGTTTGGGCTCGTTCCTCCTCGGGCATGATGATCGCGATCATCGTCGAGGAAAACGGAGAGCAAAAGCGCTTCAACGCGGAATTGAAAGACGGAAAGTTCGCGACCCGCCGGCCGAACGAGCCGTTGCGGTTTCAAGAGGTGGGCGGCAAGAGCTACATTCTGGAGAACGAACTCGGCAAGATCTACAGCAGCAATCGGGGCCGGCTTGCCTTGATGTTGTTCATCAATCTGTTGTTTTTCGCGGTCTGGTTCGCGGTGATGTGGCCGCTATTGCGTTTTCAGTGGCCGCACGCGCTCTTGTTCGCCGCGGGCGGCTGGCTGATTGCGACGTTGATCGTGGCCCCGTATATGTTGGGCCGCGCCCGCACCGCGGCGGAAAAACGAGCGAAAGTGACGGCGAGTCTGATCGATCCGCGAGCGAGGCCCGGATTCGCCTCGCTCGCCTGGCAGCAATCAGGGCGTGCCGGTGCCCTCGATGGCGACGGTGGCCGAGAGATCCTTGCCGAGATCGGTCTTGATCGTGAGCGTCTTGTTGAGTTTCCCGGCCTTGCTGGGAATAAACTCGATGGTCAAGAGCGGATTGACGCGGGCTTCCTTTTTGAACTTGACGGTCAGGCCGTCGCCGTCGCCGTCGACTTCGGTGATCTTGAACGGCTTGCCCGGCCCCTTGATGATGACATTGCGCGTGACGACTTCGCCGACCTTGACGTTGCCCAGATCGACCTGATTGGGAACCGCGGCCAACAGCGACTGGATGTGGCCGTCGATCACCAGCGGCAGTTGCCTGAGCGCCGGGTCGCTGGTGTTCAATTGCAATTCATATTCGAAGTCGCCGGCCGGAGCATTCTTCTTCAGCGTCGCGATCACTCGATAAGCCGATCCCCCTCTGCGCCGCGGCTGTATGCGTTCGAGCTTGATATCAACCGGATAGTTGTGCGGCGCCACGTCCTTGATGGTCCAATTCGGATCGGTGAAATGCTCGATTTCCAAATAGAGCGCTTTTTCCTGACCGGCGGGCACATTGCCCATACTGATCTTGTCGGCGCTGAAGAGGACGTTGCCCTCGGGTTGCGAGCTGACCACGAGCGTGGCCATCGACGAATAAACCTTGTCGCCGGGATTCGTGGGGACTGATGTCACGGTCACGAAGATTTTCACAGGCCAAGGCCGGCCCGTGAGCCGGATTTTCCGGGTGTCCATCGAGACTTCCAGCACGTCGGTGCCGCGCGGCGGAATGTCGGCGGTCGGTTTCTTGGGCGTGACGCAGCCGCAGGAAACCGTGGCGCTGGTGACCCGGAATGGCACGTTGTAGATATTGGTGATCGTGAATTTGTAGGCTAGTTGCTGTCCAAACGCGACCTTGCCGAAATCATGAGTCAGGCCGCCATTGAAGAACTTCGCTGCCCATCCCTGTTCCTGCGCCAAAGCCATGCGCCGGCAGAAGTGCCGCCCCCAACAATGCCGCCGCGAACTTTTTCATCGCTGAACCTCCGCCAAAATGTGCCTGGCCGATTGGAGTATCGACGCTTCCCCTGAAGATGATAACCATTCATGGGCGAACGGTGAAGGCCACCGCGGGCGGTTTTCTCTCCTAATCGGCTCGATTTCCCCAGATTGCCCGTTTTCAGGCAGTTTTTAGCCCAAAACGCGGTTCCATTTCGCTCGGTGGTACGCGATTTTTTCCGTGGCTGACATGCTGGCGAAATCGACCTCTTTCGCAGCCGGTTTCTTGGTCGGTTTCGAGTTGCTTTTTGGCGTGCTGACCACCGTACCCGAGCCGGAATAGTTCATCACGTTGGTTTGCAGTTGCATGTCGTCGTCCAGCGAGCGGTGCGGCTTGATGCCCAGTTTCTGCAACACGCCATGATACGCCCGCACCGCCTCCTCGGCCTCGATCTCGCCGTCGGCGATCAGCCGCAGGAAGTGGATGAACGCCAGCTGGTTCTCGGCGTTGTTGATCTTGCGGCCGAACAGGGCCACGCGGGCGCCGTACTTCTTCGCCTCGCTCAGCAGCTTGAAGGCGTCGTAGGTCGTGCCGGCCGAGCCGCCGAGGATGCCGACGACCAGGTGCGGATCGTAGTGGACCAGTTCCTCCATCGCCTTCGGGCCGTGATAGACCATCTTCAGGAACAAGCGGCCGGCCCTTGGCCGTGACGCCGCCGAGCGTGCGCACGATGGCATCGTTGATGAAGCCCGGCGAGCTTGATCGGCTCGACCGCTTCCGGCCGGTTCGGGTCGAACACTTCCAGGAAGTGGCGAAAGCCCTTGCGCTCGGCCTCGAGGCGAAACTGCTTGTATTCCTCCAAGCGCTTCGCGGTCGAGCACCGGCGTCGTTGTTGAAGGTGATGCTGTACAGGCCCAGGTTCGGCGCCGAGGTGGCGTTCCTCGGGCTTGCAATCGAGATGGCCGCACTGGATGTGATCGAGCGTGGCGGTGCGGAACGGCAGCGACGGCTGCGCCGGGTAGCTTGCTGCCGCGGATGATGTGGATGTCGGTGGTGTCGTTGGCGCGGGCCGCCGGCGTGACGGGGCTGTTGGTCGAAGATGCGCTTGTGGATGGTCAGCACTTCGCTGGTGCTGGCCGACATGAGCATGATGTCCACCAGCGCCTGCTCGACGATCTGCTCGATGATGTCGCGGAACTCGGCCAGGCTGCGGATAGCGCACCTCGCCGCTGTGCGCTTCGGGCGAGCGGCCCGGCGCGCCGATGGACAGGGCCATGTCGGCGTCCTTGGCGTCGGCGAGGATGAAGTCCTTGCAGCCGTGCGGATCGGCGTGAATGCGCGCCAGCTTCTGATCGAGCGATTTCGTGGTCATTCGTTTGACTTCTATCTCTTCTGCCAGGCGGTGCGTGGTATTGCTCGGCTTTGGCGGCAGCCGCGCGTTGTGAGCGTGGGTTTGCTGCGCCTCCAATGCGAGCTTCTACTTGCTCGATGGTCTCGCGGAGCACCTGGGCCGATTGATGCAGGCCGGCCGTTCATTCGGCGTCAGGGTCAGTTCGATTGTTGTCGCACGCCGCCGCAGCCCACGACCGTGGGCACCGACAGGCAGACATCGCGAATGCCATAAAGCCCCATGCTGGAGCGAACTCGACCGGCAGCATTCGCGAAGGTCGCAGGCGATGGCATGGACGACTTCGCGAATCGACAGGCCGACCGCGAAGCCGGAGCCGCCCTTCAGCTTGATGACCTTCGCCCCGGCGCCTTTCGTCTCGTCGAAGATTTCCTTCTGCAACGTCGGCGTCAAGCCCGGCCATTGCTCCAGCGGCAGGCCGTTGACCGTGGCGCTCGACCAGATCGGCACCATGCTGTCGCCATGCTCGCCGAGGATCAGGGCGTTGACCTGCGTCGCCGGCAGCTTCAGTCGCCGGGCGAGATAGCTGCGGAAGCGGGCGGTGTCGAGTTGCGTGCCCAGGCCGATGACGCGCTGCCAGGGGAGGCCGATTCGCTGAACCGCCAGGTAGGTCAGCACGTCGACCGGATTGCTGACGACGACCAGATAGGCGTTGTCCTTGACGCCGGCCTGTTTGATCTGATCGAGAATGGCCAGAAACAGATCGACGTTGCGATTGATCAGATCAAGCCGGCTTTCGTCGGGCTTGCGGCGCAGGCCGGCCGTGATGACGACCATGTTGCTGTCGGCGACTTCTGCCATGTCGCCGGCATGGATGCGCTGATCGGCGCACAGGCTGGCGCCGTGCAACAGATCGAGGCGCTTGCCCCTCGGCCAGTTCCTTGTTGGCGTCGATCAGGCAGATGTCGCTGACGATGCCCGGCCGTACTGCAAGCGCGAATGCGGTCAGCTGCCGACCAGACCGCCGCCGCCGATGATGGTGACTTTCATGTGAGTTCTCCGGTCGCACACGCACGCGGCTCGCCGGGTTATTTCTTCAGGGACGCCATCACCTGGTCGGTAATGGCTTGCACGAGCTGGTCGAAATCGCCGGCGGGCGCCGCCGGCTTCTCGTTCTTGCAGGTGCAGGCCGATTCCGCGACGCCGACGGATGCGTCGCGAACAAACACGCTTGGTTCAAGCACGAAGTTCGGATCGGCGCTTGTAAGCACGCCGTCGCCGCAGATGTCGCAATTGGGATTGTCGAGCCGCGGGTCGGTGTAGCCGAGCCGTTTCTTAAGCGCCAGCAATTCCCGCGTCTTGTCGTCGCTGAAGTAGTTCACTTTGCCGATCTGCTTCGCCAGGATGAGAATCTTGCAGTAGGCGTCGATGATTTCGGTATTCCAGTACGCCTTTTCGAGGTCCGGGCCAAACGAGACGGTGCCGTGATTCGCCAGGATGATGGTGTTGCAATTCTTGACATAGGGCAGCACGGTATGGGCGAAGCGATTGTCGCCGGGAGTCTCGTAAACGGAGATTGGGACTTCACCGAGAAAGACTTCCACCTCGGGCAATACGCATTTCGGAATCGGCTCATGGGCGACGGCGAAGGCGGTCGCATGCGGCGGATGGCAATGCACCACCGCATTGACATCGGGTCGATGCTTATAGACCGCCAGGTGCAAGAGCACTTCGCTGGTGCGTTTCTTTTTCCCCGCGAGTTGCTTGCCCTCGTAATCGACTTTGCAGATGTCGTCGGGCTTGAGGTAGCCCTTTGAGACCATCGTCGGCGTGCACAGCACTTCCTTGTCGTTCAGGCGGATGGTGATATTGCCGTCGTTGGCGGCCGCGAAACCTTTCGCATAGATCCGTCGGCCAATCTCGCAGATATATTCCTTCAGCTTGAACTCATTGAACATATTCGGGATCATCAGTTGCCTTCCGTAATCGTCAGCGAATCAATCAGAGCCGCACAGTACGCATCGATCGGTTTCTTTTCGGGGTAAAAGGGTGCCGCCGCCTCGGTGCTGTCGCTGAAGGCGATCTTGCTGCCGAGGCCTGCGCCCAGATCGTCGTAGACGACCACGTCCTCGCCGTCGGGTTTGCCGGCGGCTAGCAGCGATTTCCGCGTGTGCGGCACGGCGATGACGAACTTGAAGCCCTGCACCGCCGGGTGCGGGCGCGACAGCGTCACCGTGCCGATCACCTCCGCGAGTCGCATCGAATCACCTCGCCTCTCGGTCACAAATTCCAATCGCGGTCCAGCGGACCGGCGTTTTGCGATCGCCGATCATGTTGCGGGCCGCCGCGCCGTCGCTGGAAATCAAAACCACTTCGCCTGCCCCCGCGCCGACGCCATCCACGACCAGAAACGGATCGCCATCGGGCTTGGCGTTTTCATGCAACGGCTGCACGAGAAGCAATTTCCAGCCCTTGAGGGATGGGTGCTTCATCGTCGCGACCGCCGAGCCGATGACCTTGCCGATCTGCATCGTGAAAAATCCACAGAAATCGTAGGGTGGGTCGAGACCGAGCTGTGAAGCGAGGTCGAGGCCCACCATCCCGAATCGGTGGGCCTCGACCGAGCCTGACAGCTCGGTCTCGACCCACCCTACAATCAGATGAAATTCACAACACTCTCATGCTGCCGACCGTCGTTGATCGGCGTTGCCGGGTGAAGGTCAGCGGCGACGTCACGCCTTCGCCGGTGGGGGTGGCGATGCTGTAGCTCAGGTAGCCTTCGCCGCCGATACCCAGGCTCGCGGTGCTCGGTCCGTTTTGCACAAACAGTGTCGTGTCCAGTTCGCGGCCCATGCGGGTGATGGTGTCCACGTTCCGCGAGTGAATGATCGCGGTATGGTGGAAGCCGTGCTCGTATTTCTTGGCCAGCGCGATCGCTTGATCGACATCCTTGCAGCGGACGAACGGGACGAACGGCATCATCTGTTCGTGATCGACGAACGGGTGCGACTCGGCGGTTTCACCGAAGAGCAACAGGGTGTCGGCCGGCACCGCCATGCCAGCGGCTTTCGCCAGCATCGCCGCATCCTTGCCGATCAGCTCCTTGTTGACGACCAGCTTCGAGGCGTCTCCATCGGCGGGGACAAACGCCGCCTTGGTGAGCGCGGCGATTTGCGATTCGTTCAGCCGGACGCCCTTGTCGCGCGTCATCGCTTGCATGAGTTCATCGATGACACTTTCGACGACGAAGACTTCCTTTTCGCCGATGCAGAGGAGGTTGTTGTCGTATGCACCGCCGGCGACGATCGAGCGGGCGGCATTGTCCAAGTCGGCGGTTTCATCGACGACGACCGGCGGATTGCCGGGGCCGGCGACGATCGCCCGCTTGGGGCTGCGAAGCGCGGCGCGAGCCACTGCCGGCCCGCCCGTCACGCATAACAGGCTGATGCCGCGATGATTGAAAATCGCCTCGGCCGATTCGAGCGTCGGCTTTTCAATGATCGTGATCAGATTGTCGATGCCGATCGCCTGGGCGATCGCCTGGTTGAACAGTTGCGTGCCATGGCAGGCGATGCGGGCGGCGCTCGGATGCGGATTGCAAACGATGGCGTTGCCCGCCGCAAGCATGTTGATGCAATTGCCGGCGAGCGTCGGCAGCGAGTGCGTGACCGGCGTGATCGCGCCGATGACGCCAAACGGAGCGAATTCCTCGAGCGAGATGCCGTTGCCGCCGCTGTAGGCGTTGGTTTTCAACGCCTCAACGCCCGGCACGCGTTCGGCACAGACGATTAGTTTTTCGATCTTGTGCTCAATGCGGCCGATCTTGGTCTCGTCGAGTTCCTCGCGGCCGAGCGTCTCGGCCTGCTCGGTGCAAATGCGGCGAATGCAGGCGACCGCGTTCTTGCGGCAATCGAGCCCGCGGCGGGCGAATTCTTTCTGCGCCGCGGTGGCCGCCGCGACGGCGTCATCGACGTTCGAGAAAACGCCCGAGCCTTTTGAGGATGATGGGGCCGAAGTCACCGGGCGCGACTTACCCATGCTCGCCAGCACCTCGTGAACCACCCCGCGAATCAGTTCTTCGGTGAGTTGTGCATTCATAGTTCATTCCTGCAAAGCCGCAAGCGGCGAACAAAATCATTTCGCCGAGAAGATTGTTTTTCCCAAGACATTGACCGTGTCCACGATGCCGATGATGACGGCATCCACCGGCAACTTTTCGGTTTCGGGCGTAAGTCGGGCGCTGGAGCCTTGAACGAGCAGCACGGTTTCGCCGAGGCCCGCGCCGAGCGAATCGACGCAGACAAAGGTGCGGCCGACGCCGACTAGCTTCGCTGGGTTGCCCGGATCGACCCGCATCGGTTCGACTGTCAGGAGTTTGTGGCCGGTCATCGCGGCGACTTTTTGCGTCGCCACCACGCTGCCGGTCACTCGAGCCAGAAACATGATGAACCTCGTTAGTTCGCCGCGAGCAATTGCTTGGTCTGTCGGGCGACGATGATTTCTTCATTCGTCGGCATGATCCAAATCTGCACGCGGCCGTTCGCGGCGTGAATCGGCGCCTCGCCCTTGGCCGATTGGTTTTTCGCCTCGTCGATTGCGATGCCGAACCAGTCGAGATCGCGGCCAATCGACGTTCGCATGTGCGAGGAGTTTTCGCCGATGCCGCCGGTGAAAACGATGGCATCGGCCCCGTTGAGCATCAGCAGATACGAGCCCAGATAATGTCGCACCGACGCCGTGAAGACATCGATCGCCAGTTTCGCACGTGGTTCGCCCTTCGCCGCGTTGGCCTCGATGTCGCGCAGGTCGTTGTAACCGCTCAGCCCTTCGAGCCCCGAACGGCACGCCAAATCCTCAAGCAATTGTTCAAGTGATTTCTTGGTTCGCCTCAGCAACACGGGCAAAGCAAACGGATCGAAGTCGCCGACGCGGTTGTTGTGGGGCAATCCCGACTGCGGGCTCATGCCCATAGAATTCGCCAGCGACTTGCCGTCGCGAATCGCACACAGCGACGAACTGCCGCCCAGATGGCACGAAATGATCTTCGCGCCGGGTTTGTTCAGCAACTGGGCGGTTCGTTCCGCGATGTAGCGATGGCTGGCGCCGTGAAAGCCCCAGCGGCGAATGCCGAACTGTTCGTACCATTCGACCGGCACGGCGTAGTGCTTGTTTTCCGGCGGAATCGTTTGATGAAATCCCGTCTCGAACGCCGCGACGAGAGGAATTTCGGGCAACTCCTTCGCCAGCAAGCGCATCGCCGCGGTGTAGGGCGGATTGTGTGCCGGAGCGACATCGGCGAACGATTCCATCGCCTTGAGAACGTCCTCATTGACCCGCTGCACGCCGCTGACACCGTCGGCATGGACGGCCTTGAGACCGATCGCCGCGAGTTCGCCTGGCGATTTTAACGCCGCGATCTGCGGATCGGACAGTTGCTTTAGGCACAGTCGTACGGCCGCCGCGTGATCGGGGGCGGAGACCGCGATTTCGAGCCTGCGATCGCCGGCCTGCACGAAGCAGTGCGACGCCGGCGAGCCGATTCGCTCGACTCCGCCGCGCGCCAACAGTTTCTCGTCCGCCATGTCGAACAGGCGGTACTTGAAGCTGGTGCTGCCGAGATTGGCGACGAGAATTTTCACCGCGTTAACGTCCCAGGCCGAGGAATCGAGCCGCCGTCCAGGCCCCGCCAGCGAGGGCGCCGATGATCGTGACGATCAGGGCGTTCTGCTTCGCTCGCGGGTCGGTGCAGGTCAGCACGCCGACAAGGCCGATGATAAAGGCGATGAAGCTGCAGCAAATGCTGAAGATTATCAAAATGACAATGTTCGTATTCAGGAACATCTTGTCCAAGCCGGTCAGGGGACGCGGCGATCCGTCAATATCCGAGGACATGGTGACTCCCTCCGTGTGGGTCGTGAGTTAAGTCGAGCCCGTTACAAATCGAACAATTACTTCGCGAGAAACACATCGAGCACGGTCTGCTCGGGTCGGGGAATGATGTGCGAACTGACGAGTTCGCCGTTGGCGCTGGCCGCGGCCGCGCCGGCTTCAACGGCGGCCCGCACCGAGCCGACGTCGCCACGCACGAGCGTGGTGACATAGGCGCCGCCAATTTGCACCTGGCCGGCGAGCGTCACATTCGCCGACTTGCACATCGCGTCGGTCGCGGAAATGGTCGCGATCAACCCTTTGGTTTCGACAAGGCCCAGGGCCTCGTTCATTGCCTTCGCCATGATCAAAAGTCTCCGAAGTGAAATTAGTTTGGATGGATTAACCGACCGAGGCCTTGCCCTTGGGCAGAATTTGCGTCACGTCTTCGTGCGGGCGCGGAATGACTTGCACGCCAACCACCTCGCCGATGCGGCCGGCGGCGGCGGCGCCGGCGTCGACCGCGGCCTTGACCGCCGCCACGTCGCCCACCACCAGCGCGGTCACCAGGCCGCTGCCGATTTTCTGCCAGCCGATCAGCGTCACGTTCGCCGCCTTCAGCATGGCGTCGCTTGCTTCAATCAGGGCGGTTAGGCCCTTGGTTTCAATCATTCCCAGCGCTTCCAGATTCGCAGCCATCGAGAACTCCCATTTGGATTGCCGCATGCGCCTTAGCAGCCGCGCTGAAGCGCAAACGACTATTTGAACAATTCAATTTCCGTCGCGTTCGCCAGGTCCACGGCGTTGCCTTCGTCCGTATCGATGTGAATTTCCAGCTTGTAGTTTTTATCGACGCGGCAAAGCAAGCGTTCGAGCACGGTCGGGCAGCGGCTCTTGATCCGCAAGTTCAGGTAATCGCCGTGCTTGACGCCGTAGTATTCCGCGTCCTTGGGACCCATGTGGACGTGGCGTTCGGCGCGAATCACGCCCTTGGTGAGTTGGATCATGCCGGCGGGGCCCATCAGCCATGCACCGGGCGTGTCGCGATGATCGCCGCTGCGGCGAACCGGCAGATCGATGCCGAGCGCGATGCCGTCGGTGAAAGCCAGTTCCACTTGCGAGTATTCGCGGCACGGGCCGAGCACGCGCAGGCTTGGAATCAACCGTTGGCGCGGGCCGATAATCGTGACTGACTCCGCGGAGGCAAAATCGGTTTCCTGATAGAGGTATTTCAACGGTTTCAGCTTGTGGCCCTTGCCGAAAAGAGCTTCGACATGCTCGGCAGTGAGATGGCAATGCCGGGCCGAGACATTGGCGACGAGCTTGGGGCGATTTCCGGCGCTCGGCGACGGCGCGGGCATGCCCAGGACTTTGCCCAGTGATTCGCGAACCAGCCGCTCGATCTGCGAGCGATCAATCGTGGTGCTGCTCATCGGATGAACCTTCGTCGCTCTCCTGTTCGTCCATTTCCAAATCGGCGGGCCGCGGCCGGGGGCTGATTTCGACGGGTGCGATGGAAACTCGCACACCCGCGTCGTCGACCATGCGGCGATGATCCGTCACGGTGCCCGAATCAGTGACCAACGAATCGACGGCTCCCAATTCACACAAGTGGGCCAGGGCCTGTCGTCCGAATTTGGAATGATCGGCCAACACGACGACCTCGTCGGCACAACGCATCATTCGCCGCTCGGCCTCGACCAAAAGCATGTTGCTGTTGA
The DNA here is from genome assembly GCA_963815035.1 of uncultured Gemmataceae bacterium. Lineage (GTDB taxonomy): Bacteria > Planctomycetota > Planctomycetia > Gemmatales > Gemmataceae > JBGQCZ01. Next base: position 288,319 of record CAWFFC010000017.1, read on the forward strand.
AGAATCCTTTCGGGGTGATCCCGCTCACGCTCAGCAACATTTGCTGGACGTGCACGTCTTCGAGTTGGCGGATCAGCATGGGACCCAGCGCGACGCCCGTTTTTGGATAGACGTAGCCGCCGAGCATGACCAAATCGGTCTGCTGGCTGCCGGAGAATAATTGGGCGATCGGCAGGCTATTCGTGACAACTTGGAGCGGCCGGCCGACAAGCAAACGGGCCAGTTCGATCGTCGTGGTTCCGCCATCGATCAGGATAGCGTCGCCATCGCGAATGCGATCGGCGGCCACCTGGGCGATCGCTTTCTTTTCGTCGATCTGTTTGTCGGAGCGCTCTTCCAAGGGCGGCAGCGTCGCCGACTCGCCCGTGTACATGGCCCCGCCATGAATCTTTCGCAGCAGTCCGCGCTCTTCCCAATAGGCTAAGTCGCGGCGCAGCGTCGATTCGGAGACGCTTAGCGTCCGGGCCAAGTCGCTCAGGGTGGCGAAGCCCTGACGGCCCAGCAGATCCAACACATGCTGACGGCGTTCCTCGACCAGCACGGTCACCTCGCGTCCCAGTTCGTGTGTTGCCGACTCGATTTGGTTTCCTCTCACCACTACGGTCCTTCGGTGGGAATCAATTAGGCGAATTGATTCTCATGAGACGAAAGGAAACGAATCATGCCCCAAGTCGGATGTTTGAGACTGATTTTGAAAGATAGCGATCGATTTTGACCGATTTCTCCCATATCTTACCGGTTAATTCTGGAATATTTATTTCACTTGGCAAGTGTATTCTTCCAAATTTTCCCAATTTTCACCATAAACTCACCAGATTGGCAGCTCCGGACTCGCGTTTCTCGTGCCGGTTGGGACTACTTGCATGATCCCGAATTGGCCCGCTCTTGCGATGGGAGGCTCGCCGGAACTCCCTTGCTGGGATTTGATTTGCGCTTCGTCGAGCGGTTTTTTTCGACCCCCGGAAACTTGATTGACTTGGATTGCGGCACCGGCCGCCTGGCGATTCCATTCGCCCGGGCGTGGGTTTTCGGTGTTGGGAATCGATCTTTCCGATGAGATACTGAAAGTCGCCGCCGAAAAGGCACGTGCCGCAAGCATCAATCTCCAGTTCATTCGCGGCAACCTCGTCGAACTGGATTGCCTTCGGGACGAGTGTTTCGACTACGCCGCGTGCATGTTCAGCACGCTGGGGATGATTTCCGGTCGCGACAATCGGCGAAAAGCACTCGCGCACGTGAGGCGAATCCTGAAGCCCGACGGCCGCTTCCTGCTGCACGTGCACAACCTCTGGTTTCACCTGGGCACCCGCCGCCGGCCGCAAGTGGCTGTTGCACGATCGGCTTCGCGCGATTACAGGCGACCCCGCCGCCGGTGATTACGCCGTGCCGCACGGCGTCGCGCTGCACCATTTTTCCAAAGGCCAAATTCTGAATGAGCTTAAAGCGACAGGATTCAAGGTTTTGGTAATCGAACCCGTGAGCTTTGGAGCCGATTGTCGGCTACGGCAGAGGTGGCTATTTGGCGGGCTGAGAGCCTATGGGTTCTTGGTTGGGGTTGAGCGGAGGTGAATGCTGACTCAGCAGCAGCTACGCGAAATCACCAAATCCGGGGCACTGCGTATTGATCGAACACCGAATCGGAACTCACAATGGGAACCTGTTCGACCGTGGCCTGAGCCAGAATGATTCGATCAAATGGATCACCATGATGGAAAGGCAACGCGAGCAGCGATTGGCAATAGGGCACTGTAATCGGCAAAATCTGAAGACCGAGATTGGCAATTAACTGATCCATGAACGCCTGATATGGCACGGAAAGGGTCAACTTGCCACGAGCGACTTTGATTGCGATTTCCCAGATCGTCGCAGCGCTGAGGAGCAAGTCATTCGCCGGATCGACGATTGCCTTTTGAGCGACCACACTGAGCTTGGACGGATTGTCAACGAACCAAAGAATGGCATGCGCGTCCAGCAGCATCCTCATTCCATATACTCCTTGAAATCTTCTAGAGGCGCATCAAAGTCCGCAACCATGAATGTAATGCTCCCCTGCATGCATCCTGGAACCCGTGCCGGACGCGCCTGCACGGATTCACCAATAAGCCGCGCAATCGGTTGGTTTTCTCGAGTGATGACGACTTCCTCGTTGGGACGCAGTTTGTCGACCAATTTGGGCAAATTCGCTTGCGCTTCCTCCAATGTAACCGTTTGCATTGATCGCACTCCAGAATGAATTCCGGCAATCGACTAACGACATATTACTGCAATTACAACTTCACCGCACGCCCAGTCGCCGCGGATTGGTAGATCCCGCAAATCAACTCCACGGCCCGCCTGCCTTCGCGGCCATCGACGAGTGGTTGCGAATTGGTTTGAATCGCGCGAACGAAATCGGTGAGTTGGCGGGCGTGGCCGGTGTGCGAAATCGCCTTGGGGTCGGCAGCGCCGCCCGAAGCGCCCACTTTACTCGCGAAGCGCTCCTTCACCTTTGTGTCGGCGTCGGTTTCGGGCGTGAAATCCCAGCGGATGACGTCTTCCTGTTCGATTACAGCGGAGCCACGGTCGCCATGGATGGCGATGGTTTTCGGATAGCCGGGATGCACGCTGGTGGCGGCCTGAATGACGCCGAGCGCGCCGTTGGCGAATTGCAGACAGGCGACCGCCGTGTCCTCGACCTCGATGCGTTCGTGGGCCAGCGTGGCGGTGAAGCCGGCGACTTGCACCACCGGTCCCATCATCCAGAGCAACAGGTCGACATTGTGGATCGCCTGGTTCATGAGGGCGCCGCCACCGTCCAGCGCCTTAGTGCCTTTCCATCCGCCTTCATCGTAATACTGCTGCGATCGCCACCATTTGCAGGTGGTTTCGCCGAGGGTGAGTCGGCCGAAGCGCCCTTCTTCGACAGTTTTCTTCAATTCCATGTTGGCGTCGGCAAAGCGCGATGGAAAGATCGTGCACAGCTTGACGCCATTGCGATCGCAGGCGTCGATGATGCGGTCGCAGCGCTCGGGCGTGATTTCCAGCGGCTTCTCGACGACGACATGTTTCTTGGCGTTGGCCGCCGCGACCGCCGGCTCCAGATGCGCGCCGCTCGGCGTGGTGATGATGACGACATCGACGTCCGACTGCTTTAAGGCGTCGGCGATGTCGGTGTAGATCGGACAGCGAGAAACGGCGGCGTCGGTGATGAGCTTTTCGGCGCTGGCGGGAGTCCGGCTGACGAGCGCCGCCAACCGGCTGCCCGGAACATCAGCCAGGGCCCGAACATGAAAGCGGGCGATCATCCCGCAGCCGACGATGGCGAATCCCAGGGGGCGAGGCATGGTCGATCCGATCGATGAAATCGTCAATCTTCGAGGCCGAGGTCGCGGAGGGAAGGCGCCGCTAAGATCTTGTCCAAAATCTCTTCGACTCGTTTCGGTTCGAGTGCGTCCACGCGCTCGCGCACTGATTCCGTAAGCGGGCCAAATCGCTTCTCGAGGAATGTCAGCAGGATTGCATGGCGCTCTTCCAATCGTCCTTCTTTTTTTCCAATTTCGATCCACATGTTTGGCATTTGTTTTACCTCTCGCTTGGATGTGGCCTCGATCAACTGGCGATACTCGGCTGACTCGCTGCCATTCAACGGAAAATAGGTTTCCACACATTCAAGGAGCAAGTATTTCTGCGCTTCGTTCAACGGACTCGTGCCGAGTCGTTCGACCGCGCTGGCTTTGAGTTCGGCTCTTCGCTCGGTGGGAACCCGCATCAGGGCGGCCAAGGCGATGCCGAGGAGATTCTCACCCGTCAGATACGGCGTTGCGTCAAGCGCCGGCAAGCCGATGTACGGATAGCTGAACCACACCAGCCGTCGGCCCCATACCGATTCCTCGTAGGCGTCCCAACCGATTCCATCGAGTCCGACTCGGAGGAACAAGACCAGCGGCACCACTGGTAAATTGTACCTTTTTCGCAAGGCTCGATAATAGTCCAGCATGCGCCGGCGAATGTCGGTCGAACTTTCCGAAGACTCAACCTCGATGTGGACCAGGGCGAGCCAATGGTCCGGCTCGTTGCTGCCCAAGGCGATTGCTTCGCGCAAGGCCAACTTGGCAACCAGATCCATGCGGACCTTCTCGCCTTGTGGCGGATCGACATATTCCTCTTCCCGCAACCATTCCGGTTGCGACAAATCGAATCGCCTCGCCCATTCCGGAAAGAACAACTCCATGAATTCCCGAAAGAACGTCTGCAGGATCAGTTTAAATCGTTGGTCGTGATCTTCCATTCTCACGCTCCCTCACGCCTTCCAGACCCGGGCCGCCTTCACGACATATTGCAAGCCACTGGCGACGGTTGCCACGAGCATGGCGTAGAGGATGACAAGCTGCACGATGTGCAACGCGGCGAGAAGGTTCTCGGAAAGGGAAAGAGTTCGCAACCAGAGCATGGTGAGAATCGCGATCAAAGTCGCGCATTGCAGGCCCATCTTGAACTTGCCGAGCCAATCGGCGCCGAATTTGATTCCTTGTGCTTCCATGATGCCGCGCAGGCCGGTGATGAGCAGTTCGCGGCCGATGACCACAGTGACCATCCATTCCGAGAGATCGGCGCCTTTGACCGGCATGAGATAAATGAAGGCGCCGCCGGTGAGGACCTTGTCGATGAGCGGGTCGAGATTGCGGCCCAGTTGCGTGCCCTGATTCAATCGCCGGGCGAGGAATCCGTCGAGCCAATCGGTCGCCGACGCGAGGACGAAAATGATCAGGCCGGCCAACCATTGTTCGTAGGCGATGCAGGCAAAGAGCACGATCGCCAACGGCAAGCGCGACAGGGTCAAGATGTTCGGAACGTTGAGCACACGTTCGGGCACGGTTGCTACCACGGTTCGCCAATTGCCCGGCCTGCGAGGTCGTAGCCATCGGCGGCGGTCACTTTCACGCGAATCAAATCGCCGGGGCGGAGATTCTTGCCCTTGAAGCGGATCGAGCCATCGATGTCGGGGGCGTCCGCATGTGTACGGCCGACGAAATGGTTCGGCACCTCGGGATCCGGCCCGTCGATGATCGCTTCCAGTTCGCGGCCGACCTGTGCCTGGCACCAGCCAAACGCTATCTGTTGCTGCGTCTCCATGATGCGGTCGCGGCGGGCCTGCTTCACTTCCTCGGGCAAATGATCGGGCAGGCGGTCGGCCGGCGTGCCGGGCTCGCGCGAATAGGGAAAGACGCCGCAACGCTCGAAACTTCGACTCGCGGACGAAATCGTTCAGCTCCTCGAACTCCGCGTCGGTTTCGCCGGGGAAGCCGACGATGAACGTCGTGCGCATGGTCAGGTTCGGAATCGCACGCCGCAGCTTGCCGAGCAGCGCCTCCGTTTCCGCGCGGCGACACGCGGCGTTGCATTCGCTTCAGCATGCGGTCATTGATGTGCTGCAGCGGCATGTCGAGATACGGGATGATCTTTTTCGCCGAGGCGAGCGTTTCGATCAGTTCGTCGGTGAAGTAGATCGGGTAGGCGTACAGGATGCGAATCCACTCGATGCCGTCGATCGCGATCGAGTTGGCGCAGCAGTTCGGCCAGGCGGACCTTGCCGTAGAGATCGAGGCCGTAATAGGTGGTGTCCTGGGCGACGACGATCAGTTCGCGGACGCCGTCGGCGGCGAGTTCGTTCGCCTCGCGGATGACTTCCTCGATCGGCTTGGTGACGTGCTTGCCGCGCATGCCGGGGATGGCGCAGAAGGTGCAGGTGCGGTCGCAGCCCTCGGAGATTTTCAGATAGGCGTAAGTGCCGCGGCGTGATGCGCAGGCGGGCGGTGTCTTCGAGGGCGCGGACCGGGGCGGGGCGAAACAGCGACCGCTGCTCCTCGACTGCGCGCTCGCGGCGCGATCGCTCGACGACGCCGACGATCTCCTCGCGGCCGAAGACGCCGACGATCTGATCGACCTCGGGCACCTGCTCGAGCAGCATCGTCTTTCTTGCCGCTCGGCGAGGCAGCCGGCGACGACCACCGAGCCGACGCGGCCCTGCCTTCTTCAGCTCGAGCATCTCGCGGATGACGGCGAGCGATTCCTGCCGGGCCGGCTCGATGAAGCCGCAGGTGTTGACGACGACGACATCGGCCCCGTCGGCGTCCGGAGTCAGGGCGTAGCCGTCCTGGGCCAGCTTGCCGAGCATGCGCTCGGAATCGACCAGGTTCTTTGGGCAGCCAAGCGATACAAACGCAAATGTGCCCTTGCCGGAATTGCTCATTTCCGAATTGTTTCCTTCGCTGATCGGCCGTTTCCCGAACCGTTTGCGGTGATCGGAGTTACGTCACGCCTGAGAACGCGACATGCACTTTTTGCCTGATTTTTCCGAAGATGGCGCGGAAAACTCGCGTTTTCTCTCGAAGATTACGAAGATTGCGCGGTTTGTGCGCACTGCGCAATCTTCGGTAATCTTCGGGAAATGTCGCATGTCTTTATCCTGGTTGTTCGCCGGGCTACGAGCCCGCGCGACCGCTGCAATTGCTTCTGCTGGATGACCTTATCATACGAGAATTGACAAATCGCATCGAGCACCCAATCGTTTTGCAGTGAGTTGGCGATCGGGTGCGTGCGATGAAATGGCCCGCATTCCATAGCATGAACCTCGAAAGTCGCCGCCATGTCCTTGCGCTAGCTGACCCGTCGTAGGGGTCGCAACGAAGGGACTCGATAGGAGTTCAGTTCATGATCACTTTGGTTCTGCCCGATCAATCCACCAAACAAGTTCCACCCGGCACCCGGCCCCGGCAGGTCGCCGAGGGGATCGGCAAGCGTTTGGCGGCCGCCGCGGTCGCCGCCAAGGTCGATGGCCAGATCGTCGATCTCGACCGGGAGTTGCCGGTTTCACCCCCCTCACCCCGGCCCTCTCCCCCCGAAGCGGAGGGAGAGGGAGTGCGCGTTTCCTTCCAAATTCTCACCGACAGGGATCGCGACTCACTTGACGTTTTGCGGCATTCCTGCGCTCACGTCATGGCCCGGGCGGTGATGCGGCTGTTTCCCGGAACTCAACTCGCCTTCGGCCCCACCATCGAAAACGGTTTCTACTACGACATTGACTCGCCCACTCCGATTCGCGAGGAGGACTTCCCGCGCATTGAAGCCGAAATGAAAAAGATCGTGGACGCGGCGGAGCCGTTCGAGCGCTTCGAACGACCAATTCCCGAGGGCCGGGCCCTGTGCGCCGATCTCAAACAACAGTTGAAAGTCGAACACATCGACGCGGAACTGAGTAAGTACCCCTCAATCAGTTTCTATCGCCAGGGCGAATTCATCGATCTATGCCGCGGGCCGCACGTTCCAAATGCGGGCAAGATCGGCGCGTTTAAGCTCTTGAGCATCGCCGGGGCCTACTGGAAGAACGATTCCAGCCGCAAGCAATTGCAGAGGCTCTACGGCACCGCGTTTTTTTCCCAGAAGGACCTCGACGCGTACCTGGCGCAGGTCGAAGAGGCGAAGAAGCGCGATCACCGCGTGCTCGGCAAGCAACTGAAACTGTTTACCATCAGCCAACAGGCGGGGCAGGGTTTGATCCTGTGGATGCCCAAGGGGGCGATGGTCCGCACCATTCTCGAAGGCTTCATCAAGGATGAGTTGTTGAAGCGCGGCTATTCGCCGGTCTATACTCCACATATCGGCCGGCTGGAACTGTATCGGACCTCCGGTCACTTCCCCTACTATCGCGACTCGCAATACCCGCCGCTCTACTTCAATCCGCTCGGGCAGGCGGTTGACACCTGGCTGACCTTGCTGGAAAAGAACGAACTGGGCGCCGAGGCGGAGAAAGCCTTTTTGAGCCTGCTCGCGGCCGTCGTGCATGAATCGGCCGAACATACCGGCCATGAACACGAACTCGGCCTGGCTCCGGAAAGCCTCAATAAGCTGTGCGAGGATTACCGGGCGGCGACATCGACCGAGGCGAAAGCCGAAGTCTTGAAAACCTGGCTCTCTGGCCAGGAAGGCTATCTCCTCAAACCGATGAACTGCCCACACCATATCCAAATCTACAAGGCCCATCCGCATAGTTACCGCGATCTGCCGGTGCGGCTCGCCGAGTTCGGCACCGTCTATCGGTTCGAGCAGTCGGGCGAACTCAACGGCATGACCCGCGTTCGCGGTTTCACCCAGGATGATGCCCACCTGTTCGTGACTCCCGATCAGGTCGAGGCGGAGCTTCAGGCCAATATCGACCTGGTGCTGTTCGTGCTGAAGTCGCTGGGACTGAACGACTATTCGGTGCGGGTGAGCCTGCGCGATCCGAAGAGCGACAAGTATGTCGGCGCGCCGGAACTGTGGGACGTCGCCGAAAAGAACCTGTTGGAGGTGGTGAAGAAGTCCGGCATGAACTACTCGATCGGCGTCGGCGAAGCCGCATTTTATGGCCCGAAGATCGACTACATGGTGCGCGACTGCATCGGCCGCGAATGGCAACTCGGCACCGTGCAGCTCGATTACAACCTGCCCAATCGCTTTGACCTGGAGTACATCGGCTCCGACGGCAAGGCCCATCGTCCCGTGATGATCCATCGCGCGCCGTTCGGCTCGATGGAGCGCTTCTGCGGCATCCTGATCGAGCATTTCGCCGGGGCCTTTCCGATGTGGCTGGCCCCCGAACAGGCTCGAGTCATCCCGATTCGCGACACCTTCAACGAGTACGCGAAGAGCGTCGAGCGCGAACTGCGCGATCGCGGCTTCCGCGTGCATGCCGATGTTCGCCACGAGGACATGCGGGCGAAGATTCGCGAGGCGCAGTTGGAAAAAATCCCCTACATGCTCGTGGTGGGCGAGAAAGAGAAGAATGCCAACGCCGTAGCCGTCCGCGATCGCATCGATGGCGACCTCGGCGCGATGCCGCTGGAGAAGCTGATCGAGCGGTTTGAAAGCGAAGTCCGCGAGAGGAAGATTCGCGAGGTGAGCAAGGCCAGCGCCGCCATGAGCGAAACCGAGGCGAAGTTTGGGGAGTGAATGAAGCGAATGGGCATTGCAAAATGAGTGTCGCAAGCTTGTGGAATCGTTTAGAGCCGACGATTAGTGCCGAGCCAGCGAAGAGTCTTGCGGCTTATGTCGGGCACAAGCCCTCGATTGCAGCCCTTGCGAATGCAGGATTAATCGTGCCGGACATCCAGCAATTCGCCAAGGAAGAGGAACTCAATCCGAATCCATTTAATCTTGAATTGCCGGAAGAGTATTTGCGGATGTTGCTCCTCATTCGTGGTCTGGCGTTTTGGGGTTCCGAGGCCTTGACTCGCGCCGCTGTTGCTTGCTCGGAACTGCAAATCAAGTCGCAACGGGAATGTGATCGTTCACTAATAGGCGCTCGCGACGCTGCGCGGACTACGGCAAGCGAGTTCATTTCCAATCCCGATGGGAGTCATCGAGAACGTGCAAGAAATGCTGCGTCAAATTGTCAAGCGCTCTACAAACCTTTCGAAGATTCTCCCGACTCCGAGGACGCCAGCAAGGTGTGGTACCACCTTGGTGCGCCATGGTTCGCGGCGGAGACGACCGCAGAAGATTTCTCGCTCACTGAATGGGACGGTTTTGGCCCGGCACCAACGAGCCCGTCGTGGGGCAATCGAAATAGTGTTTGGCCGCAACGCGCTGCGGACGCGGCAGTCCATTGGACTTCTTATCCCGAGACTCGAAATGCAATTCTCACAGCATTGATCGATTGGACGATGAGCGGCTTCGGAGACAACCCTCGAACAAGCGTATGATCGTCGCATCGGTTGCACTGCTCGACCTCAAGTTCGCCAGAAGGTTATTCGCGAGGTGAGCAAGGCCAGCGCCGCCATGGCCGAAACCGAGGCGAAGTTCGGGGAGTGAAAAGCGCCGTAGCGGCGGCGTCTCGCCGCCGACGTCTCGCCGCCGGCGGCGAAACGCCGCCGCTACTTCCACTTTCCGGTCGCGATGCCGTCGAGCGTCACCAGGAAGGGCGTCGGCGTGATCGCATAGGCCGACGTGTCGTGGTCTTTCTTCAATCGCCGGCCGATGCGCTGTTTGAGCGCCTTGCGATCGGAAAACAACACCAGCCGATTGCGGCAGGGAATGCCGGCCCAGAAGGGGCTGCCCAGCGGGCCGGAAAACAGCCGGTGCAAATCCGGGTGCAGCAGGCGGCTGGTCGCCAGGCCGTCGTCGGTATCGACTACGATGATTTGGCCCTCATTGCGGAAGCGCGCGCCCATGAGTTGCTTCGGCCAGGGTAGTTTCGCCAGGTTGGCCAGGGCAATTTCGTCCAGCTTCTCGGCGGTGGCGCCCCAGCGATCCACATCCCAGCCGGTCACGAAGCGAAAGGTTTTCTGATTCACCAGGGCATAAGTCACGATCACGTCGCCGAGCCATTCGCGCGTCAGTAAATGCTTTGTCGGCGTTTCGCTGTTGATGTAATTCTTGGGCTTCAGCACCGGCAGCACGCGGGCCTGCGCCTGCTCCCAGGTTTCATGGCCGAGTTCGGTCGAAAAGTTCTGCTGGCTGAGCGTGTCGACAAAGTGCTTCACGATTTGCTCGCGGCGATCCGGTGCGTCCGTGACATCGCGAAAGACGTTGCTGAGAAACACCGTCTGGTGCTTGCCGCGAATCTTGTTGGCGTCGAATTCAAACTCCTCGTCCGGTTGTTTTTCCTTCAGTTGCTTGAGTACATCGTTGGCCACCTTGCGATAGAGCAGTTCCTCGTCACGGGTGATTTGCAGGCTGGCCATTACCTTCGTGAACAGCGGGTTCCATTCGTCGCGCTCGGCGGCTGGCACCTGAGTGCTGGCGAAGAGAATCACATCGCCCCCGGCCACGATCCAGTAATGCCCGCCCTGGCCGTCCGTGGTCATGTCCGCCATCAATCCGTATTGCTTCAGCGACGTGTCGCGGCGAAGATTGGCGGCCCCGGTCTTTTCCAGCGATCCCTCCAGCAGCTTGGGCAGGTCCTCGTCCAGGCGATCGGTATCGACGCTCATCGGCAGGATCGAAATCCACAACCCGACATTGTCTCGATCGTGCGGGCCGAAGCCGCACGACTCGCCCTCCTTCTCGATCACCTCGTCCCAATGGGCCGGATACTCCAGCCGATAAACCGAATGCGGATGAACGAAGGTCTTAAGCGGGAAGGGCATCGATAGCATGACGGTCGCGCCTCGATGAAACGCTTTGGCGCCGATTGGCGAATGGAGAAGATTGTATGGGTTATCCAACGACGAATTCGTCGAGCATCACTCCTTTAGCAGCAGTACGTTTACGGCCTTGACGGCGACGCGGACCTTGTCGCCGACCTTCAAGCCGAGATCGTCGACCGAGTCGAGCGTCATGACTGATTCCATCTGAGCATTGCCCGCGATGCGGACGATCACCTGGCACATCACCGTTCCGCGTTTGATTTGCACCACTTCGCCTTCGAGCTTGTTGCGAGCGCCGATCTTCATGGCTGGGATCTCCTGGGATGGAATTCGGTTTGAACCACAGAGACACCGAGAGCACAGAGAAGACCAACGCATCAAACGAGCGAGGAACTCAACTCTGCAAATTTTTTTTCTCTGTGATCTCGATGACTCTGTGATGAATGATACGCCGAGAAGAAGCGTCGTCTCGATCAGAAGATTGGAATCCTCGGCCACGGCGAGCACTGGATTGGAAATGTGGGCCAAGGAGGGAATGTCAGAACAAATCGTCGAGCGTCAGCAGCGGAGTCGGCGCGGATTGGCGGGCGGGATCATCGGAGATGGGCAGGACCGGATCAACCGGGCGGACGTGGGGAATATAGCGCTCGATGATGGCGAGCTCGCCGGCATCGAGCCAAATCCAGTGGCAATGCTCACAGGTGTCGACGACGGCGTTGCCGCCGCCGAAATACGGATGTGCCGTCAGCCAGCCGGCGCAGCCCGGGCAGCGGAGCCGGCGCTTGAGGTCGGCCGGATCGAAGGGCTCGTTGACCTGTTCGTTGGGGCCGTGCAGCGCAGGCGCTTGTGGATGATGCGACCGAAAACGTCGGTGGCGCAAAGAAAGCCGCGGCAAGTCTGACAATAGCGGACGTCCTCGCCTTCAATCAGAGCCTTTTCCAACGACGCGCGGCACACCGGGCAATCTTTGATCGATTTCTCGCCGAGCGGGACGACGCCGGCGTCGGTCTCGCACGGGAACTCGAACCGGCCGCAATGATCGCAATGGAAGTAATTGCGGTTTCCCACCGCTTGCATGGCGGCGCCGCAGCCGGGGCAATTCATGTTCAAATCTCCGACCGAATGATTTCGCTCGGAGAAAGCCTAAGCTAGGAAGGCGTGCCGGTCAAATGCGCCACCGATCGTTCTCGACCTGGGAATTCCATTTCGCACTTAGAGGCAAATGGGGAGCCGATTTCCGATTTGCAACCTCGATCCCGGTTTGCTGAGGCCCCGCCGACAGGCGTGCCGGGCGGTGAAAGATTGATTTCAGTTTTTGAATATCAAAATCACCAATTCTTCAGAGTTTTTGGGTTCATTCGACTTGGCAGATTAGGAAAACTTCACAATTCGGCGCGGTTGTTGCAATCCCATCCGCAACCATTCCGGCCGCGGGTCAATTCCTCGGCCGCGGGCAATACTCCCGGCTGAATGATCTCTGAGGCAACCAGTTTAGCAATATTGACGGAGTGCACCCATGCGACTGAACTCACTTTGGGCGCTCGGCGGACGCCATGCGCAATTGAAACGTCGAAACGCGCGAGGCTCATCCCAATTGGGCCGCTTGCAAGTGGAAGCATTGGAAGGGCGCAATGCGCCCGCGGGCGTGGTCACCACGAGTCAAATCGGGACCACGTTGGTGGTCACCGGCATCGACGATATGACGCCGGCGGGGGTGTCCGGCGGGTTGAACAATCAGGCTGTGATCATCACCGGCACGGGGCTTGGCAGCATCACCGTGGCCGGCGATCTCGGAACCACGATTAACGGCCAGACCAACTTCAGCGGCATTGACAACATTCGCTTCAGCATGGGCTTTGGAAACGATACCGCGCTGGTGACGAGCACAATCTCTCGGGCAATGTCCAATTCTTCGGCGGCAACGGCGACGATTCGCTCACGCTCGGGACGATCCTGGGAACGCAGACGCTGGGCGGCGTCGTGGTCGTCAATGGCGATGGCAACGACAGCGTGACGATCGCCGGCAACACTACCGTGACCGGCGCCGTTTCGGTCAATAATGGCGTCGGCGACAGCACGGTGACGCTTGCCGCCACCGCCGCCGAATCGCTCAGCGTCGGCAGCCTGACCATCAATAACGGCGATGGCATCGATACCTTGGTGATCGGCGGAACGCAGTTCAAGAGCACGGCAATGTGGTCATTAACAACGGTTCGGGGGCCACGAACATCAACATCGCCGCCAACGACGTCAACATCGGCGGCTTCACACGCATCACCAGCACCTCGGGCCTCGACACCATCAACCTAGGCGCGACGGGCGGGGCCCTAACCGCTGGCAGCGTGATCATCAACACCGGCGTGGGCGGCAGCAACATTCAAGCCAACGCCAACACGACCGTGAACGGCAATCTGCAAGTCAGCAACTTCGACGGCCAAGACACGCTGGCAATCAACGACGCCTTTAGCGTGACCGGCAGCGTGTTCGTCAACAGCGGCAACGGCGATGCCTCGTTTTCAATTAATGGCTTTGCCGACAGCAGCATTGGCGGCGGCCTGGTTCTGTTCAACGCCGCCGGCGCCGATTCGATTTCCGTGACCAGCAAGTCGCTGAGCGTGAACGGCTTCGTGAACATCAATGGCGGCATCGGTGACACGAACATCAATTTCGCCCCGATCAGTTCATTGTCGCTCAACGGCAACGCCTTCATTCGAGCGGGCACCGGATTTGACACGGTTGTGCTCGGGGCCGCCAGTTCAAATATCACCACCGGCAGCGTGAGCCTGAGCCTGGGAACCGGCGGCAGCGATGTCTCGATCGGCGGCAACGCCACGATCAACGGCTCGCTGAGCGTGGTCGCCGGCGAAGGGTTCGACACGATCAACGTTTCCGCGGCGAGTCTTTCCGCGAGCGGTTTCGTGGGCATCAATGTGGGCTTCGGCGGAAGCAATATCAATCTGAACCCCACCACATCGTTGACCGTGGGGCGCAACATCAGCGTTTTCGCGGCGGCAGGAAGCGACACCGTGGTGGTCGGCAACCTCGGCGCCAATGTCAGCGTTGGCGCTGTCAGCGCCAATCTGGGCTCCGGCGACAATCGCGTGCAACTGCAGGGCGACAAACTTCAGGTTTCCGGCCCAGTGGCATTCCTTGCCCTGGATGGCGACGATCAGTTCACCTTGAACGCGGCCACTTCGGCGACGATCACCAGCATCGTCAATGTGTCCGGCGGCATCGGCGATCTGGCCGTATCGCTTTCCAGCCCGACCTTGACGATCAATGGCGCAGTGTTCGTGCGAGACATTCACGGCAATGCCGATGTCGCGATCGGCTCGGGCTCCGCGAGCACCGCGATCGGAGGGCTCGGTTTCTTCACCGGCACCGGCGACACGTCGCTTGCGTTCAACGGCAATGTGACTGTAAACGGCACGCTCTCGTCGTCCCATTTGGGCGGGTCGGACACGTTCCAGGCCAACGGCAATCTGACTGCCAATGGTTCGGTGATCCTCAACTATGGCTCCGGCGGAAGCAGCACCACATTTGCCGGAACGACCGCCATTGCCGGCGGCTTCATTCTCAACGCTCGCGAAGGCTTCGACAGCCTTTCGGTCGGCGGGACCAACTTCCAGGTCAATGGATTCAGCAGCGTGAATTTCGGCGTGGGCGGCTCGTCCAGCGATTTCACCGCTCTCCTAACATTGAACAACAGCTTGCTGCTGCGGGCCGACGCCGGCATCGACAACGTGAACTTCAGCGGCAACGCGACCACCCGATCGGTCACGCTGGCGCTGGGCAACGGCGCGGCGGACGTGGAAATCACCGGCAACATGAACACGACCGGGAACCTTGCGATCCTTCTCGGCAACGCCGACGACAAGCTGAACGTGAGCGGGACGGTGAAGGTCAGCGGCGCGACGAACATCAACACGTTCGACGGCGACGACATCGTCACCTGGACCGGCGCGAACGGTCAACTGGACGGTTTCATTCATGTCAACACCGGCGACGGCGCGGACCAGGTGACCATCGCCAACCTGACCGCGAACAGCACGACCACGCTTCAAACCGGCGGTTCCAACGACGTGGTCACGGTCAATGACGTGAATTTCAACGGCTTCGTCAATATGGACACCGGCGCCGGCGCCGATTTGGTCCAGATTGAGAACCTAGCGACGTTGGCTGCCAGTACGTTTGCTCACAACGTCAATTTGAACCTGGGGGCGGGCGGATGTGGTCAATCTGGGATTGGATTTGATCAACGCGGTGACGTTCAACGGCGCGGTGATGGTGAACGCCGGGGCGGGGATTGACGTGATTGCCGCCCCGTTCGGAGTGTTCAATTCGACGGTGACGCAACTCGGCGTGGAACTTGGACTGTGATCGATTCGACTATTCCGGGTTCGAGGCAAAGGATTGACGAGAAGTGCCGCCCGACTCGAACCCGGAATCTTGATCTCAACTCTTGAGCACATCCACCGGCTTGAATTCCTTTCCGAGCACGATTTTGCTGGGCACGCCGAGCCAATTGTCGAGTACCGCGGCATAGACCTGGCGGAAATCGGTGTGATGCTTCGAGATTGCCAATTTCGAGCTTGCTGAGGCTGGGATGTTCGCCGACGACGCCGGGCTTGACTTTGCCGCCGACCAGGAACATCGGCGCGCCGCTGCCGTGATCGGTGCCCTTGCTGCCGTTTTCCTTGGCCCGGCGGCCAAACTCGGAAAAGGTCATGACCAGCACGCGGTCGCCATGGCCGCGGGCGGCCAGATCCTTGTAGAAGGCGGTGATGGCGCCGGAGACCTCGCCGAGTAGATTCGCCTGCTGGCCGCCGACGCCGCCCTGGTTGGCGTGCGTGTCGAAGCCGTCGATGCTCACGTAGAAGATTCGGGCGCCCAGGTCGGCATCGATCAGTTGCGCGGCAAGCTTGAGTCGATTGGCGAGCGCCGTTTGCGGGTATGGCGATTTTGGCTGGTAGTTCTTGCCGATTTCCTGCGAGCCGCTTGGCTGCTGGCATAGGTGTTGAGCGCGGTGTTCTGCACGAAATCGAGCAGGCCCGGCTGGCTGGTTGGCACTTTCGCGGCGCCTTCGATGATCTTGGCCTGATTCTTTTGATCGGCTGCTGCTGGCCGCGGCCATCTTGAGGCTGGAAATCCTCGAGCGAGGTGATCGACGGCACCCGATTCGGCGAGCCGTTCAGGGCCAGCGGGGCCGATTCGTTGTCGCGGGCCACGTGAAAGGCGCCGGTGCTGTACATCCTTGAGCGCCTTGCCGATCCAACCCTCGGTGAGGTTCTCTGCCGTGCTGGCCGCCTGCCAGATGTCCATCGAACGGAAGTGCGACTGGCTGGGATTCGGATAGCCGACGCCTTGGACGACGCAGAGGGCGTGGTCCTGCAAAAGGCCGGCGAGCCCGTCCATGGAGGGGTGCAGGCCCACTTGATCGTTTAGTTTTTTGACCTGAGTGGCGGGGATGCCGATGGTGGGACGGAGCTTGGCGTATTCGGGGTCGTTGAAGGGGATGACGGTGTTGAGGCCGTCGTTGCCGCCAGTCATCTGCACCACGACGAGGATCGTGTCCTTGGCCCCGACCGCGCGGGCGGGTTTCGCGGCAAGCGCCGTGCGGCCCAGGAACGTCGGCACGCTCAGGCCCCAGGCGATGAGCGATGATTGCTTCAGAAAATCGCGACGATTCGTCATGGTGGAATCTCCTTAAATGGCTCGCGTTTCGCCTGACAGCCAAGCCGCAAGCAGTTTATCCCAATTGAAATTCCGGCAGCGTCAACACTAGGTGGGTCACGGCCCGTGAAGGATGCCGCTCGCGGTCCTGCTCGGTCCAGTACGACGGCAACGAAAGTTTGAGAGCAAGGTTGAGATACGCCACCAATCGCTCCCGCGTTTCGGCCGGCACATCGCCCTGGAGGAATAGATCCAGCAGGAAGGCAGCCGCGGCTTCCGGGCCGACGATGCCATACTTGCGCAACAGGTCGGCCGGGTCGACAATCTCGGCGCCGGGTGGATGGCGGACATATTGCCCGTCGCGCGAACTCAGGGCCAGCGCCAGATTCTGGCGGAACAGCAGCGTCTGGCCGTTTAGCCAGGTCACGCCGCCGTCCCAACCTTTCACCGAAGGTGGATGGTACAGATTCTGTCCGAGCGATTCGAGCACGGCCGCCAGCGCCGTCGTGCTGACGCGAATCTCCAATCCGCGCACGATGCCCAGGGCGAAATCGACCGGCGACTTGATTTTGTTGCGATAGGCGTGATGCGAGAAAAACAGGTTGGAGCGCAGCACGGTCTCGACCAGCTTGCCGAAATCAAACTTGCTGGCCCGGAATTGCCGTGCGAGCGGATTGATCAGTTCGTCGGTGAGTTCGAGGGTATCGCTGAGCAGGAAGCGCAGCAATTTGCGGGTGATAAAGTGCGGGCAGGACGGCTGGTCGAGGCAGATGCTGACGACGTCTTCGCCATTGAGCTTGCCGCTCTTGCCGAGCACCGTCTTGGCGCCGTCGTCATGTTGGGCGGTGTCGAAATGAAAGTGATCGGCCTTGATTTCCCAGCCGGTGAATGCCTTGGCCGCCTCGCGAACGTCATGCTCGGTGTAGTTGCCGATGCCGAGGCTGAACAGTTCCATCAGTTCGCGGGCGTAATTTTCGTTGGGCTGGCCTTTCTTGCTCTGAACGGTGTCGAGCCAGACCATCATCGCCGGATCCTTCGACATTTCCTGCAGCTAGTTCGCCGAAGTTGCCGAGGGCGTGGCGGCGCATCAGTTCGTTTTGAGCGACCATGCGGCTCGCGTTGAGAACCTTGGAGTCGCTGGTGGCGAAATGGTTGTGCCAAAACAGCGTCATTTTTTCGCGCAATGGGTGCGAACCCTCGAGCATGCGGGTCAGCCACCAGCCGCGGGCCAAGCCGATGTTTTGCCGCGAGGCGCGATCCATCAGGGCCGCGGCCGCGGCAAAGTCGGGGTCCTCCGGCGCGCCGTTCAGCAGGCGATCGATGGCCTTCGATGGGCCATCGGCCAGAGCCTGCTTCAGTTCAGTCGAGGTGGCGCCGAATGCCGCCCGGCGATACAGATGTCCGGCCTTTTTCAAGTCCCACGGGTTGTCGGGGCTGGGCTCGAATTTCGCCCAGGCCCATTTCGGATCGATGCGCTCCGCCATGACGCTGCCTCAGTTTTTCTTCGGTGCCCATTCGAGATCAAAGCGGTATTCGTTGTCGCCGTATTCGCTGTGCAGACGCAGTTGGCCGAGCTTGCCGACGAAATTCGAAAGCTGGTCCAACTGTTTCTTCCCCTCGGCGGGCTTCACGGCCTGATCGAGAATGATCTGGCCGAGCACCTGGTCCTCGAAGGCGTGGAGCAGTTGCACCGCGCCGCCGGAATAGAGCCGCAATTGCAGGGGAGCATGGCTGACGTGCCGGGTTGAGCCGGCATGTTCCTTTTGCAACAAGTCGATCATCTCGCGGGCGAACTCGATGGTCGAGCAGGCCAGAAACTGATCGTTGACCACGGCAAAGCAGGGACTGAAGTTGAAGCGGATATTCTCCGAGTCGTTCGGGAACGCGCCGTCTTCCGGAAAACGATAGCCGACGATTTTCACCGGGCCATGCATTTCCTCCACCAGTTTTAGCTTGGCCTGCCTGCCGGCCAGCAGCGCCACGGCGCGAAGAATCGAATTCATCGATTTGCCGAACTGCGGATCGCGCATCGTGGTGACGATCGCGATATGCGGAAAGTATTGGCCGGGCTTGACGCCATAACCGACCTTTTCCTGATGGGCGACCACGACGCGATGATTGGAGCCGACCTCGGCGAAGAGCTTGCCAAGCGACGTGCCGGGCAGCACTTTGCGGATCTGTTTCTCGCCGTTCTCGAAATCCTTGACAATCTTTTCGTTGAACAGCTTGCTCTTGCGTTCCCACAGAGCGTTGAAATCGAAATGGAAACTGAGGCTCAGCATCACGTTTTTCGGTTCGAGCGGGTCGAGACTGGCGGCATGGTCCTTGTCCGGCACGTGGACGGCGAGCGCTTCGGGCACACCATCATAACCCGCGCGGGGAAGCGCAGGGCGAGATGAAAGTTGTCGCCCTCCTTGTAGAGGCCCGCGGCCAGGAACTTCGCCCGTTTGACAACATTGACCCAGCCGCCGATGGCGATGGTCTGCACCGGGTCGTTGCTGGGAATGGCGAACGTGTCTTTGGCGTTCTTGGTCTCGCGCTACGTCGAGATTGAACCAGACCCACGCCATGGGATTTGGCGGCAAAGCCTTCGCGCGCCTGGCTTGGCCCCGCCGCGCCTTTCAGGCTCTTTCCTACATTGAAGTTGAGATCGACCGCCGCCTTCAGCGCTTCCTTTTTGTTGGAAATTAAGAGCGTCGAGCCGATGCGGGCGACGCGCAGATCGCCAAGTTTGAAGCCTTCGATGCCGCGATAGGTTTTTTTCTCGACCTTTTCTTTTGATTCCTGCCGGGCCAATTCCTGCTCGGTGATGCGAACCGCAAGATCGACGAAGCGTTTGGTCAATTCCTCATCGACGCCATCGACGCAGAGAATGAGCGGTGCGTTGTCGCCCGGGGTCTTGACGGCGAGCGTGAGGCCGTTGCCGCCCAGTTTGTCAAGCAATTCGGGCCATTTCAGGCCCAGGTCCTTCTCGTAGTAACGCACCAGTTGCAAGAAGCGCTGAAAGGCCGGAGACTCCATCGCCTCGCGGGCGAACGGCAACTGCTGCGCTTCGCGAACCAGTTCATGTTGCGTGATCGCTTCAACCAGTATTCGCGGATTTTCCACCCGCAGAATGAGATTCGCCTCGGCGGGAATGAAACGAAACGGATTGGGCGATTCTGCCCGGGCCGCGACGGGAACGAACATCAAACCGGCGAACAGAAGAAGCGAACGCATGACGGCACCGAGGGTTGCGAATTCGAAGAGTGCGGGTGCGCCTATTGTACCCGCGAAGCCGGCAGCAGGTTTCAACGGTTGGCGGTACTTGACTCGCTCCGCGAGTCGCACGCATGGATCGACTCGCGGAGCGAGTCGAGTACATCAATCGAATGCAGCCCAATTACGAGTATTGGACAAATCGGCCCGTTTGCGTGTTGGGCGGCACCGGTTTCCTCGGCTATCATCTCAGCCGGCAACTTCGCGATTTAAGCGCACGCGTGCGCGTATTCGGTTTGCCGCCGTCGGACCAGCACCCAATTCGAATCGAACCGGGCATCGATCTCCGCTACGGCGATGCTCTCGATCCCGAGCAAGTTCGCAGCGCGGTCGCCGGCTGCTCCGTGATTTTCAATTTGGCGGCGGTGGTTTCGTCGAGCGCGCGCAATTCGTCATTTCAGATGACCCACGTCGAGGCGGTGCGGAATTGCATCGCGGCGGCCGAGCCCGAAGCGCGAATTGTCCACACCTCGAGCATCGTGACGATCGGGGGATCGCGGCGGCCGGAGCCGCTCGATGAGAAGAGCACGTTCACACTCGAAAACGTTCGCATCGATTACATGCACGCCAAGCGGGCCGCGGAGCAAGAGGCGCTGGCCGCCGCGGCGAACCACGATGTGGTGGTCGTGAATCCGGGTTACCTGATCGGCCCGGATGATTTCGACCTGTCGATCATGGGTTCGCTGTGTCAGCGATTTTGGAGAGGGAATGTCCCGTTCGCTCCACGTGGCGGGTTCAATCTGCTCGACGTGCGCGATGCGGCGACCGGACATATCCTCGCCGCCGAGCGCGGCTGCCGGGGCGAACGGTATATCCTCGGCGGCGAGAACCGATCGCAATGTGAATTCCTGAAACTCCTCGCGCGGCAAGCCGGCTGGCGGCCGCGCTGGCTGCCGCGCGTCCCCAGCTGGTTTCTGTTTTCCTGGGCGCAGGTCGAAGAATGGCGCGCCCGCCTTCGTGATCACCGGCCATTCCCGTCGCTGCAAGACGCCCGCGTCGGCGTGCGCTATTGGTATTACTCGTCGGCCAAGGCCGCCACCGAACTCGGCTTCCTGGCCCGGCCGCTCGATTTGTCGGTCGCCGATGCCTATGCTTGGCATCAGATCCGCGGGATGAGACCGCTTCGTGGACGCAAGCGCTGGTGGCTGCGAGCGACGAGTTAAAATGGCTTTTCCAAATTCGATTTGTACTGATGACTACAGCCCATAGCTTAGAGCCTTCACTCTCCCATGCCCGACTTGCCGCTGATTCCCGCCACCGTGATTGGAAGCTGGGCGTTTCCCGGCTGGTACGCCCATTTCTGCGAACGCGTCGCGAAGCATGTCGACGAATTCGGCGCGGACGATCGCGCCGAGGCGGTGCGGGACGCGACTCGGCTCGCCATCGATGACCAGCTTCGCGCCGGTTTGGATCTCATCACCGACGGCGAGATGCAGCGTGTCGATTTCAATCTGGGTTTTTACGATTATCTCACCGGCATCAAAGCATTGCCGCAGACTCGGCTTTGGGGCCCGCCGGCGCATGATCAGCGCAGCCGCTACCTTTGCGTCGCGCCAATTGAGGCGCCGAAAGGCCTGGGCTGCGTCGCCGAATATCGCCAGCTGCGCGCTGACCGAAGCGCCGGCAAAGGTGCCGGTGCCGGGTCCGTTCACACTGGCCGGCTGCATCGCGGACGGCGAAGTCTATCGCGATCGCCAGGCCGTCGCTGAGGCGCTCTTGCCGATCGTCAATCGCGAAATGAAGGCTCTCGCTGCCGAGGGAGTGAGATTCATCCAGCTCGACGAACCGAGCTTCGCCTGCCATCCAAATAATCCCGACCTTTTTCTCAATATGATCGCCGGCACCGTGGAAGGCGTGAACGCTCACATCAGCATGCACATGTGCTTCGGTAATTATCGAGGCCGAGCGGTCGGGCAGCGCAGTTACAGGCCGCTGTTTCCGCATCTGGCCCGCGCGAAGGTCAATCAACTGGCGCTGGAATTCGCCAGCCGCGAGATGGCGGAGATCGAACTGCGCGAAGCGGAATTCCGGCGCCGATGAGCCTCGCCGTTGGGTTGGTTGATGTAAAAAACACTTGGGTGGAACCGCCGGAGCTGGTCGCCGAGCGCTACGGCTGGTCTTGAAATACATCGAGCCGGAGCGCGTCGCCGTTACTCCCGATTGCGGCTTCTCGCAGACCGCGCGACAGATCGCGGTGCGCAAGGCCGCGAATATGGTCGCGGGAGTCCGAATTGTCCGAAAGGAAGTTTGATGTCCGAACCCTACACCGCGATTCAGGTCGTGATGATGCCGCGGGACACCAACCCGGGCGGCACAATCTTTGGCGGCGTGCTGCTCAGTTATATCGATCAGGCCGGGGCAATCGGCGCTCGCCACGAGATCGTCCAGTTGGGTGGCGAAATTCCCTCGCTGGTCACGGTCGCCATCAACAAAGTCGAGTTCAAACGGCCGGTTCTGGTCGGCGACGTGGTGCGATTCAATACCCGAGTGGATCGCATCGGCCGCACGTCGATCACCGTCAATGTGCAAGTCGAAGCCGAGCGCGGCCGCGATCTGCTTCAGGTCACCGAGGCGGAAATCGTCTACGTGGCGGTCGATGCCCACGGGTCGCGGCACAAACCGGTGCCGATCTTGCCCCAGCCGAAATTGGGGTAAGCCGGCGCCCATTTTCCATAAACTGTGATCGGAAAGTTCGCGACCGCCCTATGCCCACGGAGACTTCAATGGCCTTCACCGATTCGCACTTATATTTTGATGATTTGGAAATCGGTCAAGAATGGGAGTCGCCGGGCCGCACTGTGACCGAGGCCGACATCGTCAACTTTGCCGGCATCAGCGGCGATTTCAATCCGATCCACATCGACCATCATTTCGCCGCGCAGACCATCTATCGCAAACCAATTGCCCATGGCATGCTCGTGTTTTCGATTGCCAGCGGACTGGGCCTTGGCTATCCGAGCGTGCGCACGCTGGCATTCATGAGCGTGCGCGAATGGAAATTCCTGGGGCCGGTATTCCCCGGCGATACGATTCATCTGTGCGGCAAAATCCTGGAGAAGCACTTGCGCGGACGTGGCAAGCGCGGCGAAGTCGTCTGGGAACGCAAAATCATCAACCACGAAGGCAAGGTCGTTCAGGAAGGCGTGCTCGTCACCCTCGTCGAGGCGCGGCTTGAAGCCGGCCGAGGTCGCCGAGTCGAACCCATCTCATTCGCCGGCTGTCCCTGCCGTTTGAAGCGTCGTACAACGAACGCATCGAACCACGGCAACGGACGACGAGTTTTTCATCATCATGCGAACGCGTTTTGCTCCCAGCCCCACAGGCTATTTGCACATCGGCGGGGTCCGCACCGCTCTTTTCAATTGGCTGCTGGTCAAACGCCATGGCGGACAATTCATCCTTCGCATCGACGACACCGATACCGAGCGCAACCAGGCCGAGGCGCTGCAGCCGATTCTCGACGGCTTTCGCTGGCTGGGCATCAACTGGGACGAGGGGCCGGAGGTTGGCGGGGCCTACGGGCCATATTTCCAGTCGCAGCGCGGCGACCGTTATCGCGCCGCGGCGATGAAGCTGCTCGAAAGCGGCCACGCCTACCCCGATTACATGGCCAAAGAGCAGTTGGACGCCGAGCGGAAGGCGGCGGAGCAGGCGAAGCACGCTTACATCCATCGCGGACCGCATCGCGACACTCCGGCCGCCGAATGCCTGCGGCTTTACCAGGAGAAACCGACCACGCTGCGCTTCAAGGTGCCCGCCGGTCGCGAGGCGGTAATCGAGGACATGATCTGCGGCCGCTGCGTCCAGAAAACCGACCTGATGGGCGACCCGGTGATCCTGCGCGCCAATGGCAGCGCACTTTACAACTTCGCCTCGGTGGTCGATGACTTCGAGATGAAAATCACCGACATCGTTCGCGCCCGCGAGCATCTCACCAATACCTACACGCAGGTGCTGATTTTCGAGGCTCTCGGCGCCCCGCTGCCGAAATTCGGCCATGTGCCGGTCATCAACGAGCCGAACTCGAACAAGAAACTTTCCAAGCGGGACATGAAGAAGTTTCTCACGGCGGACATCCGGGAGAGTTTGAAATCGATCGGCTGGACCGACGAGCAGATCGAGAGCCGCGACGACTTGAACCCGGTGACGGTCGCCTTCTACGAGGAAATGGGTTACTTGCCCGAGGCGATCGTGAACTATCTTGGCCGGCTGGGCTGGTCGCTCGACGATAAGACCGAATTCATTCCGCTCGATCAGATGGTCGCGAATTTCGGGCTCGATCGCGTGAACGATTCGCCGGCCCGGTTCGATCCGGTGAAGATGCACTGGCTCGCCGGCGAGTACATGAAGCTGAAGCCGGTCGCCGACAAGGTCGCGGGGTGTGCTCCGTACCTGGTGCGGTCCGGCCTGGCGAAGGAGCCGCTCGACGCCGCAACGCGAGCAAAACTCGAACAAATTGTCGTCGCCGCGGGCGACCGGATGAAACTTTACTCCGACATCGTGATTCTGGCCGGGCCGTTCTTCCGGACCGACCCGCTGTACGATTCCAAGGCGGTCGAGAAGCGGCTGAAAAAAGCCGGGGCCGCGGACTTGCTGCGCGATTTCGCCGGCCGCCTGAAAACCGTTGAGCCGTTTGACGGCCGACTCTGGACAAATTTCTGCACGATTATTGCGCCGAAAAGAACCTGAAAGTCGGCGAGATGGTGCATCCGCTGCGCGTTGCCACGACCGGCGTCGAGATCGGCTTCGGCTTGTTCGATGCGCTCGCCATCCTCGGCCGCGACCAAGCTTTGCGGCGGATTGAGATAGGATTACGAAAGGCCGCATAATCTGTCTGGGCCGCTGGACCGTTGGGAGGCGCGACATGCAACTGGAAGATTATTTCGAATTTGAGCCGCTCGAAACTATTCGAATCAAGGGCCATCGAATCTGGCTGCATGACGTCATTCAGGAATATCTGTTCCGTGAAATGACGCCAAATGAGTTGGCCCAACGATTCCCGACTTTGAATCTCGAACAGATTTACGCGTGTCTGCTATATTACCACCAAAATAAAGAAAAAGTGGATAACTACATCGCTATCCTCGCGGAGCAACAGCGGCAGGCATACGAACGGCAAAAAGTCGAATGCGCTGATCTGATCGACCGAATGCAAAAACTGAAGGACGAGCGGACCAGAGCCCAAGCCAAAGCCTCATGAGCTTGTGCTATCTCATTGACGAGAGCATGCCGCCGCTTTGGCGACAGTTGCTGTTGAAGCATGACCCCGCGCTTACGGTTTACCGCATTGACGATCCTGGGCAGCCCGCAAGTGGAACACTCGATCCCGACATCCTGATTTGGTGTGAACGTTTCGACCTTGTGTTGATCACGAATAATCGAAAAACGATGCCTGGGCATTTGAAGGACCATTTAGCCGCCGGACGACACGTTCCGGGAATATTTACACTGCCGACGACCTACCGAGTTCTCGAAATCATCGACAATTTGATCTTGGTTGCGGGCGCCTCGTTGCCGAACGAGTTCAAGGATCAGATACGAATGCTGCCAATTCAATGATCGCTCTGAAGGCTGTTTTATTAATGAATTGTTTTGAATAGAGTCGTTATGAAAGAATTCCACGTCTGCGGCCTGGGCAATGCGATCGTCGATATCTTCCTCGAACTGTCCGACGCGGAGTTCGCGGCGCTGGAGTTCGAACGCGGCACGATGCGGCTGGTCGAAGCCGAGGAGCAGCGGCAACTGCTCGACCCGCTTCGCCGAACGCGAGCCGCGGCTGGTCAGCGGCGGGTCGGTCGCCAACTCGATCATCGCCTGCTCGCAACTTGGCGGCGAGGCCGCGTTCATCGGCTGCGTCGGCGACGACCGCTACGGCCTCTTCTACGAGCAGGAATTCGAGGAACTCGGCATCGACATCGGCAACCCGGTCATCGTCGGCGAAACGACCGGCACCTGCGTCTGCATCATCACGCCCGATGCCGAGCGCACCATGCGCACCTGCCTGGCGGTGTCCGAGCCATCTGGCCGCCCGGCACGTCGACGAGACGCGAATCAAGGCCTCCGAATGGCTGTTCGTCGAGGGCTACGTCTTCGCCAATCCCGGACACCGGCCAGGGCGCGATCCGCGAGGCGATCCGGCTGGCCCGGCAGCACGGCACCAAGGTCGCCGTCACCTGCTCCGAAGCGTTCGTCGTCGAGGTGTTCGGCGAGCCGTTTCGCGACGCGCTCGCCCAGACCGACCTGCTCTTCTGCAACGAGACCGAGGCGTGTGCCGTCACGCAGGCGACGCAGCGCCGAGGACGCGTTCGCGAAGCTCAAGGCGATTGTGCCCTCGTGCGTGGTGACCGACGGGGCCAACGGGGCGTTCGTCCGGCATGGCGGGCACGAAGCGCACGTGCCGGCGTTTCCCTGCGAGCCGAAGGATCTGACCGGCGCCGGCGACATGTTCGCGGGCGCGTTTCTTTATGGCATCACGCACGGCGTCGCCCCGGCCCAGGCGGCCCGGGCGGCGTGCTTCCTGGCGATGAAAGTCATTACGCAGATCGGCGCCCGGCTGCACCACGGCACCCGCCAGTTCTGGGAGCAGGCGCTGGCGGCCCATGAGTAAGTTCCAACGCCCTTTGGAATTTTCTCCGAAGGAGGAGTCATGTCTCGCAACGCACCTCGCACCTTTATCGCCGTGCCGCTGGAAGAGCGAGTCCGCGGAAAAGTCGTCGCCCTTCAGGAGGAACTCGCCCAGGCGGGCACCGAGGTGAAATGGGTCGAACCCGAGAACCTGCATGTCACTCTCTTGTTTCTGGGCGAGGTCAATCTGCGCGACAGCGTCGAAGTCTGCCGGGCGGTTCGCGGCGTGACCGCGGAACTGTCGCCGTTCGCCATGGAAGTTTCGGGCGTCGGCTGCTTCCCCAACCTGCGTCGGCCGCGGACCATCTGGGCGGGCGTCGCCGGCGGCCAAGACGAACTGGTGCAATTGCATGACCTGGTCGAAAACGAACTGCTTCAGTTGGGCGGCTACCGCCGGGAGGAGCGTGGCTACACGCCGCACATCACGCTCGGCCGCATCAAGACCGACGACGTCACCCAGGAGCTTCGCACCAACCTTTCGGACCACGCCGACTGGTCGGGCGGCCGGCAAACCGTTCGCGAGGTTCACGTGCTCACCAGCGAACTGCGATCGACCGGCCCGATCTACACCGTGCTCAGCCGCGAGAAACTCCGCGGCGAGATCGATATAGAATGAATTGCGTCCCCAAGCCCCCGTAGCATAACGGATAATGCACTCGCCTTCTAAGCGAGTTGATGCAGGTTCGATTCCTGCCGGGGGTATCCTCTTATTTTGACTTGAATGCACAGTGGTTGAAAAGTCTTGAATGCTAGGCATTTTCGATTCGGTCCGATTCGGGGAAGTCATCGCCTGACAAGCCAATTCGTTCCTGACTGCACCGCTTTTTGCAGCGCGCTGCGTCGCCGCTTCAAAGTCAGATTCCCGCACTTGCAGATAGTGTTTCGCGGCAACGTTGACGGAGTTCCCAATCCACTGTGTGACGACGTGTAGCGGGAATTTCGCGGCCAATTCGGTCTCGCAGCTTGTCCGCAGGTTTTGGAACAATCGGGGCCACGGCAGCAAGCCGCGCGATGAATGATCCGATTGAATTGCGTCCGCAGGTTCTGGTTGCCGTCGCGATAGCGGGTAATGACATAAACCGAACCAACTGGCGCTTGATCAAAGAGCGTGCTTCGAGATGGTCCCGGAGTTCGGGAAAGAGCGGCACCCATCGCTTGCCGTTTGTCGCGGTGTGTTCCAGCTTCGGGGAGTGAACGAGAAACCGCCCTCGTTCCCAATCGATGCCGCTCCAGGTTAGGGTCAGTAGCTCGGAAGGGCAACGGAGCCCGCCAAATCGACATAGAGCGATTAACGCCCGCCATTCGGCGTCCGGGGCAGCCTCGATCAGTTTTGCTGTCATTTCTTGCGTGACAAAGAACAGCCGCTCCCGATTGTCCATCTGCCCTATTGCGACAGTTTCGAACGGGTTTTCGGTGATGAGCCGCGCACGGCGGGCCGCGGTGAAGAACTGTCGCGCCCGTTTGACCATCCGGGCGATGGTCGCTTGTGAGAACCGTTTGCGCAGGGAGATGGCCCATTGATCGGCATCGGCCGCGGTGACTTCTCTTAGCGGTCGGTCACTTCCAAAATGATCGACCAAGTAACGGCGGGCCAATTCGAGGTTGATGCGAGTGTTCCGCTTAATGTCGGTTCGTCCGTCGATGTAGCTGCGGCAGTAGCCTTCGAGGGTTGCCGTTCCACGTTTGGCAATCAGGCCCACCGCGGCCAATTTCGCCGCTAGGTCATCCCCGATTTCCGCGACCCAGCGGGCCGCTTCTGAATCCATTGGCAAACCGGAGATCTTCGCGGTGTTAAGCGCTTCGATCCACAGCTTGATTTCGTTCGCCCGTTTTTGGTCACGGCCCGAGGCGAATCGACCGGCGCTGCAGTATCTGCGCCGATGAATTGCACGGTGCGATTGCCATTCCGGTCGGTCGAGATCGATGCCATTGTTGTCCTACTTTCGCTTTCCGGTTTCCCGAAGTTCCAACCCGAAGTAATCTGCGAGCCGATCGGCCACGTCGAGGCGAAGACTGTGCAGCCCGCGGACGAACCGCGAAATGCACGCCCGATGCACCCCGGTTGCCTCTTCGATCTGCAACAGGGGGACTTCGCTTTCCGCGATTGTCTTGCGCAACAGGTCGGAAATCGGAGCGGCTTTTTTCTTCATGTTGCGAATTATCCCACGGCTGCCAAACATTGTCAAGGATCGTTGTTCGGGGTCCGTCCGAATTCGGGATAATTCCCGAAGCATGGGAACTCTCGCGTTTCCAGCACGGCATTAGGCATGCGCGGGGGAATTCCACGAGCATGGCGCTTCCCGCTTGCAACTCACCATAATCGGGGTTGCCACAACCCCGGGCATGGGGTTTCGCCCCGAATTTCGCCATGCTTGGGGTCCGATCGGCAGTTGGGCATGGGCCTTGATCATGGTGCCGATCAATCGGGAATCCCGGTTGTAGTGGCCGCGGTTCGCAGCGTCAGCATGTAGACCGCCGCGGGGCCGAAGCCACGGCGCATGTGCGTTCACGCCGGCCAAACGCTTGCCCGATGCGATTGCGTTGTTACTGAAGCCCGCATTAGCCAGTTGCCGGGCCAGTTCGTTTGCTTCCATCTCGCCGTCGGCGAGCAACTCGCGAATTGCCTCGCCGCACTGTTCGCCCTTGCTCTTGGCCTGCCGGGCGTCCGGCCGGTTCACAAGGTCGTCAGCCGTCAAGTCGCATTCTCCAAGCCAACCAATGCGCCCTACGCTCGTGCCGTTCATCGCCACGGAATCAAGCCGAAACTTCAGGCTTGACGGAGAGCGAGACAGGTTACTTTTGACCGACGCAATTACGCAGGCTGTCGGGTCCGATGGATCGCGCCCGACCAACAGCGCGGAGCGAGCCGCGCCAATGATGCCGATACTTCCCCCACCGCGGTAGATGGCCGATCCGCCTGCCATTTTGTTGAGATGGCGCACGACCACCAGTGCAACGCCTGTGCGTTCGGCGAGCAACTTGAACCGATGCAGCGCTCGGCGAATATCTTGGTCACGATGCGAGTTGATTTCGCTGTCGAGGTAGGCCATCAATGGATCAACCACAACCAGCTTTGCGCCGGTTTGTACAATCGTCGTTTCGAGTTCGGCAAGATGGAATGGCAAAACGGGCGGGGTTTCCGTATCGCCGTCACGAACGGCGGTAAGTGCATTGATCCGCGACGTATCTGCGTCCGCAGCTTCCAACCGCGGTTTGATTGTCTGTTCAAGCGAGTCTTCAGCCGAAAGCAGCAACACACTGGCGGGATTTAGTTCGGGCAATGGTCCGGCATCGGGAGGCATGCGCCAGACCACGAGAAACGCGGGCGGCTAGATCGGCGGTCAAAGTTGATTTGCCTAGACCGGGGTCACCCTCGATCAGGGTCACAGCTCCGAATGGAATGCGGCCTTCCCACAACCATGCAACTGGTCGCGATTGAATGCCGTCGAGCCGAACCAACACGGGTTCCGGGCGCACCGATCTTTCGGCGGCCGTCGCATGTCTCGGCGAATTTCGCGGTTCGCCATCAAATGCATCTCCGCGAGATTCCTGCACCACTTCGGCGCGATCAACGCAGTCATTGAGCGCATCAACGAACTTCGTTGGATCATTTACGTGAAGGTCCGACGGATCTTTGAACCCGTCGGGCATTCTGACCATTGCCACTCGACCGCGGTAGTCGAGCAGCCTTCAATCGCTCCACCATAGCGAAGACGAATTGTCGGCCCGCCTCGTCGGAATCGCGAAGGATGAACAATTGATCGATGCATTCGATGGCTTCGGCAGTCAGGCATTTCGCGGACCCGGCACCCGGCATACCGATCACACCATAGCCATGAAAAATCAGCGTAAGTGCATCGGTCTCGCCTTCGGTGACGAATAGAGTTCCATCTCGACGGGCTTTGTCGAGTCTGTTCAGGCCGTATGGGTATTGCTTGGCACCGGGCGGGAGAAAGCTACCCTCTTTCGCCTTCAGTGCGGTTCGGCGCTTGACGTACAATTCAGCCCCGTCGAAGTCGCAATAGCGGATACCGATGCCGCGGCCATCGGACAGATTGTGAAGCCCTTCGCGCTCAAGGAAGTCAACGGGCAAGCGTTTGGCTTCAGCGAAATCTGCCAACGTAAGCGGTGAATTCAGATAGTCGCGTTTGGAATTGCGGCCTTGAGCGGACACTTGTATACTCATGAGTAGCAATCCGGCTTGGTCGATGCGCCCGTCGAGCAATCGACGGGCGTTTCGCTTTTGGAAACTGTTGGAGCGGCGGGAATCGAACCCCGTCGAGCACAGGTAGCAATCCGGCTCGGCCGACCACGGACCCGCCCCGAATGTTTTCACTTCGCGGTCCCGCAGCCTTCGAGCGAAAGGCGATTCATTTCGTCAGCCGGAATCAGCACTCGCCGCCCAAATCGGATCGACCTGATTTCGCCGGCTTCGATCAGCCTCCACAAATGGCGGTCGGACACTGACAGGTAGGCCGCGGCCTCGGGAATCGGCCACGGTGAGCCAGGCATGTGCGTCGTTTGATTTGCTCTTTCGTTTGCGTTCATGGAAACCTCTGCGAACTTTCGCGACGGTCACATTGACCGCCCTACACGCAGATTGAACGCAGACAAAACATCGACAAAACGGGGGATGAGTTTTGTCGCAGGGACAAACCCATTAATTGACTTGAATCGTCCCTGAAATCCAGGGATTGAAAGAAACGGAAAGATTTTTTCGACAAAACTCAACTGTCTTGGTTTTGTCGCTGCTCTGGATTTCGTTCGAAGTACACGCTTGCAGCGTTGATCAATTTTCTGTTTAGCGCGATGCCTTCAGTCTTGGCCAACATCGAAAAGACGAATGACGACCTTCCGACAAGCATCGATGAAATCAATCGGCTGCTAAAGCAGGCGAGCAAAGGCGACCAAACTGCGCTGCCCGCGATGCGCAAGCTTCTTAGCGTCTGCTGACGGATGGAAGTGGGTCGAGCTATTTGGCGGCAACTTAGCCAAAAGCCTTGAAGACAATCTGATCAATGCTGCTGCCGGAGGGAATTTGGCGTTCCGCGAAGCCATGTACGAAAAGGTCCACCGAATGAGAGTTGCGCTCAGCGGCACGAACCCAACGCCTCTGGAAAGACTGTTGGTTGAGCGAATCGTGACCTGCTGGCTGCGCCTGTACGAATCCGAAATTCGCACGGTTCAGGCCCGCGATCTGTCGATCAGACAGGCGGAATGGTGCGAGAAAAAGATCGACCACGCCAACCGCCGGTATCTAACCGCAATTAGGATGCTCGCCACGGTGAGAAAACTGGCACTGCCGGTTCTTGTCGCTCAGATCAACGTCGCAAAGAATCAAACGAACATCAACTGACTCGAAACATCAATGCGCTCCGCCTATCAAGATTGCGTTGGGACTTCGTCTGCCAAAAGGCTTGCAACGCGGCTCGCACGAGCATACTCTCGTGAATACCTTGCCCCAAAATCAATTCCCGAGGTGCCCCGTGGCTGTCACCGTTCCCTGCCAATCTTGTGGAAAGAACCGAAGGGTTCCGGACTCTCAGTCGGGCGAATTCATTTGTCGAGACTGTCAAGTTCAGCGCCTGAGAACTGCCACCGGAATCAAACGTTTTGGGTCAGTCGTGACCGATGACCAATTCAACGTTGTGTTGTCGAAAGTACGCCAAGGAAATTTGAACCTTGAACAAGTAAAGTTGTTTACCCAGGTTGCGCCCCATTTTATCCAATTTCAGAAGGACACGATCGAAGGTCTCAAGAGCATAGCAATCCGCGCTCAAGCCAGCCAACAGTCCGCATTTGAAGCATTGCAAACAATAGGCGATTTGACCAAGACTTCGCAAGCGCTTACCGTACTCGCCCAAAACGCCCAATCGGACGAAGCTCGCGTAGAAATAGCGAGGTGCACACTTGAAATTGCTCGCCTTCAAACTCAAGTCGCTGTAGTAGCCCAAAGCATGAACAAAGAGAACAATGCATTTTGGAAATGGCTCGGCGGCGCGGCGTTGGGACTCGCGCTGGGAGTGCCGGCGTTACCGCGGCCGTTCTGATTGGTGGAACGAAATCCTCAAATCGGTCGTAGTAAGCGGTCGGTCTGATTGCCCGCGGAACCCGCACAATGACGCCCCAACAATTCATCGCCAAATGGAAACGAGCGGACCTTTCCGAGCGGTCCGCGTGCCAGCAACATTTCCTGGACCTGTGCGAATTGCTCGGTCAGCCGAAACCCGCGGAAGTTGATCCAAACGGCAGTTGGTACACATTCGAGCGCGGGCCGACAAAGTCGCCGGCGGCCGTGGTTGGGCCGACGTTTGGCAGCAAGGGAAATTCGGCTGGGAGTACAAGGGCAAACACAAAGACCTGAAAGCGGCATATCAGCAACTGCTGCAGTATCGTGAATCGCTCGATAATCCGCCGTTGCTCGTGGTACCAGAGTGCCGGGATTTGCGGATTTATGTTGTTACTGGTTTGAGAAAGCGCGCGCCCAAATCGCAGCGAAGAAAACAATACGCGCAGGTCTTCTCGGCACGCAAGCAATACGCGGGGGAGCGAATCGGGAAGTTCTCCACAGGATCAAGCGGACTGGCGACATCTTTTGGGCAGAAAGCGATCGTGATTGGATACTGGATGGGGCCAACGTTCATGTTTCGATGATCGGTTTCGACGATGGCGCGGACACTTCAAAAACACTCGATGGCGAGAACGTCAAGACAATCAATGCAAATCTCACGAGTCATTCCGATGTAACACAAGCGCGAACGCTGGAGAAGAATCTCGGCATTTGTTTCATCGGGCCAAAAAAGGCTGGCGAGTTCAATATTCCACTTCAACGTGCTTTGGAATGGTGCGGACTACCCAATCCAAACGGGAGGCCAAATTCAGACGTTCTGGTTCCTTGGATCAACGGAACATCCTTGGTTGGTGGGCATCCGCCGCAATGGATAATCGACACCGGACCGGACATGACAATTGAAGCATTTTGTCTTTATGAAGCACCGTACAAGTATGTGCTTGAGAATGTGAAACCGGACCGAGACAAGAATAAGGAGACCCGCACACGAAACCGATGGTGGATTTTCAAGAGAGTGGCGCCCGAAGTGCGTCACGCTGCCAAGAGTCTTGAGCGCTATCTTGCGACCGTTCGACATGCAAAGCACCGTATATTTGTTTGGTTGCCAACGATAGTCGTGTGCGATGATGGCATTTACGTTTTTGCCCGATCGGACGATTTTTTCTTCGGCATATTGCACGCTCGACCACATGAAGCTTGGGCTCGGTCGCAGGGGACGCAAGTACGGGACCGCGAAAGTGGGTTTCGATATACGCCGACGACCTGTTTTGAAACATACCCATTTCCGGAATCGACGCCGGCGAAAGACGCATCTATTGCAAGTGCGGCGAATGAACTCGACCAACTCCGGACCATCTGGCTGAGCCCACCCGAATGGACGAAAACCGAAACTCTCGAATTCCCTGGCTCAATCGACGGCCCTTGGAAACGCTTCGTTCACGACGCCGACGCCCGTGGCATCGGCACCGTTCGCTATCCGCGGATCGTGCCGAAGTTCGCCACCGACGCCGTGAAGCTGAAAAAGCGGCACGCTGACGAATCTCTACAACGAAATGCCGACATGGCTGGCGAACGCCCACGGGATTTTCTCCATTCGCTGCGGTGATGTTGACGAAAGCCGGCGTTCACCAGTGCCGCGGCGGATGCCAGGTCAGCAAGTTCGTCGAGTTCATCAGCGAGCACCTCGATCGTTTCGAATTCGGCCCGCAATGCATTCTCGGCCTTCCGGTCAGCTTCGCGTGCGCTGGCCCGCTCCCGGTCTTCATCAGCAATCAATTCGGCGAGGGGGCCGCGTCCAATATACTCTCGCCGCGGTTTGCCGTTTTGTCGAACCGATCGGTAATAGTACGGTCCTTGCCAGCCCATTTTGTACTACGCCTTTCGCGTTGCCCCGCTTCATGAACCGATTTCAGCGTTTCCTCAACCCGCTTTCGGTGTTGATCGCTTCCGATTCAAGAACTCTTCCATCGGGTCATTTTCTTCAGGAGGCTGTTCCGGGATTTCCAAACGAGTACGTGACGATGGATCGAGGCCGAACAGCGAACCGAATTGCCTCATGGCTTGCCAAGCACTGCGTTGCATCGCCACGGCCGGGTGGGGCTGAATGTATCCCGACTCCAATTTGACGGTCCGTCCTTCCGTGATGAGCAACTTCAACGCGCTGATGAATTCTTCCCATGCTTGGCAGTAGGCCGCGAGCATGTCGCCATCGATCACTGTGAGCAAACCCATTTCGTCGAGTCTAGCCGCCAACTCACGGTATTTTGATTTCGCAAAGCGCCCAAGGAAGGTTGGGCAACGGGGCACGCCGCGAGGCGGTAGGGGTTCGCGCCCGTTCCTTCGAGCTCGCCACGAACCGGACAACTCCAGAATCCTCCGCGGCGTCGGCTTCGGTCCGCGCTTTCCCATTCACAGTACCCCTCCCCCAAAACCCGTGACGAATCGCGTGCTGTGGCAGTCGCGGTTTTCGATTGATCGACCCAGAGAATTCTACCACCCCCTCCCCCCAATTGCATTTGGGCTTTAAATTTGACGAGCATACCCACCTGACTAGACTGCGACAGGCGATGGGAAAAGATCGGACTTACCAGCCGCGTACTCGACTGCTCCCTCTGTTTTTCAAGTTGTCTTCAATTCCGCATTAGGGCATGTGCAGATTCCGTGTGCTCATCCCGGTAACCACCGGGCATCGATAACAACGGACGCCGACTGAATTGCGAAAGAATCTGACGGATGAGCGCTTAATCAGACTTCCGCGACAACCGAGTGAGAAGTAGCTTGGCGAGTTCAGACGCTATTTGAAAGGTTGCAGGGAGCGGTGACGTGGTTGCTGCTCCGGCGACTTCCTCCGGTCGAACCCGAACAGTCCAATTCTCGGGGGCGCTAATTCCCTCAATGTGTTCGGCAGTGGCGTCGCCTGATTTGTGAAGTTCAGAAATCACATGCTCACGCCAAGTAACGTCGTCTGCGCGGTCTGATGGCCATGTGGTGAGCTCGACAAGCCTTAGGCCGGCAGCACCAAAAACTGCAATGACGAATGAAGCACACGTCAAACCGAGCCGGTTCGGGCCGAAATCAAATATGCCCGTTTCGGAGTCAAAACACTCGCTGGCCTCGCTAAACGCATATGGGATTTCCTTACCATTTGCGCGCCAAATCTTGCGACAGATGGCGGCAACATGTACTAAACGTGCAGCAGGCAAGTTTGGATCAACCCAAGAATAATCACGTTGGGGAATGCCGTTTCTCAAATCATGGTGCCACGCCAAATGCAAAAAATACACCTGATCGGCGTCCTTGTGCAAAACGCCAATGTGTCGCTGTCCCGAACTGACGGACTTGATCGCTAAAGCAGCGTCGCGAACATTGTCAAACGGGCGCTCATCGAAGCTATACACTCGGTCCATTGTGCGAGATCATTCCAGGCCGGTTAGCAGTCCTTCTTCAAACTCCCCTCGTTCCGAAAGCGATCGCATAGTGTCGGCAAAGAGTTTCTTGCGTGCCGGCAATCGGCTTCTTGCGGGAAGCGTCGCAGTAAGAAACCCAATCAAGAGATCGCGAGACAACTCGTTCACAGGAATTGTTGCGAGGATCGAGTCAAGTTGCGAAAGCTTTCCGGTACGCAACATTTCGTCGATCGAGTCATAAACCAGATCGAGCGCTGAATTCAATCGATCGACTTCAGAAAGTCGCTTCGCACGTCCAACGAAGGACAACTGATGCGACTGGCCTATTCTGCTTCCGCCCGAATCTTTTTCTGGTCCACCGCGAACTGCTTCGCTGAACGCTTCTAAAATTGTCTCGACAAATGTGTCCGGCAACCGCTTCCGCCGTATTGTCCGCCACAACCTACGTAAGGCACTCGGCCCTCCCGCTGCGAAAAACTCGGCGATTTCGTCAGCGGTCAAATCGACATTTGGAAGTTCGCCGGCCAAGTCCGTATTGCTTTGAATTGCCGCGGCTCGGCGGCATGCCCCTTGGTAATATTGGTCGGTCCACTTTTTCAACACGGGACGAACAATTAATCCGTGAATCACGGGGAACGGCGCACAGAATTCAGCCCGAACGACCCTCGCCGACTTAGCCAGCTGAAAATAGCGGGCCCGAACAGTGTGGCGGATGCGCCGCGGAGTGGTTTGTTTAGTTCGGGGGCCACGTCAGTACTTTGGCCCCTCTTGAGCATTTTTTGAAGGTTATCGACGTAGTCTGATAATTCGCCGGTCTTGCGATTAACTGATCCTTTGACTGGCTTTTCAAGCAATTCAGGCATTGGCATTCTCCCCTGAAATGACTGTGGGGATATGCGCGTTATTTGTCATCGTTCTCTTGGCAGTCTGCCGCCTTTCTCCGTGCACGATCACATTGTTGGGCCAAATTCGTAATGTCAGCGTCGTCAATGCACAGGAAAAGTTCATGTGGACCTAAGGTATTGTCGTACCGAATTCGGAGTGTGTGCGAAACTACCGCACCTTCGATCGCCTTTTGGTCCTCACTGAAGATCGGTCGAATGTCGGTGAGGATTCGGGCGGTGCGTAATAAGTTTGGGTACTCGACTGCCAGATCAAGTGCGCCTGCGACCAGTCGAACAACGACGAGGGAAAGCAATTCTTTGAATACCGGCTCAACTTTGGCCCAATTGTCCAGATCCGATTTGGTTCCTTCAGGGGCGGATTTGTTGCCTTCGCGGACAGCTTCAACCACCTGCTCGATTGTTGCGCCGCCTTGTCGAACCCAACCGTAGAGAAAGAAAAGCTGTTGCAAGATGCCGATGGCAGTCTGCTTGATTTCTGGCGGCAATCCTCCTCCGACCTTTTCAAACAATTCTTCCGGCGGCACCGGATTCGGTTCAATCGTCTTGAGCCGATTCAAAACCACAATGAAAGTGTCGGGACCGGAACTGCAAAGTGATCGAATTTCCTTGATCTGCCCCCGTTCGAGGATCACGGGTTGGGCCATGACAAATTCCCACAAAATCAATTGGTACTTCGCTCGTCAGCTGCTCATCCAGATAAACTAATCGGGTGCGATCGACTTGGCCACCTATGTTCGAGGATACCATGCTTTTGATATTGTCGTGGACCCGGCGCTAGTCGAGATCAATCCGGGACCAGAATCAATTGGAAGCGACTCTGAATGAAGTCCCTGCTTTATGCCGGAAAATGGCAATCCATCGCTACCCAATGAATCCGGGAAATCCGTTGGCCAATTTCACTCCTTGAAGTTGCTTCCCAACATCGCGACGAGTCGTTCGTGGTCCGCGGCTGGCAGGGCGAGCAGCGCCGCGGCGAGAGATTCCAATGAGCCTATTGTTGCATTTTTGTCTGAAACTGCACCGGATTCTGCAGCGCTCGAAATTGCGATTTGCCGTAAGTCGTTATCTTGCAAATCTGTTGCGGAACCCGGTTCGATTCCTGCCGGGGGTACTGCCAATCCTCGGCTCCGCTTGTCCGGTCCGCGTCGGCCAAAAACCGGACAAATGCGGACATTTCTCATCGTTGGCTGGCCACCTGCTATTGATGTAACTTGTTGATCAATAGCCAGCTTGCGTCGCGAATTCCGAAGCAGCAAAAAAGTTGTCCGGTTTGTCCGCCCGTCCGTCCGTCCGGTTGTCCGTCCACATGTCCGTCCGGCGACATGTCCGCTCGGCATTTTCGGAAACGACCAGACCATGACTCACCTCCAATTCGCGCACGGCGAACCGCTGGGCCAACCCGCCACATTTAGTATACGCGTGTTCAATTTCGGATGCTATGTCCGCACCATCCTCGCGCCCCATCCTCGTTGACGGGCTCCGCCCTGCAACGCGCTGTCTTCGCGGCTCCGCCGGGCGGGCGGCAAGCCCCTGTCCAAAGACTCCTAAAGCGGTGTCGAGCCACACGCACTCCGAAAGAAGTCATTTCGGAGTGCGTGTGGCTCGACACCGCTTTAGGAGTCTTTGGATTTGCGGCCGGAACCTCCTTCGCAGTCAATCCCCGTTTAACCGCGAGGGGAGCTTGGCGACCCGAGCGCGTGGACGCTGCCAAACGGCCGGCGCCGTCTCGCATGATTCGACAATTGGTTGTAAAATGGCACCGGCAAAAATCGCTCGACCGTTTATTTGCCTGGCAGCGCCGATGGCGACAAAACCAGCGACAACCATCCCCGCGATTCCGCTGACCGAGCGGCCTTCCAAATCCTTCGAGGAATTGGCCGCCCAGCAGGGCGTTCGGATTCCGCAAAACCTCGACCAACTTCTCGGCGCTGGCTCGCAACTCTGGGATAACGACGCCGACTTCGACGAGTTTCTTTGCTGGCTCAACGACGACAAGCGCAAGGAAATTTGAACGTCGCGGTCCGCGTGGTCGATACCGACGTGTTCTCCTTTGTGTTGCGCGGCCGGCCCGCTGCGAAGAAGTTCAAACCTCATTTTACTATCAGGTGGCCGGGGCGGAGTCTTCGACGCCCCGGAACGCGACCCGAAAAAAACTACAATTG
Source organism: uncultured Gemmataceae bacterium (assembly GCA_963815035.1). Lineage (GTDB taxonomy): Bacteria > Planctomycetota > Planctomycetia > Gemmatales > Gemmataceae > JBGQCZ01. Next base: position 327,523 of record CAWFFC010000017.1, read on the forward strand.
TAGTTTGAATAGTTCGATCTTGTGGACCTCGTCGCTCCCCGGCAGTGGGTAGAAAATGCTCTGACGGTATTCATCCCCTGACATTCATTTTCCAAGCAGCCGACTCCGACGTCGGAATGCAGAGCATCGCGTCATTCATCACTTCCCGTCGCGCTCGTAACTTGTCGCTTCCGAATGTTCCTCGCCTGATCGACCGTCAAGCAAGCGTAATCGACGAAGGTCAGTACGCCCAGCAGGAAGACCGCGTCCATGGCAAATGACAGGACAAATGCCACGCAATAGATCAGAACCATGACGATTGGAGTCTTGACGACCGGTTCGCTTTTCTTTGCGGGTCTTTCCGCCTTGGGCAATTCGAAGGTCGAGTGCGTCTCTTGCGACGCGGGATGCAGGGCATTGGAGACGTCGCTAGCGATGAAGAAGGGCAAGAGAGCCATCAGAATCGTGATCAACGCCCAACAGATTGCCGCGAGAAAGGCAGCGATTCGCAGCGGCATGGCATAGTTGAATATGGCCCGATAGAATCTTGGCTCTCGGATCCGGTCGCGTCGAGTGCTCATCTTCGCTGCCGGCCCGGATCCAACCCGGACGGAAAACCTGGGTTCGGCCTCGCTTGGGACCGCCTCCCAAATCGGATCAGCCGTGGGATCTGCAGTGGAACGCTCCCTCGATGTCACCGGAATCGTTAGCTTTGCACGACACTTTGAACAGGATATCGTTTTTCCGGCAGCGGCATCCGACACCTTAATTTCCGTTCCACATTGTTCGCATGAGAATCGGATCATAGCGAGTATTCCACAAATCGGTGCCGATCATGGCACCGATGTCGAAAGAACGGTCGATCTCATCGATCAATTTTTTGCATCGCTTGGTGTGCCGCGTCGCCGAGCGCCTTGCCGCGATGGAGCCGGTATGTCTCATCGAGAATGCCATAGGCTGCCCTGGCCTTGCGCCCCATGGTGCCGAGGACGCGGATCGCTTCCATCTTCGACGCCACAGGCCGCTTGTCCACAACAATCGCCAGCGCCTTGACGACATCGGGGCCACCGAGCTTGAGGAGCGCGTCGCCGGCCAATTGCCCAACCTCTTCATCACCCAAAAATGAGCAGAGGTCGGGAACCGCCTTTCGAGCCGGTTCACCCGCTGCCATCAGCGCTTCGATGATGTTCTTGCGTAATGCGGAGTTATTCGTCTTAATCGCATCCACGAGCACAGCGACCGCGTGACCGGGCTCATCGACCTTGACGAGCGTGGCCGTTGCCTGTCCAAACAATCGCAGGGTATCGGCGTCGGCCGAAATTGTTTTCGCCGTCTCGGTCACCACCTCGGCCACGGTCGGTGCGGCGGCACGGGCGTCCGGACCGATTTTGCCCGCAAGGTCAAATAGGCTGCTGCGCACTTCCAGGTCGGTGTCCTTCATCGCCCCTAAAACTTTGGGAAAGGAGGATCGGGCATCACCGCCGATTCGAGCCAATTCCGACGCGCAAATTCGCCGCGTCTCCACTTTCGGCGACTCGAGACTCTTGATCAGCAGCGGTAGATCGCTTTTGGTTAGCGGCGGGCGCATGCCGCGGATGGCATTGGCCGCTGCCACGCTGGTCTCTTTATCCGAGTCGTTGAGAGCCTCAAACAGAGCCGGGACAACGCCCGGCTCACGCCCAGCCGCGCCCAGCGTCTTGACAACTGCGCACCGCACGGAGGCGTCGATGTCGGGCAGCGCCTTGAGCAATTGATCGACCACGATGGCTGACGACGAACCAAATTGCCTGAGCGATTCTGCCGCGGCGATACGGACCGCCGGCTCAGCGTCGGCAAGCAATTTCGTTACGTGTGTAATGCTCTGCAAGCCATCCTGCCCGAGCGTGCCGAGCTGCGGAAGCGCGAATAGCAGCGAACTTCGCTCGATTTCCCGCTCAGACCGTCCTGGAGGGCGAAGCGATCGTTCGCTGTGGGCGTCCCGAGTTTTACCAGCGCTGCTCTCGCGGCGGCGCGGACGTCACCGTCCACATCGTCCGCCAATCTCAGCAGTTCAGAAAACGATTTTTCATGCACCGCGGCGCCCGCCTCGCCGAGCACCTGCGCCGCTTTGATGCGCAACGCTTTTTCCGGATTTTTAAGCGCGGGAACAAAGACGACCGCGGTGGAGTCCGGATCGAGCTTGAGCGTGCAAATGGCGTCGGCGTACAACGCTCTTTTCCCGGCACTTTGGTCGCGCCATAGTTCCACAAGTCTACCCACCTCCTGTTTGCCGGGCGCGCCGACCTTGGCCAGGGCGGCTATTGCCGCCTCCCGCGTGGCCGGATTTTGGTCGGCCTGCGCCACTGAATTAGTTGAACAAGGTATTCCCGCGCACCTTTCCCAATCTGGCCGAACGACTGGGCCGCGGCGGCTCGTATCGACGGCTCCGAATCCCTCAACAATCTGGCAAGGTCGCTGCTGGCGTCGACCGAAGCCTGACCAATGGTGCCGAGGATGGTTGCTACCGCCAGTCGAACCTTCGGGTCATCGCTCAGAGTAGCCTTGCGCAATTCGGGCACAGCCCGAATTCCCATTTGCGTGAGTTTGTGATGAGCCAATTGAACTTCCTGCTCCTTGGATCCCTGCAATAGCCCGATCCAATAGGCGGGAGATTGGTTACTCGCATCGATGTTCGACTTGCTTGGTTGAGAGGGCAGCTCCGGGCTGGTTTCCACCCACGGAACTCCCAGGGCCCTGAAGTGATACTGCAAAAACGAGCGAACTTCTCGCACATCAATATTGAGACTAACCAACCTGTGGCCTGGGCTATATCCGCAGACTACTCCCGCCAGCTGGCCTCGCTCATCGATCACAGGCCCGCCGCTGTCTCCGGGGTTGGTCGGCGCCTGAGTTTCAATAACGTAGGCGTTAACACGCTGATTGCGCTCGAGAAGGAATTCCTTGGAGTACACCTGCCGAACTTCGCCGCTGGAATAACGCCAAAGTGCGCCGTTTTCGGTGCCGCTTCCTGAGTTCGACTTTGGCCATCCGATGCAGGTTTCGCTGATGCGATTTGCTGAAGCACAAAGAGCCTCCCTGCTGGTAAATTCGAGGTGTGTACAAACCTTGAATCTCTCCGAGCAAGGAGGCTCCGATGGCCAGTGTACCGCCGGGAGTGGGTTCCGTCTTTCAGGAATGGTCCGACGAGTTCTGCGCGACGGTCTGGCCGCGTTTCCGGGTGCTCGTGTTCGCGGCGATTGTGTGTGTCGGGCGGCACACGATCTGTCGGCTGCTGCGGATTGCTGGCGCGTTGGCCGACGGTCATTGGTCGAGTTATCACCGCGTCCTCTCGAAGCGGCGCTGGTCGATCTGGCGGCTGGCGCGGATCCTCGCTCAGCACGTAATCGACCGCTTCGTCCCGCGTGGCACGATCTCCATCAGTGGCGACGACACGGTCACGCAGCATCCGGGGAAGAAGGTCTACGGCAAGGGGCGGCACCGCGATGCCGTCCGGTCCACGCACTCCTACACGGCATGGAAGTGGGGACACAAATGGGTGGTGCTGGCGATTCAGGTGCAGTTGCCAGGTTTGAGCCGCCCGTGGGCCTTGCCGGTGCTGTGCGCGCTGTACCGGACTCCCGAAGAGGACAAGAAGCGGGGCCGCCGCCACAAGACGCCGTGCGATCTGATGCGGCAGCTCCTGGGCGTGCTCTTACGCTGGTTTCCCCAGCGGAAATTCGTGTTCGCCGGCGATGGGGGCTATGGAACACACGCCCTGACGCGGTTCGCTTCCCGGCAGCCGCGGCTGACGCTGATCAGCAAGTTCTACAAGGACGCCAACCTCCACGACGCGCCTGCGAAACGGCAGCCCGGCACCAACGGCCGGCCGCGCGTCAAAGGACGCAGCGCCCCTCGCCGGAGGAGGTCGTCGCGAAGACGCGGAGCCGACGACGACTCAAGGTGGCCTGGTACGGCGGAGGCAGCCGCCGCGTCGCCGTCGTGACCGACACGAGCCATTGGTACAAGGGGGGCGAGGGGCTCGTTCGCGTGCGCTGGGTGTTCGTGGAGGATCTGACAGGCACGCATCGCGACGAGTACTTCTTCACGACGGACGTCGCTTTGACGCCCAAGCAAATTATCGAGGCCTACACGGGCCGCTGGGCGATCGAAGTGACTTTCGAAGAAACGCGCGAACACGTCGGGCTCGAAACAACGCGGGGCCGTTGCGAGCCGACGATCCTGCGCCGAGCCGTGCCTGCTGGGGCTCTACACGCTGGTGGCTCTGTGGTACTCGGAACTGCCGGAAAAAGAACGCCGAGAGCCGGTCGTCCCCTGGACGGGGAGCGTGAAGCAGACGCAGACGTTCTCCGACGCGATCACCCTGGTGCGTCGGCACATGTGGCGATTCTGGGTTCTGGAAAGCCCTCGCCACGCCGCGGCCTTTCAGAAACTCACCACGAAGGAAAAGCACACGCTGCTCGAACTACTCACACAGGCCCTATGAGGGCCAAAGTCGAACTGAGGCACCGATTGAAAAGACCCTTTGTCCAGGGACCGCGCTCTTTTCGGCGATGCCGAGGCTTATTGCTTCATCCGGAACTCGGTCCAGCTTCAACAAAGCCAAGTCGCGCCTCGAATCCGAGGCGATCAATTTCGCTTTAATTGCAAAATTGCGAAGGTTCGCCTCATAGTGCTTAGGATCGGTTATTAAATCACCCGTAGTTTCATAGTCGGGAAAAACGACATCGATTTGGCGAGCATCGCGGACTACGTGATGATTTGTCAGCACCAAGCCGTATTCTCGCTGGACGAGCCCGCCGCTGCCAATCGCCTTGCCTAGGATTCCGCTCGTGCGAATGCAGACAACCGATTTCAACGTATGCTTGTAGATCGATTCCGCGTTGCCGATCGTAATCGGAGTGTCCGGATTCGGTCCTCGACCGCCGGAGACAAAGCGAAACGCCACGATGGTGGCGACTACCAGGATAAGAGTTGTCGCTACTCCAATTGCGGCAAGCAGGATCGCCGTTTTTCGCCGGCCTTCGCGCCGAAGCCGTTTCGGCGCGGCAGCATTTTTGGTCAATCCTGGCTTGCTAGGAGGAGCTCCAGTTGCTGACTGCACGCCGACGCGGGCCACAAATCCACAGACAGGACATTTTACCTGGGTGCCGGCAGCGGTTTGCGGCAACTTCGCTTTGCGCCCACAATTTGGGCATGTGAGTGGGACGGACATATTCATGTGCTCTGAATCGCCGGGGAGGTAGGTCTTATTCAATGAGTCTTCGTAATCTTAAGGATTAGGAAGAGCGATTGTCAAACAAAAAACTCTTCCGGCGGCGCGAGCGCAGGCAAGCAAATCCAAAGTGCTGACTAGTGGAATTTCGGAGCCAAAGGTGGGCTGCACAAAGGGGACATTCTGGAATGCCATTAAGTTAAGTCGCAAGTCGTTGGTGTCAGCTGTTTTATGGCCGTATTTCGCGTGAATTTGGAGCCCTCGCTCAGAATGGGGTATTGGGTCGGAAACCCCATTCTGCTACGGAGGCTCCTCCATGTTCAGTTCTCTTCCGCGCGTTCTTGAACAGATCCATCGCGACCTGACCAACTTTCTTCAAGCCGATGTCGTCATCGAAGTCTTTCGCCAGGCTGGGATGCGGTGGCGCACTCGCGTCCTCGATCCACTCACGACCTTGCGCCTGTTCGTGCTGCAAATTCTCCATGGCAACACAGCCATCAATCACTTGCGTCACTTCCACTCCGATCCGTTCACGGATTCCGCCTACTGCCAAGCTCGCGGCCGATTGCCTTTGGCGGGCCTGCGACAATTACTCCAGCGGCTGGTGTCCGCGTTGCAACCGTTGATGAAAAGCGACGGTCGCTGGTTGGGACATCGCACCTTTCACATTGACGGCTCGGGCTTCTCCATGTCCGACACCGCCGAGTTGCAAAAAGCCTTTGGGCAGCCAGGCGGTCAGAAGGCGGGTTGCGGCTTTCCGGTGGCCCATATGCTGACCCTCTTTCATGCCGGCTGCGGCTTCCTTCTGAATGTGTTGGTGGCGCCGTTGCGGACTCACGATCTGGCCTACGCCGCCTCGATGCATGACGAACTTGAAGCAGGCGATGTGCTGGTCGGCGACCGGGCGTTTTGTTCGTTTGCGCATTTGGCCCTGCTTTCTCTGCGAAAACTGCACGGCGTCTTCCGCATTCACCAACGGCAATTGGTCGACTTCCGGCCTGAGCGGGCGTACAACCGGCCGGGCACAAAACGCCGCAAAGGCTTGCCCTCGTCGCGTTGGTTGAGGCGACTGGGCGTGACGGATCAACTGGTCGAATGGTTCAAGCCTCGACATCGACCCGAGTGGATGGACGCCGAAACTTACGCCGCCATGCCGGCGTCGTTGGTGGTGCGCGAACTGCGGTATTGCGTCGAGCAACCGGGCTTTCGCACCAAGTCGATCACGCTGGTCACGACGTTGTTGGATGAGAAGGCGTACCCGCGTGAGGAGTTGGCCAGGCTCTATCAACAACGCTGGCGGGTGGAAACCAATCTGAGGCATTTGAAGCAGACCATGGGCCTGGACGTGCTGCGCTGCGAAACCAGGGATGGGGTGCTGAAGGAATTGATGGTCTTCGCGTTGGTGTACAACCTGGTTCGAGCCGTGATGTGCGAAGCGGCGAAGCGGCAGGACGTGCCGATGGACCGGATCAGCTTTATCGATGCATTGCGATGGTTAGGCTCTGCGCAGATCGATCGTCCCTTGCCCGACTTGATCGTCAATCCGGAACGTCCCGGCCGAGTGGAACCGCGCGTGCGCAAACGACGACCGAAGCAGTTTCCGGTGATGAAACGTCCCCGCGACCAATTACGCAAAGGCCTTCAAAACAAGGGCCTTGCGGCGTAACTTAATGGCATTCCAGAATGTCCCCTTTGTGCTTTCCACCATCGGAAATGCGATTCCCATTGTGGATTCTGACGGACCAAGTTGATATCGTGCGTGCCCATAATTCGACGAATGGTCAGCTGGGACAAGGACTTCTGTTGAATTCGTCAAACGTTAGCCGGACAGTACTGATTCGGCATGTGCAGACGCACGCCGAATATGACGAAGGCAAATGGAAAGAGTATTGAACTTGGCAACCAAACAGGCATCCAGAATTCGCTCGCTTTACGGCGAGCCCCAGGACCGGTATCTGGACCTCGTGCGGCGGTTTCCGTTGCGGCCGTTGCGCAGCGACGTCGGGCGCGTTCATTTATCCGCAGATTTCGCAGATGGCGCAGATTCATTTTTGGAGCGGATGAATCGTCGGTATTCCAGCGACGGAGTGCCGAAATTGAGCATGAGGCCGATGTCGAAGCCGGTTGCTTTCAGGTAGTTGAGCACCTGCGATTCTTCCGTGCCGCCGGTCAATCGCAGGGCTTTGAGTTCGACAATCACATTTTCGAAACAAATGAAATCGGCCTTGTATTTGGCTTGCAGGCGTTGGCCCTTGTAGAACACTGGCAGCTCGATCTGTTGCCTGAACGGAACTCCGCGCGCTTCGAATTCCAGCGCCAGCGCCTCCTGGTAAACGGCTTCCAGAAAACCGCATCCAAGCTGTTTGTGCACTTCCATCGCGGCGCCGATGATCGCGTAGGTTCGTGGATCGTTTTGCATGGTGGGCTCCATTGTTTGTCCGCAGATTTCACAGATTTCACAGATTTCACAGATAAATACTAATGGATTTCTGAATCTGTGAAATCGGCGAAATCTGCGGATCACATTTTTTTCAATTCCCATTTGACAGGCTCTTGTTCGCACCCAATGGATGCATGGGTTCACTTTCGGCGGGCGATCAAGTCCGCTGGGTGGCATGTCACGTTTCACTTTTCGGGAGATTGCCATGAAGACGCCATCAGCGCGGGTGCGGCGGGAGATGGAGCGGGCCGCGGAATTGCGGGCGGGAGGCGCGGGTTGGAAGCCGACGGCCGAGGTGCTCGGCCGCGACGAGCGGGTGATTCGCCGCTGGACGGTCGACTACGCGGACGAGTGGGAGCGGCTCTACCAGGACGCCCAGCGGCTCATTCACTCGGAGGCGAGCAACGAGTCGCTGCGAATGCTGCGCGAGTTGCTGCGGCACAAGAGTTCGAAGGTGCGGCTGGGGGCCGCCGACAAACTGTCCAGTCTGCTTTTGAAGATGAAGCAAGCCGAAAAGCAGGACGAACCGCGTTCCGATTTGATTTCGATGGCCGCCTTGGTGGAGGACATGAGCGATGAAGAACTCGAACAATGTCTCGATTATTTTGCTGAAGAGTTTGGCCGAAAGAATCGCCCAACCGCGGAAGAAGGCGTTGTGCAAGTTGATCGCGCTGGCCCGGCTGGCGAGGCGGGCGCGGCGGAGCCCGGTTGAATTCGCCGAGTTCGTCTTCGCCGACGAAACCGGCCGGCGGATGCGCTTGCCGAAACTGCATCGTGACTTGCACGAGTTTCTGAACGATTCGACGCGGGGGCTGGTCGAGTTGCCGCGCGATCACGGCAAGACGGTGCAGGTGATGATCCGGATTCTGTGGGAGTTGGGCCGCAATCCCAACCTGCGCGTGCTGCTGGTGTGCGGGTCGAGCATGTTGGCCGGCCAGCGCGGGCGATTTTTGCGCGACGCGATCGCCGAGAATCCGCGGCTGCGGCTGGTTTTTCCGCATCTGCTTCCCGATCGGCCGTGGCGGGCGAACATGTTTCGCATACGCCGAAGTGGGAAATCGGTGAGCCCGACCGTGGTGGTGATCGGCGTCGGCACGACCTCGACGGGCAGCCGGGCCGACCTGCTGGTGTGTGACGACATCGTCGATGTGAAGTCGCTGCGGAGCAACACGATTCGCGAAAAGACCAAGCAGCTTTATCGCGAGAACCTGGTGCATCTGCTGGAGCCGAACGGGCGGGCGTGGCTGTTGTTCACGCCGTGGCACGCGGCGGACATCAACGCCGAGATGAAGGAGTGCGAACTGTACCGGCATTTTCGCCGGGCGGTGGGCGACAGCCTGGAACCGATCTGGCCGGAGAAATGGTCGGTGGAACGGCTAGCGGAGCGCCGCAAGGAGATCGGCGAATCGTCGTTCGCGCGGGCGTTTCGCTTGCAGACGATCGCGGCGGAGGATTGTTTGATCAAGCCGGAATGGGTGAGGTATTGGGAGGGCGGCAATGTAGCCGACTCGCTCCGCGAGTCGAGCCCAAAGTCGTCGAGCGAGGTCGGGCACATCTCGCGGAGCGAGATGGCTACGATGGGTACTGGGCACATCTCGCGGAGCGAGATGGCTACTTTGGGAACGGCTACGATTGAGATGGTCGTGTTGGCGGTGGATCCGGCGGTGTCGCAGAAGGCGTCGGCGGATGCGACGGCGATTGTGACGCTGGCGCGGATGTCGGACGGGCGCGTGCATTGTCTGGAGGCGATCGCACGGCGGGTGTCGACGCCGCAGATGGTGCAGTTGCTCGACGACGCCGACCGCCGCTGGAAGCCCGACATCATCCTGTTCGAGGCGAACGCGGCGTTCAAGGGCGTGAAGGACATGATGGTGACTTTTCGCAATTGGGGCGCGAAGATCAAGGAGATCCACCACGCCAGCGATAAATTCGCCCGCATGCAATCGTTCAGCGTGCGCGTGGAGAACGGGGCGTTTCTGCTTCGCGGCGAACGCGGGCGGGTCGATCCTGGGCAGCAGGAGTTGCTGGACGAAATGCTGGCTTACCCGGTCGGCAAGCACGACGACCTGGTCGACGCCGCGGCGTTCGGGACGGCGTTTTTGCTGGATCGGCCGGAGCCGCGAGTGTGGACGTTTTGAGCGTGCCGGGACGCGTCGTTTCCGCGCACTCACGCGATCAAATAGGCGTTGGCGGCCAGGGTTTTCAACACGCTGGCGACCGTATCGTGGCAATAGTCGCGGACTTCCTCGGGCGGCAGCGGTTGGCCGTGTTCGTCTTCGATGGACATGTCGCCGTCATTGATTTTGGCGAGCAGCAAGTCGAACAGTTCGGCGGGCGTGCGCGTGCCGTCCACGAACGGCAACAGCGCACGCGTGGTCGCATCGACGGCGAAGCCGCGGTGGCGGCGGCAAGTCGGGCGCGAATCGCCGCGCGCCTGCAGTCGTGCGGTCGGGCTGGCACAGGGCGCTCGCTGATTTGGTGGACGAATTGCGGCGGATGCAGCGTTACGTCGATCATCCCGCGTTCATGGCATGCAATCACGGTGTCCGGCAGGGTGATTGTCGCCTCGCCGGGGGCGATTTGCAGCGCCGCCGCCACGCGCTGCGCGAGGGCGTCAAAGGGAATGAACGCAGGCCGCGCTTCGTGCAAGCAGTTGAGCACCGCCTTCATGAGCGGAATGGAGGGCGTGATCGTGACCTTGTCCAGATTGGTGAATTTCACCGGCACATCGGGGGCGAGATCGACGTCGCCCTCCGGCGTGGCGGCGGCATCAGATGACAGCGGGCAACGACCGCCGGCTCAATCACCGCGCTGACCCGGGCGGCCGCGTGAGCGATTAGCGATCGGCGGAAGGTGCGGTGCGTGAGAAAATCGTAATATTGTTCGCGGCGGACGCGCGACGACGACCGCGCTCGGCGATGCCCTTGATGTTGTCGGAAAGGCTGGCGATGAGCGCGTAGGGAATCGCCTCGGCGACGAACTGCAGCCGATGGGCGGCGAGCCGGTCGGCAAACTCGGAAAAATAGAGCGGCTCGTTGAACGGCTCGAGAATTTCATGAAAGACGTAACGCGGCTCGGATTCGATCAGATCTTTCGCCTCGTCGCGGAGAACGCGTGAGCGGACGCCGTCCGGATCGGCGATGCCGTCGTGCGTGAACCGCAGGAGTTCCGCCAACTGGCGCAGTTGCGCATCGATGGTGGCGGAGCGATCGACGTGAAAGCGGGCAAACTCGCGGATGATCGAGCGAAAATGCCAGCCGGGAAGCGTGTTGTAACTGATGTACGCGACGCCGTTTTCCGACAGGTTGTCTTGGCAGACCTGGAGGATTTTCGCTTGCACGTCCGGCGGGACCCAGGAATAGACGCCGTGGCAGATGATGTAATCGAAGCGGCCGAACGACGCGTCGAGGTCGGTAATGCTCAGCGGCAGCAACTCGACATTGGTCAGGCCCAGCTCGGCCAGATCGCCGCGGCCCATCTCGATCTGGCGGTCGGACAGATCGATGCCGACAAAGCGGGCCCGCGGCAGCGACTCGGCCATCGGCAGCAGGTTGCCGCCCGGCCCGCAGCCCAATTCGAGCACGCGGCAGGTGGAAATATCGAGCGGTTCCAAGCCGTACAGCGCCGCCATCGTCGCCAAATGGGCGGGATGCGTCTGCCAGAAAGCGTTGTTCGAATACGGCAGGTCGTTGTAGGTCGTGTCGCGGCTGGGCAAGGAACGTCTCCGGTTGAGGTCGGGCGAGCAAGCACCAGCATCGCATCAGGGCGGAGCGTCGTCAACCTTTGACCGAGCCAATCGTTGAATTCAAGCATTTGCCCGGACGGCGTCTGCGAAAAATCGGAATTTCGCCTTTCTGCTTTCGCCGGTCAGGTCCGAGTCACGAGAGAAACGGGAACACGCCGGAATTCGCGGATGCCAATGGTATAATGCTGGCAGTCAGTTTTAGGAGCGAATATCATGGAGTTGCCCGAGTTTTTGACACGGGATTCGGACGGTTACGTCCACATCACCGGCCATCGGATCGGCGTGGAAGACATTGTTCACTTCTACAATCAGGGCAGTTCGCCCGAGATGCTGCTGGAGACATTTCCGACTTTATCGCTTGCGGTGATTCACAAAGTTCTGGGCTTTTATCTCGATCACCAAGTCGAGGTGGACGCTTCGATCGCGGCAAATGAGGCTGAATTGGAGCGGCAGCGGACAACAGCGCCGCGCGGGCCGGACCTGGCTGAGTTGCGACGACGCCTCAAGGCGAAGCAGGCCGCGGAGGCTTGAGCATGCCGCTGGCTTTCTTGTTCGACGAGAACCAGCGGGGATTGCTTTGGCGAGCCGCTCTGCGACACAACCGGAAAAGCACCGATCACTTGGATATCGTCCGCGTCGGCGATCCGACTGACTTGCCGCGGGGTACGCGTGACCCGGAAATCCTTGCCTGGGCCGAGAACGCGAATCGCATTCTTGTCACATTCGACAAGGCAACGATGGCGGCACATCTCGCCGCCCATTTGCAAACCGGACGACATTCGCCGGGCATCTTCATGCTTCGCCGCGGCTGCAGCCTGCCACAAGTCGTGGCGCACTTGGTGTTGGCCGCATACGCGAGCGAACCGTGGGAATGGCAGGATCGGATCGAATATGTCCCATACTGAGCCAACGCCGTTCTTGCCGGCTCCTGTGTTATCAACGAGCCCAAAATGGATTGATCGCAAATCGGTGAACTTGCACGTTTCGTCTTTTCTGTAAATTGGCATCGCCAACATCAATCAAGGGAACCCGAGAACCAACCCGATGCGACTCCCATTTCGCCCATCGACAATTGTCTGCCTCCTGTTGGCGACGCCGGCGATTGCGTTGGCGCAAAAGCCCGCAGGGACCTGGTTTCGCGATGCGACCAAGGAGTATGGCCCCATCGGCGGCGGGCCGGCGGCACTGGTCGATCTCGATGGCGATGGCTGGCCCGATCTCATTTGCGACGGCAAGATTTACAAAAACGACGGCGGCAAGCGCTTTGTCGATGTGACCAAGGAAGCGGGCGTCGCGGGGTCGGACTCGGCGGCGGTCGCCGATGTTGACAATGACGGGCGGCCTGACATCTATTTCTGTGGCGGGACCGGTTCGCTCTGGCACAACGTCGGCAAGATGCATTTCGAGGATTGGACTAAGAAGGTGCCGCCCAACAAGCATCAGCGCTCGCTCGCCGCGGCCTTTGGAGATCTCGACGGCGACGGCCATGTCGATCTCTATGTCACCAACTACGAGGACTGGAAGGACAACACCTATCCGTTCCCCGATCTGCTTTTCCGCAATCGCGGCGGCGACAGGGGCTTCGAGCCCTGGTGGGAGGCGAAGGGCGATCAGGTCATGCCTGGCCGCGGCGTGACCTTTTTCGACGCCGACGGCGACGGCAAGCCTGAGATCTTCGTTTCCAATTACCGCCTGGCGCCGAATTTCCTCTGGTTTTACGATCCCAAGACGATTCTCAAGGATCGGGCGCTGGAACTGGGCGCGGCGGGCCATCCGGGTCCGGCCGTGCAATACGGGAACGGCACGACGATCAAGTGTTGCGGTCATACCATCGGCAGTTGCGTCGCCGACTTCGACAACGACACGCACCTGGATATTCTGGTCGCCAACTTTTCGCATCCGCCGGTCTGGCAGAACCGCTCGCAGTTTTTGCGCAACACCGGCGGGCCAAAACTCCGCTTCGAGGACAAGAGCGAAGCAGTCAAGCTGCGCTGGCAGGAGAGCTACGCGGTCGCGATCGCCGGCGATTTGGACAATGACGGCCTGGTCGATTTCTATCTGACCACCGTTTACGCCGGGGACAAGAGTGTGGTCTTTCGCAATTTGGGCAACTGGAAGTTCGAGGAGGCGACAAAGCAGTCCGGCGTCGACACCGCCCAGACCTATCAGGCCGCCTTCGCCGACATCAATGGCGACGGTTACCTCGACCTCGTCTCCGGCGGCAAAGTTTGGATCAACACACTCGGCGAACGCGGCGGCAAGAATCACTATCTGAAAGTTCGCCTCGAAGGCTCGGGCAAATGCAACCGGCTCGCCATCGGCTCGCGAGTGGTCGTGAAGGTCGGCGGCAAGAGTTTCACCCGCCAAGTCGAAGCCGGAACCGGCAGCGGCGCCAAAATGAATTGACGCTGCATTTTGGCTTGGGCGCGGCGAAGGGGCCCGCCGAGGCGACCGTGTATTGGGCCGGCGGCGGGACCAGCACGCATCGATCGGAGGTTGATCGGACGGTCGTGTTGCGGCGAAAGTGAGGCATCGATCGAAGGCCGGTCGCTGGAGATTCGAGCTTGTTTGCGTAGACATGTTCGGGCACCGGTTCGTGATCGTTGGCTTATGGTTTTCAGCGCGTTATAATCGCCTGCATCTCTCGCGATATTACGATAACTACTGGTCGGGCCGTTTCGTGAAATTCCGTACGCCGCTTTTGTTTGGCATCGTGATGGTCACATTCGCGGCGGGATGTTCGCGCGGACCGTCGACGCCCTCGGCGACATCGAATGAGGAAACCGCCAGTGGCCCGGCGTGGTTTGAGGATGTTACCGAGAAAGTCGGCCTGAAGTTCACACATGATTGCGGATCGGCGGGATCGCCCTATTTCATGCCACGGGTGATCGGCTCCGGCGCGGCGGCCTTCGATTTTGACGGCGACGGACGCCTGGACATTTACCTGATCCAGAACGGCGGCCCAAAGGGCCCGAAGAATCAACTTTTTCATCAGGAACCCGACGGCACGTTTCGCGACGTTTCTGAAGGCAGCGGCCTGGATGTCGCGGGATATGGCCAGGGCGTGGCGGTCGGCGACATCGATGACGACGGACTGCCCGACCTGCTGCTCACCGAATTCGGCGCCACGCGATTGTTCCTGAATCTGGGCGGCGGCAAATTCCGCGAGATCACGCGCGAAGCGGGAATCGACAACCCGCTATGGGCGACCTCGGCGGCGTTTTTTGATTTCGACCGCGATGGACGCCTGGATTTTGTGGTCACCAACTACTTGAGCTATAAAGGCGGCGTCTCCTGCGGGGCCGGCGCCCGCGAGGATTTCTGCAATCCGAATTCGTTTCCCGGAACCGTCACCAAGCTCTATCGCAACCTTGGCAAAAAGGCCAACGCATCGTGCGTTCAGTTCGAAGACGTGACGCTCAAGGCCGGCTTGTTCGCCGCGGCGGGACGTGGACTTGGAGTGTTGTGCCCGACTTCAACGGCGACGGTTGGCCGGATATTTTCGTCGCCAATGATGCGATGGAGAACCATCTTTGGATCAATCGCGGCGACGGGTCATTCAAGGACGAGGCGGGGTCGCGCGGCGTGGCCTTCACCGGCACGAGCCAACCTGCCGGCAACATGGGAATCGCGTGGGCCGACATCGACGGCGACGGCCTGTTCGACCTGTTTGTTACGCATATTGCCGATGAGAGTCACACGCTGTGGCGACAATCGTCACGTGGTTTCTTTCAAGATCGGACCGTCGCCGCGGGCCTGACGGCGACTTCAAGAAGCACCGGGTTCGGGACCGCGTTTGTCGATTTCGATCGCGACGGTTGGCCCGATCTGGCCTATGTCAATGGCGCCGTTCGCCGCAACAGCGACGCCGAAATGAATGAGCCCTTTTGGACCCGATACGCCCAGCGGAATCAGCTTTTTCAGAATCTTGGCCAAGGCAAGTTTCGCGATATCTCGAAAGCAAACCCGGCCTTCTGTGCGGATCGCGGGGTTCGGCGGGGTCTCGTGGTGGCGGACTTTGACAACGACGGCGCGCCGGATTTGCTGGTCACCGAAATCGCCGGGCCGGCCCGCCTGTTTCGAAATGTGGCGCCGGCCGGCGGACACTGGCTGGCGGTTCGCGCCCGCATGGCGAACCAACGCCGCGACGCCTATGGAGCCGAAATCACCGTGCGGGCGGGCGGGCGATCGTTCTCGCGACTCTTGAATCCCGGCTACAGCTACTGCTGCAGCAATGATCCCCGCGTGCATTTTGGCTTGGGCGCCGCGGATCATTTCGACTCGATCCATGTTGCCTGGCCGGACGGCAGCCAGGAAACGTTTCCCGGCGGGCCGGCCGATCGGCAAATCGAATTGCGGCAGGGTCAGGGAGCGGCCCGGAATGAAGGAAAGTGACCCGTGGATCACAACAAGGGCGCAGGCAATGGAAAATCGTCGCGGGGGCGGTGGGTCGTCGCCGTTGGTGCGGTTGTCCTGATCGCCGCGGCGGTGGGCGGCTACCTGCTCTGGAAGCGCTCAAACCGGCCGGTCATTCCCGCGATTCAAACCGCGGGGCTGGAAGCGCCGGTCGTCGCCGCGATCGACCAGGCGCGCGCCGAAATTGAACAGGCGCCCGACTCGGCGGAGGCCTGGGGCAACATGGGGCTGCTGTTATTCGCGCATGACCTTTACGCGGATAGCCAGCCTTTTCTCGAACACGCGGAGCAACTCGATTCCACGGACGTGCGCTGGCCCTACTTTCAGGCACTGAACCTTTTGCTGCGGAAGCCCGAGCAAGGCGTGGAAGCGCTCAAACGGGCGGAGCGGATCAGCCCGAACAATCCGACGGT
Organism: uncultured Gemmataceae bacterium; assembly: GCA_963815035.1. Taxonomy (GTDB): domain Bacteria; phylum Planctomycetota; class Planctomycetia; order Gemmatales; family Gemmataceae; genus JBGQCZ01. The sequence goes on from CAWFFC010000017.1 coordinate 343,728, forward strand.
GAAACTGCGGCTTGCCGAAGCGTGGATGACCGTCGATCGGCCGGACGATGCGGAGAAGTTATTTCGCCAAGTGCTTGAAATGGAACCGAGGAATCCTCGTGCGTCGTTGGGCATGGCGCAGATTCTTGGTCGCCGTGGCCAATGGAAGGAATCGATCGAGCCACTGAAATTCGCAATCGACAGCCCCACCAGCCGCAAGGCGGCGCACGCCGCGCTGGCCGAGGCCTATTTGCATGTGGGCAATCAGAAGGATTCGGACGCGGAACGGGTCAAATTCGCGAAGGCGCCGCCCGACCAGGCCTGGCCCGATCCATTTATCAGCGACGCCGCGAAGCTGCAGCGCGGATTGAAGTCTCGCTTGACCCGCGCGAATCGATTGATCGCGGCCGGACAATTCGAGCCGGCGATGGGGTTGCTTCAACGGCTCGTCAAGGATTATCCGGACTCCGCCGAGCCCCACCTAATGCTCGGCAAGACGATGCTGCGCTACAACCCCAATTTGAACGCCGAGGCCGAATCGCAGCTGCTCCGCGCGCTTGAACTGGATTCCCACTTGGCGGAAGGCCAGTTTCTGCTGGGGGGGATTCACCTGCTGCGCAAGGAGTACGCGGAGGCGGAATCCTGCTATCGCAAGGCAATCGAACTCAATCCGGGCGATGGCCTGATGCAATTTCAACTCGGATATGCTCAGTTGCAACAGGGCGACAAAGCCGGCGCCATCGCCGCGTGGCGCGCCGCGGCGAAGCTTCGCCCGGACCTGGCGCAAATCCACCTGCGCTGGGCGAATTGTTGTTGGAGCAAAATCAGGTCCAGGACGCCATCGAATCGCTGGAGACCGCCGTCCGGCTCGATCCCAACAATCGTTCGGCCCGCGGCAAGCTGGTCGAGGCGAAGGCCAAAAAGTGACCGTTCCAATTCTCCAGACGAATCATGCTTTTCATTGATTTCCTGGCGTCCATGCTTCAAAATGAGGATGATTTCGGAATCAAGGATTGCGGCATGCTCGATTGGCTGCTTGAAACGCTGTTCCCACCCGCGGGAACGGAATCGCTCGCCGATTCGATCTGGGTCGAGCCGGAGTTGGCCGATCCGCTCGGGTTGGTCGGCGTGGGCGGCGATTTGGCGCCGGCTCGCCTTCTCGAAGCCTATCGCCGCGGCATCTTTCCCATGTATGAGGAGGGCGAGTCCATTTGCTGGTGGTCGCCCGATCCCCGAGCCATCTTCGACCTGGATGGCTTGCATGTGTCGCGGCGATTGGCGCGGATCATTCGGTCTGGCAAGTTTACGGTGACCTTCGATCAGGAATTCACCGGCGTGATGCGCGGCTGTGCCCGGCGCGACGAGGGCACCTGGATCACCTCCGATATGATCCAGGCCTACTCGCGCATGCACCGGTTGGGCCATGCTCATAGCTGCGAGGCCTGGCTGGATAATGAATTGGTCGGCGGCGTCTACGGCGTGTCGATCGGCGGGCTGTTCGCGGGCGAATCGATGTTTCACCGGGTCAGCGACGCCTCGAAAGTGGCGCTGGTGCACTTGTTTGAGCGGCTGCGCGAGCGCGGCTTCGTCCTGTTCGATTCGCAGATCCTGAATGAGCACACGCGAACGCTCGGCGCCTTCGAAATTTCGCGCAATGAGTATTTGGCTCGACTGTACGAAGCGATCTCACTCTCCATTTCATTTAACTGAGGAGAATCGGCATGCGTGCGGCCCTGATCGTGGCGATGTTGGCGGGGTTCGCCCCGCTGGCCCGGGCGGAGGTGGAATCCGGCCCGAAAATCGGCGCGAAAATCCCCGCGCTCAAGGTCTTCGCCGTCACCGGCGACCCGAGCGACAAAGAAGTCGACTACGCGGGACTGCGGAAGGACAAGCCGACCATTTACGTCTTCGTCGCGGCCGACAAATTCAGCCGCCCGATGCACCGCTATCTCAAGACGCTCGATGAAAAAATCGGCGACGACGCCCTGGTCGTTGCGATTTGGCTCAACGACGACGCGGACAAGTCGAAGGAATACCTGGGCCGAATTTCGAAATACTATACCAATGCGGCGCTCACGGTGTTTGGCGAAAAGGCCGGACCGAAAGATTGGGGAATTAACACCGACGCCCATCTGACCACGGTCGTGGTGAACAAGGGCAAGGTCGTGAAATCGTTTGGCTACATGTCGCTGAACGATACCGACGTGCCGCCCGTGCTCGAGGCGTTGAAAAAGTCAATTAAGAAGTAGTGAAGCTTCACTTCCTCCGCCAGGAATTCGCCAAATCGGCCTTCGTCTCGAGCAGGATATCGCGGATGGCGTTGCAATCGTTCTCGGAGAGATGCGCGAAATCCGCACAGCTGTCGCGGCCCGTGAGGATTTGCCACAGGCGGTGATAAACGTATTCCTTCACCTCGCCCGGCAGTTCGTCGAAGGATTTGCTGTAGATCAGGTAGCTGCAAGGGTATTTGAACAGGCGTGAATTCAGGTCGAGGTCCCGCAGCGAGCGGCCGCTCTTGCCGCGCGGCCCGCGGGCGGCAAACTCCTTCGCGAAATCGCTGGTTCCGACGATCCGATCGGTCAATTTCGTTTCGCCGCTGAAGAGCATGTATTTCACCAGGGGTTCGCCGGCGTTGCGGATCCGGCTGAGCGTGCTTTCGCTGTGGCCGGGCGCCTGGCGGCCCAACGCCTTGTTCAGTTCCGTTTCTTCGTGCAACGCCATTCGAGTCAGAAAACTCGCCCGGGTGAGCAGATTGTGCATCTGAGTCTGATGCTCCATCACCATCAGGGCCACGATGTCGCTGTGCGGCGAAAGGTAAGAGGACGTTTTGAAGAACTTGCTCAGATCCGTTACATTCACTCCCGCCTTGTTGTCCGGTTCGTCGTCGCGATCCTCGCAAATCAGATTGCCCATGTGCTTTTGGTTGCCGCTTCGGCCGCTGACATACCAGCCGCCCCAGCGCTGGCTCAAGGGGCTCGTCTGATCGGTGCGATAGGTTCCCGAGGCGAAGATCGGCATGCCCTCGGCGTCGGCATGCACCGAGCGCACGAGGTGTCCGGGCAGACCTTCATTTTGCGATGAGGCATGGCATATCAGGCAAGTGTCGGTTTGCCGCGTGACGCGCGGCCGGTCGACCGATTTCTGGCTGAACGAATAGAATACGGTTCCCAGTTTGGGATCGACGGCGGAGATTTCGGCGACGTCGCCCTTCTGACAAAAGCCAACGTAAACGTCGTCGCTGAAATAAATGGCGCCGGAGTCGCGGGGCCGATGCGATGCCGCTGCAAGCTGGTCTTGGAAAACGCCAAGACCTGCGACGATTCCGGAACGTCCAATTCCTTGAGCAGGCCGCGCAGGTAGCCGAATTTCTTCTCGTAGTCGATCTTGACCTTACCGGCTTCGAGTTGACGGATCAGATTCTCGACCCGATTGCTCGGCTTCTCCGTGCTGTAGTTGATCGGCGGACCATCGATATTGCCGGCCAAAGCCGAACACGGCAGGGCGGCAAGCCAGAGCAAGCTTGAAGCGAATATTCGCATGGCAGGCACCATTCCCGCGCGGAGGGACGAGGGGGCGGGAAAACAGGACAAATCTATCCTGATTATAGTCGAGGCCAGGAACCATGACAAGAAAAACGGCCGACGCATGACCAGCCGCCGACCATGCTTTCGCTTTCGGGGCAACTGAACTATCATCATCAGGAGATGTTTTTGGCGGTCAACTAGCTTGGCGAATCGATATGAGCCATATGTACCCGTGCCCAAATCCGGTTTGCGATCACGAGTTCGAGCCGTCCGAGGTGGCGGGAGTCGCGGCGCTGATCTGCCCCAAGTGCGGCATGATCATTCAATTGCAGGCGACGCCGGCGACGGTCCCGATCGCTTCGCCGGTCGCCGCGGCGCCGCCGGCTGGCGTGCCCATGGCCCGCGCGGTGCCGATGGCCAGCCCGGTGACCGCCCAAGTTCCGCTCGCGCAAGGCGCCGACGTCCAAGCCGCCTCAACGACAAGAGGCGCCGCCCGGGCCGTCGCAGCCCGCCGAGCCGGGCGGCGTCATCGTGCGGCCCCACTATGTTCCCAAATCCAACGACCTGATCACTTACTCGCTGGTGATCGGCGGGTTTCTCCTGATTATGGCGCTGGGGATCGCTGCCATCCTGGTCTGGAGCAACGGCATCTCGTCGAAAAGTCTGTTCGGCGGCAACAGCGCATACAAAAACTCCGACTTCAATTTCTCCTTGGAAAAGCAGCCCGGTTGGCAGGAGGACGCGCGCTGAAGGAGAAATTCGGCGTCCGGATGCTGGCGCAGCAGCGATCCAATCCGGCGGCATACATGGCGCTCGATGCGCTCGATCCAAAGGATCGCACGCCGACGGTTCGCGAAATGGATGCTCAAGCCCGCAAGCTACTGGCGAACTATTTCAAGAAGACACTCGAGGCCGACCCGATCGCCGAGGGCGACCTCGCGGGCCACAACGCCAACTGGTTTCCCTTCTTCGGCCAAAACGACGAAATCGCGGCCCGCGGCGAGGTCTACTTCTTCGCCGAGCAGGGCATCGGGTATTGGATCTATACTTCGGCGCCCGAAGCCGATTTCAAAGGCCTGCAGAAGGAGTTCGCCGGCCTGCGCGGCGGCTTCGCGATCCTCGGCAAGCGCGACAAGTGGGAGCAGGTGCAATCGCGGCAAACAGTTCTGACCGGCGCAAAGGCCAAAGGCTATCAACTGGTGGACACCACCGGCCGCTGGGAAAAGGAGCCGGACTCCGAGTTGGACGCCTATGATCCCAAGGCGGACATGGCCCTCAAAGCCGACGATCCGACCTCGAAGATCAAGTCGATGGGCGCGAATCTGGTTGTCATGGTGCTGGACAAGGCGGAGGACCCGGTCGCCGCGGCCAAGGCGCACATATTGGCCAAGCACAAGCGCGAAGGATACCCGGCGACGCGGATCGCCGAGGTGGAGGGCGAAATCCCGAAAGATCGCGTCGGCGAGTCCCAAGGTCACTTGCTGAAATGGCGCATCAGCAACGGCGACGGCCGCGAGCGCTACGCCGCGGTGGGCGTCGTGGCGCGAGCCGGCGATCTGCTGGTCATCTATGCCGAGGCCCCGTGGGAACGCCGCTTCACCTGGGAGGAGGCGTTTCAGCGAATCATCGAGTCCTTGCAGGTGAAGGAGTAATTTGGTCTATTGCGCAGCTTCGAGTTGCATTTAGCACTGCTTGGCCGTCCGCGTCCATTCTGCTTACTTGCAGGCCTCCCGCAGGCGGCCAAGCAGTGGCAATCACGCCTGTGGGTGCACGGAGTCATCACGGTCCAAACAGTCCCGTATTGGTGCAAGGAATCATCAATATCGAATTCCATTGCCACTGCTTGGCCGCCTGCGGGGACTTCACCAACATTCCCAACCGTCGCGGGCGGCCAAGCAGTGCTGCACGACCGAGATCGATATGACCCAGCACGATTCAGGTGGAGAACGTGACGAAGGAAGCCATGAAATTGAGCACATACGTGACGATTCCGCCGCAGAGCCGCGCACAATTATCTAGAATCAGCACTAGAACTTTGTCGCGAGCGAGGCGGGCAACGGAATGACGGCCGCGATCAACTTGTAACAGTCGTGATTGAATGGTTCGCTGATGCTGATGGTCATCACAAACCTGGCGTCGATTTGTTGCAGCAATTGCGAACCATGATTGGTGACCTGGGCAATCCAGGTCGGATCGGTCACAGACAGGTCGTAGTCCACAGCGCGTCCGTTCGCTCCAATTGAGAATCGACCTCTAACATTGGGATTACCGGAACTGCCGGTGTGCCGGTAAAGTTCGACCGCCTCCGGCATAACGAGTGCAAGCGACGCCGTCAGCGGCTGGCACTCGATTTGTGCATGCGATACTCGGTCCGAATGGCCGCGCAACAATTCCGGCCCGGTGACCGTTGCGGCTTTCAAAACAGTCGCCAATTGATCGTTCATCGGCCGGGCGACCAATCGCCACCGCGATCCGTCGATCACCCAGTTTTCGGGATGATGAGGCGCCGGTCGAGCGGACTCAACTCCAACGCAAAACTGGTCGAGGAACCCCACTTCGGTCAAATCGGACAAGATGTAGTCATTCTGGTTCAATGTGCCGTCGGGTCGGGCGCTGACCGGCCGCACCCAACCCAATCCATCGGTGCGCAGACCCGCCACACAGCGTCCGCCATGCTTGTAGGAATTCGCAAGGCAAATGATGTCGAACGTGGGCATGATCGATCTCGGCGGGAATCGTTACAGGTGTCGGATTTGCATCTCTCCCCAATGCTTTTGGACGTATTCGGCGACCAGTCGGCGGTGACAATGCTCGGGCGTCGGTTCGCTGCAAAGCAGGACCGCCCGGCCGGCGAAAAGGCCAGGGGCGATTCGCTGTTCGACTTTTCGTTCGGCCATCAGCGACAAGAACTTTCGCTCGTAATCACTCCAGTCGCCCTTTTCCTTCTTGTAGGCGTCCAGCATGTCTTGAGTGGGCGCGAACAACGGCTCGTGAATGTAATCGGCGCCGCAGAGTTCACGCAGAAAAAATTCGAGATCGTCCCGTTTGGTGAATCCCGCCAGTTGCGAGACATTGTTCAATCGGACATCAACAAGTCGGGTGATTCGGTTTCGTCGGAGAATTCCGAAGAATTCGCCGGCGGATTTCTTCGTAAAACCGATCGTATAGATTTCCATTCCGGTTCCTCGTCGAGGTCGAATAGTGACCGTTGAATGGGTCCGGTTGGTTGCAAGTCCTGGTTGCTTTGCAGGCGGCCGTCGCCGCGGATGTGCTGAATCGTGGCCCCGCGTTGAGCCATGACCCGCCCGACCAACAAATGGCGGTGGCAGCCGGTTGGGTCTTCCTCGCTGCACATGACGGCGACTCGGAACTGTCGCGTCCCGATTTCCAGCCGCCGAATTCCTTGCAGAAAGCGCGGGGATTCAGCGACGCGGTTGTACAAGACGTAGCCGTCACCATCGTAGAACTCATCTCCGTCCGGTCGGCCGCCAAGCTCCGCGCCGAGGAAGAGGTATTTCATTCCCGCGCACTCGATCGCGGCCTGAATCGCCTCGCGATTGAATTGACTGGAATAGCGCGAATAGGGACTTGAGCGGGTGTCTACCAGAACTTGAATCTGATGCTTTTGCAACAATTCAAGAAAATGGTCCAGCGAATGATTGGAATGCCCCACGGTGAGGAGACAAGTCGATTCGCGGCTATCGATCGCGTTCATCGAATGACCTCGGCCGTGGATATCCGAAGGCATTATCGATTAATCGTCGGCGTTTGTCCATAATCTGGAATTAGTCAAATTGATCTCGTTCTATCCCACCAATTGGGCCGAGATAATCCCGGCGGCGGCGGTGACGGCGAGCAGGCCGAGCAGGCCGGCGATCGGATAGGTCGGCCGGCCGATGAGCCAGGCCGGACCTTGATAACTCGTAACCGGCCGAGTGACTTGAATGTAAAGGACGCCGCCGGCATGAAAGGCGATCGGCAGCAAGTAGTGATGTCCCGAGAGGAGGTAAACCAGTCCCAACACGAGGCCCACGTAGAAGAGCCCCACCGCCGCCAGCCAGGAATGTTTTTGCGGACGAAGGAAGTGCACTGCCGCGAAAATCGCCGCGGACATGGCGAGCGCTGTCGCCATGCCAGTGAGGTTGTGCGGTAGCGCCTCGCTGAGTTGCTCCAGAATCACGCCACGGAACAGCGGCTCTTCGATGAGCGTGAGCGGAAGCGGTATCAGGAACGCCTTGGCCATTTTGTAGGCGAGCCGGCTCGGGGAATGCCGGCGCTCGACCTTGGCCCAACCGAGAAGCACACAGGCGGCCAGGAGCATCGCCAGCGATCCGCAAACGAGCAATAGAGCTTGTAGCGATAGCCCCCAGTGAGCCAGCGCGAACTTTTCGTGGTGGTATTGGAAGGGATCTTGGCCGATCGCCCGGGGATAGAGCAATAATACCGCAAGAAGTCCCGAGCCAAGAGCGAGTTTGAGGACGCCGCGAACGCGGCGCGAATCGACGCCGTGCCGGAATGGGAGCCGCCCGATCTCACGCCGGCCTTCAGATACCAGTGCGGCGGTTTGCGCGAGCCAAAGCCAGCCCAGGACGCCGAGCGCGAAACCGGCCAGCGCGAGCAGGTTCATCGCTCCCCCCGCCACACTTGGCTCCAGCGTTTGTCGAGCCAAAAAAGCCAATACTCGGGGTTTCGCTTCAGGCATTCCTCGAAGCGCTGGGCCCAGCCGATCATGCCCGAGCGCAAGGCGGAATTGCGATCCCGAGTCATCGGGATCTGCAGAGGTTCATCAAAATAGATGGTCGCTCGGTCGGCGTGCGGCCCGGCGAAATCCCATTTTCGCGGCCAGCAAAACAGCAAGGGCGATCCGGACCACATCGAAAGCGCGATCATGCCCGGATTGAGAAAGACCTCGCGGCCGAGCAATTGGACCGCGACGCCTTGATTCGCCGGCACGGGCAAGTCGGGCGTGATCGCAAGCGCTTTGCCACTTTGAAGCACACGCACATAGTCCATGACGTCGAAGAGCATGGACGACTTTCGCGACCGGAGCACCACTTCCAGCCCGGTTGCCTCGTACCAGCGGCGCTTGATCGCGTCGCGATCGGGGTTCTTGCTTTCGCGAACCAGGGCCACCACCGGATGGCGGCGATTGACCGCCGCGGCGGCGAATTCGTGACAAAAAGCATGCGGCGAAACCAACACCGCGCCGCGGCCGCCCGCCATCGCCTGGTCCAGGTGCACGATCGTTTCATCGAACTGGACACAATCGGCGTAGCCGCAGTCGGCAAAGCCGCGATTGTACGTGGACAGCGAACTGTAAAACCAATTCCCCAGCAATCGAAAGTAACGATCGACCCGTTCGGGCGTCGGCTCGAAACCGGCGAGTCGAAAGTTCGTTTTCAGTCGTTCGCGCGCGGGCGGCAGCATACGCGTCAACCGTCCGATCACGCGGCCAAAGCGGACGGTGCGCTCGGGCGAGAGTTTCGCGCCATAAGCGAGCGCCGCACGCACCGCCGACTGTGTTGTCTGGCGTCGCAGCCGGTGCAGACCGGAAACGATGGACGATGGCAGCATCATGCCGCTCCCCGGCGATCCATGTCGTGAGACCAATCTTCGTAGCGGCGGCATCTTGCCGCCGCGAGTTCGGCGGCAAGATGCCGCCGCTACGAAAATGCACAATTCGCTCTAGATTGGCCTGTATTGGTAATCAATCCGGCAATTTGGTGCAAGCCGAATAGGCAGTGAATCAGGCGCGCCAGAATTTGGGCATCGATCGGCGAACGAAATGCGACAGCCCGCGCAACGCCAGCAGGCTTTTGGCAGCCTTTTCGGTTCGCCCCGCCAGCCGCCGTCCAACGTATTGGCCGATCATGCCGGCGAGCTGAATCGGCGCATCCAGGGTGACGGCCAACTTGTAGAGAGCCAGGGCCAGCGCGGAAGTGCCGGTCTTTCGCAGATAGCGCACATAGCCGATTTCCACACTCTCGGTGCTAAAGCCGACATTGAGCCGCGAACTCACGCGGCCGTGATGAATAATCTCGACATCCGGCACGAAATGGACCTCGCGGCGTTCGCCGATGCGCACGGCCAGTTCCAAATCTTCGCCGCCAAAGGCGAAATCCTCATCCCACGATCCGCACGCGAAGAAGAGATCGTGGGGAAGGAAGACGGCGGCGCCCATCAGCAAATCGACTGGGCCACGATAATGTGGATCGTAGCCCCCGCGGCGATAGCGGCGGTAGTTTGAGCCAAAGAGCCGTGTCCAGCGAAAAATCGCCGTGCGATGCAAAAGCACCGTGACGGTCGGACGCCGGCGATACGAAATTTGAAAGGCGCCATTGGCGTCGCGCAAGCGCGGCCCGATCATGCCCGCCGCGGGATGCTGGCGTGCGTAATCGACCAGGCCGCGCAACGACAGGGGAGAAACCAGCGTGTCATTGTTCAGGAAAAACAAATACTCTCCCGTGGCTGCCTGCGCCGCTTGATTGCTGGCCTTGGCAAAGCCGCGATTTTCGGAATTTCGGATCAAGGCGACTTCGGGAAATTCCCGCTCCGTCATTTCGGCCGCTCCGTCGCTGGAAGCGTTGTCCACGACCACCACTTCCAGGCGCACTCCCTGTGGCTGCCGCAATAGCGACCGCAAACAATCGCGGAGCATGTCGCGGCAGTTCCAGTTGGCGATGCATACCGATACTTCGATCGACATCCGTTACTGATCCCAGGTCAAGGGAATGGTGAAGCTGTTGTCCTGCCCCGATTTCACCTCGAAACGCAGGCCCGAAGTATCGGGATTGCGATAGCGTTCGAGCCCGACGATCAGATCCGTCGAATCAGGCGGCGGGGCCACGGTCACGCGGTGCCAGCCCCGAACGGCGCCGGGGCCGTCGTCGGTTTTCAGTTCGAAGCCACCGTCCTGGTCGAGCACGGCGTAGGATAGCGGCCCGTGCACGCCATGCTCCTCATCCGGGGCGAACACCACGGTCCCGGCTCGCAACGGCTGCCCGTTCAATGTCACCTTGCCGCGAACTTTGACTAAAGTCACGGCTCGGTCGCAGCCGGCGGCCAGGATCAGCAGAAAGCCGATGGTGCTCAAGAACACGGTCTTCATGAGTGGCGGATGCTAACAAATTGCGCCGTCCGCGCCTACGGCGAGCGGTTCGCATTGACCGCTTCGCCCGGATGCGGTAGAACCCCCCCTCCTGAGGACGGGGGAATCGAGGCAATCCGCCCGTCTGAGGCAATCGGGGTTCTTGGAACGGCCCCGGTCCTGACGGGAACGGAACATTGAAGGAGAGGGGAACGTGAAGAAGTACTTTTTCGTCCTAGCCGCCATGATCGCCATGTGCGGGATGGGGTATGTCGGCACGTTCGTGGCGGCCGATAGCCCCACAGCCGGCGCTCCCGCCGCGAGCAAGTCGTCGCTGAAAATCGGCGTGGTGAATATCACGCGCGTGATCAAGAAGTTTGAGAAGGCGAACTTCTGGGGCGACGGAATTCTCAAGCAGGCCCAGGAATACGACAAAACACTGAAAGCCGAGCAGGAACAATTGAACGCCCGCAAAGCGAAATTGACCACGTTGCCTGAAGCCCAGCGCGAGGCGGAACAGAAATCGCTCGGCGCCGCCCAAGTCGCGTTCCAGGAAAAGGACTACGAATGCCAAAAGGACATCCGCAAGAAGCGCGATGAAATGGCCGTCGAGATCAATGGCGACATCGCTTACATCATCGACAATCTGCGCGCCAGAAAGGCCTCGATTTGATTTTGACCTGCCCGGATGTGGCTGAGCCCGCCGAGAAGCACTCGCTGACCGACGCCATGCGGCGAATGACCGCCCCGGCCGTCTGGGTCGCCTGGTGCAACCCGAGCATGGACATCACCGAGGAAGTAGTTCGTTACCTGAACTTCTACCGCAAGAAAGAAACGATGCATCAGCCGGTGGAAGGATTCAAACCAAGTGCGGTACTGCCGGCGAGCAATACCACGATGTCGCGGCCCTGAGTTGATTTCGGCCGGTTGCGGCTGACTTGTGTTCGTGATCTGCTTGCTTTTTGGCCCGCCTCACGGACGAGGCGGGCCTCATTCACACACCCAGCAAGGAAGGTTGGGCTCCTGTGAGAAAGCTCGGCGTCCGCCAGCAACGCACGCTTCGCGCCCCCGTTTCCTTGCAAGGCGCCGGCCTCCTGTCCGGCGCATGGTGCGATTGACGTTTCGCCCCGCGCCGCCCAACACCGGCCCGGTATTCATTCGCATCGACCTCGCCACGCCCGCTTACCTGCCGGCGAAGGCGTCGCTGGTCACCGACACCCATCGCCGCACCACGCTGGGTCACCTGCCCAATGGCGTGACCCTGGTCGAGCATGTGCTCTCCGCCCTGGCCGGGATGCGAATCGACAACTGCTATATCGAACTCGACGGGCCCGAACCGCCTGGGCTCGACGGCTCGTCGTGGCAATTCATCGAAGTGCTGCACGACGCCGGGGCCATCACCCAGCGAGCCAACCGCGGCATCTGGACGGTCCGCGAAACCATCACCGTTCAGAGCGGACTTGCCTCAATCAGCTTTCATCCCACCGACCACGACGAATTGCGCATCAGCTACCAACTCGATTATGGCGTGGATTCGCCCATCGATCGCGAGAAGCACACGCAAGTCATCACGCCCGAATCATACGCCCGCGACCTGGCGCCATGCCGCACTTTTCTTCTCGAGTCGGAAGCCGTGGAATTGCATCGGGCCGGCGTCGGCCTGCATCTGACTCCCGCCGACGTGTTGGTGTTTGGCCCTAGCGGCCGGCCGATCGACAATGTCCTGCGCTTCGACAATGAACCGGCCCGGCACAAGGTGCTCGATATTCTCGGCGACGTGGCGTTGTTTGGCCGCGACCTTCGCGGACACATTGTCGCCAGCCGATCCGGCCATCCGCTCAATGCCCGGCTCGTCCAGGAATTGGTCAAACTTCTGCCCGAACGGCGACAACCAGAAACGGAGACTCGGGACCCGCTGGGTGGAATTACTTCGCTCAACATCGCGCGAAATGCCAGCTTGAATTAGATCGCGTTCGTTCGGTGGTGGTACAGTTTGGCTGTAGCCGCTCTGCGAGCCCGGTCCGGCCTGTAGCCGGGCTCTTTGAGCCCGGTCCGGCCTCACAGAGGCCGGCTACAGAAAATTGCTTGGCTGTAGCCGGGCTCTTTGAGCCCGGTCCGGCCTCACAGAGGCCGGCTATAGAAAATTGGACCTCTACCGTTTGTTCCTTTGCATCGTTGAGGATCCGCATCCATGCGACGGCTGAAAATGGGGGTGGTGGGAGTCGGGCACCTGGGCCAGGCGCACGCCCGAATTCTCGCCGGCCTGCCCGATGTGGAACTCGTCGGCGTCGTCGACAATGACCGCGCTCAGGCCGAGGCCGTCGCGGCCAAGTGCGGCACTCGTGCCTTCCTCAACCATCGCGACCTGTTCGGCCAAGTCGATGCCGCCACGATCGTCACGCCCACCACCTATCATCACCCGATCGCCTGCGAATTTCTGGCACGCGGAATTCCGCTCCTGGTCGAAAAGCCGCTCGCATTGAATCAGAATGAAGCCGAGCATCTTGTCGAGCTTGCGCGGCAACATCGCGCGATTTTGCAGGTCGGACATATCGAACGATTCAATCCGGCGTACGAGGAGCTTCGCAAACGTCCGATCACGCCGAAATTCGTCGAGATGGAACGGCACGGCACGTTCACCGGTCGCTCGACCGACATCGGCGTCGTGCTCGATCTCATGATCCATGACCTGGACCTGCTGCTCGATTTGGTCGGCGGACCGGTGGTTGAAGCCGTGGCCATCGGCGCCGCGGCATTCGGCGGCCACGAAGACATGGCCAACGCCCGCCTGCGGTTTGCCACCGGCTGCACCGCGCATCTGACGGCGAGTCGAATGAGCCCCAATCCGAAGCGGAAACTGCGAATCTGGGCCCCGGAGGGGTACGCCGGCATCGATTTCGTCCGCAAGCATCTGACGCTCGTGCAACCATCGGACGAACTTCGGCGACACCGGTTCGACGCCCACCACGTCGCCCGCGATCAACGCGACCAACTGAAGAGCCAGGTCTTCACGCGTCATCTGGAAACCTTGGAACTTGATTGCAAAGGGGGCGATCAACTCGCGCGCAAACTGGAACAATTTGTTCGCTGCGTGCAAACCGGCGCTCAACCGCGAGTTCCCGGCGAAGCCGGCCGCGATGCCATTGCCCTGGCGGAGCAAATCCTCCAGAGCCTCCGAAGTCATCGCTGGAACAACTCAGCCGATGGCCCCATTGGACCTAATTCTCTGCCGGAACCGAACGGGCAACTTTTCGAATCTCAAAGAAGCATTCCGGAAGCTGCTTGATGGAAGTTCCAAATTCCAACTGCTAAATTCCAAGGCGGCGTTAGGCCTTGGAATTTAGCAGTTGGAGTTGCGTCAGCGCAGGCTGGGTGTACCCAGTCGCGCCGGCCGCTGCGGCAGCGGGATGGGCGGCGGCGCGGGCAACGGCGGAGGCGGTGGATCGTCGATGTCCGGCAATCGATCCGGGCGCCGCTTGGACGAATTGGCCGTGCCGAAACTTTCCCCCGGCGTGCCCAGGCTGGCGCCGCTGCCGCGGGCGATGCCCGACGACAGGTCCGGCAGCGCGGGCGGGTCGGTGGTGCGCGTCACTCGGCGGCCGGTGGTTTCGGCCGGCACGCCGCGGAAGGTCCCATTCTTTTTGTCCTTGGCAACGATCAACGCCGAGCACGGCTTGCGCAGGCTTTCGATCCAGGCGGTTTCCAGTTGGCGGACATTCTGCAGTTGATAATTCGTCTGCACCGCCTTGTCCCACCCCTGCTGCATGCCCTGGCGAATAAATTTCAGGAAGGTTGGGCGGCCGCCCTGGGCAACGAGGAAATTCGTCACTGAAAAGCCCTCGGCGTAAAGCACCATCACGCCGTTGGGGTCGCGCGGGTAATCCTTCAGGTCGAACAGATAATGCACCTGCATCGCCTGACCCTGGTTGAGCATCTGGCGGCACATGTGATCGTGGCGGGAGCGTTCGATATCGTCCTCGGAAAGCACTGAGCCGCCTTCATCGGCCCAGCGCGGCACCGGCTGCTGGAAATAGTAGGCGAAGACCGTGTGCGTGATTTCGTGCGGCAGCACGCTGTCGAGCAGGCGATTCTTCGGGCCCTGGATCTTCATGAATTGGTAGATCGGCCGCTGGGCATAGTCGAAGGTCGTGGCGCCGCTGGGGCCGTCCGGCGAAATTCGCACCTCGAGCGGACAGGGCTGCTGCCAGTTCGGCATTTCTTTCCCGAGCCATTCCTTGGCTTTGAGCTTGCGGTAATACTCGGCGGCCTCTCCAAATTGCCGGGCGAGTTGTTCGTTAGGTGCGTCCACCACGAAGTTCGTGGTGCGGTAGCTCGCCGCGAGTGCCGAATTTGCCGACAATGCCAGCGTTAGGGCCACAATGACCCAACGGCGTCGATTCGCCATCCCGATAGCCTCCCGATGCGGAGTGGGGAACCTGGGGAGGTCGCGTTGCCCCAGACTCCCATTAGAAAGGTCTCAAAAAACTCTAACCGCAAAAGTTGAGCCGCGTCTGAAATGCACCTACAGATTTCACCAGATCCTGTACCCAAGCTGCGATTCGTGCGGGAGTTGGGGATTAGCGAAACTCTGCGGCCGATTCGAGCGATGCCGGCGCGGTGTAGAAATTACAATCATGCCGCGGAGATTCTTTCAAGAATTTGAATGCCCCGACCGAGCGGTCACGCGCAAGTGATGCAACTGTTCGAACCCAACTTGAATGAATCCGCCGAAAATCTGGTTTTCGCCCCGCCGGCGTCAAAACGGTTCAAAGAAGACACGGCCATCCCGGCTGTCTTCTTTGAAACCAGCGGTTTTCCGCTTGGAAAACTTTAAGGTGGTCAGATTCCCCTCCCCCACTGTCACGGAATCTGTCTTCTTTGAAATTGGCCGTTTCCCAGGCAGAAAACCCAAAGCGGACAGATCTCACCGCAGCGCACCCCAGAAACTGTCTTCTTTGAAATTGTTGATCAACATGGTGAACATTAGGATACATGGCGACCGCGGGATTCGATTGCGGTCGGAGCCGCCAATCCCGCGTTTGCGTCGGCGTCCCGAGCGCCCAATACTTGAGCGGCTCCGCCAACCGATGGCGTCGGCCGCGCGACCTTGGCGGTAAGGGCGATCCCCTTCGTCGCCCGCGTCCAGGAACCGGGAACGTTCTGGCCGATCGTGGTCGCCCAGACCGCCGCCGGCATTTTCCTCGGCTCGCTGCCTTGGTGGCGAATGTGACCGCGGCGCGGCCGGCAAAGTCAATTCCGCACTCGAACGATCAGCGACCAACAATTCACCGCCGGGACGGCATCCGCGAAGCCGACGCTCAGGAATTCGATTTCTCCCAGGGCGCCAATCAAATGCTTGCGACCCGCCTTCGCGGGCGTTATGCTCTGCTGCATGTCCGACGTTACTCGCATCCTTTGCGCAATCGAAACTGGAGATCAGCACGCGGCGGAGCAGTTGCTGCCGCTGGTCTATTCGGAACTGCGTAAATTGGCGGCGCAAAGACTGGCCCAGGAAAAACCGGGCCAGACACTGCAGGCGACGGCGCTGGTGCATGAAGCCTATTTGCGATTGGTGGGCCCGACGTCTGCCGGCGCACCGCAATTCACGGGCCGCGGTCATTTCTTTGCCGCGGCGGCCGAGGCGATGCGGCGAATTCTCATCGAAAGCGCCCGCCGAAAAAAATCGGGCAAGCATGGCGGCGCCCATCGTCGCGTGGAACTGGGCGACATCGACGTGCCGGCCCCGCAGAGCGACGAGCGCTGGCTGCTCTTGGACGAGGCGTTGGAGCGCCTGACGCGGGAGGATGCCGCGGCCGCCCAGGTGGCGAAATTCCGGCTCTTCGCGGGCTTGTCGGCCGACGACGCGGCCGATCTGCTGGGCATCTCGCGGGCCACGGCATTTCGCCATTGGACTTTTGCCCGCGCCTGGCTGCAGGCGCATGAACGAATCGGGTGAGACGCCGCGGTAACATTTTTCGCATTCGCTGAGACTCACGCATCTCCATTTTCGCATTGGGAATTAGAGGACCAGTCCATGAGCGTCGACACGCAGAAAGCTCGCTCGGTTTTTCTCGCCGCGGTCGAGAATGTCGATCCCGAGGGATGGCCGGCGTACGTCGGCGAGGCGTGCGGCGGCGACGCCGACCTGCGACGCGAAGTCGAAATCCTGCTCAGCGCGCATCGAGCAGGCCAACAGCTTGCTGGATGTCCCGACGGCGACGCTTGATCAGCCGTGCTGGGAACGCCCGGGCACCCAGATCGGCCCCTACAAGCTCATGGAGCTAATCGGCGAAGGCGGCATGGGCCTGGTCTATGTCGCCGAGCAGACCGACCCGATTCGCCGCAAGGTCGCGCTGAAGATTCTCAAGCCCGGCATGGACACGCGGCAAATCGTCGCGCGATTTGAGGCCGAACGCCAGGCTCTGGCGATCATGGATCACCCGAATATTGCGAAGGTGTTTGATGGGGGAAGTACTGGCATGGCGAGCGTCGAGCCGTCAGGCCGACGTGTGAGCGACGATCCAAACACGTCGGGCTTCCCAAACACGTCGGGCTTACGCCTCGACGCTCGCCATGCCAACGGCCGGCCGTATTTCGTCATGGAACTGGTCAAAGGCATTCCCATCACCGAATATTGCGACCAGAACCATCTGACGCCGCGGCAACGACTGGAACTCTTCATTCCGGTTTGCCAAGCGGTGCAGCATGCGCATCAAAAAGGGATCATTCATCGCGATCTGAAGCCGTCGAACGTGCTGGTGTCGATGCACGATACCAAGGCGGTGCCCAAGATCATCGACTTCGGCGTGGCGAAAGCGATGGGCCAGGAGCTGACTGACAAGACCTGCTTCACGGGCATCGCCCAGATGATCGGCACGCCGTTGTACATGTCGCCCGAGCAGGCCGGCATGAGCGACCTGGATGTGGATACCCGCAGCGACATCTACTCGCTGGGCGTGTTGCTTTATGAGCTTCTCACGGGCACCACGCCTTTCGACAAAAAGCGTTTCAAGAATTCGGCCTACGACGAGATTTGCCGGATCATCCGGGAGGAGGAACCGCCAAAACCCAGCACGCGGCTGTTGGAACTTGGCGGTGCTCTCGCTCCGCGAGAGTCAGAAAGCAGCCCTCACGCTCCGCGTGAGGAGCCCAATGGGCACGTCGCGCAGAGCGTGACGGCTACTTTGACCTCGGCCAATGGGCACGTCACGCGGAGCGTGACGGCTACTTTGACCTCGGTTTCCGCGTTACGCCAAACCGAACCCGCGAGGTTGACGAAACTCATCCGCGGCGAACTTGACTGGATCGTGATGAAGTGTCTGGAGAAGGATCGCAACCGCCGCTATGAAACAGCCGCGGCGCTCCCGCGGATGTGACTCGTTTTCTCAACGACGAGCCGGTGCAGGCGTGCCCGCCGTCGGCGTGGTATCGCTTCCGCAAGCTCGCGCGCCGCAACCGGCGTGCGCTGGTCACGGCGTCGGCCTTGGCTCTGGCCGCCATTGTCGGAGTCGGAGGCGCTGGGAGCGAGCACTGTCCTGATCTGGAACTGGAACAAGGAACTGAAAGCATCGATCGACCGGGAGCGGCGCGAGGCGTACGTTCAGCGGATTACCGTGGCCCGCAGCGAATTGCTGACCGACGTGGCCGCCGCACTGAAGGCGTTGCGCGAATGCCCAAAGGACCTGCGCGGCTGGGAGTGGCATTACCTCATGCGCCGCTGTCTGGAGGAGCCGCTCGTCATCAGGGACACAACACAGGTTCTCGGCGTGGCATTCAGCTTCGATGGCGACCAACTCGCCTCGGCGGGAGGCGACGGAACCATCAAGATCTGGCACAGCCGAACCGGCCGCCTAGTCCGAGAGATTCCAAACGCTCACGCCAAGGCGGCTGGCTGCGTTGTTTTTCATCCCGACCGCAAGCACCTCGCATCCGCCGGCGCGGACGGACGGGTAAAGGTCTGGGACTTGACGGTCGAGCCAGCGGTTTGTGTGTTTGAAGGACCCTGCGACGCCCTTCGCAAGTTTGGCGTGGGGTACACCGTGGCATTCAGTCCACCCGACGGGCGGCTTCTCGCGGCGGGAAGCGGGGGAGTCGTCCGAGTCTGGGACTGGATGAAGAACCGGCCCCAGCATCCCGAATACGCATTTCCCGGACACAAGAACCACTCGATTCCCGTGGCGTTCAGCGACGACGGGCGACGATTGGCGACCGGGAGCGCCTCGCAGGGCCAGAGGATTTGGGACCCGGAATCAGGTTTGCAGATCGGCGCCTGGCCCGCGCCATCAATTCCCGGCCAGCGCGCTGGCGTTCAGCCCGGGCGGCCGGCAGTTGGCCACCGCCAGCCTCGACCACACCGTGAAGCTCTGGGACGCCGCCAACGGCAAACTCCTTCACGAATTCGTGCATACCGGAAACGTGCTGGGCGTCGCCTTCAGCCCGGACGGCAAACGCCTGGTTTCGACCGGCGAGGACAAGATCGTGCGCGTTTGGGATGCATCGACTTTCCGGGAGGTGCTGGCCCTCCGCGGACACAGCGATAGTTGCGGCTGCGTGGTGTTCAGCCCGCGCGGCCACCGCCTCGCCTCGGCCAGTCTCGACGGGACGATTCGCGTTTGGGACGCCACACCGCTTCGGGGAGACGGCGCGAGAAAACCACCTTTGCCCGCCACGAGACCGAACTGCGGACCGTGGCGGTGAGCCCGGACGGCAAGTCGGTGGTCTCCGCCGGCCACGGCGGACATTTGAAGATCTGGGACGCGAAAACCAAACGCCTGATGATCGAAATTCCCGGCCATGCAGTGATGTCCTTCTCCGCGGCCTGGCACCCCGACGGCTGCCGCATCGCCTCGGCCGGCGACGGCTCGCAGCTTTCCGTCAAGGTTTGGGACGCGCGGACCGGTCATGAACTCTTCATGATCCAGTCCAGGGGCGAGAATTTCGCCGTGCCCTTCGTGGCCGTGGCCTTCAGCCCCGAGGGCCGATACCTCGTCACGGGGAAACAGGACGGACTTGTCGAAGTCTGGGATGCACGGACTGGAAAGCGAGTCAGACAGCTCGGCGCTCACGAACGGGAGATCCGAGGATTGACGTTCAGCCCGAACGGCAAGCACCTGGCGTCGGCCAGCGGCGACGGACAGGTCAAACTGTGGGACGCGATGCGTTTGGAAACGGAGCAGCAGCCCCGCCTTAGCCCACTGCGGGCACGCGTTCCCGGGCCGTCCCTCAACATCAGCGTTCAGCCCGGACAGCGAGCGCCTGGCGACGGGTGGACAAGAAAACACCGTCAAAATCTGGGATGTCGAGTCGGGCAAACTGCTCCAGACGCTCGAAGGACACCATGGCGAAGTCTACACCGTGGCGTTCTGCCCCAACGACCATGGCCGATGGATTGCCTCGGCCGGTGAAGACAGTGTGGTGAAAATCTGGGACAGTCGGACCGGGAAGGAGGTGGCGACGTTTCGCGGCCACACCGGCCTCGTCACGACCCTGGCCTTCAGCCCCGATGGCAAGCGGCTATACTCCGGCAGCCGGGACACGACGGTGATGGTTTGGGATCTGACGCCGTTGGGCGAAGCGTCTGAACGCTAAATGACCATCAACGATTCAGCCGCAGAATTGTGCAGGGTTATCTGGCACTGCTTGGCCGCCAGCGACGATTCTGAACATGGGCGAGTCCCCCGTCAGGCGGCCAAGCAGTGGCAATGGAATTTAGTCGTTTTGTTGTTCTCGACCGCAATCGTTATTGCCACTGCTTGGCCGGTTCGAGGACTTCGCCATCGATCCCAACCGTCGCTGGCGGCCAAGCAGTGCTCCGTTTTCGAGATCTTGCTAGCAAAAGTGTCCGTCCCAATGAACGAGGTGGGGGAATGCGTCAACACGTAACGACCGCATCGTCGCGCGGCTTCACGCTGATCGAATTGCTGGTGGTGATCGGGATCATCGCCGTTCTCATTGGCTTGCTGTTGCCCGCCGTCCAGAAGGTTCGCGAGGCCGCGGCCCGAATCAAATGCAAAAACAATCTCAAACAGCTCGGCCTGGCCGCGCATAACTATCACGACACATATGGCCATCTGCCGCCCGTGATCGGTTATTATCCGCCGGCCGGCGAAGCATTCGGCACCTGTTTGTTCCATCTGTTGCCGTTTATCGAGCAGGACAATCTCTATCGAAACTCAATGGGGCCGGTGCCGTTTCCGGCTCCGGATGGAGTAATTTCGGTTCATTATCCCGGCAACAACAATGTCTACTCCCACAAGGTGGAAGTCTTCCTCTGCCCTTCGGATCCCAGCATCGATTCGGAAGGCGTGTTGATCAACGGCCAAATGTTCGGCGCATGTTCCTACGCGCCGAACGCCATGGTGATTTCGCAGCGGCCTGGGCCCGGTCCGCAGGGCAAGGCCCGATTCAGCGCCGACATCCCGGACGGGCTTTCGTACACGATTCTGTTTGCGGAGAAATACTCCCGTTGCTCCAATACTTATCTGAGCCCGCCATTTAGCGACGGCGGCAATGCCTGGGCCTACGGCGCTGCCCCGATCTTCGCCTTTCTGCCTCCGCCCATGCGCCCGACCCGCAATGGGTTCGCGCCGGGGTTCGCGGTCCGCGCCTTTCGCGGCCCAAGGCGCGCCTTACGCCGTTGGCGAGGGATCGAAATTCCAACCTCAGCCCAGAATCGACAACTGCGATCCGACCCGAACCTCAACGGCTCACAGTGGAATCCAGGTCGGCCTGGCGGATGGCAGCGTTCGCACGCTGGCACCGACCATTAGCGGCAAAACCTGGTGGGCCGCCGTGACGCCCGCGGACGGCGAAGTGCTCGGTCCCGACTGGTAGGCAGTGGTGAGCAGCCATCGCGCTCGGCGCAACGTGCCTGGGAGAAACGGCGCTGATCACGCGGAGCGTGATGGCCACCAAGTGTGCAATGAGAAGGCGGCCGGTGAGGTCCTTACCGCCAAGCAAGCCCCTCACCGGCCCGGCACCGCCCCGGCGCTCGGTCTGCGCCGGAAGGGCCGTCGACATCCTACCACGCAGACCACGCCGGCTGAAGCGAATTCAGCAGAATTAGGGAGGTCTGCTTATGTCTTTGTTCAACCTACGGCGTACGAAACCACGCAAGAATCGAAATCGGCGTGCGTCCGGTGTTCGATCGTCTTGGATTCGGCCGCTGAATCTTGAATCATTGGAGGACCGATCACTCCTTTCCGGCACCGTCACTTTGACCCCGAGCGACGATTCCCCGCTCGTCGGCGAGCGCGTCACTTGGACCGCGACGGCGACCGATGTCGGAGCAAATCTCGTGTACCAGTTTAGCGCCGCGCCGCATGGCGGCGTTTTTCACGTCCTCCGCGATTTCAGCCCGACGAGTTCGTTCACATGGACGCCAATGCTCGAAGGGGATTATGATGTCCAGGTCACGGTCAAGGACGACTACGCGGCGGCCGAAACCACGTCCGCCGTGGCGACTGAGGATGTCGCCTCGCGCGTCAGCGGCTCGGCGGCGGCCGTGTCATCGACCGCCAACCCGCTCGTGGCCCTTTACAGTGTCCCGCCGACCGCCGCCGGTTCGGTCTTCGTCCAGTTCGCGGTGGCAAGCGACCATCCGGATTGGCGGAACACCGACATCCGGAGCGTTGTGCCGGGCAAGAGCACGAACGTTTTCATAGCCGGCATGCTGCCGAATACGACATACGAGATGCGGCATGTGTTCAGCGACGGGACCGGGTCTACGCCGATCTTGTTCGCGACGGGGAGCATCCCCGCGAACCTGGTGATCCCCGCTTTCAACGTGATTCAGCCGCCGGGCCCGGACAGCGACGTCGATCAGGACATGATATTCCACGAGCGCATCCGCAACACTCCCAACGCGCCGCCGCTGATCGCGACCAACCTCGCGGGGCAAGTGACGTGGTACTATGACCTGACCGGGTCGGGCTTTACCCTCACCAAGGCCGGCCAGAGCCTCGCGCCCGGTGGCACGCTGTTGCTCAACGGCGTCGATCAGTACACGCCGGTCCCCACCGCGCCGAATGTCCTGCGCGAGATCGACCTCGCCGGCGATCCGGTGCGGGAAACCAACCTCGCGGCGTTGAACGTCCAGTTGGCCGCCATGGGCCACGAGCCGATTCACGCCTTCCATCACGACGTACAACGGCTGGCCGACGGAACCACGGTCGTGCTCGGGTACACCGAGCGCACTGTCGATATCAATGGCACGCCCACCAATTATGTGGGTGAAATGGTCATGGTGCTTGATGCCGATTTCCAAATAAAGTGGGCGTGGGACGCCTTCGACCATTTGGACGTGAATCGCGGGCCCGTCCTGGGCGAGACGGTTTTCCCCGGTTCGCCGGAACCGACGGCGGTCGTCCCGCAACTGCCGGCGGTCGACTGGCTGCATGTGAACGCCGTCGCTCTGTCGCCGGCAGACGGAAATCTGATTATTTCTGTTCGTCACCAGGATTGGGTCATCAAGATCGACTACCGTCACGGAACCGGCGACGGCCATGTCATCTGGAGGCTGGGGAAAGACGGCGATTTCGCGCTTAACTCGAGCGACCCGAACGCCTGGTTCTCCCACCAGCACAACGCCCACTATATCGACGACCACACGCTGATCCTCTTCGACAACGGCAACACGCGGCAGGCGACCGATCCCAACGCCCACAGCCGCGGACAGGTTTGGACGCTCGATGAAACGACCATGACAGCGACGCCAGTCCTGAACGTCGATCTTGGCAATTACTCGTTCCGACTCGGCAGTGGCGAGCGACTCTCGAACGGAAATTACTCATTCATGTCCGGCAGCATCGGCGTGGCCCCCAATGATGTGGGGCAAACGATTGAGGTCCGACCCGATGGCACGCCAATCTATGTTCTCCAGTTTGCGTCGCCGGAATACCGTTCGTTCCGGCTGCGAACGTTGTATGAGGGAGTCGATGATGCGCTAGCTGGAGCACCGAGCAAGGTCGAGAGCGTCGTCATCAACGATGGCTCCGCCCAGCGATCGATGGTCGACAGCCTGACCGTTTCTTTTGGCGGCGCGCTGTTCCTCGACTCCGGGGCGATCGAACTGCACCGCCTGGATGGGAGCTTGGTCAATGCGCGGTTGAGCAGTTCTCTGGTCGGTGGTAACACGGTCGCCGTGCTCAGCTTCACCGGATCCGAATTCATCGGTGGATCGCTGGCGGATGGCAACTACACGCTGACGGTTCATGCGGATCATGTCCACGATCGCTGGGGCAGGGAATTAGATGGAAACGGCGACGGCGTCGCCGGCGGAGATGGTGTGAAAAACTTTTTCCGCCTCTTCGGCGATAGCGACGGCGATCACGATGTCGATTTGACTGACGCGTTCCGTTTCCTGCACTCCGCCGGGAAACACCAGGGCCAGCCGGGATACCTCGCCTACTTTGATTTCGACGGCGACGGCGACGTGGATCTCCGCGACGGTTTCGAATTCCTGCGCCGGCTGATCTAACCACGGTTGCGCGACATTTTTCCCGTTCCCGCGAATTGCCGCGGGAACGGGACGTTCATTTCTTATTCGCCCGCGCGTCGGAGTGCCGCCCCGTTTTTTGTCTTGCCTTGGCAGCCGCGCGCTCCAGCACATGCTGCACGCCGGCGCGGGCCTGGTCGAGGACGCGCTGGTTGGTGCTGACCACCCATTCCAGATTGGCGCGAAGCAGCATGGCGCTAATTTCAAAAACCATTTGATCGATATCGGCGTGGCGATTGATTTCGCCGGCGGCGCGGGCCTGGTGCAGGGCCTCGGCGAGGGTCTTGACCCAATGGGCCTGAATTTGCATGACACGGTCGCGGGTGGGGCCGGGCTGGGCGGCGAGCTGGGCGGAGACGGCGGCGAAGAAGCAGCCGCCGGGGAAGATCCGCTTTTGCAAATGGTGCAGAAACGATTCAACGGCACCGTCAGCCGGGCGAGCCCCTGGAGCGATTCGGGCACGGGCTCGAGCACGTCGCGGGTGAAGATCTCCGCGGCGGTGTCGATGGTCGCCAGTTCCAGTTCTTCCTTGGACTTGAAATGGGCGTAGAGGCCGCTCTTGCTCATGCCGATGTGCTCGGCGAGTTCGCCGATGGAGAGAACGTCGAGTCCGCGGGTGGTGGCGAGGTTGGCGGCGGCGAGGAGGATGGCGCGGCGGGTTTCGACGCCGTCGGCGCGCGGTTTTCGGCCAGCGGGCTCGCCGCGGGCGATCGTCGGGGAAAGATTTTGTGAATTCATACTTGCATTATAGCACGATCGGTCGTAGTATACAAAGAACGAACGGTCGTTTTATTTAAGAAACCCGAATCGAGGGAACTGACCATGACTGCTGTAATGAGTGCCGCCCCGCATGTCGAACCGGATTTTGTCGCC
Source organism: uncultured Gemmataceae bacterium (assembly GCA_963815035.1). Classification (GTDB taxonomy): domain Bacteria; phylum Planctomycetota; class Planctomycetia; order Gemmatales; family Gemmataceae; genus JBGQCZ01. The sequence continues at coordinate 368,686 of CAWFFC010000017.1, forward strand.
GTCAAGCAGCGCCAGCAAGCCACCTGGGCCAGCGGCGACTATTCGGTCGTCGCCTCGCGCATAGTCTATCAGGCCGAACAGTTGTGCGAAACCGCCAACCTGCAGGCGGGCTGGCGGGTGCTGGACGTGGCGACCGGCAGCGGCAACCTGGCGATCGCGGCCGCTCGGCGCGACTGCGAGACGGTGGGCGTCGATTATGTGCCCGCCCTGCTGGAGCGGGGCCGCCTCCGCGCCGACGCCGAGCACCTGGATATCGATTTCGTCGAGGGCGACGCGGAGAGTTTGCCGTTCGCCAGTGGTTCGTTCGACGCGGTGATTTCGATTTTTGGCGTCATGTTCGCGCCGAATCAACGGCGTGCCGCGGCGGAGATGGCCCGCGTCTGCCGGCCGGGCGGACGCATCGCCCTGGCGAGTTGGACGCCGGAGGGATTCATTGGCGACACGTTTCGCGTCTTCGCGCGATATCTGCCGCCGACGCCGGGGCTGAAGCCGCCGATGCTCTGGGGCGATGAAAATCATTTGCGGTCGATCTTCGGCAAAGCCATCGCGTCGATGAAGAGCTACCGCCGCACGGCGATTTTCCGCTTCCGTTCGGCGGAGGAAAACGTCAGTTTCTTCCGCACCTATTACGGCCCGACGCTGCGAGCCTTCGAAAAGTTGGAACCGGCCAAGAGCGAGGCGTTGTTCCGCGACTTAGCCGCCCTGGCGCACGAGTACAACAGCAATCACGGCGAACCGCTGGCGATCCGCGGCGATTATCTGGAGACGGTGATTGAGCGGGGGTGAGGTGGATTCATGTCGTATTTGAGGACATCGCGGTTGGCCGCCGATGAGTCTGGCCGCTCGTAACATATAATATGTGCGATATTGGCGACCTGGAAATCGACTATGAACCACTTGAGTCTCGATAAACTCGACGAAAGCGTGAAGCAGTTCGTCCTTTCCGCGACTTTGGATTCGGAAGGTTCGATTCTGGAATTGAACGGGCGAGCGGTAGCCTGCCTTGTTCCGCCTGCGAGATTGCCTAACGAATCGGCCGACGAGGAATGGACGAAGGCGAAGAATGCCAGACGGGCCGAGCTGATCCGGCGCAAGCACACAAGCGGACTGACGCCGGAAGAGTTTGTCGAACTTGCAGGTCTTCAGGAAGCCATGTTGCGTTATCGGCAAAAGGTCGCGCCGTTTCCAATCGAGGATGCGCGCCGGCTGCATCAGGAGTTGCTGAAGCGCGCCGCCGAACAATCGCCCAAATGACAAACCCATTTGAGTATCCGGCGGCGGCGCATATTCGGCGCCATGGCCCAATTGGTTATGCCAATCACGCCGGTTACCGTCCTTGGCTTCGCGACGAGTTCGCGTTTCGTTGCGTCTATTGCCTGCTTCGCGAGCAATGGGGGCGCGTACGTGGCACGTTCGGCGTTGATCACTTTCGCCCGACGGCGACGCACTCCGACCTCGCCCTGGATTACGACAATTTGCTCTATACCTGTTTAACATGCAATTCGACAAAGGGCGACACGGAGATACCAAATCCGTTGGCAGTGTTGACTCAAACGACAGTTCAAGTGTCGGAGGGTGGCAGGCTTCATACGGACTCGCCACAAGCAAACTGCGTCATCGATTTGTTGGGATTAAATGACGAGGACGCCATCGAATATCGCATGACATGGATCGGCATTATCGCGCTGGCCGCCAAAATCGATCGACCCCTGTTCCAAAAACTCATGGGTTTTCCGGACGATTTACCTGATCTTGCTCGACTGCGTCCGCCCAGCGGCAACACACGACCGGAGGGCATCACGCATTCGTACCACGCGAAACGGAAACGTGGCGAGCTTCCAGATGCGTATTGATTGGAATGGTTGGAGGCCTTGTTGCCAACGGCGTGGACCGGAAGCGTTTCACCACGCGTCAATCGAAAGCCAATTTCGCGAGCGGTCAACTCGCGCCGATTCTAGTACATCAGCAAAAAGCAAGTGCTGCATTTCCACACCTCTCCATGGGATTGAACATCATGAAATCCTATCTTGCGCCATTGATTCTTATGGCACTCGCCTGCGTCAGCTTGGAGTATTCGACCGCCGCTCCGTTGCCCAAACTCAAAGTCAGCGACAACAAGCATTTTCTCGTCACCGAGAGCGGCGAGCCGTTCTTTTGGCTGGGCGACACGGCGTGGGAACTATTTCATCGCGTCAATCGCGAGGACGCCGAGCGCTACTTGGCGAAGCGCGAGAAGCAGGGCTTCACCGTGATTCAGGCGGTCGCCATCGGCGAGTTCGATGGGCACACGATACCGAACGCCTATGGCCATTTGCCGCTGGTCAATCTCGACCCGTCGAAGCCTGCAACGAAGGACGGCCCGAACAACGACTACTGGGACCACGTCGATTACATCGTCGATCGGGCGAATGCGCATGGGCTCTACGTCGGTTTCCTGCCGACCTGGGGCCGCTACTGGCACGACAAGGTGAAGGACGGCAAGCCGCTGTTTACTCGCGCCAACGCGGCGATCTATGGCGAATGGCTCGGGCGGCGCTACAAGAACAAGGGGATCGTCTGGATCCTGGGCGGCGATCGCGGCATCGACAACGCCGAGCAAAAGGCGATCATTCAGGCGATGGCCGAGGGGCTGCGCAAGGGCGACGGCGGCGCGCACCTGATCACGCTGCATCCGCCGGGCGGCGCGGGCTCGTCGCAATGGTTTCAAAACGACCCCTGGATGGATTTCAACTTGCGGCAAAATGGCCACGGGGCGGAATTCACCGGCCGCTACGACCAGACGCGCGTTGATTATCTTCGAACGCCGACCAAGCCCGTGATCGACGGCGAGCCGATCTACGAGGGGCACCCGATTTCGTTCAACGCGAAGCAGTTCAGCCATTCGATCGCGGCGGATGTTCGCCGGCCGCTTTACTGGGACCTTTTCTCCGGCGCCTGCGGCCATACTTACGGGCATCACACCATGTGGCAGTTCTGGAAACCCGGAATTGCCCCGGTGAACAATCCGCTGATGCCGTGGACGGAGGCGATCGATTCGCCCGGCGCGAATCAAATGATTCATGGCCGGCGGCTCATCGGATCGCGGCCGTTTTTGACGCGCATTCCCGATGATTCGGTGATCGTGACCGATCGCGTCCCGACCTCGGTGCCGGGTGCGGGGCGGTATCGCTTCGTCGCCACGCGCGACGCATCGGGAAGTAACGCGATGGTCTACGTGCCGTGCGGCCGCAAGTTCAGCGTGCACATGGACAAGATCAGCGGCGCGAAGGTGAAGGCCTGGTGGTATAACCCGCGAACCGGCGAGGCGAAGGCGATCGGCGAGTTCCCCAACAAGGGCCAGCGCCAGTTTGTCCCGCCGGCGATGGGCGAGAAACTCGATTGGGTGCTGGTTCTCGACGACGCGAGCAAGGATTTCCCGCCGCCGGGGAAATGACAAGTATCTAACCGCGTTTGGCGCCGCCCGTCAGCAGGATCCACAGGATCGCGGCGCCCAGGGCCAAAAGCGCCACGAGCACGATTCCGCCCGCGACGGCAATGATGACGAGCACGACAATCGCTCTTGACCGCGGCTTCGCGGACGCGGCGGGGGCCGGCGCCAAAGAGTTTGTGCCGGCTGCCGGCTCGGACGCCGCGGGTGGCGACTGCTGCGGCGCGGTCTCCGTGCCGGACTGATTCTTGCCGGCAGGCAGCGCCGGAGCGAACGGCTGGCTGTTGTTCGGCTGCGACGAGCTGGGCGGGGGCGACGTGGAACGCTGACCGCCGGGGGGCGGTGAAATCCGCGGGGTGGTCGGATGCCGCTGAGGCGGCGGCGACATGCCGGGCGCGCCGGCGCGAAGCCGTTGCCGGGCTGGGTCTGGGCGACGAAGTTATTTTGGAATTCGAATTCCTCGAACTTCACGACAAACGGCGAGCTGCTGGTGCTGATCGCGGCGAGCCCGACCTTCAGCTTGGCCGGCCAGATCGTATCGATGGGTCGGAGCCAATCCCATTTGTTGCCGTCGCGCGAGACGCCGGCGTAGATTCGGCTGCCCTTGCGTTGCAGGCGGAGATAGCAATCGCCCGGTTTGCACGGCCGATTGTGATTCGCGCCGCCATAGCCGCCCTCGCGCTCCTGAAAGGCAATTTGAGCGAAGGTCGTGTTATCCTTCAAATAGGCGCAGTGCTCGAAGCGAATGTTGTTGTTGGAATCGCTCCAAACGAGAATGCCGCCGCCGTTGTAGGCCACGCTTTTGGAACTGGTGGAATTTGGCCCTGGCTTGAATTCACCAACGACTTTGACCGTGACGGTGAAGTCGCCCTCAACTTCGCGCAAGACACGTGGGGCGTCATGTTGCCGTTGTCGAAAAACAGGTCGTGCAGCGTCCCGGCGCTTCGATGGTCATGCTGCGGTCGCCGGGCGTGAATTGACAATCGTTATCGGGATCGATCGCCATGCCCCAGCCGGGAAGATCGCGGCCGCGCGGCTCGGGCTCTGGCGTGGGGAGCGCGGTCGCGAGCCGCGCCGATCGCCAGCGAGCCGAGGAAACGGCCGGTGTCGTCGGGCAGGTCACGACCGGGAAGCGACAGCACCGCGACCGCGAAAATCGAATTGCCCACGAGATATTCGCGCAGGCGGATCGTGCATAAGCCCAGGCGATCCGGGCGACCCTGAATGGTGAAATCTCGCCCGGCAAGGCCGCGGTAGTTCACGCGCTTGTCGCTGATTACCCGACCACGCCAGCGCTTTGCGAATTGGTCTGCGCTGGCGGTCGAGATCGATCAGCCCGAAACCGCCGGGCCCGCCGCCGAGAAAATCGATGCGAAATGCGAAATAGATGCCGTCGTCGGTTTTGCAGCCGAGCATGAACGTCCGCATCCGGCCATTGGGACCGGAGCTGGTGCCGTTTTCGTGAAGCATCGGCTTGACCGGCATGTCGACGGTGAAGCCGCCCTCCCTGGAGACAATGGTTTCCCAGCGATCGCCGGCGCAGCCACGGCGACGCAATCAGAACGAAGGCCAACGCCAACGATGGACGCCACATGGCCGGCTCTCCCGATCGATCAAATCAACAAATGAGGGACAGAATAAGGATAGCCGATCGGCGGCCTTGATACGAGCGAAAATCCGGCTGAAACAGGACATAGAGTTGGGATTATTTGAGCAAAAGCTTGGCGATGCTTCATCGCAAATTGGAATTTGCTATGATGCGGGTGATTCGAGCGCGTGGCGACGAGGAGAGACGGTATGAAGCTCAAGGTGTTGATTCGCCCCGAAACCGTAGGCGGATATTCGGTGGGTCCGCTTGAAATCACTGGAGATTGGAATCGATTTGCAACGCCATTCGCTCATTTCGGTTGCCGATTGCGAGTGAAGCTGGAGATTTGCGAATGAGAATTATTGAACTCCAGGTCGACGGTCTTCGGTCAATGAAGTCACAGACCTGGCGTCCAGGCGACCTGAATGTGGTAATCGGGCCGAATGCCAGCGGCAAGTCAAACCTGCTCCGCGCTGGAAACCCTAAGTGTCGCTGCCAAAGGAGGACTTGGGCGCTACGTACAGCAGGAAGGCGGCATGGAGGCGATTAGTTGGGACGGCAGCATGGATGAAATTCGCTTGCGCGCCAGAATGACTCCGCCTCCTCCCTACGCCGACGAGGAAAAAGACGCGCTGACGTACGAACTGCGGCTCCGCCGGCTCGGCAAGTCGAGCGTTTACAGGATTGAACATGAGCTTCTGGCGAACTTCTTCACCGTGGAGTCGCAGAAGTCACAAGTTCCATTCAAGCTGTTGGAGCGAGATAGCCACCAGGCGGTTGTTTACTCGACCCAATCTCAGAGTTTTGAGGCGCAACCGGGGTCTGTGCCGGAGGAAGAGACGTTGTTGTCAATCGCCGCCGGACCTTTCACGGCGAACCGGTTTGTCGGCGATTTCCAGAAGGAATTGGCAAACTGGAAGATCTACCAGTATTTTCACACCGACCAAAACGCACCCATTCGCCAGCGCAAGTGTCGCGCCCTGAAACTGAAGTCGACCGAGATGGACAGAATCTCATTTCCGTTTTGCATACTCTTTACACGAGCAATCGCGACTTCGAGGATGAAGTGAACGGCGCGATGCGGGCCGCATTCGGCGAGGACTTTGAAAAACTGCTCTTTCCGCCGGCCGCGGATCAACGCATTCAATTACGAATTCGCTGGAAAAGTCTATCGCAGTCACGATCGGCAGCCGATCTTTCGGATGGGACATTGCGTTTCTTGTTCCTCATGGCAGTTCTCGCGAATCCGTCGCCGCCGCCGCTCATCGCAATTGATGAGCCCGAAACTGGGCTGCATCCTTCCATGTTTCCGATCGTGGCCGAATACGCGCGACGCGGCCAAGCGTTCGCAAGTGATCTTTACGACTCACTCCCCTGAATTTCTGAACGCTTTTGGCGAGGAAGCGCCGACCACGACCGTGGTCGAGTGCAGCGACGGCCAAACCACTCTCCATGTGATTTCGGGCGACGAACTTTCCTATTGGCTGAAACAGTACACGTTGGGTGAAATGTTTCGCTCGCGCGAATTGGAGGCCATGAAATGAAGTTCATCCTTCTGGTCGAAGGCCAGACGGAAAGGGACTCGGCGGCGGCATTCTTGAAACGATGGCTCGATCCCCGATTAACCCAGCCGGTCGGGATCCAGGTCGTGCCCTTTGACGGCTATGCGGAGTTAGTTCATAAGATGGCGGCCCGTGCTCGCATGTACCTCGAAGGGCCGCGAAAAGGCGAGATCATTGCCGTTATTGGACTGCTTGATCTTTACGGCCCGACTTTTTATCCGGCGGAGAAGACGACAGCCGCCGAAAGGCATGCCTGGGCGAAACAGCATTTGGAGAACGAGGTTGGCCATGAGAAGTTCCGGTTGTTCTTCGCCGTCCACGAATTCGAAGCCTGGCTCCTGAGCCAACCGGCAATCTTCCCGTCGGAAATCGGCAAGGCGTTGCCAAAGAAGAAAGTCGCCCATCCGGAACGGATCAACTTCAATGAGCCGCCCGCAAAGCTGCTCGACAAAATCTACCAGCAGAAAAAAAACGCGGCTACAAGAAAACAACATACGGAAAGCAGTTGTTTGCAAAGCTCGATCCCGAGTTGGCATTCAATACGTGTCCCTACCTGGCGCGGATGCTTGAAGAAATGCGTTCCCTGGCGGTCGCCGCCTTGGCTCGTCAACGTTGAGCTTCGACTTCACGACCAACACACTCTGCTTAATTTTGAAGTGTTTCATTCTGAAACCGCCCCCGGGTTCCTCTCCACAAATCCCCGCTGGTGCCAATACGGATACGCCGGCGTGACGGCGCTCGCGGCGTCGAGTTTCGCCATTTGCTCCGGCGTCAGGTTCCAGCCGATCGCGCCGAGGTTCTGGCGGAGTTGCTCCTCGTTTCGTGCGCCGATGATCACCGTCGAAACGGTCGGCCGCTGCAGCAGCCAGTTGAGTGCGATCTGCGGCACGGTCTTGCCCGTTTCCTTCGCGACTTCATCCAGGGCGTCCACCACGCGGTAGAGATATTCGTCCGGCGACCGGCGGGCCGATGTCGGTGACGAGTTTGTTTTGCAGGCGGCTCGCTCTGCGGCAGCGGCTGCCCGCGGCGGATCTTGCCGGTCAGCCGGCCCCAGCCCAGCGGGCTCCAGACCACCGCGCCGACGCTTCTGATCGAGCGCCAGCGGCATCAATTCCCATTCGTAATCGCGGCCGACCAGCGAGTAGTACGCCTGATGGGCGACATAGCGCGCCAGGCCGATACTTCTCGGAGATCGCCAGCGATTTCATCAGGTGCCAGCCGGAGAAGTTCGAGCAGCCGATGTAGCGGATCTTGCCGGCGCGGACCAGGTCGTCGAGCGTGTGCAGCGTTTCCTCGACCGGCGTGATCGCGTCGAAGCCGTGCAGTTGATAGAGGTCGATGTAGTCGGTGCCGAGGCGGCGCAGGCTCGCCTCGACCGCGCTGATCAGGTGATGCCGCGACGAGCCGACGTCGTTGGGCCCCTGGCCGGTGCGGAAGGTGCCCTTGGTGGAGATGATGCACCTGGTCGCGGCGGCCCTTGATCGCCTGGCCGAGAATTTCCTCGGCGACGCCCATGCGAATAGATGTCGGCGGAGTCGAACATGTTCAGGCCGGCTTCGAGGCAGATGTCGACCAGCCGCGTGGCCTCGGCGACATCGGTCGCGCCCCAGGCCTTGAAGAGTTCGCCTTTGCCGCCGAAGGTGCCGGTGCCGAAACTCAACGCCGGAACCTTGAACCCCGATCCGCCGAGTTGCCGATATTCCATGACGCTGCTCCTGGGGTTTCGCGGGACAATATGGTCACTTTATTCATGGATGCCGGGAAAGGTGAAACGATTCATGCCCGTGCGCTCGACGGCCGCCCATTCGCCTGTTCCAATGCAGTCGGTTTTTGGCGTTTGTCATGCCGTGGGAAGGCCGGGAGCGAAACATGTTTGCCTGCGCTGGAATTCTGGGATTTCTTTTGGATCGCGCTCATCGTCATCATTTTTGCCGGCGGGACCGCCGCGTACTCGCATATGAAGCCCACGGATGCTGCCCGCATTCGCCGCATCGAGGCGAAGCTCGATCTCATTCTGAGTGAATTGAAACTGGACTATGTCGATCCGGCGAGTCCGGGCGGACTTTCGGAAGAGGTTAAAGTGCTTGCGGATGACCCATCGCAAAAGATCGCGGCCATCAAGCTGCTCCGTGAGCAGACCGGCCTCGGCCTCAAGGAAGCGAAAGACGCGGTGGAAGGTTATCTCGCCGGTCGGGAAAAGTGATAACTCAAAATCCAGCAGTATTGAAGAAATGCCCATTGTAAGTCGCATCCAGACCGATCAATTCAGTCCGGCTCGCATGGCCAATGCGCAGTTTTTTGCCATGCCGCGCACAGACGCTGCCCGATTTCGGCTCCGCGCCGGTAGGCTGCAAGGGCATTCAAATCAACAGTCCGCCAGTGGGTGACAATCGCTGTCGTCCGGAGAGGTCGAACCGCGCATCCGACCTGAACGACGCCAAAATCACGCGCGTTTGCACTGGAATTCAAATGATTCAGCCGGCGATCGCCCGGGAGCGCCCTGCGCCAGACCTGACCGAAGCAACGCCAAGTTGACGAGCCGGATGCGGCGACGGTGTGCGCACCGGGCGACATTGGTACACACCTTGCATGGGCAGTTTCAACCTTTCGAGGCTCCCAGGCGCGGCCTGCGTCGAGCCTCGAAGGCAATGTGGAAATCGGCATTCCTGCGACCGGCGAGGAAATGCAAACAGGCAGTTGCGGCGGCTGGATTCATCCCCATGACCGTCGCCCACCGGTCAAGTCGAACGGCTTACCAAGTCGGAGGGCGTAACGTGAGACCAAGTCACCTGGAGCCGGGGCAAAGGGATTCGCACGCCCGGTCAGTTATGGCGGAAGTCTGGTACGAAAAATGGGAGCATTGGCCCGTAAACTGGACCGCAATCTGGGCCGGGGCATTGGCAGGGATTGTCGCCGTGCTCATCTTTGGCCTGATCGGCGTCGCGATCGGCGCCCACCGCATTGGAAACGAATACCGCGTCGTCGACCTCAGGAAAACGACTCTACTCACGCTGGCTTTGAGCGTTTTTGCCGCCTTCCTGGCCTTCGTGATCGCCGGTTGGGTGGCTGCGAAAATCGCGGGAATCTATCGCTCGGAACCCGCCATGATCCATGGCGCCATCGCTTGGCTGGTAGCCGTACCGATCCTGGTCGGCCTCACCGCCATTGGCGCCGGCAGCACCATGGGCGGTTGGTATTCCGGATTGGCCACCGCGCCGTCGGCGTCCGCATCCATGCCCTTTGACCGGCCGGATGCGCCGTTGCCAAATGCGACGGAACAAGATCTGGTGCGGTACAGGGCGGATTTGGCAGAATACCATCAGAAAGTCGCTCAGTGGCGGCAGGATACGCCCAAAGTCGTCCGGAATACGGTGCTCGGCGGGATCACCGCGTTGCTCTTGGGTTTGATGGGAAGCGTAATCGGCGGCTGGATGGCTTCCGGCGAACCGATGAACTTCACCTATCACCGCACCCGGACCCTCGCCGGGCGTTCAAACCGCGGCGAATCGATTCATGTCGATAATCGTGAACCCAACGTTACCTCTGGGAGAGTATCATGACAGCGCTTATGTACATCATCGCATGGCTGTTGGGCGTACCCTTGATCCTGCTGATTATCCTTTGGTTGGTGGGAGTCGGCCACTAAACCGGCTTACAAGAGTCGCTGCCAGGCGTCCGTGTCGAATCATCGGATCCGCTGCTTCGATGATTCGACACGCCTTTGTCTACGCCCGCAGCAGCTTGAAGGCGTGCCGCCACTCATTTCGCAGAAAGCCCGGAATGCACCAGAGCATGCAAAGCGGCTCGATCGCGCGGGCCGCTTGCACCATGCCCATGTCGGCGGTTTCCCAACCGAACTGATCGAGAATCGACGCCACGATCTTTTTGGCCGATTCGTCGTTGCCGCAAATGAACATGGTCGGTTTGCCGTCTTTGAATTGCGGATTGACCATGAAGTTGCTGCCCACCGAATTGAATGCTTTGACAAAGCGGGCCCTGGGAAATTCACGTTGGAGCCGCTCCATGAGCGACTCATCCAGGTTGGTGAAAAACTTCAACACGCCATAAACCGGCGCGGCGTCGGCGATTGGGTTGGTGGCGTCGATGACCGGCTTGTCCGTCAGGTTTTCGGCCCCGGCTAGCCGCAGTGCCTCGGTCGCCACGGCTCCTTTCACCGCGAGGACCACGACCTCGCCAAATTCCGCCGCGTCGGAAAAGCTGCCGACGCGGCCTTTCGCATTCTGCTTCGCCCAATCGGAGAGTTTCGAAGTGTCGCGCGTGCCGAGCATCGTCTCGTGGCCATGCTTGAGGAATCCGCCCGCCAATGTTTTTGCGACCTCGCCCGATCCGAGAATCCCGACTTTCATGATTGGCTCCTTGGTTGGGCGTCCGCGATTGAATTCCCATTCGCGGCGCTTTTCCGACGCGCCCGCCGAGGATAGACTACGCCCACGAACGTTCGCGGACCGCTTCGATTCCAGACGGGAAAGTTCACGATGAGCCCGCATGCATTGCCGATTGAAACGACGCGGCTGATTTTGATCCCAACAACGCTGGAACACTTGGAAGTCGAATTGAACGCGCCCGAGCAATTCGGTGAGTTGCTTGGCGCGGTGGCGCCGGCAAGTTGGCCGCCGGGGCTCTACGATCGCGACGCGATGCAGTTTTTTCACGTGAAGCTGACCGAGGGAGGCGACGCGGCCGTGGGCTGGTATGGTTGGTACGCCATCCAAAAGGCAGTGGGAAACCGGCCGAGCGTGCTGGTAGCGTGCGGCGGCTATTTCGGTCCGCCGACCGCCGATGGTCTGGTCGAAATCGGCTATTCGGTGGCCCCCGAATTTCGTCGCCGGGGATTCGCGACGGAATTGATTGCTGCGCTTGTCGAGCGCGCCGTCCAATGGATCGGTGTGCGGCGAATCGCGGCGGAGACAGGCGCGGACAATATTGCTTCACGCCGGTGCTTGAAAAGTGCGGCTTTTACCTCGCCGGCGCCGGCCGCGACCCGGGACACGTTCGGTATGAACTCGAGCCAGGCCGTTGAATCGCTGCCGAGGAAACTTGGTGGTTGCTTCCGATCGATTTCGCGGCAGAATGGCTGCAACCGTGGGAATCGGAAATGGTCATACCGTTGCAGAATCGGCGCAAGTTTTTGCGAGTCGGCGGCGGGCTGGCTGTCGCCGCCGGGATCGCTCCGCGCACGGCATGCGCTGCGTCGGGCGGCGGCCAAGCGAAATCATGCATCCTGGTTTATTTGCTCGGCGGCCCGCCGCACCTCGACATGTTTGATCTCAAGCCGCACGCGCCGGCCGAGGTCCGCGGGCCGTTCCAACCGATTTCGACAAGTCTTCCGGGCGTGCGGATCTGCGAACACCTGCCTCGCCTCGCAAAACTCGCTCATCGCTATGCGCTTGTGCGCTCGGTGAGCCACAACAATCACAACCACACGCCGATGATCTATTACACGCTGACCGGGCGTGAAGTCGAGCGGCCCAACGAAGACAACGATGTGCGTCCGCCGCAGCGAGCCGATCATCCGCATCTCGGCGCGATCATGGCGCGATACATGCCGGCGCCGCGCGGCCTTCCCGGTTATGTGGCGATTCCTCAATTGGCGGTCCGCAGCAGCACCAGCGGCGAATTCAAGCGCTCGCGAACGCTGCTTCGCGGCGGCGGCGGCGGTTTTCTCGGCCCCCTGGTCGATCCACTCGGCGTCAACGGCGAGCCCGGTACGATTGACGGAATCCCCGACCTGAAACCCGCTGCCGATGTCGCGCGCCGAGCGGCTCGAGCGCCGCGCAGCGCTTCTTGGCGTGCTCGATCAACGCTCAACCGGGGCCAAGAATCTCTGCGACTTGCGCGATCAAGCTGTTATCCTTACCGGCGCCGCGGGCGGCGCGGCCCGCGCCTTCTCACTCGATACCGAACCAGACGCCGTGCGCGAACGCTATGGCCGCAATCGCTTCGGCCAGTCGATGTTGCTCGCGCGGCGACTCGCCGAGGCCGGCATGCCGATGATCGCGATCCATTTCAATGAAATGACCGTCTGCGACGGCTGGGACACGCACTCGAAAAACTTCCCCGCCTTGAAGGACGAATTGCTGCCGATGGTCGATCAAAGCCTCTCGGCGTTGCTGGAAGATTTGCAGGCACGCGGGCTGTTCGATCAGACGCTTGTCGTGATGATGGGGGAATTTGGCCGCACGCCGAAGATCAACGCCAACGCCGGTCGCGACCATTGGGGTTCATGTCAGTCGGTGCTCTTGGCGGGCGGCGGCATCACGGGCGGCCAAGTCATCGGCGCGTCCGATCGCATCGGCGCCTTCCCAGCCACCGATCCCATCGATCCGGTGGACATCCACGCGACCATGCTTCGTTGCATGGGTCTCGATCGAGAGCAAACGATGATCGATCACTTGAATCGACCATACCCGTTGAGCATGGGGAGGGTGGTGGAGAGATTAGTTTCTAAGCCTGCCTGACTTCGACCACATTCAAATCGCGATCCAAAATTAACAGGTCGGCACGTTTTCCAATCGCGATGGAGCCAATTTCACCGTCCCAACCGGCGATGCGGGCCGGCGTGAGCGTCGCCATGCGAATGGTTTCGACGAGCGGCGCGCCAGTCAGTTTGTAGAAGGTGCGAACAATGTGATCCATGCTCATGACGCCGGAAGCAAGCGACTGACCGTCGGGCATGAGGCCAACGTCGTCGCGGCGAATGATGCGTTCGCCGCCCTCGCGCGGGCCAAAGACATACTCGCCATCGGGCATGCCCAACGCGCGATTGGCGTCGGTGACCAGCGCCAACCGATCGGGCCCTTTTACCTTGTAGGCGAGTTTCAGCAACTCCGGGCTCAGATGCTTGCCATCGGCGATCACTTCGGTTGTGAGTTCGTCAAAGAAAAGTGTAGCCTCGAGCACGCCGCCGCGCATCGGGTATGTCTGCGTTTGCCGCAAACGAGCCCGGTCGGACATCGCGCAAAATAGGTGATCGACATGGCGAACGCCCCAGGATATCGCGGCGGCCATCTGGTCGAAAGTGGCATGCGAATGACCGGCGTTCAGCCGCACGCCGCAGGCGGAGCAGGCGCGGGCAAAGGTCTCGGCGTTCGGCAGTTCCGGCGCGATCGTCGCCAGCGCGATCGCATCGGCGAACGATAGGTATTCGCCGAACTCATCGGCGACCGGTGGGCGAATCGCGCTCGCCGGGTGACAGCCGCGTGCGTTTGGTGCGAAATAGGGGCCATAAAAATGAGCCCCGAGCACGCGGGCGCCGGCGGACTTGTGCTTCTGAAATTGACGGCATTGTTCAAGAAAAGCAATGATCTGATCGTGCCGGGCGACCGTCGAGGTCGCGAGCAGACTTGTCGTCCCATGTCGCAAGTGCGCTTTGCAAACGGTGAGAAAAGCCTCGGGCGTGCCGTCCATGAAATCGGCGCCGTCGCCGCCGTGGACATGCAAATCGACATAGCCGGGAGCAAGATAATTGCCTTGCAAATCGACGATGTTCGGTTCCGGTTCGAAGCGTGGCCCTGGCCCCGGACCATAGTCAATGATCCGCCCGTCGCGAACGAGAACGAAACCATCGAGCAAGCGATCGGGGAGAATCAACGTGCCGTGAATGAAAAGGAAATCGCTCATGAGGCGGCGCGGCCGTGGTGGCGAACGACGTCGTCGAATTCATCAGGCTTAAGGAAACCGAAATCCTCGAGCGTCCCGCGAACCGACGTGTAATGGAAATGATGGGCGGGCTTTTCGCGGCGATAATGAGGCAGCAGTAGGACGGCCTCGGAACGGGGATGCCGAAACAGGCGGAAGCCTTCAGGCGTATCGCTCATGGCGAAATCGAAGGAAAGTAAGACGCGTTCGAGGTCACCATAGGTGATTGATCTAGCCATGGTCGGCGTGCCTCACAGTCTGATTAAGGATATTATCCTTGCAGAATCGCGCAAATTCAATGAATCTTGTCGTGACCCGATTGCGTGCCGGAATTTGAACCGTAATCGAATGCCTGTTCTTTTTGGCCAAGAATTGCGGTTGTTGCTGGAAATAATTCTGAACATAGAGCCAATTGGCGGTTCGGCGCGTTGCATCGTAAAGAATTAGAAAAACGGGCATTGGCTCGTCCAGCCAGCTATTCAGATCCGCCAAACCGATTCGAAACTTGACGCAGCGCTTCTTGGTGACCGCCTTCAAACGATTGCTTGCCTTAACCTGAAATAGGACGCGATCAGGTTCGGCATAGCCATCAGGATCAAAGGTCGTCATGGTCAAATCGTAGCCATAATCATGTCGAAAGCGTTCAACCGTGAATCCTGCACCGTAAATGAATCTCTCCACGTAATTGACGGCAATATCCGCAATCACATGTTCGCGCGTGCGGCGTTTTCGCGGCATGGGCAATACCGTCGCCACGATGACCCTGCCATGAGTGGGTTGCAAGTGATTGATCGATCATTATTCAGCGCACGTTTCGGGTCGAGACCGGCGAGAGTCTACGTGCCGTCAATAAAAAAGGAAATCGCTCATGAGGCGGCGCGGCCGTGGTGGCGAACGACGTCGTCGAATTCACGGCGATCGAGGAAGCCGAAGCCATCGAGCGTGCCGCGGACCGAGACGATGTGCGTCTGCATCGCGGGCCGATCACGTCTGTATGCCGGAAGCATGACGATGGCTTCAGAGTGTGGATGACGAAAGAGCCGGAATTTTTCCGGCGTCACGTTCATCCGAAATCCAAACGACAGTAGTGTGTCTTCCAAGTCGCCGTACGTGATCGCACTAGCCATGATCGATCGCTCCAATTTGATCTCGCAAAATATTATGCTTGGCCGTCCGTGCAAATGCAATGAATCTTCGGTTAACTCGGTTTCGGACCTCGACGCGAATCGTGACCGTACCTCGCGTGGTTTTCCCAATTGCGGCCGGATTTCGCTGAAAATAGCGTTGAACATAAACCCAGTATGAGCATCGTCGCGCAACGTCATGCAGAATCAAAAACACCGGCATCGGCTCCTGCATCCAATTGTTCACATCCATGATCGAAACGCGGACTGCGAAGGGAGCGCTGCCCTTCAATGGGACGAATCGTTCCGACGACTTTATTTGCAGGCTGATTTGCTCGGATTCAATATAGCCTGACGAATCGAATGTCGTCACCTTGAGGTCGTAGCCGTAGTCGTGAATGATTCGCTCACAAGTATATCCCGCCTCATACACAAAACGCTCCACATGGTTCACGGCAATATCCGCGATCACATGTTCGCGCGTGCGGCGTTTTCGCGGCATGGGCAATACCGTCGCCACGATGACCCTCCCATGAGTGGGTTGGAGGAGATTGATCGATCATTATTCAGCGCACGTTTCGGGTCGAGACCGGCGAGAGTCTACGTGCCGTCAATAAAAAGGAAATCGCTCATGAGGCGGCGCGGCCGTGATTGCGAACGACGTCGTCAAATTCGTCGCGCTCGAGGAAGCCGAATGCGTCGAGGGTGCTGCGGACCATGGCGTAGTGGATTTGCGAAGCTGGTTTTTTGCGGTCGTACAGCGGCAGCAGAACAGCGGCTTCGCTGTGGGGATGGCTGAATACGCGGTGACTATTCGGAACTTCCATCATTTCGAATCCGAATGAGCGAAGCGTGCGCTCGAGATCGCCATAGCTGACTGCATCAGGCATGATCAATGATACCTCGTTTTTGCCTCATGATATTCTCCTTGCAAGTTCGTGCAAACGCAATGAAATTTGCATTGACGCGGTTTCGCTTGGGAATGCGAACAACGACTGACTTCACCCCTTTGAATTCTCGGCGAGACGGATCGTTCGCAAAGTGGCGTTGCACGTACAGCCAATACATCCGATCCCGCGGAGCGTCGTAGACCAACAAGAACACCGGCGACATCTCGTGAAGCCATCGGTTCAAATCCGCAGCCGATAGCCGAACGGCGATTTCTTTCGCTGAGTTTGTCTCGCGCAGCTGATCCGATGCTTTGATTTGAAAGATCGCATGGCCGGATTCAACGTATCCCTGAGAATCATACGTCATCATCAATAAGTCGTATCCGTAGTCGTGAACAAGGCGATCGACCGTATTGCCGGCTTTCAATACGAATCGCTCAATAAAGTTCACGCTTTGATCGGCGATTATATGTGAGCGAGTCCGGCGCTTCCGTGGCAGCGGCAAAATGTCGGGCAAGGGGCACCTCAATCGTCGCAGATTTCACAACTTGTAAACGCGACGGCTGGCAGCCAAATGGAAATTCGTTGAAAGTCGCCGTCGACGTTACTTAAACGCCTCCCACTCCTTGCCGCCCAGCACATGCGCGGCGATCTTCAACTTCAAAATCTCATCGGTCCCCTCGTAAATGCGGCAGACGCGGACATCCTGCAGGTGGCGGCCGGGGCGGTAGAGCGTGGACCAGCCGCGGCCGCCGAAGACCTGCACCGCGCGGTCGGCGGCGTCCCAGGCGGCGTTGGCCGCGAATAGCTTCGCCTGCGCCGAGGCGATGTCGGCCTGTTTCGCCAGCTCCGCGTCGGCGGATTTGGCAAGCGACGCATCCTTGGCGTCGGCGGCGCGCAGCACCATGGCCTCGGACGCGGCTCGATGCTGCTCGATCATGGCGATATGTTCCTGCACGAGCTGATGTTTGGCGATCGGCTTGCCGTGCTGATTGCGTTCCTTCGCATAGGAAATCACTTCCGCCAGGCAGTCCTCGATCACGCCGAGGCAACCGGCGGCCACGCTGAGGCGGCCGCTCACCAGCGTGCCCATGGCGATGCGGAAGCCGTTGCCCTCGTCGCCCAGCAGGTTGGAAACCGGCACTTCGAGATTGCTCATTTCGAACATCGCCGTGTTCGAGGTCGGCATGCCCATCTTGGCGAGCAAGTCTTCCTTGGCGAAGCCCGAAGCCTTGGTGTCGATGACAAAGGCGCTGACGCGGCGAGCGCCGCTGGTGGCGTAAGCGAATGCGACAATCGCATCGGCAATGCCGCCGTTGGAAATCAGATACTTGACGCCATTGAGAATAAATTTGTCGCCGCGGTGCTCATAGGTCGATT
This sequence comes from uncultured Gemmataceae bacterium, assembly GCA_963815035.1. Classification (GTDB taxonomy): domain Bacteria; phylum Planctomycetota; class Planctomycetia; order Gemmatales; family Gemmataceae; genus JBGQCZ01. The sequence goes on from CAWFFC010000017.1 coordinate 386,316, forward strand.
GCATTTCGAGCGGGTTGCTGCCGGCATCCGGTTCGGTCAGTCCGAAGGCGAGGATTTTTTCGCCGCGGCAGGCCGGCGGCAGATAACGGCGCTTCAGATCGTCGCTGCCCCAGGTGAGGATCGGGTATTCGCCGATCGAGGTGTGGCCGGAGAAAAAGGTGCGAACGCCGGTGCCCTCGCGATCGATGCGGGCCAGTGCTTTGACATAGGTCACCGTGTCGGCGCCGCGGCCGCCATACTCCTTGGGCACGATCATGCCCAGAATGTCGTGCTTCTTGGCCAGCGGCAGCACCTGGTCGTTGAAGCGGTGCTCGACGTAGCAGAGTTCCTCGATCGGGCGGATCTCCTGGCAAAACGCCTCGACATCGGCGAGCAGTTTGTTGGCTTCGGTCTCGGTCATGTCATGTTCCTTTCCTGTTTTCGTCATTGTAGCGTCGGCCGGGATTGAGCCGCCGCAAACGCCGCCAGCTATTTCGCGTTTCGTTTTGGGATGATATGTTGGTAGGTAAGCAACGAATGATCCGGGGCGTGGACCATCATCGATTATGTATTGCCCGGGAGGACAGGTGATGAAGCGAATCGTGCTGATTTTAGCGGTTGTCGCGGCGGGGCCGGACGCCGCGCGTTCTCAGCCTGCCACGACATCGTCGAACAGCTATCAGCCGCCCAAGCAAATCCTGGGTGAGAATCTCGACGCCTGGATCAAAAAGCTCAACGGCCCCGACCCTTCCATTCGGGCGGACGCGGTCCGCTTGCTGCCGCTGTTCGGCAAAGAGGCCGCCAAGGCCGTTCCGAAGATGGTCGACCTGTTGAGGGATGGGGACATTTCGGTGCGATTGGCCGCCGCCGATGTCCTGAGCAGCAATCCGATCGACGATCCGAAACAACTCAAAGAGATGTTCGCCTCCTTGAACGACACGTACCTTCGGAATCCGCAGTTCACGCTGCGAACCCAGGGGCGCTCGCCATCGGTCGCATGGGCTTCAACCTGGCCCAAGCATTCCCGAAAGACGTGGCGGAAAAAACCATCCCGCGATTGCTATCGGAGTATCAGTTGCGCAATTCGATTTCCCACGAGTTGCGCTCGGCCGCCGCGTTCGCGTTGGGGCGCGTCGCCTATGGCGCGGCTGGTTCGAATACGCAAGCGATCATTGGGCTCATTCACGCGCTGAATGACGATAGTCTCGCGGTGCGAGTCGAGGCCACGCGCTCGCTCATCTTGCTTGGCCTGCCGCAATCCCCGAAGGACATTCTAACCGAAAAGAAAATCATTAACACTCGAGTCGCCACCGAAAAAGACGATGTGTTGCGAATCTGGCTGCGCGTCGCCTATATGCGGCTGGATCAGACCGCCATCAACGACAAGAATCTCCTTCCCATTGCCAAGGAACTCGATTCCACGGACCTCGCGGTGCGATCGGCGGCGGCGGAAGCGATGGGCATGATGGGCAAAGACGCCAAGAACCTGGCCGGCCACCTCCGCGCCGGCTTGAAATTGTACGAAAGTGACAAGCAGGAAGATATGTATTTTATGATCCGCTGCCTCTACGCGGTCGAGCAAATGGGAACGGAGGCAAGTTTCCTGAAGACGGACGTGATGCGCCTGGTCAAGCACAAGAACGAGCAGGTGAAAGCCTACGCCAAACAGGCGCTTGACGCGATCGAAGGCAGGAAAAAGACGGCCGGACCCTGATTGCGGATTTGACATGGACCTCGATGCGAACGTCTGCCTCTGTTTTCATGTTTCTCGGCGCAAGCTGGTGAACTACGCGCGGCGGCATCAGCCGAGGGTCGCCAGTCAACTCTCCGAGTGCGGCGGCGCCGGCACCGGCTGCGGCTGGTGCATCCCGTTTCTCAAACAAATCTTTGAGCAATCCAAGGATGGCAGCGCCTGCGAACTCGAGCAGCTGACCGCGGAAGAATACGAACGACGCCGGGCAGGATATGTTCGGGCCGGGAAAGGCACTCCGCCGCCCGGCGCGACGCCGCTGCCCGACGATATCGGGACTTGAAATTGTCCGTTTACGTTTCGCGCACATTTATCGTTGAAACGAGCGTGCGCGAAACGTAAACGCTGAGTTCACTTCTTTGCCTTGGCGTAGCGATCCGCGACCTCTTTCCAGTTCACGACGTTCCACCAGGCATCGACATAGTCGGGCCGCTTATTCTGATACTTCAGATAATATGCGTGCTCCCACACATCGATTCCCAGAATGGGCACATGGCCCTGCATCAGCGGGCTATCCTGATTCGCGGTGCTGTAAATTTGCAGCCCCTTGCCGTCCCAGACCAGCCAGGCCCAGCCGCTGCCGAAACGCGTGCCGGCGGCGGTCTTGATCTTGGCCTTGAAGTCGGCGAAGTTGCCGAACGTCGCATCCATGGCGGACTTCAATTCGCCGGCCGGCTCGCCGCCCGCCTTCGGGCCCATGATCTCCCAGAACATGGAGTGATTATGATGTCCGCCGCCGTTGTTTTGCACCGCGGTGCGAATCGCCTCGGGCACGCTCTTGATGTCGCGAAGCAACTCCTCGACGCTCTTGCTTTGCAATTGGGGAGCGCTTTCAAGCGCCTTGTTGAGATTATCGACATACGCCTTATGGTGCCGATCGTGGTGGATTTCCATCGTCATCTTGTCGATGTAAGGCTCCAGCGCGTCGAAAGCGTAGGGCAAACTTGGAAGTGTGTGCGCCATGGTGATCCTCCCAGGTGATGTTGTGCAAAACATGATCCGGAGGATTTTGTACGCCGCGCCGCGCGACATCGCAAGCCGCGTCAGGCGAGAATCGAATGATTCACCTTGCCATGCACGTCGGTCAATCGGAAATCGCGTCCCGAATAGCGGTAAGTGAGTTTCTCATGGTTGAGGCCCATGAGGTGCAGGATCGTCGCTTGCAAATCGTAGACATGCATCTTGCCCTCGACCGCGGAGAAGCCGAACTCGTCGGTGGCGCCCCAGGCCATGCCGCCCTTCACGCCGCCGCCCGCCATCCAGACGCTGAAGCCGTGATTGTTGTGATCGCGGCCCTTGGCCCCTTCGCTGGTGGGGGTGCGGCCAAACTCGCCGCCCCACAAGACGAGCGTTTCATCGAGCATGCCGCGAGCCTTCAAGTCCTTCAAGAGTGCGGCGATCGGCTGATCGGTCTGCTTCGCCTTCACGGCGTGGGCCTTGATGTCGGCGTGATCGTCCCACGGTTGGCCGTCGCCGGTGAAAATCTGCACCATGCGCACGCCGCGCTCGACCAGCGCCGAGCGGCCAGGCAGGCGTCGGCAAACGGGCCTTTCCCGTAGCGCTCGCGCGTCGCCGCCGTCTCGCGCTTCAGATCGAACACTTCCTGCGCCTCGAATTGCATGCGAAACGCCATCTCCATCGACTGGATGCGGGCCTCCAGCGGATTGTCGCGCCGGCTCTCGAAGTGCAATTCATTGAACTTCTGCATCAGCTCCAACTGTTCGCGCTGGGCGCCCCTCGGTAGCACCGAGCTGGTCAAATTCGGCATCACCGATTTCGGATCGAGCCGCGAATTGTTGATGTGAGTGCCTTGATAGATGCCGGGGAGAAAACTGCTGCTCCAAAGCTGCGGGCCGACCACCGGCTTGCCGGGGCACATGACCACGAAGCCGGGCAGGTCCTGATTCTCGGCGCCAAGGCCGTATAGGAGCCAGGAGCCCATGCTTGGCCGCACCGGCTGTGAATTGCCGCAAGTCATCATGAGGAGCGAAGGCTCATGATTCGGCACGTCGGTATGCATCGAGCGGATCACGCACATGTCATCGATGCAGGTGGCGATGTTCGGAAAGAGATCGCTGACTTCGACGCCGCTTTGGCCATGTTTCGAGAACTTGAACGGCGATTGCATCAGCGCTCGGGTGCCGCGTTCGGTTTTGCGATACACGCCGGCCGGCGGATTCTTGCCGTTGTATTTCGTCAATCCCGGCTTCGGGTCGAAGGTATCGACCTGCGAGGGGCCGCCATTCATGAACAGGTGAATGACGCGCTTGGCTTTGGCGGGGAAATGCGCTTGCTTCGCGGCGAGCGGACTGGCGGCTTGCGATTCATTGGAAAGAATCCCGGCCAGGCCCAGCACGCCCAGGCCGGTCCCGACCCGTTGCAGCATGTCGCGGCGAGAAAGCGGGGGAAATAGTTCGCTTTGCATGATCGCACTCCCACGCAGGGCTAAAGCCTGCGGCTACGGGAGAATCTCCAATTCGTAGCCGCAGGCTTTAGCCTGCGCTATCAATCCACATACATGAATTCGTTGCCGCCGAGGATCGCCTGAGTCAGGCGCTCCCAGCGCGACAGTTTCACCTTCGCCTTTTCATCCGCGGCGTCATTGGCTTTCAAGAATCCCATCGCCAACTCGCGCTCCTGGCTGGTTGGTTCGCGGCCAAACGCCAACTTGAACAAGCGCGACACCCGCGCGGGGTCGTCGTCGGCTTCCTTCTGAAGTCGTGCGGCGAGAGACTTGGCCATCTCAATCGCGAACTCGCTATTGAGCACAAACAGCTGTTGCTGCGGCACCGTGGTCTCGGTTCGCCGCTCGCAGGTCAAGTTCGCCTCGGGGAAATCGAACAGGCGAAACAGCCCGTCGAGATTATGGCGGCTGACCTTCGCATAGACCGAGCGGCGCAACGTATTCTTGGACAATTCAAACGTCTTGCCGCCGAACGATTGATCGAGTTTTCCGCTGACGGCGAGCATGGCGTCGCGCCACGATTCGACATCGAGCCGCCGTCGCGACGCGCGCCATAGCCAGACATTGTCCGCGTCGATGCTCTCATTCTTGTCATTGCGATCACTGCTCAATCGATACGCCGCGGAAAGCATGATCTCGCGATGCAGAGCCTTGAGCGACCAACCCGACTCGACGAACCGGGCCGCGAGATAATCGAGCAATTCCGGATGGGTCGGGCGCTCCCCCAGATGCCCGAAATTGCTCGGCGTCGTGACCAATCCACGCCCGAAATGCCAGCCCCAGACGCGATTGACGAAGACGCGGGCAGTTAGCGGGTTGTCCTTGGCCGCGATGCAGTCGGCGAGTTCAAGCCGGCCGCTGCCTTTGGTGAATCGCTTCGGATTCTCGCCGGCGACCGCGTGCAGAAATCGCCTCGGGGCCGCCTCGCCCGGGTTCGATGGGTTGCCGCGAATCGACACCTTCATGTCCGCTGTGCCGTTTTCCTGCACGGCGTCGGCCATCGGCAGTTTCGGCTCGCTCTTTTTCAAATCATTCAGGTTCGCCTGCTTCTTGGCCATCTCCTTTTTCATCGGCATCGGCATCCGCTTTCGCACTTCCTCGTCGGGCAGCGGATCGATTCCTTTCTTGCCGAATAGGGCGGTGAAAAGTTCATTCTTCGGTTTGCTCAATTGTTTCGGCTTGGTGCTTTCCGCGATGATTTTGCCGACCTGCTTTTGAAACTCCTCCGCGGCCTTTGCGACTTCCGCCTCGGCGACTTTGGCCGAAAGCTTGTTCCAGCCGTCGAGCCCCGGCATGCGCGGCTTGGCGTCGAGGAATTTTACCCACTTGGCGAGCTTCTCCGCATCGACGCCGCTGGCCTTTGCCTGATCGGCGACTTTCCATTTCGCGTCGTTCTGATGTTTGCCGTGATATTGCCAGACCGCGCGAAGATATTTGCCGGTTTGTTCGGCGATCGCCCCCGCTTCCTTGGCCCGAGCCTGCCGCAAGATCGCCTTCATGCTGTCGTCGATCGCCTTGATCTTCTGCTCGCATTCGTGCAGCCGGCGGACTTCCTCTTTCGTGCCGATCGGGATCGTGGCGAGCTTGGTGTCGGCGAAGACGCCGGCCAGCGAGTAATAGTCCTGCGTCGGGATCGGGTCGAATTTGTGATCGTGGCAGCGGGCACAACTGACGGTCAGGCCGAGCAAGCCGCGCGTCAGCGTGTCAACGCGGTCGTCGAGTTCGTCGGCCGCCGCCTTGGCCGCGTCGCTGTTTTTGTAATACTGGGCGCCGAGCCCCATGAAACCGAGCGCCGGCAGGTTTTGGCGCAGGTCATGATCGTTCAGATCCATCACGTCCGCGGCGAGTTGCAATTTCACAAATCGATCGAACGGCACATCGTCATTGAACGCGCCGATCACCCAGTCGCGATAACGCCAGGCGTCGGCGTACGGCTTCACCGCGAAGGTGTGGGCCTGATCCTCGGCGTAGCGGGCCACGTCGAGCCAATGGCGGCCCCAGCGCTCGCCATAATGCGGCGACCGCAGCAGGCGATCGACCACCTTGGCGAACGCATCGGCCGAGTTATCATTCAAAAATGCGTCCACCTCTTCCGGCGCCGGCGGCAGACCGATGAGATCGAAGGTCGCCCGGCGAATGAGTTCGCGCTTGCCCGCCGGCCCCACCGGCTTCAGCCCCTTTTCATTGAGCTTGGCGAGAATGAAGCGGTCGATTCCTGTCTTGCACCAGGCAGCATTGGAAACTTTCGGAAGTTGTGGTTTCACCACCGGCCGCAGCGACCAGAACTGCCGCGCCGCGTTCCAGTCGATTGGCTTGGCCGGTTCCGCGGCGTTTGCCACGTACGCGACCAACCCCAGCCCGCACGCAGCCACGAGCAATTGGCGGATCATGCAACTCTCCGAATCGAAGGCGAAATAACGGCAGGCGGGCTTCGGACAGCAAAAGCGCGGGCAGGTAGGATTTTCGCCGCGCTGAATAGATACAGTTTACATTGAAATGCGGCAAAATGGGAGGGGAAAAACCAGCGGACGAATTGGCATTTCGAAATAGTGTCTGAGCTTCGCTGGCAAATATACCAACCGCTTGAGGTGGATAAAGATGGAACCTACCGTTTTGCATTTGATTCCGTGCAACGATATTGAAACCGATTCAAGCAATCACCACCGGTTCAATATCTTTGGCTTGATCACTTCAATTCGGTCTTCGCAATCGCCGCCATTTCCGGTCAGTCATTCAAATCTGGTCGTACTCGTTGTTTGGATGGGCGGACAGGGCGAAGGTGAACTCGTAATGCGGATAACTGACGCGGGATCGCAGAACGCGGTTTTTCATACCCGATCACAACGGGTCCGGTTCGTTGGCAATCCCGATGCAATTGGCGGCGTCGCGTTTCGAGCCCAGAATTGTTCGTTTCCGGCGGCTGGGTTATAGTGGATTGAGGTGTCGTTCGCTGGCACAGTGATCGGTCGACAGCGAATCTATTTGCGGACAAAGGATGTGATTCAATGAACGTTGAGCCGACCACCACCATCTCGTTGGATTATCTGGTTGAGTTTATCGATGATGGTGAGCAGCCCGAAGAGCCTGATTTGAATGTCATCGCGATTCCACCGGCGCCGGTCGCTTTGGATGAAATGAAAACCGCGTCGACTGAATCGTCCATCAAATCGAAAGATTAACCCGCTCGCCACATAGCCAGACGGGCGCGCAATCAATCAATTACTTTCTCCCCGCCTCGGCGACTTGGCCCAGATACTCCATCAATTTGGGATCGTAACCGATTTGCGAGGCGAGTTTGTCGCCCTGCTCGGTCCACAACTTTTTCCGAAATGATAGATCCTGGCGTCGCGTAAGGTTCAATCGCGGACAGCGAAAAAACTGAAAAATGTTTAGCCGGGCAGGCCGCGGTAGCGGCGTAAGCGCGCTTAGGTGCGCCCAAGCCGATACAGCACATGCCGGCTGAGCGAGTCGCCGGGCGGCAGGAGTGGATGATCGAAATCCTCGCCCCGACAGTGCCTCATACCGATTTTCTCCATGACGCGGCGCGAGCGAAGGTTTTGCACGGCGGTATAGGAGACAATCTCACGGAGCCCGAGTTGGTTAAATCCGAATTGAATCGCGGCCCGCGCGCCCTCGGGGGCGTAGCCGCGGCCCCAGTGCTCGACGGCTAGACGCCAGCCGACTTCGACGCAGGGCGTAAAGGGCGTTTCGTACCGAGGAATGCTCAGGCCGATGAAACCGGCGAACGGGGTCACGCTCGGGATTTCGATCGCCCACAGGCCGTAATCATGCTCCGCGAAGAACGTCTCAATGCGATCCGCCAACGCGTCGCTCTCCTCGCGCGCGAGCGGCTTGGAGAAAAACTCCATCACCGTGGGGTCCGCATTCATGGTCGCGAACGGCTCGCGATCCTCCGGCCGCCAACGGCGTAGGAGCAGACGCTCGGTTTGAATCTCGGATTGCATCGAAAGTCCTGTCCTCTTGGCTCATCCCATTCTCAAAATCGCGAAAACACGAGATTACGAAAACACGAAAGGAATTCTATTTCGTGCTGTCGTCATTTGGTGGTTTGGTGATTTGTCGTCGTTAGTCGCCGCGTTCGAGTTCGAAGCGCCACTGGGCGAGGTCCTGCCGTTCCTGCGGGGAGAGATTCGACAAGCGCTGATAGGCCACCACCAGCGGATAGAGATGGCAGATGTAGCCGCCTTGCGGCACGTTCGCCAGGAGTTCGTTGAACAGCGCCGCCACGTCGTCGGCGATGGCCGGTTCGTCGTCGGCGAGGGTGGCCAGCGCCAGGATGCCCGCCACGGTGGTCCAGTCGAGCGGACCGTTGCACAGGTCGAACAGCCCCTGCCGGCGGTTCGAGCCCTCCCAATCGGTTTCGAGCTTGGCGACGATCATCGCCGCGGCGATTTGCACGCGCTGGACCCATTCCCAGACCGTGAATTTGCGCGGGGCCTGCGGCGGATGCACCATAACCGCCAGAAAGTCGAGCACCTTGCCGCGGCCAAACGGCGCGGCGATCTCGGCCGCCTCGTCCAACCAGGTCTTGAGGTGATAGGGCCGCGCGGCCAGCTGCGCGACCGCGCTCTGGATCCGGTCCGACGCGCGCCGTCACCGCCACCACCGGCCGCGTGCCGCGATAGCGCCAAAGTTGATATCGAACCGCCGCGCACGGATAGCGCACGTCGGGCACTGGGACCGACTCGACCGCGATGGTCAGTTCGCCCTCGCGATCCTCGCGCGCCAGTTGCAAATCGAACGCGAGATAGACGCTCGGCGCTTCGAGCGCGCTGAGCGCCAGCGCCTGGGCGTTGAGCGTTCGGCCGGCGGCGCGATTTCTCGTCCATCATGCGAACGAGACTCAGCGACGCTTCCTGCGGCTCCGGCAAATGGGGACCGAAATAGGGACCATAGCGATCGATCAAATCGCGGCGCGCTGGTTATGCGTGTTTTGGTTGGCGTAGTCATCGAGGGCCGTTTTCCAGCCGGGGTCCTGCGTCCGTTCGTAATTCACGGCGTAAAGCGACGGCTGGGCCCAGCCATGGTGCGGCTCGATCTTGAGCGCCTCGCGATACCAGCGCTCGGCGTCGTCAAGGCGATTGTAGTCCCAGAACATGTCGCCCAGGTCGAGCCGGACCGCGACGTCGCCCGGCTGGACGCGCAGCGCCTCGCGAAACCATTTCTCCGCGCGGTCCATGTCGTCGCGCTCGCGGTAAATCATCGCCAGGGCGAACGACGATTGATAGCCCGGTTCGAGTTCCTGAAGTTCGTGTGCGGCGACAAGGGCCGCTTCGAGATTGGTCAGGCGCCGCAACAGTGTGGTGCAGATCAGCAAAAACTGGCCGTCGCAAATCTGCGTCTCGCGCAAGTAGCGAACAAAGGTCGGCAGGCGCTTGAACAACGATTCGCGGGCGCCGTGGATGCCGCGGAAGCGCGGAATCTCATCGATCAGCGCTTGAAAATGTCGGATCAGCTTGAGGCAATTGACCTGGTGAAGCGCACGCGGTTTTCTCAACCAGGCCAGACCCCAGTCGAGAAACGGCTTGCTTGGCGCGGCCAGCGCGCATTGCATCAGCAGATCGATCGCCTCGTGATAGCGCTCAAGCTTGAACATCGCATAGGCGCGAATGGCCACCATGCCGATCGGCGTGGAATCCGAATCGAGAGGAGCCAACGCCAGGGGATCGTCCGCGGCGTCGATCAGGTGCGCGAGCAACGTCAGCCAGTCGCGGCGAATCGGATCGGCATCGAGCGCGCTCGCCAGCCGGTCGGCGGCCAGGGCCAGTCGCCCGCTGGACAGGAATCGTTGAGCATCCGCGGCTTCCTGCTCAGGCGTCGGCCGAGGCATGCGAGTCTCCCGAGGCGCGAATTCATTTTGCTCCCAGCGCCTGCTGGTAGGCCTCCTCATTGTAACCGATCAACAACGTCGCGCCGATGCGCAACGTGGGGGCCCGCAAATTCCCGGTGGGTCCGAGCATGTGTTCGACCAAGGTTTGATCGTCCGGCCGATTCTTCGCTAGGTCAAAGGTTTCGGTCTTCTTCCCCTTTGATACCACCAACTTGCGAACGCCGTCGAGCAGTTTGAGGGCGTCCTTGGCGCCGATCTTCTCCTTTGAGGCGTTCACGGTTTCGTTCACTTCGCAAGCGTTGGCGTCAAGGAACCCCTGCGCTCGCTTGCATGACGTTCAGGAATTGCGGTGATAGCGCCAATCGATCGATTTTGGCATAGGAAGACTCCAAATTGTCTTTACGGGCTCTAAAATAACGAGGGAGGCAGGAAGACAGGTACAATAAACCCGCTATCTTTTCCTGTGTTCGCGCCTTCCTGATTCATTCTTTTAGCCGCTTAACTATTCGTTACTTCTTGGCGGCGTCCCGTGGCTTCCCCAGGCGCACGATGAAATGCTCCAGTTGCATCCACATCGGCAGCGGGTTGTTGCCTTTGAGGCCGAGATCGACTTCGAGCAGCCAGTCGTAGAGCGATTCCAGCCGCCGCATGCCCAGGTGCCGCATTAGCTGTTCCAGGGGTCGCGAATTGAACGGCGCGATGCCGGCGTTGGCCATGGCCTGACCGGTCGATTGGCCCTGCTTGATCAGGCGAGCGGCCTGGGCTACCTTGCGCAACTGCCAACTGAAGGCGCCCAGGACCTGGATCGGCTCGGCTTCGTCGTCACGCAGCCGGTGCAGAATGTCGAGCCCCTCGCCGAGCTTGCCCTCGCCGATGGCGGCGAGAATTCGAAAGACATCGGCGGCGCGGCTGCGGCCGCAGAGCTTGTCCACGTCGTCGACATCGATCGTCGTGCGCTCGCCGACATACGAGGCGAGCTTTGCCAATTCCTGATCGAGCATCCCAAGTGATGGCTCAGTCAGATCGACGAGCAGTTGGCTCGCGGCGCTCGAAAGCTTCTTGCTATAGGCCGACTTGGCCTGCTGCACGCACCAGCTTGGTAATTGCCTCGAGCCGAGCGCCTTGCAGGCGACTTGCGCCTTGGTCGGTAGCGCCTTGGCCAGCTTGGTGGTCGATTGCCAGGTGCGGACTTCGAGAATCATTGTCCCGTTCGCCGGCTTCGCGACATATTTTTCAGTCTGCGCGATGCTCGCTGACAAACGAATCGGCTTGTTCGATCAGGATCACGCGGCGCGGACTTAAGAACGGCAACGTGTCGAGTTCGCCGCGGATCGTGGACCAGTTGGCGGTTTCTCCAGGATAGACCGACAGCGCGAACGCGGGGTCGGCGTCCTCGAGCAGCATTGGCTCGAGTTCGGCTCGCACCTGCCGTTTCAGAAAATCCTCGTCGCCGAAAAGCACATACACCGGCCGCGGCTGGCTCGTTCGAACTTTGCTCAGAAATTCCAGCGCTTCCATATGGCGATTTTCCGACCAGCCGGCCGTGCGGACAAGGAGCCGAAAAATTCGATTTGACACTCCCGTCCTCGCACCCAATGCATGAATGTACGGAATTTCACTTCAAGGAGCATGTCATGAATCCGCCAACTTCAGAAATCCTGGCACTTCTCAAACAGGCCGCTCATCTCCGGCGCTGGGAATCTCGTGGCTCGCGATCGCCGACGAACTGAAGGTCCCACAATCGGAGTGCGAGAGTTGGCCGGAACTCCACGGCCAACTCTGGGGAAGTTTGCAGCGGCAATTCGAACGACGCGTTCGCCGCGAATGCGACAATGAATCGCGCTCGATTCTCCGGCGCCAAATGCGCTCGGAAGACGAAAAGATCAAACTGGCGGCGGCGAAGGCACTTTACCCAAAGCGGCCGGGCCCGAAACGCACCTCCAAGCCACATCCCCTGGTGGTCAAAGACCCCGAATTGGCGGCGCTGATCGCCGTCTGGGAGCAACTCACCGATGAAGAACGTCAACGACTCGCCGAAGGCCACATGCTCGAAGACCGGCTTGAACTTCCTGGGCCAGATCTGCAAGGCGCGGCGCGATCCGAGTGAATTCGCTCAATTCGCGTTTGTCGATTCGCATGGCGGCCAATTGCGGCAGGCGGCGGTGCACCGCGAATTGCAGGCGTTTCTCAGCGCCCATGATCGGGCCATGATCGAACTGCCGCGCGACCATGGCAAGAGCATGCAATTGTGCATTCGCCTGATCTGGGAGCTGGGCCGCCGGCCCGATCTGCGCATCAAGCTGGTCTGCGCCACCGAGGCGATCGCGGCGGAGCGCGGCCGCTTCCTGCGTCAGGCCATTCAAACCAATCCGTTCGTACACCTGGTGTTTTCCGACCTCCACGCCGCGGATCCGTGGACCGACACGCGCTTCACCATCACCCGGCCCGCCGAGGCGATCGGCCCGAGCGTCACCGCGCTGGGGATCGGCGCCGCGCTGACCGGCACGCGCGCCGACCTGCTGGTCTGCGACGACGTGGTCGACGTGCGCTCGATCTGCAGCGCCGCCGATCGCGAACGGGCGAAGACTTACTTCCGCGAAAACCTGGTCAACCTGCTCGAACCCGGCGGACGCATCTGGACGCTGTTCACGCCCTGGCATCGCGACGACCTGAACGCGGAACTGAAGAAGAACGATTCCTACGCGCTGTTTCGCCGGGCGATCGGCGACGATCTCGAGCCGGTCTGGCCCGAAAAATGGCCGCGCGAGCGGCTCGAGGAAAGGCGGCGCGAAATCGGCGCCACGGCGTTCGCCCGGGCTTATCGCCTTGTGTGCGTGCCCGACGAACGCGCTGGCGATCAAACCCGAAACGATCCGTTTTTGGTCCGGCGTGCACCAGTACGATCGCAAGATCCTGGCGATCGATCCCGCGATATCGACCAATCCCGACGCCGATTTCTCGGCCCTGGTGATGCTTGGCCAAACCGAGGCGAAGCAAATTCATTGCCTGGAAGCAACCGCCCGGCGTCTCGCCGCGCCCGCCCTGATCGAACTCATTGCCAACGCCGATCGCCGCTGGAACCCCGACATGATTCTCTTTGAAGGCGTCGGCGGGTTCGCCGCCCTCTTCGATCTCATGCGCTTTCAACTCAGATTTCGGCGGCAAGCTCGTGAAGGTGGATCAACACGCGAGCAAGGAATCGCGCGTGCAGGCGTTGAGCGTCCATGTCGAACAGGCTCGATTCCTCCTGGAAGGCGCCGGCGGCATCGCCGCTCCCGGCCAACAGGCGCTTTACGACGAAATGACGACCTTTCCGGTCGGCGAGCATGACGACCTGATCGACGCCGCGGCGATGGGCGTCCAGTTTCTGATGAATCGCCCCTCGCCGCGAGTGTGGTGATCCGCTTGCGGCGTTGCAGGCACCCTGCAACGCCGCAAGCGGCGATCGTCACTTCTCCCGGAGTCACCTCATGAATCCCATCAACATTGCGTACCCGTTCCGTCCCGTGAGGCGAAGCCTGGCCTCGGCGGAAGTCGCCGACTTGTTTGGCATTTCCGGCAACGAATCGCCGCACGTCGTTGCCAGCGATCTCGAACTCAGTATTCAGCCCGGCGATCTGGTGCTTTTCACCGGGCCTTCCGGATCCGGCAAATCGTCGATCCTGCGCGAAGCCGGCCGGCAACTCGGCGCGCTCGATGTCGCCGCGGTTGAATTACCCGACCGGCCGCTCATTGATTGCCTGGTCGGCCCGATTGAGAAGCGGTTGGCACAACTCGCCGCCTGCGGTCTTTCGGAAGCTCGGCTGCTCTTGCGCACGCCGGGCGAGCTTTCCGACGGCCAGCGCTGGCGTTTTCGGCTCGCGCTCGCGTTGCAGCGCGAGGCCCGATTTCTCCTCGCGGATGAATTCGCCGCCATCCTCGATCGCACCCTGGCGAAAGTGCTCGCGTTCAATGTCCGCAAACTTTGCACGCGCACCGGCGTCGGATTTCTCGCCGCCACCACGCATGAAGACCTGTTTGACGATTTGAATCCCAATCGGCACGTCAACTGCCTCGGCGACGGCGAGATTGAAGTGAAACGGCGCGAAGTGCAAAAGCGACCAATCAGCTTTCAGCATGAACTTTCCATTGCGGAAGGCTCGCAAAAGGACTGGCCCCGATTCGCCCGCTGGCACTATCGCGGGCACAAGCTCGCCTTCGTGAAACGCGTCGTGTTGCTGCGGCATGGTCGCGAGCCGATCGGGATCTGCGTCTTCTCCGCGCCCGCGGCGAGCCTGAAATTGCGCTCGCGCTATTTCGGTTTATCGAACACTCGTTCGGAAGCCGCCATGGCCGCGTTGAACGAGCAACTTTGGCTCTTAGCTCGCGTGGTTCTGCATCCGACCTATCGCGGCGCGGGCATCGGGGCCGACTTCGTGGCGCAAAGCCTGCGAATCCTGCCCGGTCCCCTGGATCGAGACGCTCAGCGCCATGGGACGAGTCAATCCCTTCTTCGAGCGCGGCCGGCTTCACTCGCGTGGGTGTGATCCGCAAAGATGGGAACGGAAAATTGGCAAGTGTGTACGGCCCACGCGGCCGCGTCAGTCCCGAAACCGAGGGCAAGAGCCGCTTCAGCGAGCCGGTCTATTATGTGTTTGACAATCGAAAGAAGATTTGAATCACGAAACACACAAAAGACACGAAAACGAATCTCTCCGTCTGGTTGGTGTGTTTCGCGGTTCAAAATGCAGACTTAGCGAACAGCACGGTAATTTGCATCGATACGCCGCGTCCTTTCTGTTAAACTCATCGAATGAAGCGGCGCGAATTCTTGCAGGTCGACCCTGCTACGCTGCATTTGCCGGGCACCCGTCGCGATGGCGCCGATCCCGTTAAATTGCAGCGACAATTTGCGCGACATGGAACTTCAACCGTCGGCATGCCGCCGCCGGAAGTGAAGCGAGGCAGCGATGGTGAGCTTGTGATTTTTGATGGAGTAACTCGAGCGACTCCGGATTGCCAAGTATTTGCCCGGTACATTGATTGCCGTCGAAGTAACGGGCAATCTACGAGCTCCCGTCTGCGCCTTGCCGACTGTGGGAGAGAAAATATGAATCCGATCGAACAAACGCGTGTCGATCTCCTCGATGCCTTGCAGGAACTATCTCGCATTCGACCGGAATGGCGACTCGGCCAGACTCTATCTAATCTAGCAATGACCGCGGGGTGCCTCGACCCCGGCGGGGTTTGGGACTTGGAGGACGAAGAAGCATTGGCCGCGGCGAAAACACTGATCGCGCAAGCTTCAGAGACTCAGTCGGCGGTCGCTTGAGTTCTTCAAGCCACGAAACTCGCGAAGCACACGAAAAATCAGTTTCATGTGGTTCATGGTGTGGATTATGGCAACTCAACGTGCTCGCCGCCGGCGGGCGTTGCCAGCGCTCGCATCACATCGGGGCTGACATTGTCGCGAATGAAATGCACCGAACCGTCGGCCATCCCAAATTGCGCCCTGCCCGCGTAGCGCGGCCCGCCAAAGCCATAGGGCGATGTATTGATCCCCTTCGCCGGGTCGCGCACATTCATCGGCTTGCCCCAAGGCGGGAAGTTCGCATTGATCTCACCCATGAAGAAGGTGTTCGACAGGCCGTCCTTAATCTCAGGAAACGTGAGCGACTTGTCGGCGAAACACGTGATTATTCGCGGAGTAGTGAATTAAGCCGTTGCCGAGCTCGTCGTAGACCGGCGCGGACCCCAGCGATGGGTTAATAAACTCGCTTGTCGTGCCACGAAAGAACTTGGCATTTTTTGGATCGTCCCAGGGCAGCTTCATATCGACCTCCCGGGAGAACCAACCAATAAATGGCCCGAGTTGTAACTCCCATCCATGAAGTGCGCGGCCGTCTTCGGAGTATGTTCCTGCCGCAGGCAACTGCGCCATACGCGTCGTAATGGTTGTGAAAGCCAAGCCCAAACTGCTTCAAATTATTCGCCGAAGTCATTCTTCCCGCAAACCGCGACTTCACGGACGGCGCCAACATCGGCTCCGGCGATGTCGCGAGCCATAGGCTCATATGGACGACGCCGACGATCGCCACGGCGGAGGTGAACATCACAAATACCAATACCGTCGCCGCCATCGTGCCGCGAATCGTCCAGCGGGGACCATCCGTTTTGCGATTCGCGAAGGCTTGGCCCAGCCAATGCACGCCAATCGCAAATGCAATAATCGCCGCGATGCCGACGGCGACCGTCTTCGGATCCGGATTCACCTGCGGCAGTACGCGGAGCAAATAGCCAACCCAGCCGAAAAACACTGTCTGGCCGGCGTCAAAGAATAGCGAGACGATCGCAAGCACGCCGACAATGCAAAGCACGATTTGCTTTCGCGTCATGGCCGGCCCTCCGATTTCCGCTGCGACTGAATCTCGGCGGTGTTCTTTTGCACGATGTCGCCCGTGGTCAGTAGCACCCAACGATGGGCCGAATCGAATTCGGGCTCGATGACGAGCAATTCGGGTGTTTTGTCCGCATATCGCCCCGGAACATATTCGAACCGCAGCCCCGCGCCGTCCGGTACGTTCCAATACTCATCGGGGATATCGCCCGCGTCGCCCTTTGGCGGAAATCGGCCCTGATGCAACGCAGCGTATTCCCAGAGCGCGGTCCGCAGCCGTTCCAATTGCTTGCGGCGAGTCTCGACCGGATCGTCGGCCAACTTGTAGGTGAAGCCGCTCTTCTTCCAGCGCCCGGCGTCATCAATTCGCGAGCGCCGGAAATCATCGTCAGCACGACGAAGACAAGCAGGCCCCAGAGAATCACGCCGGCGAGCGCCTTGCCAAACGAGAGCCGCGGCAGAAAGGTCAAGTCACGCCGCAAATAATTCCACAGGCTGCAGACCACCAGCGTGCAAATCAATAACGCGAGCAGAAAGAACGAAATCGCCTGCAGCCGGTATTCAACAGAATTGTTCAAGCGCTGGACGAATTCCGTTTCCAGCGGCAACGGCGACGCCATTCCGGCGAAGAGCGGGGACATGATCGCGAGCCCCAAGGATGTGTTTTGAATCTGACGGCCATTTTGCATTGAATCGAGCGGAGATGCAAGGGAATATGATGAGGAGCAATTGATAACTATGTTATTTCGAACTTCGGATTCCGAAAGTGGAAACAGCGATGAAACAGACCAAGCGAAAATCATCCAAATTGCCGCGAACGGATTCGATCGAAGAATTGGCGAAATTTTGGGACGCCCACGACTTAGCTGACTTCGAGAGCGAATTGGAAGAAGTGAGCGAACCAGTGTTCGCGCGTCGTTCGGCGATCAAATTGGACCTTGAGCCAAATGAAGCCGAGGTAGTTGCACGAATGGCAAAAGCCAAAGGCATCTCTCAAGAAGAACTGATCCGCTCCTGGGTGCGCGAGAAACTGACTCGTCGAAAATCCGCGTAATGAAATTGATTTGAACCACGAAACACATAGCGCGGCCGAGCCGCAACCAGAATCGAACCACAAAGGCCCAAGGATCCAAACCGAACTCGGATGTTGTTGTCGCCCTCGGTCGTCGTCCCATTGTGCGATTGCCTTTTGATTTTTGCAACCGCTTAGTGGAACATTCACCATCCAAGAAAAAACATAAGGAAACCAGGAAGCCAGGAACCAAACGCCCTTTGATTTTTCCTGCACTCCTGGTTTCCTTATGTTTTCGGTTTTCTTCGTCTGGCGCGAAGATTCTGAACGTTTGTAGAACGAAGCACACGAAAAATCAATTTCGTGTGCTTCGCGTGTTTTCGTGGTTCAAATCAATTTCATTTCTTCTTTGCCTCTGCCTTGGGTTTCACGCGCTCCAGCACGACCGTGTCCGTGCCGCCGCTGAGCACGCTGCCCGGGAAGGTCACTCGGAGCGTGTCGCCCTTCAGCGTATAGGTTCCGTGGTGGCATTCCGGTTGCCCGGCGACGGGGCAGTAATCGATCTTGTTGACGTTGTCCTTCGCTTCGAGGTGAACCTTGCCGACCTGGTATTTGTCGCCCTTTCGATTAATGAGGTACTCGCCGGCAATGATCCACTGGGCGAACGATTTGCCCGCGTCGTATTTGGTCGTCTGATTGAGTCCGATCTCCTCGCGCACCGACCAGACGCCATCGAGCGGCGACCGCTGGTTATACGCGGCAAGGTCCGCCAGCGTGAGCGATAGATAAGCGTCCGGTTGATTCAGAAATTTCAGCCCCTGTAGCGTCGCGCCCTGGTTGGACAAATACAAATTCGGATTGTTGAGCGATTGCGGCGACTGAACGGTCAAATTCGGTTGCAGTCCATTCAATTGGAGTTGCGGCTGTAATCGCAACTGACTCAGCCCCACATCGAGATAAACGTTCGTGAATGCATTCAGATCGTTCTGAACCAGTTCGAAACCGCTGTCCGCGGTCGATTTGATCCGGCAATTCGCAAAGCCGCTTTCGCGGCAAACCTGCGATACCGAATTCAGCACGCCCTGCTGGATCTTTCCGTATGGCGTGACCGACACGTCCAGCGCCGGCTTTTCTCGCTTGGCTCGTTTCAAATAGCGGGCGAGCGCCTGCGTCGTGGTCATCGTAAAAACATCCTGATCCTCGGACACGACCAGTTGCTTGAGCGCGCCGGCGTCATCGGTGACGATTTTCACGGTTAAGCTTGGCGGCGGAGTCTTCTTCGCCGGGGCTGGTTTGTCGGCCGCGAAGGCCGGCAAGCTAACGGCCTTGGTGAGCAGGAAGCCTCCGCTCAAGAGCACTCCGGCCAACACCAGGCCGGTGAGGCTTGCTCGCGTCAGTTTTCGTATGATCAGCATTTGAATGACTCCATTGGCAATTTGAGAAACTCGCTCGGGCATCGCCGGCAGCGAGGAGCAAAGGGCCACGGCAACCGTGGCACGAATTAGAAGCCGGGGCGCGGCGTCCGCGGCGGACGTCAGGCCCAGAATCGCCGCCGGCGCCAGGCCGCGACGAATCAGCCTGGAACGAAGCAATTTCATCGCCCGGGCCATGCGGGCCGACAGCGTGCCTTCCGGGCAACCGAGCATCGCCGCCGCCTGCCGCCGCGACATGCCCCGCAAATGACAAAGCACCACGGGCAGCCGATATTTCTCCGGCAGCCGCTGCAATTCTTCGTCGAGCAAGTAAGTGAGTTCAGGCTCGACAGCGTGACGTGCCGGAATGTCGTCGAGCGCGTTGCGCTGGAATTCGGTGCGCTGGCGGCGAACGCTACGGTCGCGGATTTTTCGGGCGGCGTGAATTGCCACGCCATAAAGCCAGTTTGCAAGTTGCTCCGGCCGATTGATCGAATGGGCGCGGCGAACCAGCACCAGAAAAGTGGCCTGAAAGGCATCTTCCGCGTCAACAGGATTGGTCAACCAGCGCCGGCAGACGTTCCAGACCATGCCCGCATGCCGGCGAACCAGCGCCGCGAACGCGTCGCCATCGCGCCGCGACACGAACGCCGCGAGCAATTGGGCATCGTCGGCATGTTCGGAGACGCGAGCGAGGCGCGTCAGATGCGGCAACAGATTCATGTCGGCTCCGGGTAGTCGGCGGCCATCCTTATGGTACTCCCGCCAACCCGCCCGGCGCGTTCAAGGATTTCCTGGCGAATTGGAATCCGACTTGATCCACGGCACGCAGAGTTCGTGATCCTCGTCGGGGCCATGGCAACCATGGCCGACCAGAACCCAGCCCGCGATTACCGCGGCGAGGAGCCACCAGGGAAATCGGGAAGTTCGCCGACGAAACCGCAATTGAGACAGGAGCGAAATCATCGTCGCAGGCGCCCTATTTCGAAGCAAGTGCCGGTTCGTTTTTTTGACGGCGAATCGCAAACTGATTCGAAAGACCACTAAGGACGCCGTCAAGATATGCAATGTGGTCCCGACTTTCCAAGGCCGGAATCGATCCTCCCAGGTCCTGTGCGGCGACTCGAATCGCCGCGATCGCGTCGGCATGCGTGTTAGCCAACATCCGGATTGCCGTCTCGACTTCGTCCGGAGAGTGATGCTTGAAGTGAGAAAGCACCGCGAACAGGACTTCCAGGGAATCGCATGCAGTAGATAACCGATTTGCTGCGGACTGAAGTTCACTTGAGGAACCCGCTGCAAACGATTGGGTAACCGATCCAACTGCATGACGGATCGTCTTGATCTGCTTTCGAAGAAATTCATCTTTGTCGACGGGGATTTCGTCGAGGCAAACCAATGTCCAAGAGTCAATGGCTCCGCCAAGTCGATTAGCAAGATCGGAAAGTCGGACGCCCAATTCGTGGTCCGGGCTAGATTGTGCGGTCATAATCCTGCCCTCCTCAATTCCGACTCAATTGAGGTGAAGAGCGATGGGAGCATCTATAGCGAGCCGGTTTGCCCTTGTGTTCCATCTTTATGACCGTGCCTGATTTAGCTGCAGAGCCGTGCACGGGGATTTCGCACTGCTTGGCCGCCTCTCACGATTCTGCACACGGGCAAGTCTCCCGCGGGCGGCCAAGCAGTGGCAATGCAGTTTGATGGTGATGATTCCTTGCACCCGCGTTCGTGATTGCCACTGCTTGGCCGCCTGCGGAAACGTCGCCATCAATCCCGACCGTCGCGGGCGGCCAAGCAGTGCTCCACGACCGAGATCGACATAACCCAGCACGATTCAGGAGAAATCGAGTCCGTCGATGATCGACACCGCTGCAGAATCGTGCACGGTCATTTAGATGAGAGGAGTTGATCACGTCAAAAGCACCGCTGGAAAGCACGATAACAAATCCCCGACAATCGACTGGCAAGAAATCTTCCCGGAGCACAAGTGCATCATGGCCGCCAACCGAATCGATCGGCAAATGCAGAATGCCAACCCCAATGTTGTTCGGATCCTGGGCCAAAGCATCCTTGACGGCCTGTACTTCGATTGGGTGGGCGATCGGCATGACTCCAATTCCATTCTACCCCACCGCTTCCTTCACGACCCTTCCCGCGACATCGGTCAGGCGTTCGTCGCGGCCAGAGTGGCGGTATGTCAGCTTCTCGTGATCGAGCCCGAGCAGGTGCAGAATCGTCGCGTGGAAATCGTTGACGAGATGCGGTTCTCGACCGCATTCAGGCCGAACTCGTCGGTCGCGCCGACCGCTGTGCCGCCCTTGCGCCGCCGCCGGCGAGCCACATCGTGTAGCCATAGCGGGTTGTGATCGCGACCCTTGCCGCCCTGACTGTTCGGCGTGCGGCCGAATTCGCTGCACCAGACCACCAGCGTCGTCCTTCAAGCAGGCCGCGCTGTTTCAGGTCCTTCAGCAGCGCCGCGATCGGCTGATCGACGAGGCCGCACATCTTCTCGTGGTTGGCGTTGATGTCGTCGTGGGCGTCCCATTGCATCGCGAGCGGGCCCGCCGCCGGAATAGACCTGCACGAAGCGCACGCCGCGTTCGACCAGCCGCCGCGCGAGCAAGAGCCGCGTGCCGAAGTCGGCGGTCTTCGGCTCGTCAAGGCCGTAAGCCTTCGCGGTCGCCGCCGTTTCCTTCGCGCAGATCGACGGCCTCCGGGGCGTGCTGCTGCATCCGAAACGCCAGTTCGTAGCTCGCGATTGCGCGCTGCGAGTTCGGCGTCGCCGGGGTCGCAGATTGCACTGCGTTGAGCTTGTTCACCAGATCGAACGTTCGGCGGTTCTGTTCACGCGCAACGTCCGCCGGCGGCTTCGAGATTCTGGATCGGGTTCGGTCCCTTTCGCAGCAGCGTGCCCTGATAGATCGGCGGGCAGGAAGCGCCGACCCAGCAGGCGGCGCCGCCTTCCGGCACGCCTTCCGGTTGCGGCATGACGCAGTAGGCCGGCAGGTTTTCGCTCACGCTGCCGAGGCCATAAGTCACCCAGCAGCCGAGGCTCGGATAGCCCATGAGCGTGCGGCCGCTGTGCAGCTCGTACATCGCCGGGGCGTGGATCGTGCTCGTGCACCAGCACGAGCGCAGGAAGCAGATGTCGTCGACGCAGGTCGCCAGGTGCGGCATCAGGTCGGAGACTTCGATGCCGCTCTTGCCGTGCTTGGCGAACTTGCGCGTGCTGGCCAGCAGCGGCGTGTCGCCCTTGGTGAACTGGCTCTTGGCCGTCCGGCGTTCCGGGCAGCGGCTTGCCCTGGCACTTCGCCAGTTCCGGCTTCGGGTCGAACAGATCGATCTGGCTCGGCCCGCCGACCATGAACAGGAAGATGACCGACTTGGCCTTGGCCCGGAAAATGCGGCGGTTTCGCCGCGAGCGGATTGGCCGAGCGGCTCTCGGCGTGGGCATCGCGTGCCAGCAGCCACGACAATGCCAGCGCACCGAATCCGCCGCCGGCTTCGAAGAGGAATTCACGCCGGGAACGAGCGAGCGGCAGGTGGCGAGGAGAATTCATGCGCGCCAGTATAAGCGATGCGTGCGAGGCGTGACAAGCAGCTTCCCGTTCACTCGGTTCACGGCAGCAAATCGGCAACCGTGATCGATGCCTGCGGGGCGGCCAGCGGCGAAACCTTAGCTGTGGGCGGGTGGTCCGTGACCTGAGCAAAGCCAAAACCGTATGGCTGCGACGGATCCGGTTTCGGGTCTCGGAACACGCGAAGCTGCCGATTCACCACATCGATCACCCAATAGTCGGCAATCTGCGCGGCGGCATAGAGACTCGCCTTGTCCCCTGTGTCGTAGGCCAACGAAGTCTCACTGACTTCGACAATGAGAACCGCCGTCCGTGGATGCTGGACATAATCCCGCGGCGAACCCGTGACGACCGCGATGTCCGGAATTGGGTCGGTGTCAAGAGCCAGGTCGATCCCGAGTTGCACCCGCACCCAAAAACCGATTGCAAAAACTTGTTTGAGAACGTAATCGGCTAATCCGATCGAAGTGGAATGAGCCGGGCTGGGCGCGGGCATTTGTAAGATTTCTCCATCGACGAGGATGACATTCTGTCCCTCGAACCAGGGTTCTTCCCAGAGTTGATGAAACTCGTCGCTGGTCCAGTGCTTTCGCGACGGCTTGCTAAACGCTGCGCGAGATTTCGCGGAGCAACTGGAGGAGTCAGGATGGCCGACATGATTGCCCTCAGCACAATCTGAATGAATTTATTCTAACCTCAATCGCCGGCGCTGTCACGGCGGAATTCATCGCGCGAATTCTCATTGGCGATTGGATTCGGGCGCGTCCGGATTGTGCGCTCCACTCGAAGATTCGCGTCGCGACCAACCGAATCTGGCGCGCCACGGCTGACACTTGTTCTTCTCCATACGATAATCGCGAATCCGTACTTTGAAGTTTGTGGCTTGGATTTTGGAATTTCACTTGGGGGCACCATGTATCCCGCACTGCAGTCTCGCGATGACATTCTTCGCATGCTGGATGAACTGGCGGAAAATCGTCAAAAGCTCGTCGCCGCCTGCGAGCAGTTGCCGGCGGAGAAATTGAATGATCCGGTTTACCCGGGCACCTGGTCGGTCCTGAAGAATCTCGCCCATTTGGCCTGGGCCGAGGAGTTCATGCTGGCCTGGATCAAGAAACGGCCCGAGGCGCTTTCCGAGGCGGAACGCCCGCCGGAGCCGCCGCAGGATCTGATGTCGCTGAAGGCTGCCCTCGACGAGGCACATGCGTCCGTGATCGCTTTTTTGAAGGGGAATCCGGAATCAGTGCTCAAGGAAAAGTGCCTGTTTGGGCGCGCGAAATCGGAGCAGACGGTCGGCGGCGTGTTGTTTCACCTGATCGAGCACGAAATTCATCATCGCGGATTTGTTTTGCACAAGTTGGGCAAGCTCCAGGCGAAATGAAGCGGGCTTGCGTTTGACAAACAGTTCGGCTATTTGACCCGCCATTCCGGAATAAAGCGGAGGGGCGTGTGAGCCGAACGTGCCAAATCTGGTTCGCCATCGGGGCGTCTTTGTTGGCGTCGGCGGCCGCGCGGGCGGACGATCAGTCCGTGGTCACGACGGTGCCGCGTCCGCCGATGACCGCCTATCAGCAATCGTATGACGAACTGCCGCAACGGCCGACGGGGAACGGGCCGCCGCCCCCGCCGGGCGTCAGTTACGGTGCGGAGCAATTGCCGCCGCCTCCCGCCTTGCCGCCTTCGAGAGCGCCCGTGGCTGGGTGGGCCGCCGCGGGTCGAGCAGCCGCCGTTGCTCGCGCCGGAATTCGAAGATCCGCCTCGACGGCGATGGTTGTCGATCGACGAGCCGACGGCATGGCTGATTTACCCGGCATTTTCGCAGCACTTGTCGGGAATCGTCGACGTGAGCGGCCTGTACACGACCGACGCCATGCTCCCCGCGGCCAAGCTCGATTTCACCGCGTCGCCGAGCATCAGCATTCGCGCCGATTTGCCGAGGTGGGGCCCGGTCTGGTTTGGCTATCGTTACATCGCCAGCGAGGGTTCCGGAACGCTGGTCGGATTCGATCCGTTTGGGCCGGCGAACCTGCGCAGCCGGTTGGACGTGCAGGTCGCGGATTTGACTTGGGCCCGCCATGATTTTCAGACGCACGGGCACTTTTGGGATCTGTTGGATCAGGATTTGAGAATCAACGACTTGCAGGGGCCGCCGAGGTGGACCGTCACCTGGGACGTCGCGGCGCGGGTGGCGAACCTGTATTTCGATTCGCACGCCATCGGCCCGGTTTTCGATCGGCAGATCGTGAACTATTTCATCGGCGGCGGCGCGAAAGTCGGCGTCACGCTGACTCGCCTCTTCCCAACCCTGGGCATGAGCGCCTTCGGCCATGTGGACATCGGCGCGATGATGGGCGGCGTCCGCCAGCAGTTTTCCGAATCGGCGGTCGATCTGCTCGGCAATCCGCTCGGCTTCGGCTATTCGGCGCGGGAACAAGTGCAGACGGTGCCGACCCTCGCGGCGCAGATCGGCCTTGCGAGCTTCGCCCCGCATCGCCTGGGCCAATGGCAAGCGGGCTACCAGTTCGAGCAATGGTGGGCCATCGCCGACCTGGTCGGCTCCTCCGGCGATTTTTTGGCCCACTCGGTGTTCGTGCGGTGGGTGCGGTGTTATTGAGGCCGCCGCTTCCGCGTCGATTTCTTCATCTCGTCGCCATGGGCCGCAATCCAGGCTCGACCCGTTTTCGTGATCCGCATTTTTTGATTTTTACTTTGCGGCTTGTCGGGGATGGTGAGTTCAGCCAGTTTCAGGTTTCGTAATCGCTCCATCGCGCGAGAAAGATGTCCGGTTCGAGTCGACTTGATGCCAATCGATTTGGCCAGCTCCGGCCTGCTCTGGGGACCGGAAATCAATGCCGTGAGAAGCTGTTCCTCGGTCTCGTTCAATGCGACATCATGTACCTCATCATGTACCTCATCATGCGCCTTGACGCCCGGAAGTTCTTGGTGGACCAGCAGTTCCGCGAGGAAGTAGGTCCGGCCCGCATCGGTTGAAAACCGGGGCGGCGGCGAGCCGTTCTTGGCCATCGCCGCGCCATGGTGGGAATACCGGTGCAACGGCCTTCGGTCAGCTCGAGTTCCTTCAGAAACTCGCCGATGCGGCGATTTCGGTATCGCCGGGCGACGGATCACGACATAGCCGCCGCCCAGATTCTCAAAATCATTGGCAAAGGCGCACAATGCTTTAATAATCGAGTCGGGGTTCCAGCCTGCTTTGTACTCGATGCGCTCGCCTTCGACGGTGCGTTGCCGCAGCAGGTCTTCAAGGTTGATGGGCAGCTTGGCATCATGGGCTCTTGCTTCCGATTCAATGTAACCTTCGCCCTTCGCCCGCCAAGTCGGAAGCTTTCTCCTACATTCCGTAACGTAAGCGCTGGACCCGGTGAAATCGAGTCATTTCAATCCCGATCCAACTCCAGCGCTCCGCTTAGCGAGGGGCTATAGGGCTCCAGCCATTGGATGATTTCGATGCGGTTTTGGTCCGGGTCGAAAATGAAGAAGCGGTCGCAGCGGGGGATCGGCGTGGTTTCCTCGATGGCGACGCCTCGGGCGCGGAAGTAGCCGCGCAGCTTCCTCGGCGACTTTTGACACGCAAGGCGAAATGCCGCGGGCTGATCGAGTCGGGCGCGGGTTTGAGTAGCAGGTGCAGCTGTTGATTGCCCAGATCGAACCAGACCACTTTGAAATCGAAGGTTTTCGGCTTCGCCATTTCCTTGAGCCCCATCACGTCGCGATAAAAATGCCGGCTGCGCTCGATATTGCTAATGACGACGGAGACATGATCGATCTGCGTGATTTCCAGGCTCGGCATGGTGCACCCGCTTGCGAATCGAGAAATTGGTTGGCTGGGTCAATCTAGCCGGTCCGCGAATCGAATCCACGTTGTTACGAGCAATTACTTGCGGTCTGGCAGGGAGGGGCATTACAATTATCTCACCCTGGATCAACACTCTTGAGGAATCCGCGATGTTTCGTTTCGCTTGCGCGGCGTCGGCCCTGTTGCTGACCGCGAGCATCATCCTGGCCCAGAAGCCGCCGGTGGCGACGACAACCGACCAACCGGCGCCGGTGAAGACCACGCCGCTCGCCGAAAAGACGTCGCCGCCAACCACGACCGCGCCCGCCAAGACCAATGATTCGGGCGTCGAGGTTCAGTTCACCGACGGCAGCCTGGTGAAACTCGTCATCCTCGACAACAAACTCGACGTGACCACGCGCTACGGCCGGCTGTCGGTGCCGCTGGCGGAAGTCCGCAAAATTGAAATGGGGCTGCGCTATCCGGATGGGGCGATGCAGAGAATTCAGTCGGCCATCGCTCATCTTGGCGACGCCGACTACAAGAAACGCGAGGCGGCCTCCAACGATTTGCTGGCCTATCGGGAACTCGCTTATCCGGCCGTGCGGCGGGCGTTGAAACAGGGCAACGCCGAGGCGCAAAAGAGGGCCAAGACAGTCCTCGAGGAACTTCGCAAGCGCGTGCCGGAAGACAAACTCCTGCTCAAGGACCTCGACACGATCACCACGGCGGACTTTCCAATCGCCGGGCACATCGAAGCGGCCTCGTTCAAGGCGATGTCGCCGCTCTTGGGCAATGTGGATGTCAAGCTCTTCCAGGTTCGCGGCATTCGCTGGCTCGGCCACACCAGCGAGGTGCAAGTCACGATCGACGCCGCGAAATATGGCTGGCCGAATCAGGAGTGGCTCGACACCGGCCTGGATATGAACGGCGACCGCTTGACCGTCGAGGCCAGCGGCACCGTGGACGTGATGCCCAACAACCCCGGTCAATTCATGGCCAGCCCCGACGGCGTCCGCCCCGAGCAACTGGGATTCGGCCGCCAAAACGGCACCCTGGTCGGGCAGCCCGGCGCGCTGATCGGGAAAATCGGCTCCAGCGGCAAACCATTCTTGATCGGCTCCAAACATGATTCCGTCCCGCGCGAAGAGGGCCGGCTGTTTCTGCGGATCGAGCCGAGCCCCTGGCGGGTCGCGCAGGCCGGCAACTTCACCGCCAAGATCACGACGGGAAAGTGAGGCGGCTCGTGAGCCTGAAAATCCCGATCGGTGGTTTGATGCTCGCTCTCGCGGGAGTCGCCGCGTGGGCCGGGGAACCGAAAAAGCCGGCCCGGCCAGCGCCGAAATCGCGCTGATCGATCATAGCAAGATCGTGTTGACGCTTTTGGACGATTCGCTTCCAGTGCAGACGCCGCATGGAAAAT
>CAWFFC010000018.1:0-115901 GCA_963815035.1 uncultured Gemmataceae bacterium
CGAATCCGACTTTGATCTGGTCGACCCCCCGGGTTTCCTTGAGGCCCACTCAATGTAACCTTGGGCGCCTTCGAGGTCATTCCCGGAGTAGCCGGATGCGACGGAGTCAGTCCTGACCTGACAAGTTTTGTGACAACACCGTTTGGTTGCGTCCCGTTGAGTTCTGCGGTCAGACCAAATCGCTCGAGCTCGCTCATTGTGTTCGCGTCATGCGTTCCAGAGTCGTCGTCAGGCGTGCCGGCGACGAACGCACTCCCTGAAGGCACTGGATCCTCCACTGTCACCTTAATCACTAGTATCTCCTTCGACGCCAGCAATTGTCCGCCATACCACGCTTCAAGGAACACGTCCGCCGGCACCGGGATTTTCGGATCTGTAAGTGTTAATGAAGTCTCCGGACGCGGTAATTGTGTTTATACACATAATACTCACCGTGAATGACAATCGGCGTGACAACATCGGGTGGCGGGTTCACGGGATCGGTGATGCGGATTTGCCATTGCGGTGCGACCACGTTGTTGTCCCAAGTGATCGTATACGAATAGACTGAGTTCCCCGAAACCGCGCCGGGTCCAACGATTTGACCGCGGGGCCAGTCGTTCACCTTGATTAAGCTTGCGTCGATGCTCATGTCGTACACGTCAGCGGGGACGTTAAACGTATTGGTTTCGCCGGTGCTCGCCACCACGTCGCTGTCGACAAATCGATTTCGCCTTGCTGAAAGAACGTAAAAGCGTACCCAGCTGCCGGCTGCACGGCGATCGAATAATACTGCGATGGGTCGGACCATCGAAACGGTAATAACCGTCCGAATCCGTGTTCATCGTGCGTTGCGGACCAAATAGCTGTTTGAGCGTGACTTGCACGTTCGGCAACCCTGGCTCGTTGTCGTCTTGGAGGCCGTTTGCGTTCCGGTCATCCCAAACGAAATTCCCAACGCTTGCGCGAAACCAAACCAGCGTCAATTGAATCCAAATTCAAATCGGCCACCGCCACGATGCTATCCGTAAGTCCCGTACTGTCGGCGTCGCTATCCGTGGACGGGTTGCTGCCGCCGCCAACGTGCTCTTCGCTGAAGTAATAGAAAGTGGGCTGATCGAATCGAACCTTGTAAGTGCTTCAGCCACCAAGTCGCCAAACGCGTATTTGCCGTTGGCGTCGGTGACAGTCGAGTACAACTCGGTGCCAGCGGCAGTCAACAAGTGCACAGAAACCCCAGGCAGCCCTGGTTCGCCAGCGTCTTGCAAACCGTTTACATTTTGATCCACCCAAACGAAGTCGCCGATCCGGGCCGTAGACACCAATCCAAAGTCAATTGTATTGTCGCTCGGATGAGCGGCGTCGATTACGATTTCGCCAGACGTGCCGTCGGGATTCCCATTGCTATCAATGGTGCGGTCAGAACCGACGTTTTGAGTCGTGAATTGATAGTCGGGTGGCGCGTAAGCTTGAACCACGTAAGTTCCGGCGCTCAACGACGTGAAACTGTAGCTGCCATCCGCCCCGCTGGTCGTTGTGGCAACTTCGACTCCGTTTTTCAGCAACTGAAGAGAGACGCCGCTGCGACCGGGCTCGCCGGCATCCTGCAATCCGTTGCAATTCCTGTCGGTCCACACTCGGTCCCCAATCGACCCATTTGAGAAAGGATCGCTGATCGTCAGATCCGCGGGATTGGGTGTGCCAATCGTCGCACCGGTAGGATTGCTTAACGTCAGGTGAACGGTCTCAGGACTCTCGGTAACGCCGTCGTTCACGACGTTCACCGAGAACGTTTTTGAGATTTCGTTGGCTGCGAAGTTCAGTGTGCCGGTCGCTGCTGCATAATCCGCGGGCTGCGTTGCCGTCCCGTCGCTCGTAGCGTAGTGAACGGACGCGGCGCCGCTAGTGTCGCCCGTTCGCACAACCGTAATCGTTGCGGCGCCGGCGTCTTCGAAGACCGCGTAAGTCGCGGAAGAAAACTGCAGAACTGCTTGCGACCCCCCTCCGCCACCCCCGATTGGCGAATTTGGGCCACCTGGATCCAAAATGGTGCCATTAGCCACGCCGTCGGCGTCGCCTCGACCGCCGTCGATGAAGTGCAGCGTCACCATATTGCCATTTAACACCGCCCCGGTCGTGCCGTCAAAATCAAAGGGCTGGAGGCGCCGGTTGAATCCTGCTTCAGGTAACTGTTGGTTGTAAAGCCTTCGGGCAGGATCATGTTCACGGTTGCGGCGCCGCCGGGCGTCACGTCGTGAATCTCGAACGCGAACAGACCGAGCGGCAGATTCGCCGCGGCGTTTGGTGCAGCGATCGCTCGAACGTTGGTCAGAGTGTGGCCCGGCGATTCCAGGGTCACGAAGGAGCCGTCGGTCTTGGCTCGCAGCGAGGCCACGTCGCGCTGGTTGGCGTCGGTGATTCCGTCGCGATTGCCGTCGCCATGATTGGCGCTTGCGCTTCGGTCGCGGCGGCAATGCCGTCGCCATCCTCGGGCGCGGGCGGAATGAATTGGCCCGACTGAGCGGACGATTCCGGCGCGTTTGCGCCGCCGTTTGAGCCTGAGTACGCGTTGAAGTTGGGCAGACCATTTGGCGCGATCTGTTCGCTCGCGGGCGGCCGGTCGGTCGCAGCGCCGCTGGGAATGAAGTTTTGGCCCGCCGTGCCCGTGACGAATTCGCTGCTGGAAGCGTTCAAGGACCAATCGGCTTGCACTCCGCGTAGCGCATGACGGTCAAGAGATGCTCGTCGCCCTCGATCCCTGGACTCTTGAAGCGGCCCTGCCAGACATGCCCACTGGACGGTCGCCCGCGATGAACACGCCAGGTATGGGCGACCGTCAGCGATTGCAGGATGCGGCTGATCGATTGCCCGCGCTGCGCGCCAGCACCAGGTGAAAGTGGTTGGGCATCAGGCAATAGGCGTAGAGATCGAACGGGTAGCGTTCGCGAGTTTTCCGCAGCGCGTTGAGAAAGGCGCGAAAGTCGGCATCGCGGCGAAAGACCATCTGACGGTTGTTGCCGCGATTGATCGCGTGGTAAACCAAACCGTGGTCAATGAGTCGGGGCAGGCGGCATGCCAGAGATTTAAGCAGACACAGCTGGGAAAAGCAAGTAAAAAAAAGAACTGACACCAATTATTCAGTCGCTTCTACGGTGTGCTGAAACGAAATAGTGAGTGTCCATCCGCGGGCGCGAAGCCTTCGACGTAAAAGCACCCGTCTCCAGCTCCAAAGACTAGGACTTGTCGATTAGCCTTCAGAATACCTACAGCGTGCCCAGAGCCAGGTCCAAAATGAAACATTGACGCTCCAATGACCCAAACTTGAGTTTCCCAAATAACACAGCGGGACCGTCTGTCGAGACACATTAACTGAAACGAACTTGGTACATCGTCATGAAAGGCGAGGTACAACCGATCGTCGTCGATTAGCGCTGCAAGATGGTTGCCATATTTTCTACCCTTGTTCACAACCTCTTTGCTTAAGGTCGCTCGTTGTTTACCAACACATAGTTCAAAAACGTCGTCAGCCGGTATCAGCTGGAGATCTCTTTGCACGCAAATCCGCAGGTCTTGGTTGGATACAACTCGTGCTCACCCATCGCCTGGGCATGTGACGGCGAGATTCCGTGCCACGAAGCGACTTTGTGTTCCCACCATGACGGCGGACGAACTTGAAGTCGCCCAATGATGAAACCGCGAAAGGCTGAAATGCTGTTTTGGCCCACTGAACTCGGGGAGTCTCGCAATCCGCGCAAACACCGATCAACCTCCTCCCACGCAGCGCGAATGGCAACGCCAGAGTTGCTGTGCGTCTTAAGACTACCAACTGTTTCGAGAGGACAGCCGTCGAACAGTGCGGCATATGTCTCTTGCTCTCTGAGCCGAGATCTTGCGTCGAGGACTTTCCGAATACGATTCTGAGTTTCAGAATCAGTGCACTGGCCGAGGGCGGCTTCCGATCCGCTAAATAAAGCAGCGACGCTGACAAGAATCACAAACAGAGAATTGACGACGTAGGCAGAAAGTATTCTACGGCGAAGCATTATGCACTCCTCTTATCGGGTCAGCCGTTAATCGGACACTCTCCGAAGCGATCGATTGCATTTGATTCCGCGGCCACCCTTGCTGAGGTAGCTAAATCTACGACGCAGCTCAGAAGGTAACCGGATTTCCGAGTGCGGCGAGTCATGTAGCTTTGCTACGAGTTATTCTGACATAGGGTCCGCCTGGCCCACGACAAAATTAGGTACACAATCGCAACAATTCCATTGGATCCAAAACGTTCGCTTTGCGGGTCCTTCAATTATCTTGCCTCGCTTAGTCCACCAATCCGGCAGTTTCCCGTTTTTTACTTCTATGGCCGGAATCGGCCCAGGATAAGTCGGACACTCGGCCGGTCCGAAACGCTGGTCTTTATCGACCTTCCAAATCTTGCTCAGGTCACCTATATCCTTCTCGAGAAAGAATTTGATCTCGCCTTCGGCATACAAGCCGCCGCACGTGCCGAAAGCCGGCTTTCCTTGACCATTGTCCGTGAAGCCTGCAAGTTCCTTTGCGTTGGGGAGGCGACGTTCCCACAGTTGTGTTTTTTTCTGAACTCTCCAGGCTTCTAGTTCTACTGTAACTGTTCTCTTCGAGTGGGTATGATACTCGGTCGTGGGTCGTCGCGGGAAGATCAATTTTGGAGGGACAGGGATGTCTTTGCTCGAGCATCCGGAGGCACTGGCATTGTTGGCGGATGCGGACGTGTCGGCGGCTGACGTGCAAGCTTGTCAGGGCCGGCTGGAGAGTTTTTTGGGCCGCTACTTGCCGTTGTTTTATCGCCACGAGCAGCGCGAGTTGGCCCGCGTGGTGATACGCGGCAGAATCAGCAACTTGCAGCGCAAGACTTCCGAGCCGATCGCGTATCAGGCCGGTCGGCAGCGTAAGCCGGTGCAGCACTTTGTCGGCGCGGGTTGCTGGGATGACGAAGCGGTGCAGCAGGAGTTGCGCGAGCACGTGGCCCAGGAGATCGGCGCGGCCGATGGCGTGCTGATCGTGGACTCCAGCGGCTTTGCCAAGAAAGGCAACTCGTCGTGCGGGGTGGAGCGGCAATGGTGCGGCCGCCTTGGCAAACTGGACAACTGCCAAGTGGGCGTGTTCCTGGCCTACGCGACGAGCCGGGGGTCCGGAATAATTGGTGTCAGTTCACTTTTCCGCTTTCCTCGGCCGGCCGCGCGGGCGCGGCAGCAGGGACACGCCGAGTCGCTGAGCCATGCGCTTGACCCAGCGCTCCGAGCCAAACGGGCGGCCCGAAACCACCGACTGCCGCAACGCCGCGAGTTCCTGTTCGGTTTGCGGCGTGTGCAGCCAACGCTTCCAATAGGCTCCCCGCTTCGCCTCGTCAGCGCCCAATTGCGCCCACACCGGCGACTCGCTCACCGAGTCATCGCTGTCCAGCCCGACATGAACGCGATAGCTCGACCACAGCCAATCGGCCAAGTTGCTCACCAGGCCGGCCCGCAGCGGATTGCACTCTGCGTAACGCATCACGGTCAAGAGATGCTCGTCGCCTTCGATCACCGGACTCTTGAACCGGCCCTGCCACACATGGCCGCTGGACTGTCGCCCACGATGAACACGCCAGGTGTGGGCGACCGTCAGCGATTGCAGGATGCGGCTGATCGATTGCCCGCGCTGCGGCGCCAACACCAGGTGAAAGTGATTGGGCATCAGGCAGTAGGCGTAGAGATCGAACGGGTAGCGCTCGCGAGTTTTCCGCAGCGCGTCGAGAAAGGCGCGAAAGTCGGCGTCGCGGCGAAAGACCGCCTGGCGATTATTGCCGCGATTGATGGCGTGGTAAACCAAACCGTGGTCAATGAGTCGGGGCAGGCGTGGCATGGGAATGACTAAAGCAGACGCGGGCAGGAAGAGCAAGTTAAAAATGAACTGACACTAATTATTCCCCGATGTCTTGCAATTTGTAATCCGAGCAGTTGCGGGTTGAAATGCTCGTACGGACGAAGCGTGCGCGGACTTGAGCGTTCGCCGCGCCCAAGTCGCCGCCTCGCTCCGCGACGCAGGTCCAGTCACGCAGCGACCGGACTACTTTGTCGCGTTTTTTCATATTTGCCGCCACATCAGCGTGATGCCTTCACCGACCGTCGCGTAGCGCCGCTGTCTCGCAATTGGCGACAGGAAGTTTCACCTGTCTGCTCCAAACGTCGCAAGCGGTTTGCCGGTATTGGCGGGGGCTGAATTCTGACACATGCGCCTAACGCGGATTGACTTGTGTGAAGCGCCACACCAAAATCGCTCCGAGCAATACGACATCGCCTCGGTTAGCACGGCGACGATACCGTCGTATGACGCCAAGGGCAACATGAAGTATAACGTTGATGCGCTCGCAGCGTGTGTACCGGACCGCGAACCTGCTGTGAAGGGGGGCTGGACATGTACAATCGGACGATTCGCGCAGTTCTCGTCTTTGGGATGTTCCAATGGACGGGCTCGATCGCGCAAGGCGAGTTACCGCGGAGGGAGAAACTAAATACTGGAAAAGAACACGGCGTGGGCCAATTAGCGTTTTCCCCTGACGGGAAGATGCTTGCGGTTGCCTGTGGAAAGGTCGAAGGGCCAATGGAAATCCAACTTTTTTCAATGCAAACGCGCAGGCGAGTTGGAAAGCTTCGGGGGCACGACCAGCCCGTGGGTAGTCTTAGGTTTACGCCCGATTCGAAGATGCTCGTATCGGACGGCGCCGATGAGCAATGTTTGATTTGGGACGTGGGAATGCGCGAATTAGTTGGACGACTCAAGGGACACACCGGCAGGATTTTGGGACTATCAATCAGCCTCGACAGTAAACATGTCGCGACCGCCGGCGACGACAAATCCATCATTATCTGGGATCTGCAACTTCGTAAGCAAGTCGCTCACCTTACGGGTCACACCGATGCCGTGACTTCGGTAGAGTTCCTTCCAGACGGAGTCAAGCTTGTGTCGGCGGGAAGAGACAAGACAGTAAAAGTCTGGGATTGGAAGGCCAAGAAAGAGCTGTTTAGTTTCAAAGCGAATAAGCTGGGCGTCGCTAGCAATGTCCTCGCTGTTACACCGGACGGAAGACGGATTGTAACCGGCGGGGACGACGGGCACATTGTTCTTTGGGAGCTCTATTGGAACCCGGCCCGGATCAATGACTTGGCGAGGTGGAGCTTGGGCCGCGACAAGCCGATTTCGATCGCCATGAAACCGGACGGAAAGCAAATTGCAGTCGGAACGTGGGGCGGTATGGTCGATTTGATTTCACTCTCGGAAGAAGCTGTGGTCGCGGAGCTACGAATCAACGCCCATAATTTCCCGGCGAACGCAGTTGCATTCGACAAGGACGGCAAACTGTTGGCATCCGGATCCGCATTAGAGTCCGGCGTTTCTCTATGGTTGGGCTTGCCATGAGATTTGCCGCGACGGAGCGCGCGATCGCGAAACTGAATTAGAAAAAGAGAAAAAGAGTGACAGCATTCGCAAGTCTTCGCTCAGTCGTCGATTTCGGCCAAGTTCGGCGATCGCGGCGTTTGGCAAATCTTTTGCGAGTTCGGGCTCGTCCCGCGGGACAGCGCGCCCGGTTGAGACATTCGCGCTATCGCGGGCGTGCCGCACCCAGGGGACAAGCCTCTCGGCTCGCAGGATCATCGCCAAACGGACATCGCAACCAATACTAAACAAAGGTATATTATCCCTTGTGGACTCCGTGCGCGCGAGGTTTGGAGGTGATCATGATTACGCCGGTTTCAACGATGCCCAGCAGCCAACGCAACATGACCCGTTCAGAAACCGGACGGACATCCGGACGGACGGACGGGCGGACAAACCGGACAACTTTTGTGATGTCTCGGATTTCAGAACGCAAGCTTATTGCTGAGCAAGAGTTTGTGTTAAAAGCAGGTCCGCGTCGATCGAGCGAAAATGTCCGCTTTTGTCCGGTTTTCGCGGCGGGGAAACCGGACCGATGTCATAAAACAACGATGCCCGCGCGAACCGAGGAGGCCTTTGATGGATCTGTCGCCATTGGCCGGCTGGCCGGTGATTGTCGAGCAAGACGTGGCCTGGGGCGAGATGGATTCGTTCGGCCACGTCAACAATATCGTCTACTTCCGCTATTTCGAAAACGCGCGGCTGGAATACTTCCGCCGGCTCGCCTGGCCGGCCGAAAACCCGCCCAAGGCGATCGGCCCAATCTTGCACAGCACGCAATGCCGCTTCCGCAAGCCGCTCGCCTGGCCCGACCGGATCGCCACGGGCGGCCGCATCTCGAAAATCGAGGCCGACCGATTCACGATCGAGCATCTGATTGTCAGCGAGAATCTCGGGATCGCCGCGGAGGGCTGGGGCGTAATCGTGACCTTCGACTATTCATCGGGAACGAAAGCCGCGATCCCGCAGGAATTGCGGATCGCGATCGAACGCATGGAAGGCAGAGCGGGTTAATCGATTGAGGTGAAGCCATGCATGTTCTGCTGATCGCTGGAATGATGCTCGCCGCGGGGCCTGAACCCGCCAAGGGCCTGCGAGCGCCCACCGGGTTCAAAGTGACCGAATATGCCGGCAGCGAATTGGCGAACGATATCACCTGCATGACCATCGACACGAAGGGGCGGATCGTGGTGGCCGGCAAAGGCTATATCCGGACATTGATCGATGAAAAGAATACTGGGCGGGCGAGCAAAGCGGTCGAATTCACGAATGATGTCAAAGACCAGGCGATGGGCCTCTTCTGGGAAACGGACCAGGCATTCGCGGTGGTGGATGGCGGCCTATGGCGATTCAAGATCGGCAAGAATGGACTGACGGCGGACGGCCCGCCGCAATTGATTCGCAAGCTTCGCACAACCGGCGAACATCATGCTCACGCGGTTCGCCGAGGCCCGGATGGTTGGCTATATCTCATCGGCGGCGATTCGACCGGCTTCGACAAATCGTTCGCCACGCTGCCGACATCGCCCATTCACGATCCCATCGGCGGCTGTATCGTTCGCATCTCGCCCGATTTCAAACAATCCGAAATCGTCGCCGATGGATTCCGCAACGCCTATTCGTTCGATTTCGATTTGAACGGTTCGATCTGGACCTACGACTCGGACAACGAACGTTGCGTCTCGCTGCCCTGGCAGGAAGGAACGCGGCTCTATCATGTGGTCCCCGGCGGTCATCACGGCTGGCGGGCGCCTCAACGCAGCGCGACCTGGCGTTGTCCGCCGTACTTTGTGGATGTCGTGCCGCCGGTCGCCGATCTGGGGCGTGGTTCGCCAACGGGGGTGGTGGTTTATCGGCATCTCGCGTTTCCGCCAAGGGCTCGAGGTGTGTTCGCCGCCGACTGGACCTTCGGCCGCATTTGGCGATATGACACGTTTCAGGACAACCCCGAACTCTTCCTCGAATCAGTTGGCGACAATGGCTTCGCGCCCACCGCCCTTGCCGTCCATCCCAAGACGGGAGACCTGTACGTCAGCATCGGCGGCCGCGGCACCCGCGGAGCGGTCTATCGCATCCATTGGCCGAAGTCGGATGAGATCGATTTCGCCGACTGGGAGTTGCGGCACGAAAACGTCTTTAATCCGACGACAGGCCGATTCGAGGCCAAGATGAAACCGCCTTATCTCCGGTCGATTCAGCCGCAATTCGGACCAGAATGGAAGCCGGGTTATGAAAGGCTGTTACCCCACGTCATCGCCACAGCGCCTTCCGGTCTTGATCGCGCCGCGGCGCTGGCGGAAGTTCGGCGACACGCGAATCGACTCGCGACTTCTGATTTACGAAAACTCATTGTCGAAAACTGGAATCGCGACGAGGCGATGATCGTGAACGCCACCGCCGACTTGATCGCGGTTTTGCCCTGGTGGCAGCGGTTGGCGTTGGCAGCCGAAAGTCGGACGCCGCCGCAGTGGATCGCCGTCGGACTCGGCTTCGCGCCGAGCGATCGCGAATTTGCCCGATTCATGGGTCAGCGAGTCTTCGAACTCGATAACGCCAATAAGCAATTGAATGACCCGCATGTCCGATTGAAAACCGAATGGTTGCTTCACGCCACGCGGTTGATTCAACTTTCGCTCGGCGACTTGACGAGCGCCGATGTCAAACAAACGGTCTGGGCCGGTTACACGCCTGCACTTCGGCTCCCCGATTCGCGGTTCCCCCATCTGCGACAAGCGCTTCGCGAAGCGTTTCCGACCGGCCAACATGATCTCGATCGCGAATTGACGCGGACGCTGGCGATGCTCGAAGACGATGATCCGGCGTCGATACAAAAGGCAATGGCACAATTGAGCCGGCGATCCGATCCGCTCGACGACATCCATTACTTGATCGTCCTCTCGCGCTTGCGTGGACCTCGATCATCGGAAATCACAACCACGACGGCTCGGGCGCTGCTCATGCTGGGCGAAAAACTAAATCGCCTCAAGCGAAATCGCGATCGCAATTGGCCGCTGCGGATTGCGGAATTGCACGCCGAACTAGCTCGGAAAGACCCGAATCTCAATTGCGCGATACTGCAGGACGCGGAGTTTGGACAAGCTGATCACGTGCTCTTCACGCGCTGCCAGGATTCGACCGCAAGACCGCGGCGGAGCGACTGCTGAGAGCCTCGCAGATTGATTCAAAGTTTATCTGGGACGCGGAACTTGTTTGGTTGATGGGCGAATTGCCGGCATCGAAATCCTTCCCCCTCCTCCACGACCTTTATGATCGCGGCGGACTTCAGGAGGCAATTCTCCCGATCCTGGCCCGAAGGCCGGAAACGGCAGATGTCGAACGATTTCTGAGCGGAGTGACATCGCCGCGACAAGACCTTGTCAGACTGTGTCTGGAATCGTTAGCGAAATTGCAGATCGGAAAGTCTGGGTCGGCGGCGTTCGTGCTCGTTCGCGGGTTGCGACTCCTGCCTGAAGGAAAGAACTCGAATGCGGCCAGGAAGCTCTTCGCCGAATTACTTGCGAATCAGGCCGGCAAATCGTTCGGCGACGACAAAGAGAAATGGACAACGTGGCTGGCCGATGCCTATCCGGATTTGGCAAAGAAACTGGGCGGAGCCGACGGCGTTGACATGCCGTCGTGGCGGAAGCGCCTCGCGGCGATTGCGTGGGATCAGGGCGACGCCAATCGTGGCAAGAGCGTGTTCGTTAAGGCCATGTGCGCCGCATGCCATTCCGGAAGCCAAGCCATGGGGCCGGATCTGCGCGGCGTCGCCCGGCGATTTTCCCGCACCGATTTATTCACCGCGATCCTGCAGCCGAGCAAGGATATTTCGCCGCGCTACCGAACGACCCAGATCGAGACAACCGACGGACATACTTACCAGGGTCTGATCGTCTATGAGGCCGTCGACAGCTTGATTCTGCAAACTGGACCCGCGCAGACTGTGCGTCTGCCCGGCAGCAAGATCGAAACGAAGAGAGTCACCGCCACGTCGATGATGCCGCCCGGCTTGCTGGATCGGCTGACCGACGCGGAAATCGCGGATCTCGACGCCTGTTTGAAATTACGATCGGGGACGAAGTAAAACATGTCATTATGATCAATTTTCATTGCAATTTCTGAATTGTTCCAATGAAAATGCTACCCTTCAACAACGCGATTCGACGACTCCGAACGCTTCGAGCCCACAATGTTGGAACGCAGCATGAGCAGCAACGCCCCTCTTCTCGACCACACCAGTGGAAATCTCATCGACACGCCATATCGAGGTCATTCCACTCCCGGCAGCCGTCTGGTCGAAGAATGCCTGGCGAAAGGCTTCATGATCGAAAGCGATTGGGAGCGATTGCCGCTGGCGACGCAAAAGCGAGTCCGGGACGCCAAAGACAAGCACACCGCGCTCGGAATGCTGACGCAGGCAGGACTTCTGACCGAGTACCAATCCGGCAAAATCGGCGCGGGGATGACCTTCGGCCTTCGAATTGGAAACTACCGAGTGCTCGATCGCCTGGGCACCGGCGGCATGGCGGTTGTTTACAGGGCCGAACATTTGACCATGCGAAATCTGGCGGCGATCAAAGTCGTTTCGGCGGAAGCGGGTCAGGATCCGAGAATTCGCAATCGTTTTTCCGCCGAGACGCGTATCGCGGCCCGGCTTCGCCACCCGAACCTGGTGGCGGCCCTGGACGCCGGACAGCTTGTGGCGAATTCACACGACGTTGGCGAAATGTGCTACCTCGTCACCGAATTGGTGCCGGGAGTGGATTTAGACACTCGGGTGAAGTCGCAAGGGCCGCTACCCGTGTGGCTCGCCAGCAGTCTCGCCTACCAGATTGCCGACGCCCTAGGAGAAATGCATCGGCTCGGCATGGTGCATCGCGATATCAAGCCGTCCAATGTCATGCTGACTCCCGAGCACAAAGCGGTTTTGCTCGATTTCGGCCTCACCCATCAACCGAATACCCGGCTTACGACTCCCGGAACGGTGCTTGGGACGGTCGACTACATGGCCCCGGAGCAGGCCCGCGACGCGGGCGCCGTCGATATCCGCGCTGACATTTATAGCCTCGGCGCCACGTTGTACTGGTGCATCGCCGGGAAAGCGCCATTTTCGCGAGATGGCAATCTCTCGGATCGGGTCGCCCGGCGACTTACGGCGGAGCCCAAGAAACTCTCGGATGTCGGTCGCGACCTACCCGCGGGATTCGCCGATGTCGTCAGCAAAATAATGGCCTTCGATCCGGCCGACCGCTATCAAACGCCGCAAGCGGTCATGAGCGCGTTGCTTCCTTATGTGGCGGAAGAATCGAGTATTGCCCCGCCGCCGTCTAGCCTGCAGATTGCAACGCCACAATCAAGTCTGTGCATTGCCGCGATTCCGACAAAGCCCGATTCTCGAAAGGCGCTCATCATCGACGACGAAGCCGGGATTCGACAATACTGCCGCGCCATCCTCGACGTTGACGGGCTCGAATGCGTTGAGGCCGCTGATGGAGAACAGGCACTCGGACTGATTCATCACCAGTTCGATCTGATCCTTCTCGACCTGATGCTCCCCGGACTCCCGGGCCACGAAATTCTCAAGCGGCTGCGACAAAAAGTCACTCCGCACGCCAAAATCATCATGCTTTCGGGTTCGGCCACTTCGGATGAATTGGCCCAACTGTTGTTCGATGGCGCCGACGACTATCTCGTCAAGCCCTTCAGCGTGGTGCAACTTCAAGGCCGAAGTCGCGCGGCCTTACGCCTGAAAGAGGTTCAAGATCGACTCGCCGTCGTCAACAGCGACCTGCTCGCTCGCAACGCGGAATTGGAATCGAGCGCGTCGAGGCATCGAGTGGAAATCAACGCCGCTCGCGAGATTTTGACCCAAGTCGTCGCGAAGCTCATCACCTATCAGGCTCGAGACTCAGATCCCCGCACGCTCAGGTTGCGGCAGTATTGTGTCGTTTTCTGTGAGGAGGCGATCCGGGGCGGCACATTCGGCCCGAGAGCTCAATCAGAACTATGTCGAGTCGCTGAAAGCATCCGCTCCGCTATCCGACATCGGAATGCTTGGCCTGCCAAGCCACATTCTGCTCAAACCCGGACTGTTTTCTCCAGAAGAGCGGCTCCTGATGCAATCGCACACGGTAATCGGCTCCGAGATCCTGCGCGACGCGGCGGAACAACTTGGCGCGGATTCTGGATTTCTCCGAATGGCCGCCGACATCGCCCGACATCATCATGAGCGATTTGACGGCGGCGGATATCCGCACGGACTGAAAGGGAAGGCAATTCCTCTTTCGGCCCGCATCGTCGGCTTGTGCAGCGTCTATAATGCGCTCCGGTCCGCACGGACCTATCGGCCGGCTCTCAATCACTCGTCCGCTGTCCAAATGATCGCAGGGGCTTCACCCGGGCAGTTCGACCCGGATATGTTGAAGGTGTTTGCGCGTTGCGAGTCGGACTTAAAGAGAATCGCCGACCAGTCGAACAGCTAGTCGCAAATTCGTCAACGCTTGGCTGTCGTTCGGATCGCGTTTCGGTCCGGTGGCTCGCGTCCCTGCAGATGTCGAACAAAAAAGTCCTGCAGTCGCCGCGTTCCATAGGCGCCGCCATTGGTGTGCTTCAAGCCGGGCATGACCAATAGGTCAAAATCCTTGCCGGCCTTGATCAAAGCGTCCAGCAAACGAAAAGTCGACTCCGGCGGCACATTGTCGTCAAGCTCTCCGACAATCAACATCAGATGGCCCTGCAATCGCTTCGCATTTTCGATATTGGAACTCTCGGCATACTGCGGTCCGACAGGATAACCCATCCACTGTTCGTTCCATGAGGCCTTGTCCATGCGATTGTCGTGGCATCCGCAAGCCGAGACCGCGGCCTTGTAGAACTCAGGATGGAACAAAACGGCCGCGGCGGAATTCTGTCCGCCTGCGGATGTTCCGTAGATTCCGACCCGGCTGATGTCGTAATAGGGATATTTTTTCGCCACGGCTTGATGCCACAAAATGCGGTCCGGAAAACCGGCATCTTTCAGATTGTGCCAACAGACATCATGAAACGCCTTGGAACGATTGGCCGTTCCCATGCCGTCGATCTGCACGACAATGAATCCCAAATCCGCCAGGGCCGCGAACGCTCGAAACGGGCTGAAACGCTTGGGTACATACGAATCCTGCGGACCGGCGTATATGTACTCGATGACGGGATATTTCTTCGACCGTGTTAAATTCTTTGGCCGGCTGATGATGCCCCAGATGTCAGTTTTTCCATCGCGTCCCTTGGCGACGAACACCTCGGGCGACGCCCAACCATGCGCCTTGATCTCGGAAATATCAGCCCGTTCTAACGGACAAACGAGTTTCCCATCGGATGCCCGCCGCAATTCGTGCACCGGAGGCAAATCCAGACGCGAATAGGCATCGATGATGAATTTCCGATTCGGCGAGAACTGAATCGTGTGCGTGCCATTCGCTTCCGTCAGCGCGACGAGGTTTGTGCCGTCAAAATTGACGCGGTAGTGATGAATGAAATACGGATCCTGGTCGGGGTTCTTCCCGCAGGCGCTGAACCAAATTTGCCGTTTATCCTCATCAATGCGTTCGATTTGACGGACGACATACTGGCCTTGGGTGATCTGGTTCTTCACTGTACCTTTCGCTGCATCGATCAGGTAAAGATGGTGCCAGCCATCGCGTTCGGAGCCATAGATGATTTCGTCGCTGTGATCGAGATAGTTGATGACCACCCGAGGACCGTGTACTGTCCAGATAAACGTTTTGCTTTTTTCGTCGATGATAATGCGGGCTTTCCCCGTATGAGAATCGACCTCTATGACTCGGAACCGCTGATGGCCGCGATCGACTTTCTGATAAGTGAAATGTCGGTTATCCTTTTTCCAGCGAATGCGCGGAACGCCAAAATCGACTCGGTCAACTTCAGCCTTGGTTTGTTTCCCGGTCGCTATTTCGAACAAATTGGTTTCGAACGCGTCGAATTTATCTCCGGGAAGCGCGTACTCCCGCCTTTGCAGTCGGGCACGCCCGCCGCCCGGCGGGGATGACTCGATCGTGTAGACTTGTTTGTGATCACCGGGATCGATCCGAAGTGCGACCAGAGTTTTCGAGTCGGGCGACCAATGTGGAAATCCGTACTCCAAGCCTTGCTTGCCATCCTTGCTCAACTGCGTTTCTCGCCCGCTGCCGTCCCGAATCCAGACGTTGTAGTCCTTGATGATGGCGGTGCATTTTCCGTCGGGCGATTCGGAGTCGCGATTGCCCGCGCGGCGGCCGCGCGGCGGTGGCGGCTGAAGCGATGCTTCTTCCAGGCTCGGAGAAATTCCCTGCGGCCACGCCGATTCGGCATCTTCCCCCAGGTCGCTCGGATCCACGCTTGAATGAAATTGACGCTTTGGCTCAGCGTCGAGCGTGCCGGCTTTGGCTTTGACGCACTCATAAGTGAGCAAGTCGCATTTCCAGATCATGCCGGCGACGCGGAATTGAATCGCCTTCGCGTCGTTGACAAACTCGATTGCATCAAACGGTAGGTGATCGGGTTTGTACTCGATTTTGGTGGCTTTCGATAAGGATGCGGCCAATTTGGCATGATCAAATGCCATCTGTCGCGTTCCACCCTCGGCGTCGACGAGCACAAACTCTTTCGCTCCGCCGGCCAAGTCATTGCGATACCAGAACCGCGAATCATTCGCGAACCAGTGCGGCGTTATCGCCGCCTTATAGACGCCGCGATACTGATTTGGCCTGGGACGCCGTTGGGGAGCATCATCCGCGAACGCGTTCAAGCCGACGATTAGAAATGCCACCAACGCGATCGATTTCAATTTCATCGAAAACTCCAAAGCCAGGTTGTTGTCTTCATCATTTCGGCTTCAACGTCAGTCGATGCTTGGTCACTTCGTCCACTTTCGACTTGCTGAATCTCAGCGGAAAGTACTCGCCCTTCGCCCATAGCGGCAAAAGATCGGAGTAGTGGGAACTGCCCGGCTGCCCGGATTGTCCCGGTGCGCTGGTGGCCAACGCGTGATCCCAATCGGCCAGATCAAACAGATGTCGGTAAGTCGGTCCGTGAATCTGATTGAATTGCTCGTCATAGCCGGCGTTATTGACGGTGAAGCCATCGCCTGGCCGCTCGACCGGTGCGAGGTCAAATCCCTTCGCGTACGTCGCATCCATTCCAGCAAGCGGATGGCGAAACGTCGCGCTGTGCAAGGCGCCCCAGTGTGAGATTTTCGACTGAGGCATGGCCTTGAGTTGCTTCACCGCTTTCGCAAATGTTTCGCGCAGGAGCGATCCGC
This sequence comes from uncultured Gemmataceae bacterium, assembly GCA_963815035.1. Classification (GTDB taxonomy): domain Bacteria; phylum Planctomycetota; class Planctomycetia; order Gemmatales; family Gemmataceae; genus JBGQCZ01. The sequence goes on from CAWFFC010000018.1 coordinate 16,730, forward strand.
GTGCTTTTTCCGCATTGTCGCCGAGCCAGCGCATGCTTGGCTCCTTCAAGGCAGCAAGCATCACTTGCGGCCCGTCGAGCAGATTCAGCGCTGACCGAAGCTCCGGCGAGACATTCTCCGCCACAATTTTATGACGCAACTCTCGCAGCCAGATCGCGAACAACGGGCCGGCTTTTGAATCCGCGGTCAACTGTCCGTCCCAATCTGCGAGCGTCTTCTTGTATAGATCCAATTCCTTGTCTTGCAGATCGACTGACTTCAGCAGTTTCACCAGTTCGAGGCCAAGCAAGGATTTGACATCCCCCTGCGTCGCCTTGAAATCATCGATGTTCCATTTCGATTTCGATGTAAACAACTCGCGTAGCCGCAGGTATCGGAACGGCGGGGCAAATTCGTAGCCGATCTGCTTCTTGTAACCCTCGGGCAAGATGTTGTGATTCGCGGTGGCGATCCAACCATCCTTCGGATTGAACGATTGCGGCAACTCGGCCACTTTTAAATAGCCCGTCCAATCGTATGTGCCATCGCCCGGCACAGGCAGCAGACCGGTGTGCTTGTTTCGAACTGGCGTCAGCGCTGCGGCGATCCAACCGATGTTCCCATCCAAATCGGCGTAAACAAAGTTCAGGTCCGGCAATTTCCAGGCCTGCATCGCGGCGAGAAACTCCGCCTGATTTTTCGCCCGGTCCAGCGCCAGCGAGCCGAGATAGGCCGCGCCGCCGGGTTCCTGCCCGGCCCATTTCAAGGCGTAGGCACGGTTGGTTGCGGAGTTTTGAAACAGCACGGGACCGTGGCGTGTATAGCAAAACTCGACCGTTTGTACTTTCCCACCTTTGACCGCAATCTTCTCGGTCATCACCGTCATGTTCTGCCAGTCCTTCCCGACCTTGTATTCCTTGGGATTGCCCGGCTTTGTCTCCTCCACAAAGAAGTCGGCCTGGTCGGTTCCGACGATCGTGAATCCCCAACCGATGCGATCGTTGTGACCGAGGGCCACGCCCGGCAGTGCCGGTTCGCCGCTGCCAATGACATTCCATCCCGGGGCGTTCAAATGAACCAAATAACGGAGCGAGGGAAGCGTTACCGCTCGATGGGGGTCGCTCGCCAGGAGCGGCCTGCCCGACGCCGAGCGCGAGCCCGCCACGACCCAGTTATTGCTCTGCGTTCTCGCCGGTGGGAACGAAAGCGACCGCACCGCGGCGTCGTAATCGGCGAGAATCGGCTGACTGAATGCCGCCAGTTCTTCGCGGCTGAGCGACGGTTCGTAACCGATCGGCGGATCGATTGGCGCCAGCCAGTTTGCCTTCGAAATCCCCAGTGCGGAAACCAGGCGAGCACGCTCCACCTCGTTGCGGAAATTCCCCGACATGTAAATGCCCGACATCCGGCCAACGATGTCCTCGGGCTTCCACTTCCCCGGGCGAAATCCGAGAATTTGAAACTCGATCGGCAGCTTTTCGCCCAGACCGTCGATGCAGGCGTTGATTCCGTCCGTGAATGCCATCGCGATCTCTTTCGCATCTGGCGAGTAACTCGCCCATTCCTTGGCCATGTCGCCGCGATATTTCATCAGCCGGGCGAAGCGGTCCGCGGCAACATATTTCTCGCCAAACACCTCCGCCATTTCGCCGCGGGCCTGCCGCCGCCAAATGTCGATTTGAAAGAGCCGGTCCTGCGCCGCGACATAGCCCTGGGCAAAGAACAAGTCGTGCTGGTTCTTCGCATAGATATGAGCGATGCCCCAGCGATCGCGTTGCACGGTCACCGGCTCCTTCAGGCCGGCCAGCGCGATTTCGCCATCGAGTCGCGACAGCACGCTGCCGGCCTTGGCGATCAACTCATTCGGCGTCGGCGGCGTTTTGCCCGTTTGAGCGAACAACACCGAACCGCAAACCAGCCACACCGAAAACGCCGTTTTCATCGATCGGGCTCCCAGAGAATTCGTCCCGAAATTTTACCCGGAGCGATTGCGACTTACCACTTGCAAAGTTCAGCACCGTATCGTGGCTCGCAAATTGGGAAATCCTCGAACGCAGCCGCTTGTGCAAAAACCGGACAAAAGCGGACATTCTTGAATCTGGCAGATGACCTGCTTTTGCCACAACTTTTTGGCTCAAAAGATGTAATGTCCCATGTTCGAGCACAGCAAACAAATTGTCCGAATTGCTGTGCTGTGGTGTGCTGTGATGCGTGATTGACTCCCTGGACACAAAAGAAACGCGGCCATCGCTTTTTCCTCCACAAAGCGCCAGTTTCAGCGTGCGATTTGTAATATACATTTGTTCATATAAATTTACAAGCTACGCCGGTCGATATCAAGACCGTCGAGATCGCTGTTGATGAATAGAATGGTTTGGCGAACCTCCCGAGAATTCACTCGCCAGCTGCCGATGGGAGTGTAAGGCGTTCACCGTGCGATCGGGAATTCAGTCGACCATCGCCCGATACGATGACTCGGCCATGACTACCACCAGCAAATCGCGGATTTTTGTCGACAGTGTGCCGGGGATGGGCCGCGGCGTGTTCGCCGGCCAACCCCTGCAAAAGGGCGAGGTCATTGAAACTTGTCCGGTGATTCTCCTGTCGAAACCGGACGTCGCCAGAGTCGTCGAGACAATCCTCGACAAGTATCTTTTCGCCTGGAACGACGAACAGGGAACCTGTTGCATCGCGCTGGGCTTCGGATCTCTATACAATCATTCGCCCAAGCCAAACGCGGCCGGCTGCCGCATCCTCGATCGAAATGAAATCGAATTCGTCGCCCTGCGCGACATTGAGGAAGGCGAGCAAATCCTGACCGACTACGAGTGGGAAGAACACGAGTACCATTTCCCGCGGCACGCAGACTAGGCAGCGGCTTCGCGGCTCGCGGCGTCACTGGCGTGGTCGTGACTCGGCGACAAAAATCGGTTACGCTATCCCCATGTCCGACGTGACGCAAATCCTGAATGCCATTGACGCCGGCGACGCCAAAGCCGCGGATCAACTTTGGCCCGTGGTTTATGACGAACTCCGCAAGTTGGCGGCGGCGCGGATGGCGCGAAAAACCGGGCCACACGCTTGATGCGACCGCGCTGGTGCATGAGGCGTACCTTCGATTAGTCGGAGCCCGCAGCGCCAGCAAGGCCGTTGACGACGTCCTTGCTGGCGCTGCGGGCTCTCGGTTCGACGGTCGGCGGCATTTCTTTGCGGCGGCGGGCGAAGCCATGCGTCGGATTCTCGTCGAAAGCGCGCGACGTAAGAAAACCGCGAAACATGGCGGCGGCATGGCACGGCACGATGCGGCGGCCGATGCAGCTTCCGGCCACCGAAGGCAGCAATTCGCTCGAAATCCTCGCGATCCATGAAACACTCGACGAATTGGCCGCGAAGGCGCCGCGCAAGGCCGAACTGGTCAAGCTGCGGTATTTTCTCGGATGCACGATCGCCGAGGCCGCGGAACTCCTGGGAATCGCTCCGGCCACGGCGGAGGAGGATTGGACCTTCGCCCGAGCGTGGCTGCGCCGGCGCTTGCGTCGGGACGACGAAAAATCTTCGCAACAGTGAAAAAAAGTCACCGGGGTTTTGCGCCCATTCTCGCATGGAATGATGAACGAGACATTCGGTTGCGGGAGAAAGACATGTCCGAAAGCGGCATTTTTAAGGCAGCCATCAAGTTGCCGGCGGACCGGCGCGGCATATCTCGATCAGGCTTGCGGCGAAAACTCTGAGTTACGCCGCGAGGTCGAGTCGTTGATCCGGCGCATGAGTCGAACGGCGACTTTCTCAATCAACCCGCGGGCATGCCGACCGCCGCTTATCGGCCGATCGCGGAAGGCCCCGGCACAGTCATCGGTTCATATAAACTGTTGCAACAAATCGGCGAGGGCGGATTTGGCGTCGTCTTCATGGCCGAACAGGAACGGCCCGTTCGCCGAATGGTCGCGCTCAAGATCATCAAGCCCGGCATGGACACGGCGGCGGTCATCGCCCGCTTCGAATCGGAGCGCCAGGCCCTGGCGCTGATGGACCATCCGAATATCGCGAAGGTGCTCGAGGCCGGGGCGACCGACTCGGGCCGGCCCTATTTCGTGATGGAACTGGTCAAGGGCGTGCCGATCACCGAGTTTTGCGACAAGAATCATCTACGCCCGGAAGCGCGGCTCAAACTGTTCATCGATGTATGCCATGCGATTCAGCATGCCCATCACAAAGGCGTGATTCACCGCGACATCAAGCCGTCGAATGTGCTGATCACGTTGCACGACGGCGTGCCGGTCGTGAAGGTGATCGATTTCGGCGTGGCCAAGGCGACGGTGCAGAAGCTGACTGAGAAGACGCTTTTCACCGCCTACGGGCAAATGGTCGGCACGCCGGCTTACATGAGCCCGGAGCAGGCCGAGATGAGCGGGCTGGATATCGACACGCGCAGCGACGTCTTTTCATTGGGCGTGCTTCTGTACGAATTGCTGACGGGCACGACGCCGCTGGAACTGAAACGACTGCGCGAGGCCGGCTACGCCGAGATGCAGCGACTGATTCGCGAGGAGGAAGCGCCGCGCCCGAGCACGCGGCTATCGTCCATGGGCAATTCGGCGACGGTGCTGGCGGGAAATCGCGGACTCGACGCCAAGGCCCTGGCGCGCTTGCTGGCCGGCGATCTCGATTGCGTGGTGATGAAGGCGCTGGACAAGGACCGTAACCGGCGCTATGGCACGCCGGGCCATTTCGCCGAGGACATCGAGCGCTACCTGCGCGGCGAAGTGATCGACGCACGCCCGCCGACGGCGGTTTACCGCTGCCGAAAGTTTGTCCGGCGAAACCGAGCCTTGGTTTATGGCTCGGCGGCTTTTCTCGCGTTGTTGACTCTCGGGCTCGCCGGGACGGCATGGGGATTGATTCGATCCCAGCGGGCGGAACAACGGGCGCGGGACGACGAACTGAGGGCACGCGACGCGGAGAATCTCGCGGACGAACGGCTCGTCGATATCGGCCATGAGCGCGACGCCGCGATTCGCGAAAAGACGGCGCCGACAATAACGCGCACAACTTCGAGATGGCCGCGGCGCTGGAGGAAAGCCGGCGCCTGGCCGCTCTTTCGATCGGGCGCGGCCGGCCAATCCGGGTCAGGCCCTGTTGCTCGCGATTCGCAGCGCGGAGAAGACGAGATCGGCCAGTGCGAACAATGCGATCTTGGCGGCGGTTCGCGAATGCCGCGAGATTCGCACCATCTACGCGGAACCGTATCAAACGCCGGAAGGCCGGACCGGCCAGACGCAATTTCAGGCCGTCGAGGTTACGCCCGACGGCAGTCGCGTCATCGCGGTTCCGATTCGCTCGCATGATCCGGTTGGCGATCCATATCTGGCCCGCGTAAATGACCCGAGCGCTGAAATCTATGATCTGGCCACCGGCCAATTGATCGCCGCACTGAAATTGGCGGGACTGCCGTTCCGACTCATGGCGATCAGCCCCGACGGCACCTTGCTGGCCGCCGCCACCGATGAAGGCGTCATCGTTCGTTACGCCGACGGCAAGTGGGCGGCCTTTACCGAAGAGGCGATCCGCCTTTTGGACCTACGAAGTGGAAAAATGGTTCGCGTTTTTCGCGGGCACACCGATCGCGTCTCATCGCTATGCTTCGACGCCAAGGGCGATCGTTTGCTCAGCGCGTCGTGGGACAAAACCGCCCGAATCTGGGATGTGGCGACGGGAAAGACCATCTATGTCCTCGATTATGGGAAGATCTCCCTGGCCTCGGCGGTTTTCAGCCCGGACGGGCGACGGGTGTTGACGAATGTGACATCTCAACTGACGCGTGGCCATCAGTGCCCCAAGGACGCAATTCGGAGCATTGGATTGCCGGAATCCGTCCGCCCGGATGACCTGTCAATCGATCCGGATACGCCGCCGGAGGCGCCATTCGCTGGCTCTGGTCTCTGAATGGCACCACGTCAGGCGGCAGTAGTGCTGGGGCGCCGTGCTTGTGGGACTCGAGCACTGGAAAAAGAATTGTCGATTTCGATGAGCTACGGAAGAAACAGAAGACGCGCGGTCCGGACCGTTACATGGCGGCAGGTTTTTCCGCCGACGGCGACCGCGTGCTGACAGTCGATTACGACACGGTCGAAATCTGGAATGCCGAGGATGGCAAGCCCGTGAAGGACGTCGAGAAACTCAAGGACAAGGCGGCACTTTACAAGGACGGCAAGCGCGTCTTCCGAATTGGAACGAATAGCCCGACCATTTTCGAAGATGCCGCGCGATTGCTGATTTGGCAATCGGATGCGGAGCAGCGCGAATGGCGTGCGGCGCCGTCAGCGAAGCTCCAGTCACGATGGTGGGGATTGCCCGAAAACATCGCGGGGCAAAGGCTCGACATTTCGAGGACGGCGACTCCCTTGATCGCACAGTCCACGGGCGACGCGGTTGTTGTTCATGAAGTCACGACGTGGAACCAGGTCGCCGAATTGCGCGGACACGAGGACAAAGTTTTCGGCGCGGCGTTCTTTGCTAATGGCAAACGCATGGTTACGGCCTCGCTCGACGGCAGCCTGCGCATTTGGAACCTGGACCCGAATGTCGATCCCATCATTGAAATGGGCCGCTGGCAAGGACAGCCGAACGGGAGCGGCTGGTTTGTTGCCGGAGGCAAGCGCGTGTTGCGATCGCCGTCGCGCGACGAGTTCTCGCGCTATGCGGGCTCGTCCGTCACGCTTTGGGACAGTGCCAGCGGGGCGTCCGTCGCCGAGGCGTACGACTCGGCGAGCCTGACAGCGACGCCGCGGCAAAAAGCACTGCATGGCGACTTGCGCGACCTGGATGTGAGTCCCGACGGAGAACGATTGGCGACCGTGCACTTCGATTCCAATCCGTGCGTGAGTTCCACGGACGAGCCAAAACCGACGCCGGACTACACGCCGGTTCGCATTTGGGAAACGCGAACCGGCAAGCTTCTCGGCGCGCTGGAGGGATTCCGTCGCAGCGTCGCCACGGCTCGATTCAGCCCCGACGGCAACCGATTGCTGACGTTCGCGGACGGAAACTATCATTACGCGGTATTCAGGAATGGCAAACCATTCGGCGGCGGAAGCGGCGGCAACCTCTGGCGCGGACGGACATTTGGGACGCGCGAACCGGCAAGCACATTCGCTCCATCGTTCCCGAGGCACCAGGCGGCGGCGACTTCGCCATCTGGAGCCCGGGCGGCAACCACGTGCTGACCAATGCCCAGTGCCACGTGGACAATGTCGCCGCCGAAATTTACGACGCCGAGACCGGCGCACGACTGCGGCGGTTGCCCGGCATCGGCGTCGATCATGTCACGTACAGCCCCGATGGAAAGCGGATCCTTGGTTATCGCGTTCACTTCCTGAAAAACCAGATTTCGGTTGACGTGTGGGACGCCGAAACGACGCGACATCTTGAACTGAAAGGCCACGCCGGGCTCATCACCTTCGCGGAATTCAGCCCGGACAGTCAATCGATCGTGACCGGTTCGACCGATGGCACGGCGCGGCTGTGGGACGCCGACAGTGGCAAATTGCGCCTTGTCTTGCGAGGCCATCACAACACCATTCGCACAGCTCGCTTCAGTCCGGACGGGAAATGGATCGCCACGGCGTCCGCGGATGAGACCGCTCGCATCTGGAGCGCCACGACCGGGCAGGAATGGATGACCCTCTCCGCCGGACGGTTCGGAACCGCCAACGTGGAATTCGCTCCCGACAGCCGCCGAATTCTAACGGTGAGCCAGAATCTCGCCCGAATATGGCCTGTCGATCCGCTGCCCTTGGCCAAATCACTCTTGCCGCGTCAACTGACGACCGATGAAAAGTCGCGATTCCAAATCGAGTGATGTCCCGTTGACAAGGCCCGTACCTCATCCGAGAATCCTTGAGATTTGACTATCCAACAAGATTCCCGGAGAGCGTCATGACCGCGCAAGAAATTATCGACGAGATCAAACCGCTCGGCGCTGCATCATACAAGAAAGTGATGCTCCAACATGGCGTAAAGGAGCCGGTTTTCGGCGTGAAAATCTCGGAATTGAAGAAGATTCAGAAGCGGGTCAAGAAGGATCATCAACTCGCGCTCGATTTGTATGACACCGGCATTTACGACGCGATGTATCTGGCGGGGCTGATCGCCGACGACTCCAGAATGAGCAAGAAAGACTTACAGAAATGGGTGGAAAAGGCCTCGTCGTACCCGCTGGCCGAGTATACGGTGGCCTGGGTGGCAGCGGAGAGCCTACATGGCTGGGACGTCGCGCTGAACTGGATCGACTCGAAGAAAGAATCGATCGCCTCGTCCGGCTGGGCCACTTTATCAGGCTTGGTCGCGCTCAAGGACGATTCTGAACTGGACCTGGACAAAATCGCCGACCTTCTCGACCGCGTAGCCAAGACGATTCACAAGGCGCCGAATCGCGTTCGATATTGCATGAACAATTTCGTCATCTCGGTTGGCGGCTACATCAAATCGTTCACCAGCCTCGCGAAAGCGACCGCGAAGAAATACGGCGCGGTGGAGATCGACATGCGCGACACGGCCTGCAAAGTGCCGGACGCCGTCGAGTATATCAAGAAGGTCGAGGCCCGCGGCAGTATCGGGAAGAAACGCAAGACCGTGAAGTGTTGAGCACATCGAAATTGGCTCAACGGCGTGTAAAATGGTAAGCGAAGTAATTTCCGATCCCGAGCGCCGGACCGTGCCAAATCGATCTCACTTTATCGTAGTTGTCGTCGCCATGCTTTGCCTTTTCGCGGGCAACGCCGTCGCGCACCCGGTGCCGACGCTGAACTATGATCGCGTGGTTCGCGTTTCGCTGACCGAGAAAGGAGTTCGCGTCGATTATCGGCTGGAAGTCGACGACTCGACAATTCAAGTAGACGGCAGCCAGATCATCAGACCCGAGGATTTTGCCAGACTGCGGGCCGAGATGCCGGATAAGACGCCGACGGATGTGGGCGATCGGGCCTTCGCAAACGCCATCGCGGAATTCATTCTCGATCGCATGCATGCCGAGCAAAATGGCAAGGCGTTGAGCTTTAGCGAGATCAAGCCGCCAAAGTGCGAGCGAAAAGACAACTTGGTTGTCGAATTCACATTTGTGGCCGCTTGGGAGAAATCGCTTGCCGAAAAACAACCATTCAAATTCGATCTGATGCCCGAAAAACGAGACAGCCTGCACCTGGAACGCGGGCGGCTAAGCTTGGCGTTCGCGGATCACCAGGCCGTCCTGCTCACCAAAAAGAAGGAACCGAATCCGGACTTGGTGGAGTCGAACGAAAGCGATTTTCTTCGTGCACCACATAGCGCGAGTCGGCTCCGAACTCTTTTCGCGACGATGGAGCCGATGCAATCGACTCTTGCGAAACAACAACCTGCAACGCCGCAAGCGGCAAACGTTACACCCTCGTTGCACGCAGCGCGGCCGAGCGAACCACCGTCGATTTTCACGCAGCTTCGCAAGCGCGGGTTGTCGGCGCTGCTCGATTCAAACCTGGGTTTTGGTCTGATCCTGCTGATCGCCGTGGGAGTCGGCGCGGCGCATGCGTTGACGCCCGGACACGGCAAGACGCTGGTGGCCGCCTATCTGGTCGGCGAGCGCGGCACGGTCGGCCATGCGATATTGCTTGGCGTCGTGACGACGATCACTCACACGGGAATCGTCATTGTTCTTGCGGCGATCTTACCCTGGATATTAAAACGATTCGATCAGCACCAGGTGCAAGCAATTCTTGGATTCGGCGGCGGATTCATCATCGCTGGCATGGGACTCTGGCTCTTGCTAAAGCGACTTTCCGGCCAGGCCGACCATGTGCACATCGGCGGCGGGCACCATCACCATCATCATCATGGACATGACCGTCATCATCACCACGATCACGATCATCACCATCATTTGCCCACGCCCGGAGAAAAGGTCAGCACCTGGAGCCTGATCACCCTCGGCATCAGCGGCGGCATCGTGCCCTGTTGGGATGCGATCGCGCTTTTGGCCTGGTCGGTTTCGACCGGCCGGCGCATATCGGCTTGCCCTTGTTGCTCGCCTTCAGCGCCGGACTCGCCGGCGTGCTAGTCCTCGTTGGCATCCTCGTGGTCAAGGTTAAGCGGTTCGGCGCGTCGAAGTTCGGCGAAGGACGACTCGTGCGATTCCTGCCGATTCTGAGCGCGATCGCCCTGACCATTCTCGGGGCGTGGCTTTGCATCGACAGCGTGACAGGCTAACGACCGCTCGTAGAATCACTTCATGCGAATTGTCGAATTGACTGCATTCCACGCCGCGCATTCCGTTCAAGCGGACGTTTAAACATGCCTCCCATGCGCGCACCGATAGCGACAACGTCGTCGTCCGTTGCGTGTTGTCGGACCATTCCGAGGGCTACGGCGAAGGGCTTCCGCGCGACTATGTCACCGGCGAAACGATCGAGTCGTCGCTGGAACTGTTGAAAAAAAGCGATCTCGGCAGCCAGTTCGAATCGTGCCGCGATTTTGCCTCGGCGATGGCGATGGCGGAGCGTTTCAGGCTCGCCGACGTGCCGGGCGACGAGCGCGGCTGCATGGGCAACGCGGCCCGCTGTGCCGTTGAATTGGCGATTCTCGACGCTTTTGGCCGTTCATACGGCGAGCCGCTATCGCTGATCGCCAAGGCGATCGCGCCGGAACTGTATCAGCCGCGCGAAAGAATTCGCTACAGCGGGGTCATTGCGTCGGCTCGCGGCGTGAAGGCCCGCGTCGCCATCCTCGCCATGCGCATGTACCAATTTCGCCAAATCAAGATCAAGGTTGGACTGCCCGGTTACGACGATCGTAAACGGTTGCGGGCCTTCCGCCGATGTGCCGGGAAGCGGATGATCATCCGCGTGGATGCCAATGAGGCCTGGAGCCCCGACGAAGCCGTGGAACGCATCGGCGAACTCGAGCCGGGGCGCATCGCCAGCGTCGAACAACCGCTGGCGCACGAGCATCTTTCGCGACTCGCCGAAATTCGCAAGCAGGTGAAAACGCCGATCATGCTTGATGAGTCGCTATGCAACATGTTCGACGCCCGGCTGCGATCGAAATGAACGCCTGCGACTTGTTCAACATTCGCTTATCCAAGTGCGGCGGATATATCCCGTCGCTGCGGCTCGCTCAGTTCGCGAAGCAAAACAAAATCGGCTATCAACTCGGTTGTCAGGTGGGCGAGACGGCGATCCTTTCCGCCGCCGGGCGTCACTTCGCCGGCAGCGTGAGCGACCTCGTCGCGGTCGAGGGTTCCTATGATCGGCATCTCGTGAAAGAATCGCTGAGCCAGGAGGATTTGACCTTCGGCTGGGGTGGCAAGGCGCCCTGCTAGTCGGTTCGGGTTTGGGAATCTCGGTCGATGCCAATGCCCTGGATCGCGTCGCGGTGCGCAAGGAGCAGTTGCTTGGCTGACGTGATCCCGTGGACCTTCCCGGCGTCCGATGGATATCGCTGGTTTTACCGGCACTTCCCGGCGACCGGGAAACCGCGGGCCCGCGTGGTGGGAATTCACGGGATTCAGAGTCACGGCGGCTGGTACGAGGCGAGTTGCCGATTTTTGCGCGACGCAGGCTGCGACGTCTATTTTCTCGATCGCCGCGGCAGCGGACGAAACGAAATGGCTCGCGGCGACATGCCCAGCTTTCGCCGCTTGCTCGACGACATCGGCGAATTTCTGATCACGCTGAAAACCGCCGGACAGCCGCCTCTATTCGTTTCCGCGATTTCCTGGGGCGGGAAACTCGCGACCGGCTTAAGTTATCGCTTTCCAGGATTGCTCGACGGGATGGCCTTGCTCGCGCCAGGGTTCAAGCCCCAAGTTCGCCCGTCACGGCACGAGAGATTGCGGATCGGCATCGCGAGCTTTGTCTCGCCGACGAAATTGTTTCCGGTGCCGCTGAGTGATCCGGCGTTGTTCACCGCCACGCCGAAGTGGCGAAAATTCCTCTCGGAAGACCCGCTGGCGATCCGCGAAGCGACGGCCCGATTTTTCGTCGAGAGCATCAAGTTTGACGTTTATCTTCGCCGCGCTGCCCGGCACGTCCAATGCCCGGTGTTGCTCATGTTGGCCGGCGAAGATCGCGTCATCGACAATGACCGAACTCGAAAATACCTCGATCGCTTCGCGACCGCCGACAAGACGATCATCGATTACCCGGCGGCGCACCACACGCTGGAATTTGAGCCGGACCCGACAGGGAGTTTCCAGGATTTGTCGCGGTGGATTCTGGCAAAGGCAGGAGCGTGACCGATGCAACGTTGGGGAGCGTTCTGGCAAATGGTGCTGGCGCGGCTGCGGACATTTTTCCGCGAGCCCGAGGCGTTGTTTTGGGTTTACATTTTTCCGATCGTAATGGCGGTCGGGCTGGCGATCGCGTTTTGGAATCGGCCGCCGGAACCACCGCTCGTGGACGTGGTTCGCGGCGCCTCGCCCGGCGTTGCCGAGCAGTTTGCCGAGCAATTGCGCGAGGGCGGCGTCAAGGCCGAAGTTCACGACGAGGCGGAATGCCTGCATCGCTATCGAGTGGGCAAGACAGCGCTCCTTGTCGCGATCCACGATTCGGTCTTCACCTTCGGCCTCGATCCGACGCGATCGGAAAGCGCCGCCGCGCGATATCAAGTCGAGGCGATCGCGCGAAAATGGAAATCGCCGGGCGCCGTACAAACCAATGAACAGCTCGAAACTGAGCCGGGCAATCGCTACATCGATTTTCTGATCCCCGGATTGATGGGCATGAATCTGCTCGGCGGCGGACTGTGGGGCATCGGCTTTGTCATTGTGGAAATGCGCGTCCGCAAGATCTTGAAGCGAATGCTGGCCACGCCGATGCGCCGCGGCGACTTCATGGCGTCTCTCTTGGCGGCTCGGTTCGTGATGCTGTTTCCCGAGATGGCGTCGCTGTATTTGGTCGGCCGATATGGCTTCGGCATGCCGATGCGCGGCAGCCTGTTGACCATGGCCCTGATCATGATCGCCGGTGCATTCGCGGCGTGCGGTCTCGGCCTCCTCGTCGCCTGCCGAACCGAAAAATCCGAAACCGTGATGGGCCTGATTAATCTGATCGTTTTGCCGATGTGGCTGTTGTCGGGCGTATTCTTTTCATCGAAGAGGTTTCCGGACGCTGCCCAGCCGTTCATTCAAGCGCTGCCGCTGACGCAAATCAACGATGCGTTGCGCGAAACAATCCTCGAAGGCAAATCATTGATCGAAGTCTCTTGGCGAATCGGAATTCTGCTGGCGTATGGCATTGTCACGTTCCTGCTGGCCATGAAATGGTTCAAGTGGCGGTAAGCCGAAAAAAAAACGGAGGCGAGCATCGCACTCGCCTCCGCCCGCTGTTCTCAAATCACGCTAAGCTTCGATCTTCTTCCGGCGGCGTACAAGCCGAACCAGTCCGACCACCGGCAATCCCAGGCCCAGCAGCGCTAGTGTGGCCGGTTCCGGCGTTTCGGATGGTCCGCTGCTGGTTGGCTCGACGGGCACATCCGTGGTGGTGATGTTGTTTTCCAGGCGGCCGTCGACCTGGCGATGGCTGCTGGAAGTGAAATCGCCCGTGGCGTGCGAATCAAATTGCGACAGCGCCCAGAAGTTTCCGAGTCCCGCCGAACCCTGAATGGCGGTGTCGCCGTTGAACGTAAAAGTCAGGTTATCAATGTTGGGATTGTCGAGAGGATTGGTGCCGGGGCGAGCCGGGCCGCTATTGGCCATGTTCAATGTCCAGCCGGCCGGCGCGACAACGGTGCCCGGGATGAGGCCGGCGAAATCGTAGATCGTGAACGAGTCACCGGGATTGACTTGTACATCCGTGGTGACGACGACGCCGTAGGTCCAACGAAGATTTCCGCCGTCCGACGTCACGGTGACCTGGACGGGGATCATTCCCGCGCGAGCGGTCGAGCCGAGGCTCAACGCCGCCAATGCTGCCGCGGCCAGCATCCATTTGTTGCCGAATCGCCCCATCATTCCTGTTTCTCCCAAGCGGGTTGGATATCTGGTTCTTGGATCCAGGGCTCGGCGCCCCGGACCATTTTTAGTGTGCTTAGCATGCACCTCACTGGAGTCGGCTTGTAACTTTCTGCTGAGAACGTGTCAAGTTCGTTTGAATAACAACCGACAGGCATTGTGCAGACTGGTTGAGTTTGGGTAAACGGCGGGTTATGATCGGATCTGGCGGAAACAACATGCGGTTTGATCCATTGCAATCGGCCAAGATCGAAACGACCATGCTCACTGCCGAAAGAATTATTGCTGCCCTGAGCCTCGAACCTCATCCTGTCGAAGGCGGGTTTTTTCGCGAGACCTATCGAAGCGCCGAATCGATGCGGATTACGAACCCGGAAAGCGCGCGGAGTTGATTGCGCAATTTCCGAAGTGGTCCGATCTGATCCGGCGATTGACGCCCGGCGGCTGAGGCGGCTATGGGCGCATTTGATTGCGCTCGATTTGCATTAGGGTGAACGGCGCGATCGTCAAAACATACACATACTTGCCATCGCGCGATGCGCAGACGCCCATTGGCTGCCAGGGCGAGAGCGTGCCGTCCTTGCGCTTGGTCATGGTGTGGTGCCAGAGTTTGGGTTTGCCGGCGGCATCGGTAAACGTAGTGAAGCTCGGATTGGCGACGCCCAGCGCGCCATGATTGCGCGGCGGCTGGCCCGGCTTGCAACTCACCAGATGCAACCAAGGACCGTCGGGAATACCGTGAACCGTCACCGCGGCCCAAACCACGCCATCGGCGCCGACGCACATCGCCCGGCAATCGGTCTGTTTCGCCCAGCCAAGCAACTTGCCGTACGACTTGCCGGGAATGAAACCCCCGAGCGCGGTCAAATCGAATGAATCGAGTTGGTTCGTTGACATTTCCACCGACCACAGGGTCTTGCGGTCCGGCGAAATCTCCCAATTCAGGATGGCGCCGTCCCGCGTGATTTCCTTCGGCGGCGCCTTGCCGTCGATCGTGATTTTCAGTCGATCGAGTTTCTTTCGGTCCGGATCATATCGGGCAATTGTTCCGCCGCGAATCGGGTGATAGGCGCGGCCCTTGTAATCGACGACGACGAACGCGTACGGATGCTCCATGTCGCCGAGGTCCGTGTACTTTTTGGTCTTGAGATCGAGCACCATGAAATGGCTATGATCGATGGGCCGATCATCGGAACAGGTTGAAATGTACGCGAGTCCGCGCGATTCATCGGGCGCGATGCTGATGATTCCGTCCTTGGGCCAGGCAATGCCGAAGTGCTCCGCCCGGTCCGTGGCGGGATCGTAGGTCATCGCGTAGCCGCCCGGGTATAGGTCGCGCGACTCGCCCTTTTCCGGATAGCCCTGTTTCGTGGCGACATAAATCTTGCCGCTCGCGCCGACATTGTTTCGCGTATGAAACTTGGCCTGAGCAGCAAACCCCTTGGCGTTGGTTCCGATCACCTTTTGAGCATCGACCACCATCTTCGTGGTGTCGGTCTTAGGATCGTATTCAAGCAGATAGGCATCCACGCCATACTTCGCCGCGCCGATGTAAACGCGCCCGTTCAATCCCTCGACGATCGAGAAATAGCCGCTTTCTTGATTTGTATACTGGCTGGGCAGTTTCGTCGCGCGGCCCATCAGCCAATGCGGCTTCTCATCGGCCCGCGACTGCAAAACGACACTGGCGGCCAGAATTCCAACAAAGCCGGCTATTGATTTCATGGTGGTCGACTCGAACTTGATCTGGATTAGAGGCATCGAATGGAATGGTAACAATGGTTCGGCGTCGCGGCCATGAATATCGATCCGTTCTCACCGAAGTCGACGCACGGCAACGCCGCCGAAAACTAACAGCAACGCCAGCAATCCGGAAACGACCCATTTGTCCGTCGAGGTTGGGTTCGTTTCTTCCAAGCTGACGGTTGGTTTGTCGCCGCCATGCGAGCGCCAGTAAATCGATGCGCCGCGCTGGAACGCGGATGAGTATGCTTCCGCCGCCGGTGCTTCGTTTGCGGCGGGGGGGGATTTATCGCGGATTTGCTTCAGCCATTCGGCAAGCGGCTTGCCGTCGGGCGAGGTTTCCCCATCCGCGCTATTCGACGCGAGATTGATTTCGGCCCGGCGAAGCGCGCCATCGATGGCTGCCCGCAAGGTCGGCAATGATTCGCCCGCGCCGCGATCCACAACCTGGCGATATAGTTCGAGCCAGGCGGCGGCGCGACTCAACTCCAGATTTGCCGAGCCGATGCTCCCCGCCGTCGCCGCCGCGCGGAATCCCGCCGGCGCGGAGATCGTCCAAAGCACCGACGACCAAGTCAGCTTTGAGCCGCCCAATTGGAGCCCTGGCAAGGACAACGGCGGCGAATCGGCGATCGATCTGGAAGTTTGCCATACCAATCGGACGCGATGCAGCCCCGAGGCAAGCGATCGACTCAATACCGATTCTCGATCGCCTTCGGGCAGCAATTGCTCCTGGCCGTCGATCGAAAAAACGAGCAGTTGGCTTTGCGGCGGCAAACGAACCAGCCAGGGGCTTTCGACATCCTGAAACAGAAACGTCCGCATCTGCATTAACCAGCGACCCGCGTCGCCCGGCGCCGCCGCTGCATCGGCGCTAGACACAAACGCCGGACCGCCGGCGCCGCCCTGGCCCACGTCCAAATGCAAGTTCCATCGATCGTTATGAACCGCCCAACCTGGGCCGGCGCGGCGCACTCCTTGCTCATCCAATTCGTTCAACAGTTCCGGCGGCGCTGCCTCCGAACGCAAGCCGACCGGATCGCGACCCCGAAGGCCGGATCCGACCATCAGCCAGCATCGAGACGGCGTCGATGCGCCGAGTCCGCGGGCGCGAACTGCGGGCATCAACAGATCGCGCGTTTGCATCGCGGCAACGCGGCCGCTCACCAAGATTCGATGTTCGCCTGGGAGGCAATCCACGATCCAGGTCATGCCGCTCCCGGTCGGACGAGTTTCGCGCAGCCGCGTCCCGGCGGCGAGTTCCAACTGCAGTTTATCTGCTTCGGCTCGCCGGACATCGATCGCGATCGTTTGAATCGAGCCGGCAGGTTTTGCCGCGATGGAGCGAACCCTGACCACACACGTGAACCCCACGCCTCTCCCGACCGATTCGGCAACCGTGAGACAGTCACATTCGACCTGTCCTTTGGCCGGGCGCAACAAGAAGGCTGCCTGCGAAGAGGCGTCGCCGAATGACGTCCAAGCAGCGCCGGCAAGGTCGGTGCTTGGCGCCGGCTGGTAGCCCGACGACTTCTCCACGTTGAGTCTCCAGCCCGTGATCGGCTGAACATGCACAACGTGGGACTGCCGCGAGACACCGTGTAGCGAGACCCGCGGAAGTTCGAACGTAATCGGCGCTTGCCGGCCGGGAAGAGACATTGATCCCATCAGCCTCAGGGTAACCGACGTACGCGGCGATGAGCCGTTCAACCAAATCTGCACGATGTCGCCGCGCCGCGACCACGACCGCAACCGTGGTCCCCGAATATCGGAGACGGTAATATTTCCAGGCACGTGCCACTCCAGCGGCCGAGACAATGAGACGCCCGCCCAGATGCCGACCGCTTGCAATTCGGCTCGCTCGGGTCCCAGGAGCCAGTCAATTCGTTCGCTGCCTGAATTCGCGGGCTCAAGCGGCAACACACTCAAACGCGGAAATTGCACGACTTCGCCGTCCCGCTGCAAAGCAAGGTCCGGTTCTTGGTCGCTGCTGTCCGCTCGCAGCGGCTGCCAGCGATCGTGGAACAACAAGGCCGCGGAGACCTCACGCCATCCGCCGGCCTCGACGATTTTTGCCTTCAGATCCTGGAGACGAATGGCCAGGCAACCATGCCGCTCGAAATCGCCGACAGCCGTTGGGACCGGCAAGAGCGGCCGCGTGCCGAACGGCTGTCGCGGAACCAAGTCCAGGATCAATTGCACCTGGCCGGACAATTCAGGTTCAAAGCCGAGCCGGACGCGCTCCGGACCTGTCTGATGCCAGTCCGTTACGACTGTTGGCACGGAATCGACCGCACGCTCGTCGAGCGAACGGACGGTCGCGGCGGTGAGTTCGAGTCCCTGCGGAATGGCGAGCTCCAACTCTTTGAGCGGATTGCGACTCAATCGATAACGAAAGACCGAACGAAGCCGAGCCGCGGAATCGGAAAGATCCCACATGCTCGTTACTTCCACCTGCGAGCGCGGCATGGCAACCGCCGATTCGCGGTGCCAGCGAACGAGCAATTCGCCGCCGCGCCCAAGATCGCCAATCAAACGCCTCATGGCATCCGCTTCGACGATCCGCTGAACTCCACGGGCCAGCGGCGCAAACGGAAATCGAGCCGATTTTGGCATGTCTACCACGAACGAGCTAATGGCCGTTTGCGGAATTTTGCATCGGGCCTCGCACAGAGTCTGGCCTTCGGCGGTGACGTCGAATTCGAGAACCAGCGAGTGCGTTCCCCGACCGGCAATTTGAAAAACTAGCTGACCAGGGGCCGCGCCGGGCGCGGCAGCGATTCTTTACCATCGATCAGGCGCTCGTCGCAGTTGGCCGCCTAGCAGCGGAACGGTCAGCGCGGTCGTTGAATCCCCGAAACAAGACAAATCGTATTTGGCCCTCCAGCGGACCACGGTTTCGTCGATTACTCCTTCGTATCGAGCGCTGGTGATGACGGCCGTTGCGGTAGGCTGACTCAGCTTGGCTAGCCGCTTCAAGTTGTCGATCAATTCGGGCGGTGCGAGCACCGAAAACGAGGCTGAGCCTGTCGGAATGAGATAAACCAGCGTGGGTTCCGGGCCGGCAGCCGACCCAGGAAGCGCCAACCCAACCGCCCATGCCAGACCGAGCGGGACCACGATCGACGCTGCCCGGCCGTCATGCGCCGAGCTTGCCGATCCCGAAGCAGCGGCGCGAAGACCAGATGCCGCGAATCCAGACCACGATCATGAGGTCGCCGGCGGCCCCCAACGGCCAGGTCACGAGCCCCCAGAGCGGCTTTGGAAGCCAAACAAGTCCCGACGCGGCGACGATCAGCCAGGCCAACAGATAGATTCTTCGACGCACGCCGACGAACAGTGCCACGCCCATTAACAAGAGAGTCAGCCCGATTCCAGCGACTGACACTGCCGAGGATTCGACTAGAATCAATTGTTCAACAGGCGACACATCGGTCGGCTCCCACTCCGTCCAATCGGTCGTCTGCCGCTCCAGGTCCAAATTGGCCAATCGATTACTGCTGTCGGAAATCCAACGGTCGATCGCGACAAATCGTCCGGATTCATCGTGCCCATGGCCGGCGGCGGCCTCGATCGCCGCCGTCGCGTCGGCGGGGATCCGCTGGCGCCAATGAGCCAACCGCGGCAGAGTGGTCAGTAGCGTCGCATTGTTGGTGACAACGAATTCGAGTTGCTTGCCTGCAATTCCAAACGAGCCCGTTTCATCGACCGCTGTCGCCGGATCAATCCCCTGTTCGGCGAGGGCGGCCGAATCGACGACGAGCAAGCCGCCCGAATCGCGATTTTCGAAACTCCATCGCTCGAACCAGCGGCCGAGCGATTCCGACGTTCGCGGCGGCATCGCGCGAATCGCATCGTCCAGCGACGAGGCGTGAACACCAACCGCGGAAGGTCGTAGTCGCAGAAACCAGGGGGCATCGGCGTGCCGCGATGATCCGGGTACGATCCGCCAGCGTTCCAGGGTCAGGGGAATCAACCCCGGTGGCAATCGCCAAACCTGCCGCGGCGATACCGCGAACGGAAACTCTGGCAGGAGCAGTTTGACAGGCCGCGCGCCGCGCCAGGCCGGCCCGGCGAGCGAATAGACGATTTCCACGAAGTGCCACGACGAGTTTGGCCTCCATGGCAATGGCAATGTCGTCGGCTCGTACACATTGCGGGTCGGCGAAATCGATGCCGAGCGACCGTCCACGCGGGCACTGATCAGTTCGATTCCAGCGGGCAGATGAATGGGCAACTCGGGCCGCGTCCAACCGCCAATGGCCGCCTCGAACCGATACCAGGTTCTTCCTTCCATCGAGGCCGAAACGACGATCAGCGCCCGATCAACGCGAGGAGCAATGCGGCCTGATTTCGCCGCGCCGTGCCGCAGCACCAGCGAACCTGGATTCACCCCATATCGAAATGAATGCGATTCCCAATCGGAAAGCGCAGGATCGGCATGGGCGGCCGATTCACGCAATCCGGCGGATTCCAGCGACCAGCCTCCGCCGGGCAACAAATAAATGTCCGCTCGTGCATCCAATCGATCGGAGCCGAGGACGGCGATCAGCGGCACGTCGACCCGCTCTTTCGTTTCGCATCGAAGCGAAAGCTCAACGGTCGCGGGTTTTTGCAACGGCTGATCGAACGTGAGCCGCCACCATTGTCTTGCCGCCAAGCTTCCGGCCTTCGACCGGATCAACGCGTCCCAAATCGAACCGGCGCGGCAGCGGTCCATGCGGCAATTGCCTGGCCGATCGGAGCCGGTTCGATGCGGCGCACCACGGACGTCCCCGAAATTGATTTCCAATGCCAATCGCCGATCGCGGGGGCGGATGTGAAGAAATAGGCCTCGCCGGTCGAGCCGACGCCTGGAATTAGTTCGAGTCGGTAGGTGTGCGTGACCGACTGTTCGCGAATGGTCGTGTTGCTTTCGACACGTGCCTGAAGCCGGCCCCGCCGCGCACGCCTGCAGTAATCCATGCGGATTGCCGTCGTACACAACTGTACCGCCCGAGCGAAGCTGTGGGATGCCCTCGGCGGCGACCACCGTCAGACTTGGATGGACTCGAACTCCGAGCCGGCCCTGACGCAGCCGAGCGCCGTCGGGCGCCAAATCGGGCCACGGCAGAGTGGCGGCCAGTCCGTCCGGCGTGTCGATCATTTTCGGTCCGGCAGCGCGAAGCCGAAGCACCCAGCGACGCTCATCCGATTCGCGAGCCGGCGACACGGGTCGTGATGGTTCGATTGACAACGTGCCACCCGGCCGCACGAGCCAGCGCAAACCCGGGTCATCGGGTTTCGAGACAACCTGCTCCACTTCCCACCCAGATGGAATTTTCCAGTCCAGTCGCGACAAGACTCCGCGCCGTGGGGCGACGTGCATTTCCGCCGTCAACGCCATCCGGTCCGGCTCGACCAGCCAGTCAAGAGATTCCGTCACATCGAATCCCGCACGCGCCGGCCGAATCCTGGCTTCGGGCCGAGCCGTTGACTCGGAACCGACGGAGCGGCTTTGTAAGTAAATCGCCTGCATCGATTCCGAATTCCCGGAAGGAGGGATGGGTCGAAACGCGCCCGGGCTCCAATCATGCAATTCCAGATCGGGATGAACCAATAACGTCAGTTTTTCTCCCCGAGAAATGCCGTGCGCCACATGTAAGCCCGGGCTGATCCAGGCTCTGTTGGCAGGAGGCAACGGAGCGACAGCCCTGACGATGATTCGACCGCCCCGAATGGGGTCGCGCAGCCGCACCCGCACCAGACTGCCGCCGGGCGCCGGGGTCGTCTCCCATTGCTCGAGTCCGGCGCTTCGAGTTCGGTAACGCGCAGACCAGAATCGCACGCGAGTACGAAATCTGATAATCCTCCGCGATCGACTTGCAAATCCAAAACGTATTCGCAGTCAACTTCGCCGGGTTTGACTCGTTGGGTGGTCTGAATGAGGGGCCGGGCAATCGGTGGCAAGGAATCCTTCGCCGATCGTTGACGAACGACAAATTGAGCCGTCGATGCCGCGCCGCCGACGCGCGAAATCGACAATCGCCAGAGACTGAGGTTCGCGTTGTCCGTTGGCAACGGGCCCGAGGCGACAACACCGTCGCGGTCGGCACGAACAATGCGATTGGCGGGCAGTTCCAATTCAACGACGGTGATCGGACATGGCTGAAGCCGTAAATCGAAGCGCAATCCGCCCGGTTCCGGAATGCCGCGCGCCGACCAACTCAATTGCAGCGTCCGTTCGCCCGGTTTTGGAACCAGGAGTTCGAACGGGGAATCGGCCTTTTGATCCAATCGACCGATGATCGCCGGCGATCGATCCGACCAGTTGGCCTGGCGGAGCCCAAGTTGCAACGGGGCCAGGGGCATGCGCACGGCGCCCGAGGCGAGATTGACCAGTTTCCATTCGGCCGAGCCGGCCAGGCCGTCGCCTTTGAGCGAGGCGCGATAGTGACTTTCCAATAGTTCGGGTGGTCTCTTGCCGTCTTCTTTCGCCTGGGCCGCCTGCTTGACCAATGCCTCAAATTGTTCAAGCGTCATCCTGGTAAGGACGCGTTGGCGAAGCCGCTCCATTTCGTGCGCGACACGGTCGGGCGGCAACTCAATCCGCTGAATCGGCACCGGATCGGGCGGCGGCTCCGCGGATATCGACAATAACGCCAGCACCGCGCAAAGCGCGTACATACCGGGACCGCGAGACGGTCTCGCGCTCGAACGCCGCTTGAGGCCGCGGCCAATCATCAGCAAATGCCTCCTCGCGATCAACTTGAAGGCGGCGAGTCCACGGTCGAAGGCTGACGAATCCGAAATGCACTGCCGGAAGAAGCCGCGCGGCTTGGCACGGCAGCCGCCTTGTCGCGGACATACCCGGGCATAAACACGACTCGCCGGCGATAGCGTCGAGACTGCCAGCCCACGAGCAGAATCAGCAGGCCGAGCACCACCAGCCCGGGCGAGCGCCGGCGAGCACGGCCACGGAAACCTGGGGCCAAAAAATGGCCCCTGTGCATAGCAACAATAACACGGCAGTCGTTGCGAGCCACAAGAGAAATCGATTGCCGCGCAGCATCACGAGAGTCCCGCCGACCAACAGCACCAGCAGTGAGCAACTCAGCAACCAGGGCATGCGCGGAACCAGCACGATCTGAATCGGCTCGAGACTTGACTGTCGAACCACCGCTTCGGTCCCGGCCAGTGAATACTCCAGCGGTGCGTTTTCGCGCGACTCGTCGACTTCGGCGCTAAACCAATGCTCGAGATCATCCGCCGTACGCGAGGGCACGGGCGCGGGCAGAAATCGCCGCAGCCCCCAGCGCTGATCCAAAATCGTGCGGTCATCGCCCGGCAACACGAATTCGTTGCCGGGCATGCTGACGTGCCAGCGCACCGAGCCGACCAACGCAGCGCCACGCAACCGGGGCGGGAAAAAGCCCAACCGCCAATTGCCGGCCCAACCCGCGGCTCGCGCGGAGGAGAGACGGTAATTCAGGCTTAGCTCCATTGCCGATTTGCTCTCAGGCAACGGGATTCGCACCACGGAATCGCTTTCATCGATTGGCGGATTCTCGATACGGCGGCCGTCCAATTTGATTTCCAGCCAGTTGACGGGAGTCAGCGGTCCCGGAAGTTCGATCTCGACGACCGGGGCCGTCACCGGTAGCAGAAGAAATCGAGCGACATAGGTTTGTTGATTGCCCTCGGCGCGGACCTGAATCGAGCGCTCGCTCAATGACCAGGCCGGCCGGCGTCAAACCCGCCGCCCGCTCAAATCGAAGGGCCAGCGGCAAAGCCGTGCCGCTGCCATGCAGCACAAGTGCCGGCAACGAATTGTGGTCGGGAATCGGCGCCGGCGGCAG
The DNA here is from genome assembly GCA_963815035.1 of uncultured Gemmataceae bacterium. Taxonomy (GTDB): domain Bacteria; phylum Planctomycetota; class Planctomycetia; order Gemmatales; family Gemmataceae; genus JBGQCZ01. The sequence goes on from CAWFFC010000018.1 coordinate 40,268, forward strand.
TTCCGCCCATGGCCCCTCGTCCAAGACCGGCCGCACGCCCAACCCGGGCGTCCGCATCCACACGCGCAGTCGCGTCTCGCAAGCCGCTTCCGTCACGGGCGAAAGCAGTCGCAACTCGAGCCGCTGACCGATTTCCGGCTTTCCGAAATCGATTTCTCCCAAATAGGCCAGCACTGCGGTCGCGTCGCGATCCGGGGACGTGCGAAGGGTCAGCGTCCATTCGCGCGGGCCGCTTTGCACCACTTCGCCGCCCTCGATGGCGCGCACCTGAGTCGGCACGTGCTCTTCGGATGCCCGCAGCGTGATTTGCCCGCCGGCCGCTGCCTTGGGCAATGAAATGCGTTGAACGACCAGCGCCTGCCGCTCCTCGATGGTCAAATCGATTGTCGAATGAACGGGCACGAGCGCACTGAGCGGGCGCCAGGAGAGGTCCACTCGCGCCACGGGCCGTGCGGTCGCCACTCCCAGGCTCGGCGGTTTGCTCGATTGCTCCTCGAACGATCGCGACCACTCGCTCGGCCGTCCCCCTTCCCACTCATGCACCGCGCCTCGGAGTTCCATCCCATCGGGGATCGTCGCCGAAACCTTGCCGTCGCGATCAAACGTGCCGACCATGCGGGGCAACACCACCGCGACGCGTTGCGAGCCGGGCGATCCTTTCGAGTCGGCGACGCCCAACGCCTTCGACCAGATGCTCTCGAGCCGCACCGTGGTCTCAACTCGCCGCGGGTGGGCCAGGCGAATGATATATCGATTCGTCGACGGATCGGGGCGCTCCAACTTCTCCACCAACTCCGGCGGCGACGCCTGCAAATTGCCTTGAAGCTCAGTCGGAATCTCCACCTCCAAAGTCTCCAACTCGGTGCGAATGGGTGTCGCTTTGATATCGGTAACCAAGCGCCAACCCAATTCCGTCAGCGTTAGCACATGGCTGACGGAGGTCCGCACCTCGCCCCGAACGGATTCAGCGTCGACTTGCAGCAACGGACCGATGGTCGTCGCCCGCGCCGGTTGCGCGTACGAGAACACGGCTTGCAGGTACTCGGCCTTGGCGTCGGCGGGCGCTGCGGTGTCCGCCGGCAGATCGCGCCGGGTCACGTCATCGCGTTTCCGCGTGAAGCGCGGACGCAAATTTGTCGGCGATAAGATTTGAATCGTCCCTTGCTGACGAAACGCGCCCAGCACCGTAAACGGGCCGATCGGCGTCCCGCCGTTCTTTCGCGGCGAATGCACGGCGATCTCCACCGTCAACGATTCGCCGGCTCCCTCGCGCCCGCGAATCACCCACTCCGATTTGTCGTCGTTGGTCGGGATCGCCGTGAAGCCCGTCTCCGGTCCGATTCCGGCGACATTGACCTCAGCGCCCGCTGGGACCGCGAGTTTCCATTCCGCGACTCGCCCGCGCATCGACTTGAGCGTCAACACGGCTGTCGTTTGAATGAATGTCTCAGCAATCTGAACCCGAATATCGCCTTCAGAGGTGATCAGCGGCTCCGATGGTTTAGCGACCGTTGGGCCGTCCCAGAACAATTCCAGCCCCTCGACGCCTCCCAGAGCCAATGCCGGCCGGCCGCTTTTCGGTTTGCGAAGATCCTGCACTTCCAGGTTCGCGGCGGATTGAGCAGCGGTGATGCCGTCGGCAAGATCGGCCGCAATCTTGCCGATTGCACGCCCGAGGGAAGCTCCCATTGGTCGATGACCGTGATCGGCGAGCCGGGCAAGTTCAGCACGACGCCGCGCTCGCCGTTTTTGCCGCCGCGGTATTGCAACGCCATTTCCAGGTCGAGTGCGAGCTTGTGCGCAGCCCGGCGTATCGACCACGATGCCGAAACCGTTCGAGTTTGATTGAATCGGAGCGAGTTTGTTCCCATCGAGAATCGCGCCAACCGCGGAGCGCAACAAAAGCCCAGGGAAAATGCGTTCCGCGTCCGCGTGCTCACAAACTCAAAGACCGCCTGAATCCGAACAATGTCTTGCTGCCCGCGCGTTTCAACTCGGCAGGAGACCGCGCATTTGCTCGGCGGTTCGGGCTTGCCCGGCGTCAGGCTTTGTTTTAATTGAACGATCTGATTCAACAGCTTTTGATATTCGTCCGGCGACAATACGATCGCGTCCGGCTGCCCCAATGCCTCGGCGGGATTCCCGCGCACCACAATGATCGATCCGGCCGGAAGCTTCAACTGATTGGCAGGCCGAGGCGGCACTTTGAGCGGTTCCGGCGGGGATCGGCCGCGAATCCGATCGATTCCGCGAGCATGAGGAATGCAGCCAGGCTGACGGCGTAGCGATACATGGCATCGGCCATTATAGTTGCCGAAAGCCGCAAACCCGACCCCGTTTCACCAGTTTCGCGCCTCGTGCCTGCGCAATCGCAAATCGAACGATCCGATTATGCCGAGTTTATCAGCGGATAAACATGAACTCGTTTAGACACATGACCGTCTGGCAAAAGTCGGTTCGCGCCAACTCCCGCGGCTCGGGGCTTTCCCGCGCTGCGATAAGTCTCGCCTTGCTGCTTGATGAACTCCTCCGCATCGTTTGCCTCGGCGGCACTCGGCGCTGGATCCAGCACGATCGAATATGCGGCATCGATCGCTGCCCGATTGGACGTGGTTGGCGTCGGTGCGCAACGCGTTTCGCGAAACCCTTGGCCCACGATCGCACTTGCGGATTGTTCATCATCATCAGGGCCTGCGGCGCGATGGTCGTCGTCGGCCGTTCCGCCATGCCCACCAGCGCTTCCGGCGGCGTCGAAAATCACCATCATCGGCATCAGCTTGCTGCGTTTGACCGTGAAGTAGATGCTGCGGCGTTTGCTCTTTCGTCGAGCGTGCCGGGGCCAAACAATTGTCGGATCGAGCATCGCCGCTGACCGCGAGCATGCTGTCGCGAATGATCTCGGCTTCGAGGCGGGCGGCGGGTTGCCGCCAGAAGAAGCGATTGTTGTCGCGATCGATTTTCAGCCTTGGCGTCGTCCGCTGCGAGCACTCTGCATGATAGACGGCGCTGGTCATGATGAGTCGATGGATCGGCTTCAGTTTCCAGCCGTCGTGCGATCAGTTCGCGCTGCCAGACAGTCGAGCAATTCGGGATGCGTGGGGGCTCGCCGCGCATGCCGAAATCGCTCGGCGTGGCGACGATGCCGCGGCCGAGATGATGCTGCCAGAGCCGATTGACGATGACTCGCGCCAGCAATTGGCCGGCGCCCTGATCGACGTCGCTCAGCCAATCGGCGAATGCCATGCGCGCCGATAGGACGTGCGGCATCCGGCGGGCGGCTGGCGCTGCCAGCGCTTCGCGGCATCCGGCGCCCGGCATCAAGACTTGCAGGAAACTTTGATCGGCGACCGCTTCCTTCTGATCGGGATCGCCGCGACGAAGGAAATGCGTCTGCTTTAAGAAATCGTCGCCCTGCGTGTGCAGCCGGACCGGCGGCAATCCTTCGCTCGAAACCAATGCCGTCACCAGGTTCGGCTTCGGCGCTTTTTTCAAGTGTTCCGTGACTCGCTTGTTGAGCGCCTGCCATTCCGGATCAAGATGCCGATACCACTCGAGCAATAACTTTACCTGCTCAGGTCTACGATTCGCCCTCGCGGTCTCAAACGCGCGATTTAGCAATTCCGAAGTCGGCGCTGCCTTCAGATCCAAATCCGTCCTACCCGAGATCGAAATCCGCGGCCGACCGATGCCGTGCCCGACGTTTACGAAGAATTGCAGCTTCACATTCAGAATGGTTCCGCCGGGAGCGCCGACGGGCTTCTCAAATTCAAACACCGCGGCATGGTTCTTCCCGAACTGCGGATCGATCGCCCAGGCGGTGCCAGCCGGGTCGCTGTCGATCGACGCGGAGACCGGCAAGCCTTTCTGTTCGAACGTCGCTCGCGGCTTCACCAACTTAACCGGCATCGCCTTTTTCGGATCGCTTTGCGGCGCGGAGTTGACGACAATGTCCGACAATGAGAAATTGCCATTACTCGCCCGGCCCGGGCCGCCTTTCACCAGCGATGGGTCGCTCAACGCTTCAATTCGAATCGCTTTAATCTCAGTGAGATTGGTTTTCAGCGTGAATCGAAGGGCTTCTTTTTGCGGGTTGGTCCCACTCACGAGCACGCTTCCGTCGTCCTGCTTGGCAAGCGTCGCCCCGCCCTGCGATCGCATCTCAACGATTTCCGGCGTGAGCCATCCAGGCGCCGGTGTTTCTTCGCGGATGCGTTCCCATTTGGCAAATCGCGCCGGCAGCTTCTCCTTCTCGAATTTGGCCAGCGCCTCGACCAGCGGCCGATGCTCCGCGTCAAAGGCCACCTTCGCCTTGCGATAGCCCTCCGGATCGAGATTCATCTCGTAATCGCTGCGAACGGTGGTCGTAAAGGTCGAAAGCAGCCGATAATAATCGGCCTGCGGAAACGCATCATATTTGTGATCGTGACAGCGGCAGCAGCCGATGGTCAGCCCGAGCATGGCAGTTCCGGTCGTCGCGAGCATGTCGTCCAATCTCGTCGTAGCGTTGGCGTTCGACCTCGTTCTTGGTGATCTGCGTGCTATGGACGCCCGCTGCAAGATAGCCGGTCGCCATCCAGGCCAGCGGATTCTGCGGCGCATACTCGTCGCCCGCGAGTTGCCACTTCACAAACGTGTCGAACGGCAAATCGTCATTGAGAGCCTGGATCACGAAATCGCGATAATGATACGCGGTCGGCCGATCGTAATCATGTTCGAAGCCATGGCTTTCGCCGAAGCGCACCAGATCGAGCCAGTGCCGGCCCCAACGCTCGCCATAGTGCGGCGATTTCAGCAATTCATCGATCACTTTCTCCCACGCGTTCGGCGATCGATCCTTGACAAAGGCATCGACCTGCTCCGGCGTCGGCGGCAATCCGATCAAATCGTAATAGGCTCGCCGAATCAGAACTCGCCGTTCGGCCGGCCCGTTCGGCGAAACACCCGCCGCCTCCTGCTTCGCGCGAACGAATCGATCGATCGGCGTGCGGCACCAAGTAACGTCCTTCACCGCCGGCGGCTCAATTCGCTTGAGCGGCTGATAAGCCCAGTGCCGCTTCGCATCGGGCGAAATTGTCCGCCGCGTCCAGGCTTTCGGGTCCTCTTTTTCAATGAGCGGCTTGTCATACGGAGCGCCAATGTCGATCCAGACAACAAACCGCGAAATCAAGTTCTCCGACAATTTTGCGGCGTCTTTGGGCATGTGCGGCTCTTTCTGGTGCCGCAACAATTTCACAAGCAGGCTGTCGTTCGCCTTTCCGACGACAATCGCCGGCCCTGATTCGCCGCCCTTCAGGAGCGGAACGCGATCGGTGAGATCGAGCCCGCCTTCCGTCTTCTTACCGCCGTGACACTTCAAGCAATTGGCAACCAACGCCGGGCGAATCTCTTTCTTGAAAAGCTCCAGGCCGCGCGCCATCTTCGCCGCGTGCTCGGCGTCGAGCTTCTCCGGCGGCTGCGCGGTCAAAGCCGCTGCGGCAATCAGAACGGCAACGGTTGCAGCAATTCGCGAAATCGAATTGGCGTTCATTGGAAACCCAGGCAGGACAACGAATGAAACGGCACAGGCAGGGTTGCCTTCTAGAATAGATTTTCGCACACGAATCCAGCAAGAGCCGGATTCAAAAACAATTTGGAGCCAGCCATGCCAGACCAATCGGAAAAGGAACATTGGGACTCGCGCGCTACCGCGCCGCCGATTTACCCTGGGACACCGGGCGACCGTCGGCGGAATTGCAACGGCGACTGAAAGCCTTCCCGGTCAAGCCCTGCCGGGCGATTGAGTTTGGCTGCGGCACCGGCAGCAACGCCGTTTGGCTCGCCCAGCAGGGATTCGACGTGACCGCGGTCGACATCAGCCCCGCGCGATTGAGCAGGCGACCGCCCGCGCGAAACAGGCCGGCGTACAAGTGCGCTTCCTCTGCCGACGCCACCGCCCTGCCCGACCTCGGCCCGCCATTCGAATTCTTGTTCGATCGCGGCTGCTATCACGCCATTCGCCGCACCAACGCCGAAGGAATCATTCAAACCTTCGAGAAGGTAACCGCCCCCGGCGCGATCGGCATCGTCCTCACCGGCAATTCAAAAGAAGAACGCAAACCCGGCCCGCCCACAGTCTCCGAACAAACCCTGCGCACCGAACTCGGCCGCGGCTTTGAAATTCTCAGCCTCGATGAATTCCGCTTCGACCAGGACGAAACCGCCGGCGTCCCCCCACTCGGCTGGTCGGTGCAGATGCGGAGGAAGTAAGGTCGTACCGGAATTGCTGCTCGCTCAAGTTTGACCGGCCGCGTGAAAATCGGCGTCGACCTGGATTTCCTGGTATCGATCGTCCTCGCCCAACACTTCTTTGAGCAGGGGCGCGGCCTTCGCCATTGCTTTCAATTGTTCGTTGCCTCGTTTGCCGGTTACATCGACTTGCACAAGTTGCTCCACCACCGAACTAATCTCGATTTGTCGCTGGTCCAATTCGGGCAGAAAAATCTTCCGAAAGAACCATTTTCGTGCCCGGCGGCGGTATTGCCAGTAAACCAGCAGTGCCAGGCCTCCCGCCACGACCAGCGATGAAACAAATCCGCTCGTGAGAGTGACTTGGCCCAAGAATCGGACTGTCAAGGCACACCCACCGATCATCGCCGTCACAAACGTAATAACAGCCTGGAGCGCGCCAACTTCGCAGTCGAATTTTTGCGAGACAATGTTGAGGAAGCTCCTTGCGTTCGTGCGACGTGTCTGATCGGCGAGAGCCGTATCGATTTCTTGCAGCAGCGTAAATCGCGACTGCGAATCAAGCAAATTCCACTTGTCCAGGCGCGATTGAAAGCGCGTCGCCGTCGACTCGTCGGTCAGTTCAGCGATTTTGACAAACGCGAGTCTCACTCTGGGATCGGGGCCAGCATCGCTCGCTTCGGTCGGGTGCTTGGCGTCGAGTTCGAGTCGCAAGCGGAAGGCAACATCCTCGGCCAGACGGGCATTGGTCTTCCAAAGGATTTGACCCAGCGACATCGACTGGGCTTCGGATAAAGGAAGAAATCGATCGTACTGCCGTTCAACACTCTTCTTGCCGCCGCACCAGGCACAAGAGTGCACCGTTCCAAGAGGAGTTCCCGCGCCGATCGGCACGAAATAGAAATGCGATTTGCGAAACAGTCGACTCACTCGAATCACATTCAATTCATTGCAAACGCCGCAACGATCGGCAACCACGCCCAGTTCGGTTTCAACGTTGTATTGGCCATGAATGATAAACATCTTTTGCCCGCCATGTCAAAGCCGCCGCGAATCCCGGCGCCCGCGTCTTAGACTTTCCCATTTTGTTTCGCAGCGAACCCGGCAATCAAGCCGGCGAAAAGTCCAATGACGACACCGGCGAGAGAGCCGAGCAGCAACCCGCCAATCGCGCCGCCGCCGCCGCCGCCCGCGAACGAGAAATAACCCCAAATCGCGCCGCCAATCCCGACAATTCCCGCGCCCCACAACCCGCCGGCGCCGCTAAACCGCGACACGACGCCCGGATTCGGGTGCCCCTTGCCGCACCAAGGGCAATCGCTCACCCCGATCGCCACGGGTTGAAACCCGCAATGCCGACATTTTCTAAACTTACCGTCGGCCGGCGTTGGCGCTTCCGCGACTTGGTTTCGGTCAGGCGGGTCCGTGGCTTTATTGGCGAATCCGGCATTGCCAAGTGGCCTCTTCGTCGCGAGGTCCAGGAAATCTTCGCCAAGCTCGCGCCACGCCGTCGGTACGTCTCGCGGCTCGGATGGGCGAATGCCATGCATTTTGGGCATGACCAAAAACCCGAAAACAATCACGCCGCCAATCACGACCGCCACGGCTGCGCCGGCGCCGATCGGCGCATTCGGCTCCGCCTGGACCGCAGTAAACTCAATTCCGCCCATCACGTCTTCGAAATCGAGAGCGCAGTTCGACCGGCGCCTTACCGCCAATGAAGAGCAAGTGAAAGGCGATGTCATTCGCCAAAAACAACCGACTCACGGTCGTTCGACCATCGGGATAGATCCCTTCGGATTGATAACACGGCAAGCCCTTAAAAATGACGAAACGTCCACCTCGTTTTCGAAGTTGTCCATTCGACATTCGATTCAGTGCCTGCTCAAATCCCCCTGCGAGTTCTTGGTTCATCCGGGTCGAAGGTGGAACGCGGCTGCAACTCAGCGCAAAGAGATCACCATGTTTGTCGATCGCCGAAAACACACAAGTCGGCATCGCCGGCTCCTGCCATTTCCAATCCTTCCCCGCCAGCGTGTAGCGGCACTTCAATTCCGGAAATTCGCGCGTCGGCGAATCGGCTTTTTGCGGCGGCTGCGCGATCGCAGGCTGCCAAATTGCAATCGTGATCAACAACGATGCGACGCCACGCATTTGCAGACTCCGGTTATTTCAATCTTCGTGTCGGATCGTCCGGCGGAGTTTGCTTCCCCAACGATCCGAGTTTGATGGGCATCGCCTCATCTTCGGGTTTCTTCGCCGCCGCGCGCTTTTTGCTCGCTGACCAGGCAATCGGCCCGATCAGCAGCACGGCGAACAGGACAGCCCCGAGACCTTCGCCGAGTTTCCGAGCCAAGGCGCGACTCCGTTCGTCAACGACGTCCACAGACCAATTGGGTTCCGGCGGCACGGCGAAACTGAATCCATTCATGATCTTTTCGAACTCGGGATCGCGCTCGATCGGTTTCCTCCCGCCGACGAGCGTCAGATAGTACCCGTACCGGTTCGCCTGTAAAAATCGCGACACGGTTGTTCGCCCATCTGCGAAGGTCGCGTCGATCTCATATGACGACAAGCCCTGAAAGGTCACGAAGCGCCCGCCTCGCTTCGTGATCGGCCCGTTGCCATTTTTGAGATAACCTTTTTCGAACTCCGCGGCCCAATTCGTGTCCATATGCTGCGGCTCCTGCAATTTCACGACGGGGAGCGTCAGCACATATCCCTTCTTGTTGCTCGCTGAGCAAAGCGTCGCGCCCGCCGGCGCCGCCTGCCACGACCAGTCCGATCCGGGCAATGTGTAGCGGCACTTTTCGGATGTGAATTCCTTCGTGCGGTCCGGCGACGCGGAAGGCGACGCCTGGGATGCCGCCGGTTTGTTCGCGGTCGCGCGTTTCATCCCGGGAATCGGAATCTTGATCACGAAATCGCGAATCTTCTTGATCGTCTCCTCGGAGTAACCGGCGGTTGGTTTGAATCGGTTTTCCAGAACGAGGAATTGCATGTGCGATTCGACATAGTGTCCGCACCAGTAGCAGCAAATTGCAAACTGCGTGCGGACGGCATCGTCGTCCGAAAACATCTCCAGGTGCTTTGAGAAGACCTGAAAAACGTCGCGCCAGATTCTCTCCGAGCGCATGTACTGCGGCTGCTCCTTTTCGGGCAGTTTCGGCAGCACCCGCAAGTACGCCTCGGCCAACAACAAGGGGATGCCGCTGCGGGTATTTTTGGTGTCACGGCAGGCCCAGCCGAACGCCACCATGTCTTCGATCGTCCCGTGCCATTTCGGGTCGAGCCACTCGAGCTTGGCGGCGCAGGCCTCCTTGTTGTCACCGTCGGCTTTCATTGCCCGGTCGAACCATTTCTCCATCTCCGCTCGATCGAACTTCAACCCCTTGGCGACATGGAGCATCAGCGCCGCCGTGCGCGATTCGTCCGGTTTGAGTTTCCAGGCGCTCTCCAGCGCGTCGCGAGCAACCTCAAACCGAGACTTGAATTTAGCCCATGCCTCGGTGTTGATGGCATTGACGGAATTGTCGCCGCGTGCGTCCCAGGCGTAGTCGATGTAAAAACTTCCCCTCAGTTGCAAACGCACCACCCGCAGCGCCGGCGTTTTCTCCAGCTTGGCGTCGACGCGCTGATAGGCGATAAAGGAATTGCGATCCAGCTTGCCCAGCGTTCGCTGAATGGTCCTCACCGCGGTGAACCAGGCGTCTTGCAAGTCGCGCGTCGGCGACTCTTCCTGAGCGCTCTCGGCGACGACCTGGAGCGAATCCATCAAGTACTGTTCGGCCTCCTTTTCGTGCTCCGGCAATTCGGCCAGCGCGCATCCGCCCATGTACAGCGCCATAAATCGGCGAACCGCCGGATAGCCGCTATCCCGCATCCCGTCCGCCGCCGCTTGGTAACGCCGGGCCCGCTCCTCGGGACCTGGATCGACCCGCCCATACGACGACCGGGCATACAGATACAGGATCAACGGATCGCGGCAGCCGCCTTCAATCGCCTGCTGCGCCTGAGCATGAACATTGACGAGCGAGGTGTACGGTTCGACCACATGGCTGAAGTAGCGCGCCGCCTCGGCGAGACACTTTTGCGCCGCCGAACTGGGGATCAATTGAAATTTGCCGACTCGTAAGTATGGCTCGCCCAGCGTGCTCCGGTTCCACTCGAGCATTTCCTTGTGCCGCTGCTCCTGCCGCACCGGATCCTGCGGAATCGGGCGATAGTGCTGCGCAAGCAGCGCGGCCGTCGGCGACATCAACCAAACGAGACAAGCCGAAAGCAGTGATCGCATCATCGAGCCGCCTCTCGATCAACCAAATTCGAGTAAATCACAACCGGCCTGACACGCCGACAGTCAAAATGGCTTCAAGAAGGGGCACCCTCGCCATCGAGGATGGTTCGCGGACCTCCGCCCGCATCTGAAAGAGATATAGCACATGAGTTTGCAAGAAGCCGGAGGCGATGCCAATGATGGCAAAAGTCACGAGCCCGCAGCGCAAGCAAGGAACCTTTTTCACCAATGATGGGAATAGTCGCGAGCCCGCAGCGCAAGCAAGGAACCTTATTCACCACGTCGCGAGGACGCTCCCTCGCGACGCCGCGCCCCGAGGCTCCTGCCTCAATGAAGGTTCTCCCTCGTTCCCAATTCGGGTTGAGAACAAGGCAAAGAAAAGTCCGCATGCCCGGGACGCTGATTGTCAGCCAACATATCCCTCAAAACGAATTCGGCGGCATCGCTCATGCGTCTTGGTGATATGCACCTCGCCCTCTCTAGCCTTACCTTCCGAAAACGAGCACCGAGAAGCTTCCCGGCACCATTGCGGGTCTGCCGCCGTTGGCCCCCGCTTTGAACTCGGCGGCCGGCAGAATCAGGCGCTGTGTTTTTGGGTCCAAGGCCATCGTTTTGGATCCTTTTCGCGTCTTGATCGACTCCTCTGCCGTGTATTTGTCCGCCCTTTCCTGGCGAACGACCGCGACTGTTCCGTCGCCGCACGAGCAGAAGACAAGTTTCGATTTCGGATCAAACGCGCCGGCGTCGACGCGCTCGCCGATTGGCAGCGTGGCGATGATTTTTCCGCTTTCAGAGTCCATTACCAGAAGCGACTTACTGCGGCAGCCGACAAACAGCCTGTTGGTCTTCGGGTCGACGGCCAGACTCACCGGCAGCTTCGCGGGGGCGACGGACCAGCGCTCGACGACTTTCATTTCCCGAGGATCGAGTTTGAGCACTTCGGCCTTGTCCTCGAGATTGACGTACACATGGCCCATGCCGTCGGCGGCGGCGCCTTCGGGTTTGCCGTCGAGAGCGATCGTTCCGGCAACCTTTCCGGTCGCCGCATCGATCACCGTCGCACTCTTGCTGCCGCCGTTGAACGCAAAGACGCGCTTGCTGGCCGGATCGAAGATAATGGCGTCCGGGTTTCGTTCGGTCTTGATCGTGGCCAACCGCTTGAGCGTTTTCAGGTCGAACATGGTGACGCTGTTCGCGCGGCCGTTGCTGGTGAATCCATGTCCCAATTCGGCGGCGATGGCGATGCCATGAACGCCGGCCGTATCAGGAATTTGCCCTTTCGATTCAAAAGTGTCTGCGTCCAAGACCTCCACTCGCGTGCCATGCGACACGTAGACTCTGCGACCGACCGGATCCACGATCAGGTAGTCCCAGCCGCCATTTCCTTCGACGGCGACCGATTTTTCAAGCTTGTAGCCGGCCGCGGGGTCGGCGACCGCGATCGCGGCGAACGCGAATGTTGCCAAAGCTGCGACGAGTTGATGGCGACATGGGTTCCTCCGAGTTGAATTCGATCGAGTTCGACCGGAAAACGTGGCATTGTGAAATTCGATTGCAGTGGGATGATTATGAAATCAGCGGACGCAATGTAAGACCGGCTAACACTGTTCGGCTATCCTCCGGCTCGCACCAATCCGGTTTTGCGCTGGCCCGAGCGGCACACGTCCATGACGCGGCCATGCTCGTCGAGAGCCAGATGGAATCGCTCCTTGCCCTGGATGCGATGCAGCGACAAGTGGTAATCGCGACTGGAAACCGCCAGGTAGTGCAATTTGTCGGGCGATTTCGGCGTGCGGAGCCGGCCCCAGGAGCCGTCGCCGAGATACAGAACGCCATTGTCGTGCGGCAAGCCGCCGAGCAGCGGTTTGGTTCGCTTGAAGGTGTGATCGTGATGCTCGAGCACGACGGGCACGCGGTACTTTTCGAACAACGGCACCCAGTGTTTGCGGTTTCCCTCGCCGGTGCCGGCTTTTGGTTTCTTCCCGTCCTTGGCGGGCGTGGGATCCGTGCTGCGATACGACGGATAGGCGGGAACGTGATTGATCGACGAACACATTCGGATGATCGGCCCGGGCTTGAAGGGTCTTTTCCAGCCACTCCGCCTGCTCTCCGTCGATCGGCGTGGTGTGCCCGGTGTCGAGCAGCACCAGGCTGAGATAGTCGCCGAAATCCAGCGTGGCGTAGCCGGTATCCGGATAGAGACCGTCGAAGAAGGCATAGAAGAACGGCGCCTTCTCGCGTGGTTGGTTGTAGCTGCCGTCGACTTCGTGATTGCCGATGCAGGCGATCATCGGGATCAGCCGGCCGTCCTTGCCGCCGCATGTGCTTGCTGTAGTTGCGCAGGAATGCGAGGCTCACTTCCACCGACCGGCCGTTGTCGTAGCCGAGGTCGCCGCCGACGATCGCGAACATCGGATCCTGCCGGGCCGCCTGGATGTTGTTGGCGACCGTGTGCACGTTCACGCCGCAATCGCCGCCGGAGATGAAGTGAATGGTGTCGGTGGCCTTGGCCGGCATGGTGCGGAAGCGATAGGTCGGCGAGCGCTTGCCGATGCGGAACTGGTAGTCGGTCCCCGGGGTCAGGCCGGTCAATTCGGCGCGAAAGACTTTGAAGTCCGTCATGGGGTACGGCTTGGCGGGCACGTCTGCTTGTGATTGCCACATGCCAGTCAAGATCGGTTGTGTAATAGACGGCGTTGTCGGCGGTTTCGCCGGCCGTGCCGACCCATTGCACGGTCATCGTCGTGGTGGGATCGCGCTGCCAGGTGAGAAACAGCGTGCTCGGTTGAAAGGCGGGATCGTCGCGCGTCTTGATAGGCCGTACGGAAGGTTTGTCCTGCCCGAAAAGGGAAATCGCGGCCAAACTTGCGATCGACGCTCCGAGAAAACCACGGCGAGAAAAGTCGTTCATGTTGATGTTCCTTGATGAAATGGCATTCCGGCTCGCTCGGGCTTCTTCGCCTGATCGACGGAGAGAGCGAATCAAATCGAGATTGAAAAATGCCGCCTGCGATCGAGGCAGGCGGCTTCACGCAGGTTTGGACGCCGGTCAACGAGGCGGCGGGTGATCCAAGTCGATGACGATCTCACGCGTGCTTGAAGTCACATCGAAAACATACGGAGATCGATCCTCGTCAAACTGCCCGTTGAACATATCCGATTTGCCTTTGCGGTACTCGACCGCAATCCGATACTTTCCGGGCGGCATTCCTTTCTTGTCTTTCCCGTCGACAATGAATGTCGCGTCGGCCCGATTGAACTCGGCGAAATAATGGTCCTTGGGCAACTGGCCGCCCCCGAGAATCGGCACAAAGGTCACCCGGACCGATTCATGGTCCTTGGGCATCAGCGGCTGGCCATTTTTGACCAGGCGACCCTTGGTCCGCATTCTCCCATCCGAACAGCCGACACCGGCAAGACAAACCAACCCAACGAGCAATGCTCCGCGCAAGATTTTTTGCGCATGATCGCCCCTCCGGTTAGTAGTCCGAGTCCATGACTTGGCCGTCCGCCTTGGAAAGCAAGCGCACCCAGGTGATCTGGCTGACGCTGTTTCGGACGAAATGGACGCTGCCATCGGCGAAGCAGCAATTGACGCCGCCGGTGTGCAAGCTTCGCGACATCGCCGAGGTCATGAGATTGCCGGCGGTTGTGCAACCCATTCCGAGCGCGGCGTTTTGAAGTGAACAGTACTGGTTGCCGTTCTCAAGTTCGTCTCCGCCGTCGTCGTCCGTGCCGCCGAGCAGATTATTCGGCGTCGGGTTATAGGATCCGCGGCCGCCATTTACGATGCTCGATCCGGGGAAGCCGAGCGCCACAGCTGCGCAGATCGACCGGGGACAAACCGGCCCGCAATTCAGCCACCATGATGGTGTTAGACGTTCCGTCCGGAATGGTGATTAGCTTGGCGCCGTAGTTGGCCGCCATGACCGGGCTGGATACCATCCCGAATTGCTTGGGGATGCCGGCGGCTTTGGTGGTGTAGCTGGCGCCGCCATTCTGATGATCGTAATCTTCATATCCGGCGCTGACGCCGTAGTTGCCGCGAGCCCAACCGGCCGCCGGTCCGCCGATGGGTCCACTCACTGGATCGAGGTAATTTGCTTCGTTGTAAGAATCCGACGGGCACTTATAAATTGGAACCGGGGTGCCCACGATTTGCAGCCAATTCAAGTCAAACGGGAGGCCGGCGACGATGCTGCCGGAATTGTCCGGTGGAACCGGGCTGAATCCCGGATACCCGGCGGCATCCGAGAGCCGATAGAGGTTATCCTGCTCAATGAACGGCAGGATCAGGACCGCCCAATTCGGGCCAAAAGGATTCGGGCCGGTTGAACTCCGCAGATGCAAGACGATGTCGTACTGAGGATTGGGCGTACGGCAACTGCGAGGCGGGAGGGAACTTTCCATACGTGCTCTCGTAATTGTGAAGAGCCAAGCCGATTTGTTTGCAATTGTTGCCGCATTTCATCCGGGCGGCCGCCTCGCGAATCTTTTGCACCGCGGGCAAGAGTAAGCCGATCAGAATCGCGATAATCGCGATCACCACCAACAATTCGATGAGCGTAAACCCCCGCAGACGCGAACCAGTCATTCGTCTCATGGATGCCACTCCTGGAACAATGCGGTCCGGAACAAAGTCAACGCAAAAGTGAACGACGAAATGCTAATCGGCCCGCGTGTTGAATTCGCAAGCAATTGATGAAGGTTCTAAGTTGGTATCAAGCATTAAGAAAACGTAATCTACTTCACACCAGGCGACCGATGTGTCAATTCCACTGTAATTGCGGCCGAATGCACGCCGCCTGACGATTCGAAGCAGTCAACCTCGCCCATCCATAGCAACAGCTGGGGAGCGCGGGTTCGCGAAGCTCTGCCTCGCGTTTCGAACGGCGACTCGAACTCGTCGCGAGGATTGACCTCGTCGCGAGGGTCCTCCCTCGCGACGCCGCGCCCCGAGGCTCCTGCCGCAATGATGCGGCGTGCAAACGCGGAAAGAAAAATGAAGCGACACCTTTTATTCAATTCAAATCGTCCGCCGAGTTCGTAAGCCCACTCATGGGCCAGCGACAGCGCGGCTGGCTCGATGTTGACTTCGACAAACGCATCCTCGGTTTGCGACCACTCTACCCAGCCGACGATTTGTTCGTCGATGACCACGTTGGCGAAGTCGGGTTTGGGACGCAGTGTCACCGTTTCGCCTCGTGCGAATGGATTGGGTTTCTCGACAGGCGGCCGGCGGCGAAGTTCCGGACGGCGGTCGATGAACTCGCACCAGGCTTCGCGAGTGAGGCGCGGGTTGTCGCCGACAGGCCAGATTGTGCCATCGATGCGCATGGCGATTTCCTTAGCAGAACGAGGCGGAGTCTCGGAGCCGTTGCCTTCCCGGGGAGGACCTCGGGGAACGACAAAAGGGTGCGACGGCCGCGGGGACGAGAGTCTGTGCTAAACCAACTCAGTCGTCGCGGGCCGGCATGTGTTGTTGGTACAAGGCCAATTGCGTGCGAGCTTTTTCTAGCAAGCGATCGCGGCCGGGGGCGTTGCGGAAAATGTCGGGAAACTCGAGGGCTCTTTTCTGCAGCTTTACGGCCTCGGCGAAGTCGCCGGCCTCGGCCTCCGCGGCCGCGAGGACAGAAAGATACTCGCCCCGTTTCCAGTCCGACAAGTCGCAGGCCTTGCGACCCAGCTCCACCGCCTGCTTGCCATCGCGAATCTTCGCGTCCGTGCAGGTGGCGCGGAGCCAGCCAAGTCGGCCAACCGCCCCGGTGAAACTCGGATCCAGTCGAATTGCTTCCGTGAATTCCGCGGCGACTTTCTGATATTCGTGCAATCGCCAGTAGGCCCTGCCGAGTCGATCGTGGGCCACGGCGGAAGTCGGCTCCAATTGCACCTCGTTCTCAAAGTCGGCGATGGCCTTGCGGATGTGTCCGCTCCAATAGTAGGCGTCGCCGCGATAGCCATAGGCTTGCGAGTTGTCCGGCCTGGCGCGAATGATGAAATCGCAGTCGGCGACGCACTCCCGATAATCGTGAAGCATCAAGTGAACGTACGCGCGATGGATGTAGACATTCGGGTCCGGATTTTCGAGCTTGATCACGGCGCCGAAGTCCGCATCGGCCAGCTTGAACTCGTCCAGGTTTTCGTACGCCAGCCCGCGCAAATAGTACGCTTCGGAGTTGTTTCGATCCTTTTGGATGATTGGCGTGCATCGCACAATCGTCTCGTCGAAGTCGCCTCGCTTCAGTGCTCGGTAAGCCCCCCGAAGATTGGTCTCGACCGAGCGGTTGTATCGGTCATACAGAATTGCGGCGAGCACGGCCGAGATGGCAACTATGAACGCAATGAACGCGAGACGGCGCGGCCAGGACATTCGCGTCAATTCGATCGGCGGCTGCCGTTCCTCGTTGTTGCATGGCTTCGCTTCGCTGGCATTCGCCGCACCGGGCTGAAACGACCAGCCGCACGAAGGGCATTTTGTTTCCGTTGCCGCCATTGCGGTTCCGCATTCGAGGCAACGCGAAGCTCGTCGGAAATTGCGTCCGGACTGGATCGTTCCCGCTCTTCCTCGCTGCGAATGATTTCCCGGGCCTCGATGGCTTGAAATTCGGGCGCCAACAAACGCGGGGCGGTGGCCCAGCCAATCGGCAGTTGGCCGACCGCGCCCTGCAAATGCTCGCCCTCGATCTGAACCCGGATGCCCGCCTCCTCCAGAACCAACCGCAGCGCATGCGCCTGCGGCAAGCTCGGAGCCCGATAGATTTCGACAAGTTCATGGCCGGTCTGCGCCACGTTTGGCGACTCCGGAGGTCTGTTTGCATCTTATCGCCGCGCAGAGCGCGATGCGACGAAATTGTTCCACGCACAGGACGCCAACAATCGCTGGTCTCCCGCCGTTCGAACCGTAGTCGCCATCGGATCTGTCAGAAAAATAATCTAACACTGATTTCCCGACCTATCAGTACAACGCGGTCGGCGCCGTCGAACAGGTCACCCACGGCAATGGCACGACCACCGACAGTTCTTACGATTCGCTCAATCGCCTGGCGGAAGTGACGCACAAGACCAGCGGCGGCACGGTCATCGCCGATTACGTGTGCAAGCGGCTGGCCGACAGCAAGATCTCGCGCGTGGTCGAGTCGAACGCGGGCGGGCAAGTCTCGCAAACCGATTACGAATACGACGAGCTTGGCCGCCTGACGCAGGAGGCGTACGACGGCGTCGCGGCGGGAACCGATCACACCATCGACTACACGCTCGACCTGGTCGGCAATCGCCTGGCCAAAGAGACCAGCTTCGAGAATGGCGACGTGCAACTGGTCAGCAGCGCTTACGACCTGCGCGACTGGCTGACCAGCGAAGAGACTCGCCTCAACGGCAACTTGACCGACACGGCGAGCTACGGTTACGATGCCAATGGCTCTTTGACAACTCGGAGTAGCACCAGCGGCGATTCCGCCACATACACCTGGGACCTGCGCAATCGCCTGGCCAGCGCCTCGGTGACGACCGGCGGGCAGACGAACACGTCGAGCTACGTCTATGACGATTCGGGCATCGAGGTTCGCCGAACGGAGAACGGCACGACGCGGCTGCTGCTGGTCGATTCGCTGAATCCGACCGGCTATGCCCAGGTGATCGAGGAACTCGAAAGCGGCCTGCTCGTGGCCAGCTACGTCTATGGCCTGGAGCCGCTGTCGCAAAGCCAGAATGGGCAGGTCTCGCATTACCTGATGGACGGCCACAGCGGCGTGCGGCAGTTGCTCGACGCCGCGGGGGCGGTGCTGAACGCATATCGCTACGACGCCTTCGGCACGCTGCTGTCGCAGACGGGCAACGCGGTGAACCCGGTGCTGTATCGTGGCGAGCGTTTCGACCCGGTGCTCGGGCAGTATTACCTGCGGGCGCAGGTTCTACAGGCCGGCAAATGCAAGGTTCGTTTCATTTGATTCCTTCATTGGCACTCTCGATCGACCTGTAGGCTTGCATAAGTACGCGTACGTCACACATGACCCGATGAATCGACCCAAGCGGCCTCGACGGGGACCTCATCGAAGTTCAGGTGGGCATGACTGAGGAAGCTGGGTTTCAGGCGGGCAAGTCGGGATCGGACACTTCCCTTTTCATCAAGGTCGGCGCGTTCCTTGCATTGTTAGTATTATCGGCACCGGTTTTCTCGGCACGGATCTATACACCGGCTCGCCCACTTCCTTCGCCGACGATATGGAACAACGTGACGAGTTGTTGGATCATTTGATGCCGGCTGCCCAAGCGTTAGACGGGGCGAGGAGGAAGGCGAGAGCGACTGGCAGGTATACCGATCAACAAATCCGGAGCATGCCAATATTCTGGGTCTACCGAACCGGCGTCGGTGCCACACCGGAAATATGGCGGAATGACTTCAACGCGATGGCAGGATTGGGGACAAGAAATGGCCTGCCGGCGCCACTTGTGCTTAACTACCAACAGGGCATTGCCAAAGTGCACCGTCGGGCCGCACTTGGCTGGGCAGCAACTCAAGGAATTGTCAAAGGTCCCGGCCAGTCACTGGATGAGTACCCATTTGCGAGCACGCAAGAGGGTGGTCTCACAGCTTGGCTGAGGGTTGCCCCGGTGGCACGAACCGAACAGGATCAGCAGGGTGAGGATTTGGGGAGGTTCTACCGTAGAAATAGCAATGGTTGGAATCCGTTTACATTCCTTGTTGTTCTCGTACCATAATCGCGCACTAGGAGCTGCCATGCTAGCTAGCGATGTTCTTCAACAACTTAACGAGTACCACCGATGTCCTTCGCTTGTTGCTTGGTACCCGATTGCCGTTTGGATGTCTGTATACCGTGACGAACGACAGTGGACAATAGTTATGGAGCTGCTCACCTTCAACCAGCAATACGTCGGACATGACAGCTGTCTCACGAAGCTATACTGTTTCGGTGACAATTTTTCGCCATTGGCCGGGCCGGCTTATTCGGAGCTGCACGTCACCGAGGATGGTCCCAGTGGTCCCCTATTCGACCCATGCGATTTCATGCAACATCATGTATCGTTGAACGCGACGGACATGACCATCAGGGACAAGGTTGTCCCCATCACCACGGATCCGGCCGAGTATGCGGTAGCCGGTATTAAGCTAGAGCATCCCCCCGGAGCAGCGTGCTTGAGCCCCGACTGCCCTGCGCGCCACGGCAGAGGGGGGCAGCAAATCTTTGGCTACGAGCTGCTGCGCTTGATTGCACCCCGCCACCGCCATTTGTTCTTCGCCACCGAGGCAGAAATCGTCGAACGCATCGGCGAGTCGATGCCACTGCTGCTCAGGCTAAACGAATGGCTCCATCCGGAAGGGATCGAGATGGAAACGCTTGGCCAAAGCGAATCATTTCAAATGATCGCAGAAGTCATCGCAAACGATGATCCATCACTCTATCAGCCGACGCTGCCGCCAAATACTCACTGGAGTAATTGGCCGAACGCAGGGATAGTCTGACGTTAAGGGATTCAACAGCGTCTGACTTGCATTGCACAATATGTAACCCTCGCGCTTCAAGTCGGCTCTCGTCGGCAATCGCCTGGCCAAAGAGACCAGCTTCGAGAATGGCGATGTGCAACTGGTCAGCAGTGCCTACAACCTGCGTGATTGGCTGACCAGCGAGGAAACTCGCCTGAACGGCAACTTGACCGACACCGCGAGCTACGGCTACGATGCCAATGGCTCTTTGACAACTCGGAGTAGCACCAGCGGCGATTGCGCCACATACACCTGGGACGTGCGCGAATCGCCTGGCCAGCGCCTCGGTGACGACCGGCGGGCAGACGAACACGTCGAGCTACGTTTATGACGATTCGGGGATCGAGGTTCGCCGGACGGAGAACGGCACGACGCGGCTGCTGCTGGTCGATTCGCTGAACCCGACCGGCTATGCCCAGGTGATCGAGGAGTTGGAAAGCGGTCTGCTCGTGGCCAGCTACGTCTATGGCCTGGAGCCGTTGTCGCAAAGCCAGAACGGCCAAATCTCCCATTACCTGCTGGACGGCCACAGCGGCGTGCGGCAGTTGCTCGACGCCGCCGGGGCGGTACTGAACGCGTACCGCTACGACGCCTTCGGCACGCTGCTGTCGCAGACGGGAACCGCCGTGAACCCGGTGCTGTATCGCGGCGAGCGCTTTGATCCGGTGCTCGGGCAGTATTACCTGCGGCGCGATTTTATGATCCGGTGCGGGGGAGATTTATGAGAGTCGACCCATTGAATGGCTTAATTCGGTCACCGCTTACTTTGCACAAATACTCCTACGTTCACGGATCCCCGACCGCCTTCGTTGACCCTTCCGGTGGCGAGGAAGCTATTCAAACGGAAGCTGCTATCGGCCTCACCTCGTTTATGGCGACTGTGCATCTACCCTCGCTGGCTGTCTACGGCTTCTTGGTTTTTGGACTCACGGCCCTTACGGTCGGTGCCTTAGGGTTCCTTTTGTCGTTGGTGATCACGCCAAGTACGTCGCCGGATATAGCTCCTGAGCTGGCAGAACTAATTAGGAAGCGCACCGAAGGGAAGCGGCGAGGTAAAGGAGATCAGTGCCAACGAATGTTGGGACTTGATCCTGCCGGCAGTACTTCACGCTGGCATTTGCAACGATTACCCATCGACGGTCAAACAACCGTTCAGACAGCAGCGTTCAGGTTAGATCCGGAGTCTGCTCCGGCGGACGGCCAGAGGCCTAGTGCTGGGGCGCAGAGGTGGGTCCAAAACGTCGTTGGACGCTCGGATCCTCCGGACCAGGCCGGTCATGTCATCGCAAAGCGTTTTGGGGGAACCACGCTATTCAATCAATTTCCCGATGGTAATATCTTCCCTCAAAATCCAAACAGAAACATGGGGCGACAGCGAGTACTCGATGGCCAAGTCGCGCAATTGCACAATGACGGACATTGTGTCTGCGTCTTCATGGAACTGGTATATGACTCCGCACAGGATACGAGACCTTCATCAGTTATTTATGCTTACATGAGTCGGGCGTCAGCAACTGGGAACTTTGAGTGGCGACAAGTCGACAGTTATGAAAACCCATAGAAACGTGAGAAATGAATATCATTGACGAAGCAATTGAGTCAGCATACAGCGGTGACATAGCGAAGGTGCATCGCCTCGTTAGGCAAGTTCCGGGGTTGCTCCATGCGCGGCGGGACGACCAGGACATGATCATTCATTCGGCATGTTATGGTCGACATGTCGAGCTTGTTGAATGGTTGCTGATCCAAGGGGTTGACCCAAATGCAATTGGCAATTTTGGCTACACGCCTCTGCACTTTAGTGTTTACTATGGTGACGAGAAGAGCGCTAATCTCGTTAGATTGTTGTTGAAGTTCGGCTCGGATCCGGACATTGAGGACTGCTTTGGATTTACGCCGGCAGAACTGGCGAAAGCGCGACATGGACGACGGCCTATATAGCGTTTTGTCTCTCCTATTGCCAGCATCGCGAGTGACGCCGCTACCAGATATGGCGAATTGGCCGGATGTTCACCGGCTCATCTTTTTAGGGGACTGGAAAACGGCAAGTGTCATTCTGAGAGACGATCCAACGACCGTAAACACGTTAAATTCCGAAGGTCTGGGAGCGGTTCACGTCGCGGCTTGGGCACGACACACGTTTATCGGGGCGTTGGTCAACAGTCGAGGCGCTCAAGTCAATCTTCGTGGCAGGAACGGGCGTACACCGCTTCATTACGCGGTTCACGACCAAGGGGCATTGAATTCGATCATCGTTGCATCGTTGATTCGAGACGGGGCGAATCCGAATATCAGAGACGAGGATGGAAATACGCCTGCCGATTGGGCGCGAATAAGACTCGGAAAGAGCTTGAAGTCAGTATTGGATGAGCTTGAGAAAGGTAAGCCGGATAGCCAATAATTCAGAAGTTGCGAATACGACGACCAGGGCCGGCTGACCGCGGTGGTGCTGCCGCAAACCTTTGACCCCGAAACGAGCAGCTACACCCGGCCGCGTTACGAATATGAGTACGACGTGTACGGCAACAACAGGCTGATTCGCGACGCCAAGGGGCGCGAAACGACGTTCAGTTATGACCAGTTCAACCGGCAACTGTCGCGGACGCTGCCCGGCGGGGCGACCGAGACCTGGGAATACAACACGCTGGGCCAACTGACCCAGCATCTCGATTTCAACGGCCAGCGCGAGAGCGATAGCTACGATTCCGCGGCCGGCTGCAAGGGAAGCAGTGGTTCGCGGTCGGCGCGCAGACGCCCGGCGACAGCGTCAGCTACCATTACGACGATCAGGGCCGCCTGGATTCGTACAGCAAAATGGCCCTCGTTTTTGGGTTTCAGATCCCTGATCGCAACCGACTCTTTAGGCATCGCTTCCGATCCGCTGACTTGGCTCTTGAGGCGTGGGCGAGCTATGAACTGGCGGCCCATAAGTGCACGAACTCGTACTCGGCTGCCGCTGGAAAGACCACGTTCAAATTGCGCAAAAGATTGTGGTACCTGAGCCGGCATGCGCTGGGCGATCGGGCACGATTGCACCAGACCGAGGCATCAGGCGGCTTTGACAAACACTATCGTCCGTCATGGCACGATATCCCATTAGCGCACCCTTTGGTCCTCACCGCCGACCGCGATTGTCTTGCCAGCCGGGCTATATGCCAACAAGAACTGGCTGCGAAGGCCGGGCACGCGCACACGTGCGAGGGATTTCCCAGATAAGGACTCAATCAATTCCAGTTGGTTGATTTCTTGCGAATCATCCCCGCCAAGCAAGGCCAATGCATGGCCATCCGGCGATAGGCTCATTCGCGAAATCACGGAAAACCGCCCACGAAGGATTGCTACCTCAGTTCGCTTGGCGACGTCCCACACTCGCACATGGCATTCGTATCGATTTTTGGGAGCGTTTCGCATGCAGAGGGCGAATAGACGCTTGCCGTCGGGACTGAATTGCACCTGATTTACCGAGCCGTGATGATCGGGTAGCCGCATAGCATCTTCGTCGGCACAGGCCATCACCATTCCATCCGGGGAAAATGCAACCGTGCCTCGACATTTTGGGATTTCCCGCTCCAATTGCCCCGTCGCCGCGTCCCAAACCCACATCGATTGATGCCCCATAGTGACAATCGACTTGCCATTGGGCGTAAAGCAAGGCTTGAACATTCGGTAGCAGTCATCCCCAATCCGTCGGACTGACTTCCCCGTTTGCCGGTCGTAGAGATAGGCTCCACCCCGGTAGGTTGATGCAGCCAGCCATTTGCCGTCCGGCGAAACGTCCATGCCCATACTGATATCATCAGGATCATGGGGCAATTCCACGATTTTCTTGGCAATTGCGGCGTCCCATAAACAACTTGCATGCACCCCTTCCGATGTGACCAGGAATCGGCCATTCTTCAGAAACTGCGGCTCGCCGCCGAACGGTCGTTTGTGGATGAACTCTGTTGATTTCACCTGCGTCCGCTTGCCACATCCCAGGTCTCGATGATTTGACGGATTTGCTCGAACGGCAGATTATTTCGCTCGGGCCGGGATTCGCGCAAGACCAAAGCGTTTTGCCGTCGTCGGTGAGAGCCGCGGCTTTAACATCAGGCTGGAGTCGAAACAGTTCGGTCCGTTTCGCAGACCTGATATCCCAGGCAAGCACACGGTCGTTGTCGACCATCAAGAGTGCTTTACCGTCCGGGGAGAAAGCGACTTTGCCGGTGCTTCCCGGCGTTACACGCCAACGCGTGGTGCCAAAGCGAGCGACGGCCATCGTCGGAAGCGGATCACCGTGCCGATCCACCTTTGGTGGTTGGGCCCGCGATGATACCGAAATCACAAGGAATGCTAGTAGCGAGCATCCAAGGGATCGAGACATGGCGATGTCCCCCTGGAATAAGTTGCATTGGTAAGATTCTACCAAAATCCGCGGAGTTCGAACCAATATTCACATTGCTCAACGCCGACAGCCGACTGAATGGCCCGTCAATTCAGTTGCTGTCAAGGAATTTCTTCTGCAAATTGTCACGCGCCTCGCAATAGCCAAGTCCTCTATCCATGTTTGCGTCGCACATAGAGGTAATGCTTGGTACGCGAGGCAACGAGATTTAATGGCTTGCTACCCGTTTTTTGGTCCAGGCGTTGTGAGAGTCTCTCGCACAAATATCATTTTGTCACATGTCATCATGACTTCCGCTTGATCTTCCTCCGCTCGCCGCGATCGCATGCGGCGCTGAATTCGTGTGGCGTCCGATAGCCCAGCGAACTGTGCGGCCGAATCCGATTGTATTCGCGCCGGAACCACTTCGCCTTCGCTCGTGCATCCGACT
The DNA here is from genome assembly GCA_963815035.1 of uncultured Gemmataceae bacterium. Taxonomy (GTDB): domain Bacteria; phylum Planctomycetota; class Planctomycetia; order Gemmatales; family Gemmataceae; genus JBGQCZ01. The sequence goes on from CAWFFC010000018.1 coordinate 65,103, forward strand.
CCGACTCGAATTCCTCTCGTTCCAGAAACTCGTCCCGCAGCCGGCTGTGAAACGACTCGACGTAGCCGTTCTCCCACGGACTCGCCGGCGCCACGGGGAGTGCTTTCGTCCCCACCACCGGCAGCCAGTCGGCCAAGGCCTGGCCCAGGAACTCCGTGCCGTTGTCGCTGCGAATCCGACGCGGCGCACCTCGTCGACCGATTACGCGACCGAGGATCCGCCGCACGTCGGCGCCGCTCAAGCTTGTCGCCGCGTGCAACGCCAGGCACTCCCGAGTATATTCGTCCACCAACGACAGCCACTTGAGCGTTTGGCCCGAGACCGTGCGGTCGGCGACGAAATCACAGGTCCACACGTCGTTCTTGAACCGCGCCGGTTGGTTCACGCAACTGTTGCGGCTGGTGCCGCGTTTGGCCCCGAGTTTTCGCGATTTTTTGCGACGCACCGCTCGCCGCAGACCCAGTTCGATCCACAGCCGTCGGACGCGTTTGAGGTTGACCGTCCAGCCCTGATGGGTCAGGCGGGCATGGATGCGGCGGTAACCGTAACGCGGGTGCCGACGCGCCAGGCGGCGAATCGCCCGGACCAGCGGCTCGTCCTTGGCCGACGCGCTGGAGCGATAACGGATGGTCGAGCGAGCTCGGCCCAAGAGCCGGCAAGCATGTCGCTGGCTGAGGCCATGACGCTGTTGCAAGTAATCCGCCGCCGCGCTGCTGCGTCGGCGTCACCACTTTTTTTTCGCGACCTCTTGAAGCATCTGCTTATCGAGCATCAGTTCGACGACGATGGTCTTGAGGCGATCGACCTCGGCTTGGAGTTCGCGAATCTTCCGAGCCTCGTCGATCTGATCTTGGTTAAATTGTTGTCGCCAGCGGTAATAAGTGTTCTCGACGATGCCGAGTTTTCGGCAAACATCGGCGACCGTCAGGCCCTTGGCCAGGTCGCGTTCGGCTTCGCGCAATGAGCGCACGATCTGTTCTGTTCTGGTTCAGCCTGATCTGGAAGAATCGCGTCGGCGAGTTAAGGGGTTAAAGGGACGCATGTCCCGGTTGGCGACATTGTAGCGGGATCAGGAGCCGGGGCTACGGGTTCCTCATTTCTGTTCCGCTCCTGCAGCAACGGCAGCGGGATATTGAGTCGCTGACACAAGTCGACGGCGGCATTGTAGATCGTCAGGCGGTTGGCGCAGGCCCACAGGTCCAGGGCGTTGCCGTGCCGGCCGCACTTGAAGCAGTGGAAGTGGTTCTGGTCGAGATTGGCCGAGAAGCAGCGGCTGCTAGCGTGGGTGGAGCCGTGCAGCGGACACGGCCCGCGTTGCTGGGCGCCCCGCGTGCTCTTGGGCTGGAAGCCGAGCAGTTGCAAGACGGCGGTGATGCTCAAGACGGCGCGGAGGGCGGCGAAGTCGATGGCCGGTGATGATGGTGACAGTGGTGTGTCACTTCTGCGGGTTGGTTTGGGTTGCTGTTGTCGGGCTTGGGCGCGTCGTTCGCGGGCCGCGGCGAGTTTGCGATCGCGTTCATCAAAGATCTGTTTATCTCGACCTTCTAATTTATCTTTGGGCGTGACGTAGCCGATGGCCGAGTGCAGGCGGACGGTGTTGTAATGCGCGACGTACTCGCCGACGGCGCGACGCGCCTCGTCCAAGGACAGCGGGACTTTGGTGCGGATGCAATCGCCTTTGAGGGTTTTGTGCCAGCGTTCGGTTTTGCCGTTGGATTGCGGATAGTAGGGCGAGGTCTTGACGTGGGTCATGCCGGCAATGCGGATGAACTCCTTGAAATCCTTGGCGATGAACTGCGGTCCGTTATCGGAGATGATGCGTGGCTTGGCGTTGGGGTAGGATTCGCGACTCGTTGGACGATGGTTTGCACGTCGGATTCCTCCATTTTGTCGCGGATTTCGTGATGGACGATGAAGCGGCTGCAACCGTCGAGGATGGAGCAGAGGAAGTAGAAAGTGCCGGCGATGTTGAGATAACTGACGTCGATGTGCCAGTGCTCATGCGGCGTCAGGGGCTGGACGAAGCCTTTTCCCTTTTTCGAGGGCACGGGCGAGCAACCGGCCAACAGTCCAGCGCCTTTGAGCACCCGATAGACGCTGGAGGGACTGCAAGCGACGATGTCGGCATCGAGCATCATGAAGGTGAGCCGGCGATAACCTTCCAACGGATTGCCGCGAGCGTAGGCGCAAATGCGTTCTTTTTCGTCCGCGGTGAGCCAGTGGTCGCGTGGCACCCAGGCGTTGTGCTCGTTGACCTTGCCGAAGCGGCGTTTCCAGTCGTGGACCTTGCTGGCGGACAGACCCAACCAAGCGAAAAAGCGACAAGCCGGGACGCCGGTCTTGTCGCTCCAGGAACGGACGAAATCGACGACTTGGTCGCGGGTGTCGTGGGCCACCCAGCGGCGCTTTAGATCTCCCCAAGATCTTTTTTTAAAAGGGTGTGGGCTTCCATGAGTTCGGCCATGACCTCGTTTTTGCGGGCCAGCTTGGCTTCGAGGTGGGAGATTTTCTTTTGCTGCGAATCCTCGACAGCCTTGGCCTTGCGGCCGGTGTCGAACGCCAAGTGACCGTGTTCAAAGAAGTCCTTCAGCCAGGCGTAGAACTGGTTGGGGTAGATGTCGAATTCGTCGCAGAGATCGGAAACGGGGACCTTGTCGAGCAGGTGGCGTTTGAGGATCGCCACCTTGTCGGGCCCGGAAAAATGCCGCCGTTGCTTGTCCATGTTGCACCTCCGTTGGGTTAAGTTAACCCGACCGAGGCGTTCTTCCAGATCCGACTGAGGCAAAACAGTTCAGCGTTCCGTCGCTTGCTCATGAGTCCCTCCTGGACTTATGCTATGCAAGCGACTCCCATTTCAGCTGGACCAAAAAATGGGGAGCAGGCCATAAAGCCGGCTTTAAAACATTTATTCTCATCTGAGTGCTTGCGAAGGCACAAGTATCGTGGCGACCGGATTCATCTTGAAGCAATCAATGCTAAACCCGCCTATCGCAAGCTGTAATCCGTGAAAATGCTATGATTTCAACGACTTGGAAATCGGTCGATGTGAGCCAGCCAAATGTATCGATGTGGGTCCCGTGTCCCATCTGGAACCGAAGGAACTCATCGCTCTGGTAGCAATTGTCGTTCGTCGAACGCAATCCGCCGTGGATGTACGGAAAATTCGAGTTGGAGCGAGTTTTGGCAGAAAGGCACAGCCACGGGCGAGGAAATAGGATCGAATTGTAGTGCCCAAGCCCTGGCAAAGTTGTCAATCTTGGTGGCGCGAGCTGGGTCAATGAACTGCAGGAACGGGCCTCGGCACGATCATTTCATGTTGTGGGCAATTACCTCGGGTCCCCGCTGTGAGTACATCAATCCCTCGGCACATTGCTCAATTCGGAAAACAGTGGATCAGCAAATGTCTGATTCTGCCAGCAACGTGTCTGATTTCATGTCTGAAAACGCCTTGTTTTCGAGACACCCGGCGTGGCACGGGTTTTCAGAACCACTTACCGCGTATGCATTTGGGGCTGAACGTCGTAAGGGTTTGTTGATTCCTGTTGAATCCGGAACATGAAGAGTGGAACGAACCTCGACAGGTCCATCGCCGCGGTCGTTCGTTGGTTCGTGGGACGGCGTGAAAGCGCGAACTAACAAGTCGTTGCCGGAAAGAACCGGCCCCGGTGGTCGCCCAAAAACACCGGGGCCATGTCCTGCTCCGGGATGGGATTCCCGGAATACTGATGATATTCTCGACGATTGCGAGCGGCCAACAAATAACGACTCCCGGTGTTGCTCTCATGCCTGGGAGCCGCTATGGTCGGCATGGTACTCAAACGAGAATACCTGCGTCAGCAACGATTGCAAACAAAAGCCGAGTCTGGGTGTCGATCAGCTTGTCCGCCAACTCACTGGTGCGGTCGATCACGGCGTCAAGCTGCCTCGATCGGCTCGACGCACTGCGGCCCTGAATTCTTCGGCGAATTCACATACGTCGATACCGGCACCGTTGTCAGCAACTTCTCAAGTGCCGGTTTCAGCAATTCCGCCACCGGCTTCAAATCCTTCAGTGAATGGTCGAGCCACAGATCTACGGCCTTGCCCGTCAGGATCGCCGGCAATCGATCGTGAACTTCGGCCGAATTCGCATTCGCATCGGTGGTCAGCAGGCAGAAGGTTTCGGGGCCCTGCTCAATAAATCGCTAGGAGCCGGATGTAAATCACTCAAGAATGTACTTGGGCGCCGCCTAATCGAAATGGCCATCAAATATTGGCAAAGAAATCGCCCGACACCGCCCGTTCGTCACCTATGCATTGGACTACCGATGCGGCTCGCCCCGAGGAGCACACTCCATGAAAAAGTTCTCCTTCAGCGCTGTTCTGATCAGCTTCGCGCTGTTCGCGCTCGTTCTAACAGGGATTGAGGCGCAGAAGCCGGCGCCGGCAAAGCCGCCCACGGGGCCATTCGGATTGTCCCGAGTCACCACAACCGATGGAGCAGCAGCCGATATCGTGTCGTTCGCGGTAAGGAACTTTACCACTTTCGCGGTTTGGGCCGATGTTGATGGTAGGGTTGCCGCGAGGGCGGGATTTGCAATGCGATTGCGGAGCCATGTGGGGAACCGGACGGTGGATGATCCGGTCTGTTGGCTCAGCATTTGGGGGCGGGCTTGGTCTTGGACTGGCGGGCGCGATGGGCGCGGTAGCTTTTGCCGTTGATCTTCAGGATGATCGCTCCGTCGACGATACGATCGAGGAACGCCATGGCCAGCGGTGGGTCGCCGAGGTAATCGCCCCAGGCGTCGAAGTCGATGTTGGTGATCAGGGCGGTGGAACGCTGCCGGCTGCGGGCGTCGATGATCTTGTAGAGCAGATTGGCGGCCTGCGGCGATTCGGCGCGTTCAATTCTTTCGAAGCCGAATTCATCGATTACCAATAAGTCGAAGCGCGCGTAGTAGCGCACGCGCTTGGGCAGGGTCTGGTCGGCCAGGGACTTGGTCAAGTCGATCAAGAGCGCGGCACTGGTGGTGTAGCGGACCGAGTAACCCAGGACACACGCGGATTCGGCAATCGCTTGCACGAGATACGATTTCCCAACCCCGGACTGGCCCACCAGAACCAGGTTGTCCTGGCGCTGAACAAACGCGCCGGTGGCCAGTTCTTCGATCTGGACGCGATCGATGGCGGACTTGTTGAAGTCCCAGTCGAACTCGCCGAGCGGCTTGCGTTCAACGAAGTGGGCCTCGCGGATGCGATGGGCGATCGAGCGTTCGCGGCGTTGGTTGGCTTGCTCGGCGACGAGCAGATGCAGGAACTGCTGGTGCGACAGTCCTTCGCGCTGGGCGCGAGCCAGGATGGCGTCGAACGCCGCGGCGGCCAGCGGCACCTTGAGGGCGGCGAAGTCGGCGAGGATGCGTTCACGCAGGTCGGTCGGCATCGTCGTGGGGTTCGTCGGCGGCGGGGTGGGTGGGCGTGGGGTCTTGCGGCGGGCCATGAGCGGTCGATTCCTCCACGAGGTTGCGGTATTCAGTAGTGGGTCGCGGGATCACCGGGTCGTCGCGCAGATGGTCGGGCAAATGCCGGCGCTCGCGATCGGCGAGGGCATCCAGAATACTCTGCGGCGTGGCTCGGGCCGCGAGGATGCGTTCGACGGCGTTGAGCGAATAGGCGCCGAAGCGAACGGCCCGTTCCAGGGCGGCGAGCAGATCGGCGCGGGCATAGGTGCTTTGCAGGGCCAGGATCTTGAACGCCTGCTGGTTGCTGTAGCGCTGGTCGCGGATCAGGCCGTCGAGGAAGCGCCCGGCCAGCGGGCCGAGTTCGGCGAAGCGTTCGCGCAGGAGGGCCTGCTGTGCGCGGGGGTCGGCCACGGGCCGATGCGACTTCTGTTCGGAACGCTGGCCCGTCTGACCGCGTGGGAACAGTCGATGTCGGGCAATCTCCTCGACCTGGGGGCCGTAGGCGATCAACTCGCTCTCGGTGACGCGCACCGGCAGCGCCAGGCCGATGAGCCGCCAGGGGACCGAGTAGAAGTTCTGCCGGTAGGCGATGAAGCCTTCGACGTTGACGACGCGGTATTCGACGGCGGCGACCGCATAGGGTGTGGCCGGCAGCGGGATCAGGTGGGGCTGTTCCTCGGCGTGGCGATCAATGGGCCGTTGCTTCGTCTCGCGATGGCTGCGCACGTCGGCGACCTCGGCCAGCCAGCGGGCGGTGACTTCGTTGAGGTGTTCCAGCGAGTGGAAGGTTCGGCCGTTGAGCAGGTTCGTCTCGACGTAATGGAACTGTCGTTCGACCTTGCCCTTGGTCTGGCTGCGGCGGACGCGGCAGGCCCAGGGCGTGTAGCCGTAGTGCGTGGCAAAGGCGAGGAACTTGGGGTTGTACAGCGGCCCCTCGTCGCCGTGCCGCAGGACCACCACCTTCATGTTGTCGTACAGGCAGGTGCGGGCGACGCCGCCCAGATGCTCGAAGGCACGGATGTGTTCGCGCAAGGTCGTGGCCAGGTCCTGCGTCTCGACGAAGCGCAGGTACGAGCGGCGTGAGTAGCTGAGGATGTAGCTGAAGAGATGAACGCGGCGGCGGCCCTCGCCGGGGCCGGTGAAGTCGAGGTCGTAGCTGCTGTAGTCCATCTGGGCCTGGGCGCCCGGCCCGGTCTCGAAGCGCTCGACCGGTGGGCGATGGGGCCGGGGCCGCAACTGGTTGACCCGGGCGCGGAGGATGGTGTACTGGCCAGCGAAGCCTTGCCTGCGCAGTTCTTCCAGCAGGCGGGTGACGGTGATGTGGGGATGGCGGTCGAGCCAGTGGCGGATCGCTTCGTCGTAGGCATCGAGCAAACTCGATCGCTTTGGCGGTGACGCTGGGGGCGCTTCGGGGCCGGCCCGATCGGCTTGCCAGCGGCGAATCACGCCGCGCACGGTCTGGCGGGCCAACTTCAAGTCGTCGGCGATTTGCCGGACCGAAGCCCCGCCCTGATGGCGACGCACGATGTCGTGACGGAGCGCTTCGTTCATGGCAACTCGTCCGCGGATAAACGGGGCCACAGATCATCGATCCGGTCGGCGACGCGGCGTCCATCGCCAGCCAGCCGCCAGAAGCTGGGCGCCAGCAACCGGCGGTCGTCGCGCTTCAACTCGGCCAGTCCGGGATGACGCTGCCAACTCTCGAGCCGGCCGAGCACGTCGATCACCAACGCGAGTTGGCGAGCCAGCCGGTTGCCCGCCGGGCTCAAGCGTGGATCGCGGACCGGCACGCCTTCGGTCTGACGCAAGGCCGCGCGCGGGTCGTGGAGCACGTACTCTTCCTGCTCTTGCGATGCCCCGCGCAACAAATCGACGACGCCCTGGACTTCGAGCGCGGTCAGGCAATCCCGTCGCGCGGCGCCAGCACGGCCGCCTGGTTGCCCGTGGGCAACCGCGTCAACTGTCGCGCCAGGCCCGGCGACATCAGGCCCAGACGCAACTCCGCCTGGGCTTCGGGCCCCAGCCGTTCCAGGAGTGCCAGTCGCCGGCACACCCAACTCTTATGCTTGTTCAGCAACTGCGCCGCTTCCACCTGCGACAGCCCGTCTTCACGCACCAGGGCCTGCACGATCCAGGCTTCCTCCAACTCACTCGGCTGCTGACCCGCATGGTTGAGCCCGAAGATCGCCGCCTTGGCCGACCGCTCATCGACATCGACCAGCCGCACGCTCAACGTCGGCCACCCGACTTGAGCCGCGGCCGCGTGCCGCTTGAACCCATCGAGCAGTTCGGCCTGGCCGTCCCGCCAGCACGCCGTCACTGGGGCCAACTGCCCATACGAACAGAGCGACCGGGCCATCGCCGCCTCGGCCGCCGGGTCCGTCAGTCGGTAGCGACGATACCGCGCGCCCAACTCAGACAAGGTCAGCGGCCGGGCTTCGATGGTCGCGATGGCGGGCAAGGCTTCTCCTCCCCCACCCCCCAACGGGAAGGAACGGGGGGACCGGGAGTACCGGAACCCACCCGTTGCCTTCTCCGTCTTTGGGGGCACGGGCGATCATCCCCAAACGCTCGACCGATCACAACCGGTAAAGACGTCACGGCGGCCGCATCGAAGCCGGCCGCGAGCGCCGCTGGAGTGGCCGATCGCCGTCGCGCCGTCGTTGTCGATAGCGGGCTTCCCGATCCAGCACGTTGCGTAAGGCTCGGCGGCAGCCGCTCGAACAGAAGCGCTGCGGCGACAACGCCCAGGCAACCGCGAACCACTCGTAGCAGCCGGGACGTTCACACCAGCGAAGGGAAAAATCGTCAGATTTTAACGCTGGGCGCTGGCCCTCGCGCGCCTCCGGGGCCTCCGGAGCCGGAAGAACGGACGCCTCCGCGGGAGCCGAAAGGGCGGGTGACTCCGGAGAACGTTCCGGCTCCGCCGGTCCTGCCGTGAACAACGATTCGGGAAGGACGACCAGCGGAATCCGCCGTCGATAGCGCTGCGCCTGCTCCCGGCGGCAAGCCTTGCCCTGCGCGCTGGCCCGCCAAGCCCGGCTGGCCTGCCGACCCCGCCAGCGCTCGGCTTCGCGGACGCAGTGGTCCGAACAGTATCGACTCTGGGGATGAGTCGGCCGATAGAGCCGTTCGCAGCCTTTGAGCAGGCAACGCCGGCATCGAAAATGACCCGACGACGCCGCTGGACCTTGTCCAGGGACGCCACGCAGGGGAAACTGAGAATGGCCCAAGGGAGGTCTTGCTCCCGAAGGTCACGTCTCGGGGCGAGCTCCTACTCGCTCCGAGACCCTTCATCTCGAAATCATCCCATCCAGGTTATGTGGTGCTGAAATGCCTTGCCAAGAGGTGATCGACCGCCCGCTCGTTGCCGCGCCCTAAACCGCGATCGACAAATCGCGGTCAGCCGCGATCGTCACCGCGAAATTGGTAAAGTCGCTCGCCGCGACTGACAGATATCGATCTATTCCTTACGCGGGAAACGTGCGGCGTGTGTCACGAACGTGAATTGAAAGAGCTACAAGGATCAATGCATTTGGCCGCCCACACAGAGCCCTTCTATCGAGGTTTTGCCGAGCTGGCACGCAACGAGGCGGGCGAGGACGTGTACCGTTATTGTTCGGGCTGTCATTCGCCCGCAGGGGTCGTCGCCAATCTGATTCCCAGCAAAAAGGAACACGAGTTACCCGCCGAGGCGAAGTCCGGCATAACCTGCGATGTTTGTCACCAGATCGCGCGCCTTACCGGCAAGGAGGGGCCTTGGGGGGAGCCCGGAAATGCCTCAGTGATGCTCAATCCGGGCGCCAAAAAATATACGAGCACGGGTTTGTTCGAGCCCAACCGCGCACATACCGGCGAAAAACGCGATTTCTTCTCGCAATCCGAGTTCTGTGCCAGCTGTCACACCGTCATCCATCCTATTAACGGCTTGCGTATCGAAACAACGTATGAAGAGTGGAAAGGCAGCCCGTACGCCAAGAAGGGCATTCAATGTCAAGACTGCCATATGCGCAGCCCCAAAGATGTCGCGAAAGTGGCTGAGTCTCTTCGGCCGGTCGCTGTCAAGGGACCGCGGATCGTGGACGGCCCAACGCGCGACATCGCACAACATTTTTTCGTCGGCGGCAATGCTAATGCCGAGCGGCTCGGAGGCGATGGGGCGCATGGCAAGATGGCGGAAGCCATGTTGAAGTTCGCCGCCCGGCTGGAGCTCAAAGCTCCAGCGGAGTATCTTCCGGGCAAGAAGCTGTCGCTGAATGTGACTGTTCACAACATTGCCGCAGGCCACAATCTACCGACCGGCGCGACGGAGCTGCGACAGATGTGGGTCGAGTTGAAGATTTTTGATGAGAAAGGGAAGACGTTGTTTCAGAGCGGGCAGCCGGACGCCGTTGGCGAGCTTCCCTCCGATTGCATTTGGTTTGGCGCCAGCGTCGTGAAGCGCGACGGGAAGCATACCATCAAGTTGTGGGAAATGGAACGGCTGACGCAAAAGCGAACGGTGCCGCCCAAGGGCAGCTTGACAACCCCCCTCAAGGCCGAGCTTCCAAAGGACCTGTCCGGCACGATCAAAATCAAGGCACGCTTACTTTACCGCTCGGCGTCTCCTCGAACTGTTGCTCTCGCGATGAAGGAAAAGGCGTTTGCTCCGAAAATTGTCGAAATGGCAGAGACCGAAGCGACCGTTACCAGGGCGAAATCCAAGCGCGACTAATTTCACCACCTGCGACCGCCGAACTCTCCGATCACAGATTGCAATAAACGCATTCGGAATCGCACGAGACTTTTCGCAACGATTCGAGTGAAATTCGTCTTGCACTGTTGACTTGGCCTGATCAATCCGGATTCGAGCCAGTCTAATTTCGTCCGCGAAGTGAATCCGGAATGCAGATCTGCCAGTTTTTGACAAATGCACGATTCGTGTCGAATCGATGCAGTTGGCCGACATGGACTTCGCGAGTGTGTTGATGGCACTTGACGCAAAGGAGTGTCATGTCCACATACGACAGCGCGACGCCGTCGATGTTCTTGTCCTTCGCCTGTGCCGCCATCTTCAGAGTAAGGCGCTGGAATTCCTCGCTGTACTGTGCGTAGCGTGGCGTCTCAATCATTTTCCAGGCAGCCTGCTTGCTCAAATCATTGAGCATCTCCGCGTTTTCCCTGATTTCCTTGAAGTTGTTCAGCGCCAACCCTTCGAGAATTTTTTGAGAGGCGGCGAGCTTCTTTTGCATGATGCTGCTTGTCTTACCCGGTTTGGGCGGATCACCACCGACGCCAAGAGTCAGGACAGAAAGAACAGCAAGCACAACCAAAGATGATCGATCAAATCGCATGGCGGTACTCCGAATTGGTTTGATTGGGCGCGTCTACTTAATGTTGCAACTCGCTCGCCAGATCCAAGAAAGCGATTTCACCGGCAGTTTAGGCAATCTATCCGCCGAACAAATAGCCGGCAGTGTGCGAAGCCGCACAGATTGCGGCGAATTCCCCCTCCCTTATGGAGTTTTCGAATAATTCCGGTACCCGCGCCCGGCGAGCATGCGTCGCGGGCATCCGAGAATTGGTTGGCAAATCGCAACTTCTGCACCGGCGTTTCGTCCATCTTCGGCAGTTGGAACCATAGTTTGGTTGAAGGGAGACCGGCTTCTCGATTGTTTTGCTGCCCTGCGAGGCACCGGCAATAATTTCGCCAGGTCTGTCATGCACGCCCTGGAAATCTCGACTTCGCGTCCTGGCGCTCAGAGCGATCAAAACTCATACAAATTTGGAAAAGAGTTGTCGCGCATTTCATCGACTTTGGTCCAAGAATATGGAATTCAGCAAATGGACATTCACGAGAGCGTTCACCGAATTCTGCTTCAGGCCGACTCGCTTGCCGATCTGTTCTATCTCGTATTCCTCAAGGATTACCCGGAAATGCAAGGCTTCTTTGGCGGCGTTGATATGAAACGACAAAACGTCCTGTTGACGATGGCATTGCTGACGATCGAGCGGCATTATCACCATCGCTATGAAATGACCAGCGAGTATTTGAAGTTGCTTGGCGAGCGACATCGCCGCCGCGGAATCGGCGCCGACCTTTATCCCAAGTGGCAAACGGCCATGCTCGCCACGCTGGAGAGGTTTCACGGCAGCGACTGGAATGATTCACTGGCGGAGCAATGGCGCGAGGCAATTGACGTCGCAATCGAGATTATGGCGCGAGAGTACGAGTGAATGGGAAAACCGAGCAGACATCGGGTCAATCGAAATGCAAATCAAAAGTCCAAGTTTTTTGCGGCAACGGCGCGGATTCAACAGATGGACCGAAGAACTGCCGCCATCAGGACCAAGCCCGCCTGACAAAGCCAGCACTTCATGACGGCGATTACGGCACGCGATTCATCCATGAGACTGGACGTGGTCATCAAGCGTCTCGCAACGGCAATTGTTTGCCGTCAAATGGGCAGGGTGCGGATTCAGACAGCCGATTGGGATTCGCACATTCGCCAAGTCGAAAGTGTACGCACGCCGGCTGTTGACAGGTCTGCTGCCACTCGCCTACAACCGGAGGCAGCTCAGATAGGTGTTTGCAGACTTGGAAGTGCGCCAAGTGGGTAGCGGGATCGGTGCTCATGTCATTCCCTCGCGGTGGATGGAGACCGACAAGCGACATACAAACGGGAATCGTAACGAGATCCGGCCAAGTAACACAAGTCCAATTCGTGCATCGCCAGCCCGCCGTGCGCACCCACGTCGCAGTCTGTCCGGAAACGTATCGGGGTCACGTATTGTCTCTTTCAGATTGCGGCGAAAGAAGGGTCTGACCTGTAAGGAACCTGTCTGCGACCCGAAATGTCAATTCACCCATGACTGGGATTGACCGCGAATAGGTCACGTTGACAGCCGGCGGGATGGTAGCTACGATTGCCGGCCACTCGTTACCAATTTCATCAGGCGGACTAGTGTTCGAACATTGGAACCTTGAAGGAACGGCTGGCCGAAGCCGGTGAAAATGAATGTCAGGATCGCTGTCGGAGCCCTAGTAATCACGGGTGTGATCGGCTACGTCGCGTATCTCGGCGCGTCCTCAAGCTGGCGATACTATTTTGTCGTCGACGAATTAGCGGCACAAGCAAGCCGAGTTGGAAAGGCTCGCGTGCGGGTCAGCGGCCGTGTTGTTGACGGTTCCCTGGCAGTCTCAGCCAACCGTCGCAACGCCACCTTCGTCTTACGCGGGTCGCAAGCTGAATTACCGGTCATCGCATCCGGGCCCATGCCGGACAACCTGGCAGAAGGCTTGGAAATCGTCGTCGAAGGAAGTCTCCAAGCTGATGGGAAGATCCATGCCGATCGAGTAATCACCCGATGCGCCAGCAAATACTCGGCGAAGCACGACTCGACCGTTTCGCAACGCGACACCCTTTCCAGCCCGTAGCACAGTTTGCAGCCGAACTCTAGCTAAATGCGCGATGCTACCCGAGGAACTTGGATGCAAGGCGTCGGTCAGATCTGTTTGCTCGTGACGCTGGTCGCCTCCAGTTACGCCGCTTTCGTGTTGTTGGCATGTCAACATCGCGCCAATCGAATTTTGCTTCGCGTTGCAACGTTTTGCGGATTTCTCGCCTTGGTTTCGACGATGATCGCCGTGGGGATCCTGGCATGGGCGCTCTTGAAACGCGATTTCAGTTTCGAATATGTGGCCCACTATTCAAGCCGGCTGCTGCCATGGAGATACTCCTTATCGGCACTTTGGGTCGGACAGGCCGGTTCGTTATTGCTTTGGGCGTTGTTTGTATCCGGCTTGGCCGGCTTGCTTCGATTGTTACCTGCGCCGGATCATAAATTGCGTGAGACGGCATTTGGCGTGATGCTGGCGAATCTTGGCTTCATTGCGGCGATCATGGTGTTCGCGGCGGATCCGTTCAAACCAAGTCTTGCCGCGCCGGCGGAAGGACTTGGATTAAGCCCTTTGTTACAGCACCCGTCGATGCTGATCCACCCGCCGGTGATCTTTGCCGCGTATGCGGCGTGGACTGTGCCGTTTGCTCTCGCAATGGCCGCGCTCATGTCCGGTAAGCTCGACGTAACCTGGGCAGAAATGGCCCGACCTTGGGCACTCTGTGCTTGGGCGATCCTGCTGGTCGGCCTGCTGCTGGGAGCAAATTGGGCTTACGAGGAACTCGGTTGGGGAGGCTACTGGGGTTGGGACCCTGTGGAGAACGGCTCATTGTTGCCGTGGTTGACGGGCACGGCTTTCATCCACGGGTTGATGAGTTGGCGCACTCGAGGTTGTCTCAAGAAAACAACCGTCGCACTTGCGATTGTCACATTTGGTCTGTGCAACTTCGCGACCTTCCTGACACGTAGTGGAATCTTCAGCAGTGTTCACGCATTTAGCGAGTCGCCAATTGGTTGGCTATTTCTGGGATTCATGGCCATTCTGTTGGTCGGCGGTTCGGTTCTGATCGTGACGAATCGCCGCGCATTGACTCCGGACCGAATTGCGCAAAGCATTCTAGCACGCGAAACCTTGATCCTGGTCTCCGCATATTTGTTGGTCGCATTTGCGGCCGTGGTGATGGGCGGAACGCTGGTCGGGCCGATCTCGCGGCTTCTGTCCGGCCACACGATCGTCGTTGACCCGGCGTTCTACAACGCGGTGCTCATGCCCGTCGGGTTATTGCTGCTCGCCGTCATGGCCGCGGTTCCGTTGCTGCGCTGGAGCGACTCACCCAATCCTGCTCAGCGCCGCGTTCTCAAAATCAGCGTAGCGGCTGGATTGCTGGTTTCGCTCACGGGCTACGCCGCAGGTTTGCGACACACGGCCGCGATCAGCGTTGCCGGGCTTGCCGCCGTTTGTCTAGTTGCCTTTCTTGGCGCCGCGATTCTTGAATTCCCGCGGCGAACAAGATCGATTCGATCCTCTGAACTCTGGCTCGCACGCCACCGTGTTCGTCGGCGCTGCGCGGGATATGGAGTTCACCTTGGCATTCTCGTTTTGGCGGTCGGCGTGACAGGATCCTCGATCGGGACACGCCGTACGGAGGTGGATATGGCAGAAGGCGACGTCGTCCATTGGGCTGGGCGAGAGGTTCGCTATGTGCAACTGATCCGTCGAAAGGCTCCTGACAAGCTGGTCGCCGAAGCTGTGTTGGAGGTATCGCGAAATGGAAACCGCGCACGAATCTTGCGTCCCGCGCGCCACTGGCACTTGCTGCAAAAAGAATGGACCACCGAAATATCGATCGATTCGACGTGGCGCGGCGACTTCTACACCATCCTGAATTCCAGTCAACACGACGGGACGGTCGCTCTGACGCTGATCGAAAACCCGATGATGCGATGGTTGTGGGCCGGCGGCGCCATCGCCGCGTGTTGTGCCGTGGCAGCGGTTTTGCCGGCGGGCCGCCGGCGCGAATCGAATCAGTTGACTGCAGATGATCCAAACGCGGCCGTCCACCGGCGGGCGGCGTGACGGTACTGGCAATGCACGATGCCCAATTCTCGCGACGGAGAGTGATGACTCGGTTTGGCTTCATCGATTTGGTGCAACGTTACATGCGGCGGCTGGCGTCGAGCCACCGATCGCTGGCATCGGCGCCGTGCCACTCGCTGGAAGCACGCCGGCTTTGTTTTCGCCGGGGCTATCACACCGTGCTGCGAGCCATCGACCTGAAAGTCGGCCCGGGAGAAATCGTGGCCGTCCTGGGCGCTAACGGGGTCGGCAAGACGACGCTCCTAAAATGCCTGGCCGGCGCGATGCGGCCGACTTCCGGCGAAGTGCGATGGCGCGGCGAACTAGTCGCGCGAAACGCCGCGTCTCGGCGGCAGGTCGGCTTCGCGGGACATGAAGCAGGGCTCTATCTCGATCTCACCGTGCGGGAAAATCTGCTGTTCGCCGGCCGAATGTTTGGCAGCGATCGGGTGAGCGAACGGGTGACGGAATCCCTGAAGCAATGCGGATTGAAGAATCTGGCTCATCAAAGAGTGCGAGTGCTTTCCCGCGGCATGCGGCAAAGGCTGGCAATCATTCGGGCGACGATTCATCATCCCGACATCGTAATTCTCGATGAACCGTTCACAAACCTGGACGCCGACGGACGCTTGTGGCTCATCTCACACCTGGAATCGCTGCGCTCTCGGCCGAGCTGCATACTCTTTTCGGGCCACGATATTGTCGTCGCGCGGGACTTGGCAGCCCGGGTTTTGAGTCTTCACGCGGGCCAATTGCGAGAACGGGACGACTCCGTCGGTTCCGTGCTGGAACCTGAAGGCGCCCTCGCCGGGGGCGGCACATGACGCTGGGCCATTCAATCAGAGCATGCGCCTGGCTGGTGCTGAAGGACTTGCGGGGCGAAGTTCGCGTCCGGCGTTCGTGGGCAAGCATGCTGCTGCTCGGCTTGGTGTTGGTGTTCTTTCTGGAATTGCACTTCGAGATCCCCGCGCTTGAAAAGCGGCAAGTCGTAAGCGGGTTGTTGTGGCTCACCGTTTTTTTTGCCGGTACGTTGGCGCTGGAACGTTCTTTTGCTTCCGAACGCGAGGAGGCTTGTTGGCAGGCGCTGTTGCTCTATCCGCTGGCTCCCACGATCATTTATGCGTCGAAAATGGCAGTGAATTTCGTTGCCTTGGTCTTAGTGGAACTGCTGCTCGTCCCTGCATTTATCGTCATGTCCAATGTGCCCCTGCTGGAACACCCGTTGCAGTTCCTGCTGATCGCGCTGCTTGGCAACCTGGGATTTGTCGCGGTCGGCGTGCTGGTCAGCGCGGCGACGACCGGGCTTTCGCACCGCGGCACCGTTCTCACACTGCTGCA
Organism: uncultured Gemmataceae bacterium; assembly: GCA_963815035.1. Lineage (GTDB taxonomy): Bacteria > Planctomycetota > Planctomycetia > Gemmatales > Gemmataceae > JBGQCZ01. The sequence goes on from CAWFFC010000018.1 coordinate 81,336, forward strand.
GCTCCCGTTGCTGACGCCGGTCATGGTTGGAAGCGCTGAAGCGACGCGACTCATGATCATCGGTGAACTTACCAGCGAGTGGTGGCGCTGGATCCAAATGCTCGCCGCTTTCGCGATTCTGTTTACGACGGTGGGAATATTAATATTCGATTTCGTCGTTGAGGAATGATGGAATGCGAGCAATCACGCGGTTCCGGCATGGGAACCTTTCATGGCTTGTCGATGTATCGCTTCTCGCGGCAGCAATGCCCGCGATTGCGCTCATTTTCTGGTACGCGCCACCGAGGAAACAATGGGTCCGGTGCAACGGATTGTTTATCTCCATGTTTCCGTGGCCTGGTGCGGCCTGGCGGGAAGTCTCTTGATGGGAATATTCGCCATTGCTTACTTGGCTGGCCGCGAACTTGCTTGGGATGCCTGGTCGCAAGCAGCGGGCGAACTGGGTTGGCTTGGGACCACACTGACATTGGTTACCGGGTCGTTATGGGCTCATGAAGCCTGGGGAGTGTGGTGGACATGGGAACCGCGCTTGACCTTTTCACTCGTTTTGTGGCTCATATTCGCCGGGATTTTTCTCGTGCGCTCGGGCATCGAGGATTCGTCGCGGCACACGCGCGTTTGAGCGCAGTCGTGGCGATTGTCGGCGCCGCGGACGCGCCACTGGTGTTCATGGCGACTCGGTGGTTTCGCGGAGTTCATCCCGTGGCACCCGAAATGGACGCAAGCATGCGGTTGGTACTAATCGTCGCGGTCGTGAGTTTTTCCGCATTCTTCGCGAGGTTGATGGCGTTTCGCCGCAGGCAGGTCGGTCTGCTGGAAGCGATCGCTGCCTTGGAAATGCAACAGGTGAACGCCGATGATGGCGAACCGACCGTGTGACGAAGGATTCTTTTTCGAAAGGGATTGGTCCATGCATTCTTTGGTGATTGCTTACCTGCTTGGATGGCTCGCCATCTCGAGTTATGTCGTGTGGTTGGCCATTCAACAGCGATCATTGGCACGTCGCATCGAGGAATTGCATTTGTCGCGTGAGGAGGTTCAATCCAATTCCCAACAACATGTCAGGGCGGCCTGAATCCCCCAGCTCGGATGATTTCGAAACCGCGGTGAATCGAGCGTTTCAGTCAAGGGAGGGCGTGTGTGTTCGCGCTGCTATTATTCGTCCTCGCGCTGAGTCTTGGCGGCCGTGCTGACCACAACGAAGTGTGCAAACTCGAAGGGACTGTTCGAGATGGCACGCACGGCGGCAACCCGCTTGCGGGAGCGGAAGTAATCCTGCGCGGAGAATTGGACGGTGAACGATTTGCCCTCGGCCGAACCGTCGCCGACGCGCGGACATTTCATCTTTTACGATTTGCCGGACAAGCCGGGACTGGTGTTTGTACCCGGAGCGAACCGGGGGGGAGTTCACTATCCGGGTCCGCGCCTTCGATTCCTCGATCTTGCGACGAAGTCGCCTGTGGAGCTCACGGTCTACGATGCGGTTCAATCGCCGAGTCCGCTAATCGCTGAACGGTTTGACCTGGAAATGGTGGTGAAGTCCGGCGTCGTGGAAATCACAGAAACGTTCCTCGTCGACAATCCGACGCGGACGACATTTGTTGGGCAACATAACGGCATGTTCTCAACGACATTGTCGTTGTCGATTCCGGATGGCTTTGAGCGTGTGACATTCGCGGACGAGTTTCACGGCCGACGATTCCAGATTATTGACGGTCGCGTTGTGACCGACATTCCCTGGACGCCCGGGAAGCGGCAGTTGAAGTATTCGTACAAACTGCCAATCGAAGAAAGCTCGGGAGCCGTACAACGCGGATTCAGACCTTCCGTGCAAGCAGATTCGCGTTCGCATCGTGGGGATGAACGACAAACGAGCTGAATGCAACTTGCCGGTTGGGCCCATACTCGACGGCGAGTCGCAACGATTTGAATCGTCCACTCCGATTCTGGATGCGGGGTTTCAACTTCAAGTGCGGTTCCGAGGAGCGCCGATTCGGGGGCGCTTGAATGCACGATGGTATGCCGTCCTCGTGCTGGCGGGATTGGTCGCCTCGACCATTTGGCTCACCCGGCGGCGACGAAAAAAAATGGGGGGAAAGGATTCGTCGGTCGGGATGCAACACCGGGCGCCCGTTCATCAGCGGAAGAAGGCCGGCCGAAACCCTCGGCAGCGGATGAAAAAGGTTGGTTGAACCTGAATTTCCAGCGCGCCTCCAAGCGCGAACGACCATGGCTGGCGTGACTTGACTTGCTTCGACGGGGAATGGTAGTATCCCGCGGATGATCCGAGTCAACAAAAGTGCTCGGAATGAACTCACGACCCTGCCTTGGTCCAAATGATCGAACTTGCAGCGTGCGAAACTGAATGGTTCGCGTTCATCGCTCGTTCCGGCAAGATTGACCGCCGCGCGTCGCCATCTCTGCCGACGCGACGGAACAGGAGGTTCCAATGCGATTATCGCACCTCGCTTGTGGAGTTGCAGCAATCTTGATTCTGGGATGCGACGACGATCTCGAACTGCAGACCCACGCACATCGATCTCGTGCCACTTCGAAAGCAAATGACCTTGCGATCGGTGTAAATTCGAATGTGAACGATTTGGGCTCTGCAGGCGGTGAAGTGCAGTTTGGAGGCCTTCTTCTGACGGCTCCAAGTGGCTGGTCGCGCAAGTCGCCGCAGTCGTCGTTCATTCTGGCGGAATTCGTCCTTCCCGGCGTCAGCGGGTCCGAATCGGATGGGCGGTTGACGCTAAGCGTGGCCGGCGGCAGTGTGGCCGACAATGTCCAGCGCTGGAAAGGGCAGTTCGGCGGCGCGGGAGCGGCGTTCAAGCAGGAAGCACAGACCATCAACGGCATTAAGGTCACACAGGTCGACTGTCGTGGTGATTTTAACGATCAGCGCGGACCATACGCCCCGGCGGTCAAGCGGACTGATTACCAAATGCTAGCGGCGATTATTCCCGTAGACGGGGAACTTCATTTCGTGAAAGCGGTAGGACCACGATCGACCATCGCCGCGCATTCGGAACGAATCAAACAGTTCATCAATTCTGTCAAGGCATCCAAGTGATCGCTATTTCATGTGCTCCGAATGATACCGAGCTAGACCGCCATTACCGGACTCGCCGATGAGCCCAAATTCGAATTCGACGCCCGACCGCATCGAAAACCCCAAGGCGAAAGCAGGATCGGTCGCCAAATCGGTTCTCGCCGTGATGGGATCGCTGAAGTTGGCGATCCCGCTGCTGGCGACAGTAGCGGTTGTAATCGGCGCCGCCACGATCGTGGAAGCACGCCGCGGACGGCCCTACGCTCAATGGTACATCTATCACAGCCCGTGGTTCGCCGCGTTGTTGGGCCTTCTCGGCGTTAATATCTTCTGTGCGGCTGTGTCGCGCTGGCCGTGGAAGCGCCATCAAACCGGGTTCGTCGTCACCCATTGCGGCCTTCTGATTCTTCTAGCTGGATCAGTGTTGACGTTTTTGGGCGGCATCGAAGGTCAAGTGCGACTCGCAGAAGGTCAAACAACCACTCGAATGATCGTTCCGCAACAGAGTCAAATTAGCCTCGTCTGGACCGGCCGCGAAAACGAGTTGCCGTATGAATTTGTATTCGAACCCGGCCCGGTCAATTGGCACGAAGGAAAAACACTGGATCTTGGAAACACTGACGGCGTGCAAGCGAAAGTGCTGCATTACTATCAACACGCCAACGTTGTCGAAGACTGGCTTCCGGACGCCGCCGGCGCCGGCGGGCCAAAGCTGCGCTTTACGATCGCAGGGCCTGACGGAAGCGAAACAACTCCTCAATTGTTGGTCGACCAAGGATATGGCGACGAAGTCGAATTTGGACCGATCCGATTACAACTCCAGCAAGCATGCAATTCGGCAATGTTCGCAGATTTCAGGACGCCGCCTGTGCCTCGGCCCGGCTCGAAAGGCATGCTGGTCGCCTATTTCGGAAATCAAAGTAGGCGGCTTGATGTCGAGAATTCGTTGGGGAAGGAGGCCGATCTGGGCGAGGGGATCTCGATCAAGCTGGTGAATTATTTCGCGAACGCAAGGCCGGATGTAGGCGGAGGATTCAAATCCGCCGGCGAATCCCCAACGAATCCCATGTTGGAGATCCTGGTTCACTTACCGGGAACTGACCAGCCGCTTCAACAAGTGACTTTTGCGAAAGACCCGCTGTTAAGTCTTGACCCAGCGTTCGGGCGGAGCACTCCGGTACGGTTTCGCTATTACCACCCCGCGATTCGGCCAACGACGGCCGTTGAATTCATGCAGGCTGAGGACGGGGCACTTTATTGCCGCACCTGGGCGGCGAATCGTTTGAGCCAACGCGGAAAAGTCACGCTCGGTCAGCGGATCGAAATGCCCGGAAACTATGACTTCAAGGTTGTCGAGCATCGGCCTCATGTTCGCCAGGTAATTTCATTTGTGCCGATGCACCGATCGGACTCGGGCCAGGACGAGCACGATGATGCGGCGGCGGAAATCGAAATAACCGCGGGCGGAATGACGCAGATGGTCTGGCTGCAACGCAACCATCCTGTGCTGGGACAACGAGTGCTTTCAACGAATGAAGGTCCAATACATATTCGTTTGGGAAACGGTGAAAAGAACCTGGGGTTTGCGCTCAAATTGTTGCGATTTCGTCGAGAAGTCAATCCAGGAGGAGTCGGCAACGCCGCCTTTTCCAGCAGAGTGTTGGTCCGGGATGAAGCACGCGGCATTGAAGGCGAACGCCTGATATCGATGAACAAGCCACTGACCTATCGTGGACTGACCTTTTACCAAGCCAGCTTCGACGACGGCGGCCACGGCGTCAACTCGTCCACCCTAAGCGTCGGCCGAGATCCGGGTCGGATTCTCAAATACGTCGGAAGTTTACTCATCTGTCTCGGCATCGCCATCATGTTTTACATGCGCGCCTATTTCTTCAAGAAGCCGGGCTCCGGTTCGGACGGACGCGCATCGCTGATGACGCGATCTGAAGTGATCTCACGAGGCTATTCCGCTTCGCCGAGCCCAAGGCCGGTCGCGGAGTCCTCGACGAATCCAGTTCTCCCAGCGCACGAACTCCAAGTGAGTTGTCCATCAGCAATCTCTTAACCCACCCGGCCGGAAGCCAAGAATAGGGGTCCGAATGATGCGGATCACAGCCATATTCGTCGCGTTGACGGCAACTGTCGTAATCCCCTTTGAGTCTGTCGCCCAGGAACCGGCGCGATTTGACTGGAACCGGTGGCGCGACTTGCCGGTGCAAAATGGTGGTCGAATAAAACCGCTTGACACGCTGGCGGCGGAAACACTGCGGCTCATTTCCAATCGATCGAGCATGCGCGATTCCGAGACGGGCGCAAGACTTGACCCAACCGAACTTTATCTATCGATGTTTTTCGAATGGCGAGGATGGGACAACAAGGGCCACGATCGATTGCTGACCGTCACGAACTGGACGCCGGAATACTTTCGATTTCATGACCCGGACAAGTGGGACGATGCGGCGATGATCCGTGTCGAGCACCTTGAACTTCGACGCATACTGGGGTTGCCCGCGACTGAAGCGTACGTTTCCGCCACGGACCTCGCCTCCGCCAAGATCGAAGATCCGTCAACGGGGCGGGCCGAGTCATTCGCTGCGTGGAGCGATGAACTCGTGAAAAAGGACGCCGGCGGGACGGCACTCAATTCGATTGAAACCAAAGCTCTGGAATTGGCAAACCGACTCTGGACGTACGAGAATCTTCGCATGGGCCGTGGGCTCGACATCATTCCGGTGAGAGCCGGCGAAAATCAACGAGGCATGCCGCTGGCTTATCTTCTGTTGACGCGCTTCGACGGTGCGAGCGACCCCACGGGCGAATTTCGGGATGCGCAACAAATCCTGATCGAAGCAAGAAATGCGTACTTGACGCGTGACGCGGCCAGATTCAATCAGTCCGCCATCGAACTGAAATCCGTCCTTCGGCGACTTGGGCAAAGCGCGGGCGGCTATCCATCGCGATTTCGCATGAAACTCGAAGTGTCGTACAACCACTGGAAGCCATTTCGAATTGCATGGATTCTGATGCTAATTGCAACCCTGGGATTGCTGGTTTCCAACGCAGTCACTTGGAGGCCAATGTACTCGACCTCGACCGTGATTTATGGTCTCGCCGTGGTCGCCATGCTCACGGGGTTTATCTGCCGGATTCTCATTTCCGGTCGTCCCCCGGTGACGAACATGTACGAATCGATCATTTACGTTGGATTCGGCGTCGTCGCGATTGGCGCGATTCTGGAAGCAATCTATCGTCAGAAATATATTCTCACCGCCGCGGCCGCTGTAGCAACCTTCGCCCTCATTCTTGCGGACAATAGTCCGACTTTGCTCGATCCCAGCGTGCGACCGATTGAACCCGTGCTGAGAAGCAATTTTTGGCTCGTCACACACGTCATGACCATCACGTTGAGCTATGCGGCCTTTGCTTTGGCATTGGGCATCGCCAACATCACGCTTGGCTTCTATTTTGTCGCTTCGACCAATCAAGCCGCGATCGTCGCCCTGACTCGGTTCACTTACAAGGCAATTCAAGTTGGCGTGTTGCTCTTGGCCGCAGGGATCATTCTTGGCGGCGTCTGGGCAGACTACTCCTGGGGTCGTTTCTGGGGATGGGATCCAAAAGAAGTGTGGGCGCTGGTAGCGCTACTCGGGTACTTGTGCGTTTTGCACGCCCGATTTGCCGGCTGGGTTGGCCAACGGGGATTGGCGTTGCTTGCCGTACTTTGCTTCTCGCTCGTCGTTGCCGCCTGGTATGGCGTCAATTTCGTCCTTGGCGCAGGACTGCATAGCTACGGTTTTGGCGGCGGCGGACAAGCTTGGGTCTATTCCGCGATCGTCCTTCAGTTCATGTACGCGATCTTGGCGCTTTGGCGAAACAAGGTCGTGACAAAGTTCAAATCGCGCGACGTTTTGCCTTCGCATGAAACGCCAAAAGACGGTAATCCTTCTTTGAATCTTTTAAGTGCTCGATGAGTCCCCACAATTCTGTCATCGGGGACTTTCGTCAGTCGCATAGATGCGAGCGATCGTTCTATGACCTTACCAAATTTCCTGCCCTGCCATTCCCAACAATTCGTCCGGACCCGCGGGTTGGATTGTGTCGGTTCCGCACAGGGCAACAATTGAATCGATAATGCCGATTTTTTGTTTTCTTTCAAATAATCGGAATATTCGCAATTTATCGACCTTGTTTCCGACCGAAAAAGAGCCTATGCGCGAAACCATCCTGAAAACTTGACAGCGGCATCGTGCGCAAACGGGCGTTCCACTCACTATGCGGTGACGGGAGTCTGGGTCGTGTATAAACAGTCGTCGGACACACGGCGTATCGGCTGGGTTGTTTCTGTCGCTCTGATCAGTCTCAGCATGTTTGCGGCGTTTGCATGCAATTCCCCCAATCGGACATGGACCCGTCGTGGCGACTCAGTAACTTCGGACCACCCGAAACAATTCGGCTACATGTGGCGTGAGAAGGAATTTCCACCGGTTCAGGCAGAAATCCCCAAGATAAAAGACGCGGAAGCGGTCAATGACGACGAGTTATGCATGACTTGCCACGAAACCTACGTCAAACAACACAAAAACGATATTCATCGTGCCCAGTCATGCGAGAAATGCCACGGACCGGGAAGCTTGCATATGAAGTCTCGCGGCAAGGAACACGGGACAATTCTCAGCTTCAAGACCATGAAACCCGCCGAGCGGGCCGAGGTCTGTCTCCAATGCCACAGCCAGGACGCGTGTGCTCCGGGGGCGCGCTGGCGAACATCAACTCATGCCAACGCGGGACTGTCCTGCACCGAGTGTCACAAAGTGCATTACACCGTTCCGCCGGGCACTGCTCCAACCCAAGTTGGAATGAATGACGCCGCGCCGAACCCGATCCGACTGGCGGCCGATGAAAAACCGAGCAAGGAAAAGGAAGAGGCGGAGATGGTCGCCATTCGCGCCGCCTCGCATAAATTGGGTGCGGACAATCCCCAGACCTGCCTCAAGTGCCACAAGGACAAGTCCGAACTCCTGCGGGTCGCTCATCCGCATCAAATTGGCGGCAAAAACAACTTCGTTTGCACCACCTGCCACGATCCACACGGAAAGATCAAGGCCGAGACTAGAAAGGACCTGTGCTTGTCCTGCCACAAGGGGCATCCCACCATGGCATGGCAATCGTCGATTCACAACCTGTCCGGCGTTGCGTGTGTCGATTGCCATAATCCTCATCCTTCGAATCAAATCCTTCGTGCAGTCGACATCAACCATGACGTGGTGAACCGGCCAAAGCGCTTGCCGATGTCCGTTGATCAGCCCGCAGCGTGTTACAAGTGCCATCAGAAGATCATGGCCCTATTTGAGATGCCGTCACATCACCCCGTTCGCGAGGGAAAGATGGTTTGCACCGATTGCCACGATACGCACGGCGGGGCCAAGGACAACCTCAAGGAAGCCACGCTCAATATGGTCTGCTACAACTGCCATACCGAGAAGCGCGGACCGTTTGTTTATCGGCATCCGCCCGTGGAGGAAAACTGCGCCATCTGCCATAACCCGCACGGCACAGTTGCCAACAATCTCTTGAAGCAGCCGACTACATTCTTGTGTCTGCGCTGTCACTCGGGACATCGGGGCGTCCGACACGCGCCGATTGATACGGTTCCCGCACTTAGACAGGTGTTTTACACGAACTGTACGCAGTGCCATGCTCAAATCCATGGCACGAATTTACCGTCGCAGACACGCGGCGGCCAGCTGACACGGTAATGTCTCGCACTTTGAAAAAGGTGCGATTCGACGCAACGAAGAGGGTAGGGGGCACGGCAACGATCAACAGCCGACGCGGCTCGGGTTCGTGGCTGTGAATGTTGAGAAAAGTGGGGATTTGTTCTCCAATTTGACCAGGGAGCACTGGTCGATCTTGAACAAATAGCGTTCGGGTTACGCCAATGAAGCGCGCGGTTTTGCTATGCATTCCGTTTGTTGCGGTGTCGTTGTCGGCGTCGGCCGGCGAGCCGGTTTTGCCGCCGCCCCCTCCGACACCGGGAGCGGAGGTGGCTGGCGGCGTGCTCCAGCCAAGTGGAAGCCCTCCTGCGTCAGCAGCCGAAAAGAAACAAGGCGCCACATTGCCCACCCCGCCACCCATTCCCAAATCCGGCGCCGAGGTGGGTGCGGCCACGCCGCCGCCCAGCGGAAGCGCTCCCGCGGCAACGCCCGCGAAGAAGCCGGACGAAGTATTGCCTGCCCCGCCGCCGACTCCGTCGCTCGCTGCCACCAAATACCCAAGCGACACACCGGCATGGATGCGTTTTCTCCTGGCTCCCGACGATCGGCTGCAGACCAGCCCGTTCCTGCCGGAAATCAGCGTCGGCGCAGGCGGGTGGGGCACGATCCCGCGCGGAAGCGTCGTCAAGACTGGGGAATGGCAGGATGTGTTCTCGTCGCCGTTTTGGGATGTCGACGGACTAAAGACAAATGGAACGCGAACGATCAACTTTCATTCCACCGGACTCGACAATGAAACGGACTCAATGGCTGCGAATATCTATGGGCCCTATGGGCGTGCGGTGGTCGATTTTGAGCGGTTCATCCATCGACGTGATCATATCCCGCTCGACAACTTCGGCCCGATTCAATACTCGGCGACGGGCTTCGTGCGAAAGCAAGATTTGAATGTCGGGGACGACTACGCAGTCCGTGTTGACGAACTCAAAACAAACATTCAGGGCGATCTGACCGATCATGTCAAGCTTCGGGTCGATGTGTTCGATATGCGTCGGTTTGGCGAGCGCCAGGCGAATGCCGTCGCGCACTGCTTTGCCCAGACAGGACTGCCAGGCCGAAGTTGCCACGTGCTGAGTCAGCGGCAGGCGATCGATTGGAATACCACCGAGGTCACGCCCCGCCTTCAGGGAACTTGGGGACCAGTTACGATTGAGTACTCTCGGCCCATGACCATGTTCTCAGCAAACGACCAACCGGTCAGTCGAGCATACAACGGCTCCAGTACAACCCTTTTGCAAGGCACATTCCCATACGCGGTCGTTCCCGACAATACAACCCAGGTCGACCAGTTGCGCGTCGGCTGGGACATTTCGCCCGTCACAAAGTTTTATTACTTCGGCTATGTCGGCCGAACTGACGAATTCATGCGCGACACCAATCGCCAGTTCGACGGAATGGACTTTCGCCTGTCGAATAATTCGTTCGAGGGTCTGAATCTCACCGCGTCAGGCAATATCTATTATCAGACGGGCATTCGCCCAAGTGAATTCTTGCCGGATGAGTTGCAGAATAAGACCCCTGCGCAGGCAGCAGACGACATTGACAGCCCGGAAGGCTTTCTCAGGTCGACCGTCGCGTTGGAGGGGCGCTGGCGGCCCGGATTCGATGACGACCGATTCCGGTTCCTTGCTATCACCGGCGGATATCAATTTGACTACTTGAAGCGGAGCAATTTGATCTTCGAGCAATCCGGCGGCGCCTTCGAATTCCCGCAACCGAACACCGTCACCAATATGTTCCATATCGGTGTCCAACAACCGTGGACGCCGGAACTCGGAACGTACTTTCGATACAAAGCACTATTCATTCGCGGTCCCCTATACGGATTCCGGGCGGACAGCGGCGAACTAAACAGTGCCCTGCCGCAACAACAGCACATCATCGAGTTGGGCGAAACCTGGACGCCAAACACGAAATTTGGCGTGTTTGCCGATCAGCAATTGGATGTCAGCTGGCATAAATCGGAGAATCCTGGCCTGTCGACAAACCACATTCGGTTTGACGAACAAAGCTATGCATTCCAGACGACGCTATGGTACTCAGTGACAAAGGACTTGTCGTTGTTGGCGAGCGCCGCCTTCTTCAATAATTGGATTAACCAGAACGTTGTGCTTGGCACCGACTATGTCGAACCCGGACAACCGCCTGGAAATCTGATCACACCAGTGACCCGGCCATGGCAGTACGGCGGCGTCTCCGATCTGGTCAATTTTCGGGCGACCTACCTCGCCGCGCAAAATGTTCGACTGACAGGCGGCTACGAATACATGCTGGGGCAGGATCAGATTTTTAATGGCGGCTTTGGCGACCTTTGGCCGGATATCCCGGACTATTCGCGAGTGGTCGTGGTCACTCAGCGAATCTTCGGAGGAATTGACTGGTCGCCTCGTGAACGCATGAACCTGTATTTCCGGTACAACTATTACGCGTTCAAGGATCACACCGCGCCGTATAACACTGGTTCGCTGCACATGTTCCTCGTTGGCAGTTCAGTGTTCTTCTGATTCGCGAATCACTCAAAGCCAACCAGGGGTCCGCAACCATTCGGTTGCGGCCCCTGGTTTTTGGATCGTCGGTCGCAACTTGGTCGTCAGTCCGAGAAGCGAATGATTTCGGCATTGCCGTCGCCGCCCATGTCCCGTAAACAGATGGTGAAAATCTGGTAACCGTGAGAGTCAAATTCATGTCGGAACAGTCCGAATCGCCCTCGCGCCGTGACAGTTTGTTGTTGGCACTGGAAGTGGCGATCGCTGGCACGTTGGCCGTTTTGTTATACCCAGTCGCTATGTTTTTGCGGCCGCGCCGCCAAACGGCGTCGGGAGCCCTCGAAGTGGTCGCCCCCTATACCGTGAACGAACTCAAGCCTGACGCCAAGGGCAATTGGCCCTCACCCTTTAACTTCGGCGGCAAGCCGTGCCTTGTCATTCGCACGCCGGACGCCGACGTTCGGGCTTTCAACGCTGTCTGCACGCATGTCGATTGCACGGTGGAATTTCGTGCCGACAAAGAGGAGATAATTCTGCAATTGCCACAATGGCGTCTATGACCTGAACGGCAAGAACGTTGCTGGTCCGCCGCCGCGGCCACTTGAGCAATACCGCGTCGCCCTTCGCGGCCCGGCCGGGCAAGAAGAAATCGTCGTTTCACGCACTTCGTAATCACACCGTATGGATACGACTCGAATGCAACGCCTGCGATCTTTTTTTTGGGAGAGACTAGGCCTGGATGTTGCTGCCCACTTGGCGGCCGAAAAACAGGTTCCCGTTCACAGGACATCGGTTTTCTATTTCCTCGGCGGAATGGCCCTGTTCTTGTTCGTCATCCAGGTGGTCACGGGGATTCTGCTGTCGCTTTATTACAAGCCGTCGCCCGATCAGGCCTTCGAGAGCGTTCGCGCGATTATGACCGAAGATCATTTCGGCTGGCTCATTCGCTCGATCCATTCCTGGAGCGCCAATCTGCTGATCGGCGTGCTGTTGTCTGCACCTTTTGACCACCTACATGATGCGGGCCTATCGACGGCCGCGCGAAATCACATGGGTGACCGGGCGTCCTGCTGCTCGGCCTCTTCCTGGCTTTCGGCTTCAGCGGCTACTTGCTCCCTTGGAATCAGCTGGCATTTTTCGCCACCCGAGTCGGCACGGCGATCGTCGGCCGTGTTCCGATGGTTGGCAAGGATTTGCTGCTTTTGGCCCGCAGCGGCGACAACGTCACCGGCGACACCCTGGCCCGGTTTTATCGCCCTGCACGTGGTCATTCTTCCGCTGATCGTGTTTGCTCTCTTGGGCATTCATCTGTTCCTGGTGCAAAAGCACGGCATGAGCATTCCCGAGGCGCGCCTCCGCCAAGGCGGGCGGCGCGAGAAAATCCGCACGATGCCGTTCGTACCGCATTTTCTGCTGCGCGACATGGTCGGCTGGTACATGGCGCTGGGGCTTCTGGCCGCGTTGGCCGCGCTGTTTCCGTGGGAACTCGGCCAGAAAGCCGATCCGTTCGGTTCGGCGCCGCCAGGGATCAAGCCCGAGTGGTACTTCCTGTTCATGTTTCAGGCGCTAAAAAAGCTGCCGCCGCACATCTTGGGAATTGAAGGGGAACTGGTCGGAGTGTTGTTTTTCGGGTTTTGCGGATTGATCGTGCTGCTCGTTCCCTTCTTGGACCGTGGAGCAGAGCAAGGTCGTCCGCGCCGGTTCCTCAATCTGCTCGCCGTATTTGCCGTATTCGGCTTCATCGTGATGACCGCATGGGGGTTGATCGAATGAAATCGAAACGGTCGGTCGGTTGGGGATTCATGCTCTCGGTGTTGTTGGCCATGGCCGGTCCCGTGACCGGGCAACAGCCGAACAAACCCGCCTGCCCGCAGCCGGCAATATCAAACCCCCGCTTCCCGCGGCCGAGAACTCTTGCATTCTCTGCCACGGTGATCCCGACCTCTGGGAAGGCGAGCGGCGCAAGTTCTTGGTTGCGGAAAAAGATCTTCAGCACGACATCCATTGGAAAAAAGGCCTCCGGTGCAACGATTGTCACGGCGGCGATCCATCGGGTAAGAGTTTTGCCGCGGCCCATAACGGCGACGCCAAGTTCTACACGGTGAAATCGCCCGAGGACATCCCCGGATTTTGCGGTGCTGCCACTCGGATGCCGAATACATGCGCCGCTTTCAGCCCTCGCCGCGCACCGACCAGCTTGCCGAGTACTTGAAAAGCGGACATGGAAAACAACTCAAAGAAAAGCACGATTTCAAGGTGGCAGTTTGCACGTCCTGTCATGGGGGTCGGCACCATATCTCCGCGGTGCGCGACTTGGACTCGCCGGTCTATCCCACCAAGGTCGCCGACACCTGTGCGACCTGTCACGCGGACGCCAAGCTGATGGCCGGCCGTCAATATCATGGGCGGCCGATCGGACACGACCAAGTCGCGGAGTGGAAAAAGAGCGTGCACGCAAGAGCACTATTAGAAAAAGGCGACATGAGTGCCCCGACTTGCAACCGCTGTCACGGCAACCACGGCGCATTACCGCCCGCGATCGGGACCGTGTCCAATGTCTGCGGCGCCTGCCACGGAAAGATTTCAGCGTTATTCACCGGAACGCGAATGAAGCATGGTTTCGAACAAGTTGGACTGCCGGGCTGCGCCACCTGCCATGGCAGCCATTTGATTCGCTCACCCAGCGATCAGTTGCTGGGTATGGGGGAGAACGCGGTGTGCGCCAAGTGTCACGCACAGGGAAAATTCGGTGCCACGTTGGCAGGCGCCGACGTTGCAAAAACGCTGCGACAAAAGATCGACAATCTGTCCGAATTGATTGAGGACGCCAAATCCAAAATCGCCCAGGCGGAGCAACTCGGCATGGAAGTGAGTGGGCCGCGTTTTGATCTGCGCAAGGCTTCTGAATCGCTCGTCAATGCACGCACCATGATTCACACGTTTTCACCAGGGCCGGTCGAGGAGTCGTTGTCGGAGGGGGTAAAAGTCGCGACCGAGGTTCGAGATCGGGCTGAAGGCACGCTCAACGAACACACGGCCCGTCGCTGGTGGCTCGGCTTTTCGCTGATTCCGATCGCCGTTGTCGTCGGATTGCTTCTCTTATACATCCGGCGGCTGCCAATTCCTGCCTCGCCGCCGGAAGGCCCAGATCAGTAGTCGTGACCATGGCTCACAATGTACAGGAGGATGTGGGCGATATGAGCTTGCCCATATCCTCCTTCCGCGTTTATTGCTTCAACAAGTCGCGAGCCGCGATCAGCCTTTATCATAGGGCGGGTGCTTCTTGTGCGCCTTGTCGATATGACAATCGATGCATGCGTTTTGCGGCCTGAGCTTGTAAATAGAACTGCGGACGTAGGCTTCTTCGTCTTTGCCCAATTTCTTGTTGCCGAATGATTTGGCGATTTCTGCGTGTTTGCTGCCGGCGGTGTGGCAGGCTTCGCACGTCGTGCCCTGAAGCGTCGGTGTCGCGTCAATGCTTACGAATCCAGACTTTTCACCATGGCCTGTTGAATGGCACTTCAAGCACGAATCGTCCGCGCGGTACTTGGCGGGAAGAATCTCGAAGCCTTTGGCATGCTTGGTTTGTTTCCAGACCAAGTATTGTTCCAGGTGGCAGGAAAGCGCATACCTTGCTGCCGACATAGGTTTGGCCTTCGGGAGGTTTGGCAAATGGCTTTGTCGTGTCTTGGGCATTGGCGTTTTGCCGCGGCAGGCCGAGCAGCCACCATGCGCCCGAAACTGCCGCCGCCGTACAAATGACGGCAAAGCCACATCGGAGTGACGTCTTCGAAAACATGGCGATCCTCGAAAATAGTACCTTGGACGAAATCGCTGACACCGACCCCTCGCACGATTTCATCGCATGTTGTAGGCCGAATCAATTCAGCAGGCAACAAGATTGCCAATGTTGACGTTTACCTGCAAGAATCGTCAAATCCGCGCCGTGTCCGCGGCGGGCACGCTGGGTCGGGCGGTTAGTTGGACGCTGCTCCAGCCATTGCCACACTTCAACACGAATGTCGTTTGGAATAAGTCGCGAAGTGGCTTGTCACCGACAATCTATGCGGCATTAGCTGCAAGACATGAGCTGGTGCGTTGAAACAAGTCCCAATGCAGGAAGTCGATTGAATCGAATTGATTCGATTCATGTACTGTGTGCGGCGCAGGCACAGCCAAATGTGCGAATTCCGGCATGTTTCAGCACCGGTTGGTTCGCATCGTCAAGATAAGCAGATCGGTTTCCGCGAAATGCGGCGATACTACCGCAGGCGTGGTCGGGGCGTGCGAGTTGCTGTCTGTCGTCTCGCACGCTCAAAGTGAATTTGAACCGAACACACGCGGGAAAGAAGCGGGTGCCTATGTCGGGTCGATTGATAACGGTGGATGGCAACGAGGCCGCCGCTCTGGTCGCTCACCAAGTAAACGAAGTAATCGCGATTTATCCGATCACGCCTGCGTCGCCGATGGGAGAATTCGCCGACGCATGGACGCAATCGGGACGCCGAAACATCTTTGGAGACATCCCGCAGGTTATCGAGATGCAATCGGAGGCGGGCGCCGCCGGAGTCTGCCATGGATCGCTTCAGGCCGGGTTCTTGACGACGACGTTTACCGCGTCGCAAGGCCTGCTCTTGATGATTCCAAACATGTACAAGATTGCCGGCGAGTTGACGCCCACGGTTTTTCACATTGCGACTCGCTCGGTTGCCACGCACGCCCTTTCGATTTTCGGCGATCACTCGGATGCGATGGCTTGCCGGCAAACCGGTTGGGCGATGCTGTTCGGCTCTTCTGTTCAGGAGGCGCACGACTTCGCTCTAATTGCGCAAGCGGCGAGCCTGGAATCGAGAGTGCCGTTTCTCAACAGTTTCGATGGTTTTCGGACTTCCCACGAGGTCAACAAAATCGAGGAACTGGATACCGACACACTCAGGGCCTTTATTGATCCGTCGCTCTGCAAACCTTGGTGATGGGGAACTACCGGATTCTGGAGCCGGTAGGCGCCGGCGGCATGAGCGTAATCTATAAGGCGGAACAATTGGCTCTGCGCCGAACCGTCGCCCTCAAGGTTCCGATCGGAGAGTTGCTCCAAGACCCCAAGCTTGCCGCCCGCTTTACGACCGAAATGCGGGCCATCGTGCGCCTGCGACACCCGAACATCGTCGCCGCCATCGACGCCGGGACCGCCCCCAACCCCGACCCGCACGGGTCACCCATTCGCTATTTCGTGATGGAGTATGTACCTAGGCTCGACCTGGAGCAGTTTGTGGTCGAGCACGGCCCGCTCCCGGTCGAACAAGCGTGCGACTTGATCCATCAGGTGGCCTCCGCCCTGGAAAAGGCCCACGAACACAATCTGATCCATCGCGACGTGAAGCCGTCGAACATTCGCGTCACCGCGGACGGCCAGGCCAAATTGGTCGACTTCGGTCTGGCTCGACTATGGCAGAGCCGCCACACGCTTCCTGGCAGCGTGTTGGGAACCATCGATTTCATGGCGCCCGAGCAAGCCAAGAACGCTCAAGCCGTCGACATTCGCGCCGACATTTACGCGCTGGGCGGCACCATGTTTTGGTGCCTGACCGGGCGAATGCCCTTTCCGGTGCACGGCAACTTGAATGAAGAGCTAGCCAGGCGCATGACCCAGAGGCCGCCGTCCGCCCGCGCATTGCGGCCCGAATTGCCTGCCGACCTCGATGTCATCCTGGCCCGCATGATGGCGGTGCGGCCGGAGGAACGCTACGATGCGCCACGCCACGTGATGCGGGCGCTGGTGCCCTTTATCAAGTCGTCGGTGCGACCATTGCGAGCCTCGCCGGCCGATGTTCGACTGCCCGCTGACGAACCACATGTGTCGCCCAGCAAAACCTGTCGCGTGCTCATCGTCGACGATCAGCCCGAGATCCGCGACTTCTGCCACTACGCCCTGGAAGCAGACGATATCGTCAGCGATCAGGCGGAAACCGGTCCGGCGGCCATCGAGGCGCTGCGCTGCGGGCACTACGACTTGGTCATGCTCGACGTCGACATGCCGCAAATGTCCGGATTCGAAGTCTTGACGCACCTGCGTCGAGCACCCATGCCTCCCCACTTGAAGATCATCATGCTCTCGGGTCGCGCCACGGCCAACGATCTCGCCGAAGCGCTGAACCGGGGAGCCGATGATTATTTGACCAAACCGTTCAGCGGCGTGCAATTGGAAGTGCGCGTCCGCTTCGCTTTGCGCCTTAAAGCCGTGCAGGATCGGTCCGAAGTCTTGAATCAGCATCTGGTCACCGCCAACCGCGACTTTGAAATCGGTCTCGTCGCCCGCAACAGCGATCTCATTGCGGCCAGAAACGCACTCGCCGCCGCGCTGTCCTCGGGGCTTCTCCTGCGCTCGCTCCAGACTCCGGCTCACCAATTCCGCATGCGCCGCTACGGCCGACGGCTAGCCGAAACGGCGCGCGCCAGCGCCATCGGGCAACTCAGATTGACCGCGATTTCCTGGACACGATCGAGTGCTGCGCACCGGTGTGCGACCTAGGCATGATCGGGCTTCCCGAGCACCTTCTCCATAAACCAGCCAAACTCACGCCCGAAGAGAATCTCGTGGTCCAGACCCACCCGGTCATCGGGGCTGACATCTTGCAAACGATCGCCAAACAACACGAGTTTGCGGCGGATTTTTTTCGGATGGCGATCGACGTGGTTCGCCATCACCATGAGCGCTACGATGGCACGGGTTACCCCGACCAATTGGCCCAGGACGCCATCCCCTTGTCGGCTCGAATCGTGCATCTTGCGGACGTCTATGATGCGCTTCGATCGCGCCGGCCGTATCGACCAGCGCTTTCGCATGCCGCCGCGGCACGAATCATCCAGAATCAGAGCGACGGCGAATTCGATCCCGCTTTGCTCCAGTGTTTCGGCGAATGCCTGACCGATTTTGAAGTCATTTACTCCGAGACACCGGATTGACGACGCCCTGGCGTTGACCGACGGATCGATTTCGTTGGAAACTGAATTGCACCAGAAAACGCGACTGGGCTGAACAGTTGCGGCCTGCATTCGATGCGCCCTATGATCGAACATGATCGATTGTTGGCTCAGATCTTCGCCGATCCGGACAGCGACCAGGCCCGGCTCACCTTCGCCGATTGGCTGGCCGCCAACAACGACCAACCGCGCGCGGAATTCATTCGCTTACAGTGCGAACTTGTGCGCTGGCAAAACTCCGCCGGCGACTGCACGGCCCCGTTCAATGCCGCTCGCCCCTGTCAACAATGCGAGCCCTGCTCGGCCTGGATCCGGCAGGCGCCGGAACTGCGCAGCCGTGAGGTCGCGCTGCTGGAACAGCATGGTACGCAATGGGTGGAACGCCTCGCGCGGGTATTTGTGCCCAATGCCGTTCAGTTCAAGACCTTCGGTTATCGAGGCGGGTTCAACCCGCAGGACCGACGACAGCACCACTGGCAGTGGCGACGCGGTTTTGTTGACGTGCTGAGTTGCCAATGGATTGACTTTGCAGTGCGCGCCGATGCCGTCACGGCACTCATCCCCTTGAAACTCGTCCAACTCAGCTCGTCACCGGATGTCTGTGTCGCCACCCGCATGAGTTTTCATGAACCGCACAAGGCCGGGATATTGGTACGCTTGGTGGGGCGTAAACTCACGCTGGCGGTTGATTCCATTCAGCCGCCGCAAACAATCATTGAACTCCTGGCTGCCGAATGGCGACACATTCGCTTCGACTTGCCGCCATAGCCGTCAGTGACCCTCGGTCGTCGATCACCCCTCGTGCCGGCGTCGGCGATGCATTGCGGCGCTGAAAGGTCGGACTCGTGCGCAGCCGGTTGGAAGCAGAAGGCCATACCATTCTCGACGCCCGAAACGCTAACGAAGGATTGCGACAATTTGACGAGCATGCCCCGGATCTGATCATCACCGCTATCTTCATGCCGGACAACGAAGGCCTCGGTTTGATTCGGGAAATTCGGTTACGCCAGGCCAAAACCAAGATCATTGCCATAAGTGGCGGATCGAGAACGGTCTCGGCCGATCCACTCTTGATCGCCGAAATGCTAGGCGCTGTTGACATGCTGCGCAAGCCATTTGGCAGAAACAAACTTTTCGAAGCGGTTTGTCGCGTCCTGCGCCGAAGTTCGGCATATTGATCGACTGACCCCCACCCAATCGGAAGCAGAAATCGTCCCGGTGAAAACCTTTCCCGCAGCGGTCCCCAAAGGCACACGAGTGCCAATCATCCCGGCGGCCTTTGTCTTAGTCCTCGAAAACGACTTCACGGTTGGCTCCCTCGCCCGCAACGATGGATCCTCAGTCTCGTTTCGCGTCGATCCGACTTGTCATAGACGGCCGGGCCATGAATCACGCGCCATCGCGGAACATGTGCTCCAAATGTTATTCCGGGAATCGAGACGAAATCAGGTGCCAATTGTTCTTGAAGACGCAAATTGCCGCCACCGCCAGAGACCAGCCACGCGCCTTTTCCCATTCTGTAGCCGCGCTCAATCGACCCCGCTTCCCCGCTTTTAGCAACGTGTCTTCGCCGATTCATTTTGAAACACGGCTGGAGATCCGCCACTTATGTCAATTTGCAACACTCGACTCCACCTCGTTGAAAGCCCTTTTTACGCGCACAATGTAATCCTGCAGTGCACTTTGTGGAGGCTTCTTAACGTCGCTTGACGACATTCGAGATTTCGAATATTCTTTATCTCTGTCGCCTTGTTGGCGGACTCCTTTCGCCGGGAGACTCAATGCCCGATAAACTTCGCCGTTTTAAAGCCGGTGTCTTTCAGGCCCTGGCCCACCCCACCCGCATCGCCATCGTTGAACTACTCCGCGACGAGGGCGAGGTCCCCGTCACAGCCATTCACGAACGGCTCAATCTTGAACAGGCCAATGTCTCGCAGCACCTCGCCGTGCTGCGTTCCAAGCAGATCGTCAACAGCCGCAAGGACGCAAATCAGGTTTTCTATTCCCTGCGCGATCGCGTCATCGGAAAGGTTCTCGACCTGATGCGGCAGTATTTCGAAACTCATTTGAACGAAGTGCTCGAACTGCTGAAGGACATGAAACTGGAAGAAACTCCGCCAAAATGATTGAGACCGTCGAACCGCCTTGACTTGAACGCTATGTCCCCAGGAGGAGCACGCGGTGCAACTGACCGTTCGAGATGTGAGTCGATTCTTGAAAGTATCCGAGCCCACGGTAACCCGCTGGATCAAGAAGCGAGGCTTGCCGGCGCGGGAGTTGAACGGCCAGTACCGGATGAACCGGTCCGAACTGTTGGAGTGGGCGACGGCGAACCGGATCCCGGTCTCGCGCGAACTGTTCGACCAGTTGGACAACGATGATGAGCCGGTTCCGAGCCTGACCGAGTCGCTCGATGCCGGCGGCATTTTCTACAAGTTACAAGACACCGACAAGGCCCGAGCGATTCAGGCGTTGGTAAACGTGCTGCCGTTGTCCGACGAGATAGATCGCGACTTGCTGTTGCGGCTGTACTTGGCGCGCGAGGCCGCTGCCACCACCGCGATCGGCGACGGCATCGCCTTGCCGCACGTCCGCAACCCGATCGTTCTCCATGTGGCCCGGCCCCTGGTCACCCTCTGCTTCCTTGAAAAACCGGTCGACTTTGGCGCGTTGGACGGCAAGCCGGTGCATGTGCTGTTTTCATTGATTTGCCCGACCACCCGTAGCCACTTGCAGACGCTGGCGCGGATTTCCTATGCATTGCACGACGCCGATTTTCGGGCCGCGGTGATTCGCGTGGCGCCACGTGAGGAAATCCTTCGCGAATTGCGCCGCGTGGAGTCGAATTTCACCCCGCCCGAAACCACGCGAAAGGCGGCCAGGTAGCATGGATCTGCTCCTGATCGCCATCGGCGTTCAATTCGCCAGCGGACTGGCGGCGTTTGCCGGCTCAAGAACGCCGCGGATCGCGACCCTGCTCGGCGCCGGCGGCGCGGCCGCCGGCTGCCTCATCGGGCTAATTCCCGCCTTAGAAGTGTTGCTGGGCGGTCCGCCGCAGGCGCTCCGCAGCGCCTGGGACCCGGCGCACGGCGAGTTCCTGGTTGAAATCGATTCGCTCAGTTCGTTCTTCCTCGTGCCGGTGCTCGGGCTGTCGGCTTTGGCGGCGATCTATGGCGGCAACTATCTGCTGGCGTATCGACATGAAAAATCGCTTGGTCCACCC
Organism: uncultured Gemmataceae bacterium; assembly: GCA_963815035.1. Lineage (GTDB taxonomy): Bacteria > Planctomycetota > Planctomycetia > Gemmatales > Gemmataceae > JBGQCZ01. Next base: position 102,849 of record CAWFFC010000018.1, read on the forward strand.
TGGTTTTTCTTCAACGCGTTCGTCGCCGGCATGATGCTCGTCCTGATCGCGCGGACCGCCTTGCTGTTTCTGATCGCCTGGGAAGTCATGTCGATTTCCGCCTTCTTCCTGGTGACCTTCGAGCACGAGAAGCCGGAGGTCCGTCGGGCCGGCTGGATCTATCTGATCGCCGCGCATCTCGGCGTGGCGTTCTTGATCCTGGCATTCTTGCTGCTGGGCCGGCAGGCTGGCAGCCTCGAGTTCGCGAGCTTTCACACGATGCCTTCTACAAGCGCCGCCGGAGCGGGAGTCATTTTTGTCCTGGCCTTGATCGGCTTCGGCGCCAAGGCCGGCCTCGTGCCGCTCCATGTCTGGCTGCCGGAAGCGCACCCCGCCGCGCCGTCGCACGTCTCGGCGTTGATGTCGGGGGTGATGATCAAGATGGGACTTTACGGTCTGCTGCGAGTCGCGTCGTTTCTTGGGCCGTCCGGCGCCCTGGTGGGGCCTGACGCTCGCGGTACTCGGAACTGCAACAGCCCTGGTCGGCATCGGTTTGGCAGTCTACCAGCGCGACCTCAAACGCGTGCTCGCCTATTCGAGCATCGAAAACATGGGCCTGATCGCGCCTGGCGCTGGGGTTGGGCTGGTGGGGGCAGGCCAGCCAACAACCCGCCGTCGCGGTCTTGGGTATGACGGCTGCATTCCTGCATATCTGGAACCATGCCCTGATGAAGGGGCTGATGTTTTTCGCCGCCGGCAGCATCGTGCACGGCGCCGGCACCAAAGACATGGAGACGTTCGGCGGGCTGATGAGGCGCATGCCCTGGACCGGCGCCCTGATGATGGCGGGCGCTGTCGCCATCGCGGCCCTGCCGCCGCTGAACGGCTTCGTCAGCAAGTGGCTCATTTATCTGAGCCTGATCCGCTGCGGGTTGGCCCACAACGACGTCGTTAGTCTCTGCGGCGCTCCTGTCCGTCGGCCTCCTGGCGCTGATCGGCGGCTTGGCAGCGTTTTCCTTCGTCCGGCTCGCCGGGATCGTGCTGCTGGGCTCGCCACGCAGCCAATCGGCCGAACACGCTCATGAATCCTCGCCGTGGATGTTGGGGCCGATGCTTCTAATCGCGATTCTTTGCTTGGCGGCCGCCCTGTTCCCGCAAACGATCGCCGGACTGCTGACGAATCCGGTGTCAAGCGTCTTGGGACCGGAATTGAGTCGATGGTTTGCCGAGTCGGAACCGGCGGAAGCGCCGCTGCAGCGAGTCGCTGCGATCAATGGTTCCATGCTGGCGGCACTTTCGGTCCTAGCGCTCGTTGTCATCGTCATCATGCGGCGCGGAGCTCGGTTCGGCTTACCGACCTGGGGATGCGGCTACGTGCAGCCAACGGTGCGGATGCAGTACACTGGCCGTTCGTTCGCTCAAATGCTGGCCGAACAACTGTTGCCCCGATTTTTCCGGCCGCACACGCTCGGAGCGCTCCAACCGGGTTGTTTCCGACCACGAGCGACTTTGCCGCCGACGATCCGGACCCGGTCACCGGGAAGATCATGGAACCGTTCTTCCGCCGCTGGGCGGCTCGCTTTGTCCGGCTGCGTATCCTGCAGCAGGGAAATCTGCACGTTTACTTGATTTACATCGCGCTGACTGTTGTCCTGGCGTTGCTCTGGGTTTCACTCCGCACTGGTGGAGGGCCTCATGAGCGTGTCCCTGGTGCTGTTGGGAATCGTGGTCGCCGCTGCGAGCGGCGTACCGGGCCTGTTTGCCCGGCGCACTTCGATGGCGGGCCAGTGGCTCAGCCTTGCCCTCGCCACGGTCGGCGCCTTGGCCGGACTGGCGGGAATCGCGGCATTCTGGATCGAGGGCGCAGCGACCGATCGTTGGCCTTGCCCTGGTCGATCCCCGGCGCCGAGTTTTCCGTCGGCATCGACGGGCTATCGGCGATCTTCCTGTTGCCGGTTTTTTTGATCTCGCTCTTGGGCAACTGGTTTGGGCTGGGCTACTGGACGCAGACCGAGCATCCGCGACAACGGCCGAAAGCTGCGGCTCTTCTACGGCACTCTGACCGCCGGCATGGCGCTGCTGGTGATTGCGAACAACAGCATCTTGTTCCTCGTTCGGCTGGGAGATCATGGCGATTTCGGCCTTTTTCCTGGTCACGACCGAGGAGGACGACCCGGACGTGCGCGAGACGGGCTGGATCTACCTGGTGGCGACGCACATTGCCACGCTGTGCCTGTTCGCCCTGTTCGCGTTGCTGCGCGCCGCGAGCGGCTCGTTCGCGCTGACGCGGTTGCCGCCGGGGTCGCTCTCATCGGGAATGGCGGCGGCGATCTTCGTGCTGGCGCTGGTCGGGTTCGGCCTGAAGGCCGGCATCATGCCGCTGCACGTCTGGCTGCCGAGTGCGCACGCGATCGCGCCCGAGCCACGTGTCGGCGATCATGTCGGGCGTCATCATCAAGATGGGCATCTACGGGCTGGTCCGCGTCACGTCGCTGCTGCCGAACCCGCCGCTGGCGTGGGGCGCGGTCGTCCTCGGGCTGGGCGTGGTCTCCGGCGTTCTGGGCGTCGCCTTCGCCATCGGCCAGCACGACCTCAAGCGGCTGCTCGCCTATCACAGCATCGAGAACATCGGCATCATCGTCATGGGCCTCGGCCTGGCCCTGATCGGCCGCTCGCTGGGCCGCGCGGACTGGGTCGTCCTCGGCCTGGGCGGAGCGCCTGCTGCACGTCTGGAACCATGCGCTGTTCAAGGCGCTGCTCTTCCTGAGCGCCGGCTCGGTCATCCACGCGGTCCACACCCGCGAGATCGACCACCTCGGCGGGCTGGCGAAGACGATGCCGTGGACGGCCGCTCTGCTTTCTGGTCGGGGCGGTGGCGATCTGCGGCCTGCCGCCGCTGAATGGCTTCGTCAGCGAGTTTCTCGTTTACCTCGGGCTGTTCTGCACGCTGCGAGCATGAACCGGGCGCCGTTCGCTCGGGTGGCCTTCGCCGCCCCGGCGCTGGCCCTGATCGGCGCGCTGGCCGTGGCGTGCTTCGTCAAGGTGTACGGCGCGGTCTTCCTTGGGACGGCCCGGTCGGAACATGCTCGAGCACGCGCACGAATCGCCGCCGAGCATGCTCGGGCCGATGGCCGTGCTGGTCGCCTGCTGCTTCCTGATCGGGCTGGCGCCGTCGCTGGTTGCGCCCGCTCTTCGAACATGGCGATCTCGGCCTGGGCGCCGGAATTGGGCGATGCCGGACCGAGGCTGGCGACTCTGGCGCCGCTGGACTGGATCACGATCATGGGCTTGTTGCTGATCGCCGTGCTCCTGGCCGGCGGCGGGCTGCTGTTGCGCTCTGGCGGCGAAACCGCGCATCGGCCGAGGGCGTCGACATGGGGCTGCGGCTACGCCGCGCCGACGCCGCGGATGCAGTACACCTCGTCCTCGTTCGCTCAGATGCTGGTCGGGCTGTTCGGCTGGGTGCTCCGCCCGCGCACGCACAAGCCCAGCGATCTGCCGCTGTTTCCGCAGACGAGCCGAGTTTCACAGCGAGGTGCCCGACGCGGTGCTCGACGAGGCCGTGCTGCCGGCGTTTCGCTTCGGGCGCGCCTGGCTGTTCTCTGGTTCCGGGTGTTTCAGCAGGGGAACATCCAGACTCTACTTGCTGTACATCTTCCTCGCCCTGATTGCCCTGCTGCTCTGGCGTTAGAAGGAACGCGATGAACGCGATCATTCACAACACGGTTCACATGCTGCTGGTCGCCTTGACGCTGCCGCCGCTGCTGCTGGGCGTCATCGCCAAGACCAAGGCCCTGTTCGCCGGCCGGGTCGGCCCGCCGCTGCTGCAGCCGTACTACGATCTCGTCAAGCTGTTCCAGAAAGGGTCGGTCTTCAGCACGACGACGACCTGGGTGTTCCTGGCCGGGCCGGTGGTCGGCCTGGTGACGGCGGCGATCGCCGTGCTGCTGATCCCGCTGACCGGCATCGCACCGCGCCGATCTCGTTCACCGGCGACTTGATCCTGCTGGCCTACCTGCTGGGGCTGGGCCGGTTCTTCACGGCGTCGGCGGCGCTGGACACCGGCTCGGCGTTCGAGGGCATGGGCGCGGCGCGGGAGGTGACGTTCGCCTGCCTGGCGGAGCCGGCCTTCTTCCTGGGCTTGCTGGTCCTGGCCAAGCTGTCCGGCTCGCTGCAACTGGCCGACATGCTCGGCAGCTCGCTCGGCGGCCACTGGCTGACAGCCGGCGCCTCGCTGGCGCTGGTGCTGCTGAGCTGGTTCATCGTCCTGCTGGCGGAGAACTGCCGCATTCCCTTCGACGACCCGAACACGCACCTGGAACTGACCATGATCCACGAGGTCATGGTGCTCGACCACAGCGGGCCGGCCTTCGGCGATGATCCTCTACGGGGCGGCGCTCAAGCTGTTCGTCTTCGCCGCGCTGATCGTCCGGCTGGCCTTCCCGTTGGCGACCGGCTCTCCCTGGCTCGACTGGCCGATCTTCGTCGGCGGGATGCTCGCGGTCGCGGTGGCGATCGGCGTCGTGGAATCGATCGATGGCCCGCCTGCGCCTGACGCACGTCCCGGTGCTGCTGGTCGCGGCCTGCCTGCTGTCCGCCTTTGGCATCATCCTGTTGCGTGAGGTGAGCCGATGGACCCAATTTCTCGATCCCCTGCTGATCATCGGCCTGGCGCTCAACTTCGTCGCCCTGGGCGTGAGCCGGATCCGCGGCGGTCATCAGCGCGGTCGCCCTGCAGGGGATCCTGCTCGGGCTTTGCTCCGCTCGTTCGTGCACCCGGAGATCGGCCTCCGCGGCGTCGCTGCTGGTCGTCGTGACGATCGCTCTGAAGGGGTTCGTGATCCCGGCCTTCCTCGTCCACGCCATGCGCGAGGCGAACATCCAGCACGAGGTCAAGCCGGTCGTCAACTACATGAGCTCGCTCCTGCTCGGCGCGGTCGGCACCGGCCTGGCGATCGTGTTCTCCTCCACGCTGCCGCTGGCCGACGAACACCCGGCACTCCTGCTCGTGCCGGCCTCGCTGGCGACGGTCTGGACCGGCTTCCTGATGCTGACGACGCGCCAGAAGGCGATCATGCAGGTGCTCGGCTACCTGCTGCTGGAGAACGGGATCTTCCTGTTCGGCCTGCTGCTGCTCGAGGCGATGCCGTTCCTGGTCGAGGTCGGCGTGCTGCTCGACCTGTTCACCGGCGTGTTCGTGATGGGGATCATCATCCACCACATCAGCCGCGAGTTCGCCTCGATCAGCACCGAGCACCTGTCGGAGTTGAAGGAATAATCGATGATCTACCTGCTGATCCTGTTCCCGCTGGTGATGGCGGCGGTCGACGTTCGCCGTGCCGTCCAATCGCTGGCGGCCGTGGCTGCTGCCCGCTGGGCGGCGCTGGTGCATCTCGGCTCTGGTTGCTGTCGGCTGATCGCTCCGGCCACGGAGCGAGCCGCGTTCTCGGGGCTGGACGGCTGGCTGCTGCTCGACGCGCTGGGCAAGCTCGTCCTCGGCTTCCTGAGCGTCCTGTTCTTTCTCTGTTCGCTCTACGCGCCGGGCTACCTGGCCCTGCGCTCGGACCGGCCCAACCGCGTCTTCTGCGCCAACCTGCTTCGTCGTCGCTGGCGATGATGACGCTGGTGACGCTGTCGCACCACCTCGGGCTGATGTGGGTGGCGATGGAAGCGACGACGCTGGCGACCGCGCCGCTGCTCTATTTCAACCACAACGCCCGCTCGCTGGAGGCGACCTGGAAGTACCTGCTCATCGGCTCGGTGGGCATCGCCCTGGCGCTGCTCGGCTCGTTCTTCCTGGCCTATGCGTCGCTCAAGGCCGGCCTGGAATCGACGCTGCTGTTCGACCAGCTCGTCCAGGACTGCCCCGCAGCTGTCGCCGCCCTGGCTGCACGCGGCGTTCGTGCTGCTGTTCGTCGGCTACGGCACCAAGATGGGCCTGGCGCCGATGCACACCTGGAAGCCCGACGCCTACGGCGAGGCGCCGGGCATCGTCGGCACGCTGCTGGCCGGCGGCGTCACGAGCTGCGCCTTCCTGGCCATCCTGCGGGTCTATCAGATCTGCCGGGCCGGGGCCGAGGCCGAGTTCGCCCGCGAGATCATGATCTTCATGGGCCTGCTTGTCGATGGCGGTGGCCGCGGTGTTCATGGTCCGGCAGCGCGACTTCAAGCGCATGCTCGCCTACTCCAGCGTCGAGCACATGGGCATCCTGGTCCTGGGCATCGGCATCGGCGGGCTGGCCGTGTACGGCGCGCTGCTGCACCTGATCAACAACGGGCTGACCAAGGGCGTGCTCTTCCTGTCGGCGGGCAACATCCACCGCGCCTACGGCAGCAAGACTGACCGACGACGTGCGCGGGGCCATCCAGCGCGTGCCGCTCTCCGGCGCGCTGTTCCTGGCCGGCTTCCTGGCCATCACCGGCTCGCCGCCGTTCGGGCCGTTCGTCAGCGAGTTCACCATCGTCAACGCCGCGATCGGCAGCGGGCAGTACCTCGCCGGCGGCCTGTTCCTGCTCCTGCTCGGCGTCGTGTTCATCGGCATGGGCGCGACCGTGCTGGCCGTGGTCCAGGGGAGCCCCCGAGCGGCGACAGGACGAAGCGGCTTCCGCGACAGCTTCAGCACCGGCGTTCCGATCCTGCTCTTCATGGCGCTGGTGCTGCTGCTGGGCCTCTACATTCCGCCCCAGCTGGAATCGCTGTTGCGCGAGGCTGCCGCGTTCCTGGAGGTGAAGCGATGAACGCAACAGCGTTCGCTGCGCTGCGAAACGGACAGGCGATTCCGCGCGGCAGATTCCGCAGCTGCCCTTCGCCGACTTCCGCCAAACGTCCTCGACGCCGTCGCCGACGGACAGCGCGTCGGCCGCGTTGTTCGGCGACGCCGCTGACCCGACGCGAAGAGCGTCGATGTCTACGCCGTCCTCGCCGACAGCGCCCATGCCCGCTTCCACGTCGGCAAGACGAGCCTGGACTCGGACCGGTTTCCCTCGCTGACGCCCGATGCCCGCAGGTCCACCTGTTCGAGCGCGAGATCGCCGAGCAGTACGGCGTCCGTCCCGAGGGGCATCCCTGGTTCAAGCCGGTCCGCTTTCACGCGTCGTATCGTCCGGGCCACGACGCTTGGGGCCGCGGCCGGGCGAAACGCCGGTCGTCGGCGTCACCGATTTCTACCGCGTCGAGGGCGAGGAGATCCACGAGGTCGCGGTCGGGCCCGGTCCACGCCGGCGTCATCGAGCCGGGGCATTTCCGCTTCCAGTGCCACGGCGAGCAGGTCTTCCACCTGGAGATCTCGCTCGGCTATCAGCATCGCGGCGTCGAGCGGACGCTCGTCGGCGGACCGAACAAGCGCACGCATCCACACGATGGAAACGGTGGCCGGCGACACGACGATCGGCCACGCCACGGCTTACTGCCAGATCCGTCGAAGCGCTCGCCGGCTGCCGCATCCCGGTCCGCGCCGAGCTGCTGCGCGGCGTCGCCCTGGAACTGGAGCGCCTGGCCAACCACACCGGCGACCTGGGCGCCTTGGCCGGCGACGTCGGCTTCCTGCCGACCGCCTCCTATTGCGGGCGGATCCGCGGCGATTTCCTCAACCTCACCGCCTTGCTGTGCGGCAGCCGCTTCGGCCGCGGGCTGGTCCGGCCGGGCGGCGTCGGTTTCGACTCGACGCCGAGCGAAGAACGTCGCTGCCTCGAACGACTGGAGGCGGCCTATCGCGACGTGGCCAACGCGGTCAGCCTGCTCTGGGACTCCGCCTCGGTCCAGGCCCGGTTCGAGGGCACCGGCGCCGTCAGCCAGGAAACCGCCGGCGCGCTGGGCATGGTCGGTCCGGCGGCCCGAGCCTGCGGCCTCGAGGGCGACGTGCGCCACGATTTTCCCTCCGGCATCTTCCGATTCGCCCAGGTGCCGATCTCGACCTGGCACACGGGCGACGTCTTCGCCCGCGCCTACGTCCGCTGGCTGGAAATCCAGCGGTCGGTGGCCTTCATCAGCGAACAGTTGCAGGCTTTCCCCGACGGCCCGATTCGCGCGGACGTGGAACCGCTTGCAGCCCGAGCAGTTCGCCGTCGCGCTGGTCGAAGGCTGGCGCGGCGAGATCTGCCACGTGGCGCTGACCGACGCCCAAGGCCGCTTTTCCCGATACAAGATCGTCGACCCGTCGTTCCACAACTGGATCGGCCTGGCGATGGCGCTGCGCGATCAGCAGATATCCGATTTTCCGCTGTGCAACAAGAGCTTCAATCTCTCGTACTGCGGCCACGACTTGTGAGGTGAGTTGACCATGCTGCAGATATCGCTGGCTCGTCTGAAGCAGGGCCACCGGACGATCGCCTATCCCGGCGGCGGCGCCGACATTGCCCGACCGCTTTCGCGGCCTGCCGGTCATCGACGCGTCGAAGTGCCCGGACGGCTGCCGCGCCTGCGCCGAGGCGTGCCCGACGGACGCCATCACGATTGACGACCAACGGTCCACGGCTCGACCTGGGCCGCTGCCTGTTCTGCACCGAGTGCAGTCAGGCCTGCCCGGAAGGGGCGATCCGGTACACGCCAGGAATATCGCCTGGCCGACGCGCACGCGCGAGGATCTGATTCTACGAAGGCCAGGCGCTGAAACTTGCCGAGGCACTCGAACGAGAAATCGCGGCGGCTCTTCGGCCGCTCGCTGAAGCTGCGGCAGGTCAGCGCCGGCGGCTGCAACGCCTGCGAGGCCGACCTGAACGTGCTGGGCACGGTCGTCTTCGATCTTGGGCCGGTTCGGCATCCAGTTCGTGGCCTCGCCGCGACACGCCGACGGCCTGGTGATCACCGGGCCGGTCAGCGAGAACATGCGCTCGGCGTTGCTCGAGACGTATGAGGCGACGCCGGCCCCAAAACTGGTGATCGCCGTCGGCGCCTGCGCCATCAGCGGCGGACCATACGTCGACCACCCCGAGGTCCACAACGGCTGCCGCGTCATTCTGCCGGTCGACCTGTTCATTCCCGGCTGCCCGCCCCACCCGCTGACGATCCTCGACGGATTGCTGCGCCTGCTGGGGCGCATCGATACTCAGCACGACACGCCCCGAACTCCATGACCGGAACTGAAGCGCCTTCGGACCTCGAATCGGTGACAATCCGCGAATCGAAACGCACGACAACCTAAGCCGAGGTGGCTACGGATGCTGCTCATGCGGAGTTCTTGGCCGCCACAGTGAACTTTGGATGCCTGTCCCCCTTCCGGAAATAGCTTCCGATTTTTGGCGTTAAACCAGTAGGGTAATTGCCTCCTCCCATGCGGCGGGTGTCAACCCGCCATCGGGAGGTTCACATGTCCAACGAATCGAATCATGTACCGCCTTTGTCCGTCGGAACCGACGCCGCCGGCGCGGTCGACCGCAGCCCTGAGGCGGCCATCCGCCACGAGGGGGAGGCGGGCGGAGTGGAGCGAGGGCGTAGCCCGAGCGGAACGGAACCCGCCTCCCCCTCGGGGACTCCTTTGAGCGCCTCACCAGGTTCCGGGTTTGTCCGACGTTCCATGGGAGAGGATCATGAGGCCACATCCGCCGATCAGGAGTTCTTCACCGGCGTGGGCCAAGGATTGGCCGGACCTCCGTCGGATGCGCCGTTGAGCGGCCGATCGCGTCGACGCGGCCGAAAGCTGACCAAGCCAGCGGAGTCCACACAGCCGCTCTCGCCCGAACAGCGGTTGTTGTTGTTGGACACCTGGCAACGCAGCGGCCTGCCGGCTGCGGATTTTGCCGACCTGGTCGGCGTCTCCAATCATTCGTTGTTCGCCTGGAAGAAACGCTTCGAGCAGGAAGGGCCGAGCGGCCTGATGGACCGGCCTAAGGGCGGCCCGGCCGGATCCCGCCTGCCGGAATTGACCAAACGCACCATTCTCATGCTTAAGCAAGCCAACCCGGCGTGGGGCTGCCAACGCATCAGCGACATGCTCGTACGCGGCCCGGCCTTGCCCGCCAGCCCCTCGGCCGTGGCGCGGGTGCTCCACGAGGCCGGCTATCAATTGGAGGAGGTGGCCAGCCGGCCGCATCCGGACCATGTCCGCCACTTCGAGCGGGCCAAACCCAATCAGTTGTGGCAAACCGACCTGTTTACGTTTATCCTCAAGCGGCAGAATCGGCGGGTTTATCTGGTGGCGTTCATGGACGACCACAGCCGCTTCATTGTCGGGTACGGCTTGCACGCCAGCCAGTCTTCGGCGCTGGTGCTGGAAGTGCTCCGCGCGGCGGTGACCGGATTCGGCACCCCCGAGGAGATCCTGACCGACAACGGCTCGCAATATGTGACGTGGCGGGGCAAAAGCGCTTTTACCCGCGAGTTGGAGAAGCGCGGCATCAAGCAGATCGTGGCCCGGCCGCGTCGGCCGCAGACGCTTGGGAAGATCGAACGCTTCTGGGGCACGCTGTGGCGGGAGTGCCTCGAGAGCGCGGTGTTCGTGGACTTGGGCGACGCGCGGCAACGGATCGGCCACTTCATTGATTATCACAACTTCCAGCGGCCGCATCAGGGCATCGACGGCCTGGCGCCGGCGGACCGGTTCTTTGGCGCGGCCTCGGAGGTGCGAAAAACCCTGCAAGCGCGGGTCCAGGCGAATGCCTTGGAGTTGGCGCGTCAGGGCATGCCCAAGGCGCCGTTCTATCTCACCGGGCAGGCGGGCGGTCAGCCCTTCAGTGTGCATGCCGAAGGCGAGCGAGTGATTCTCACCGCGACCGATGGGCGAAAGGAGATCGATTTGATTCCGCCGCGATCCGGTGAGGCGGCTTCCGTCCCGGAGCCGGTCTGTCCGCAGGGCAGCGTGAGTTCGACCGGAGCGGGATTCGAAGAACCGCCGGAGCCGGGCGACTCGCCCTTGGATGCGGGCATCGAGGACCTGCACGAGTCTTTTGGGACCGAGCCAGGAGGTGAGTCATGACGCCAGCGACGACTCCGCCGCGCACGCCGCCCAAACGGACCACCGGCGGCGTGACCTTGGGACAGCACTCCAGCCGGGATGCGAAGCGGACCGCGGCGGCGATCCTGGAGGTGTTGGCCGGCCAGCGAACGCCGGCGCAGGCGGCCGAGGCGTTAGCGATCTCGTTGCCGCGCTACTATCAATTGGAAGCCGGCGGGCTACGCGGCCTGTTGGCGGCTTGCGAGCCGAAGCCCAAAGGACGGCAGCCGAACTTGAGTGCGGACGTCGCGGCCTTGCAGAAGCACAACGAGCGGTTACAGCGGGAATTGACGCGACAACAATCGCTGGTGCGGCTGACGCAACGGGCGGCGGGGCTGGCCGCGCCGGCGCCTCCACCGGTCAAGGCCGCGGGCAAGAAGGCGCGGAAACGCAAGCCGGTGGTGCGGGCGTTGACGGTGGCTGAGCGGTTGCGCCAGGACGCGGAGATAGCGACGGTCACGCCGAGTGAAAACGGCGTGCCGGTCCAAGTGGAGTGAATTGGAACGGGCGAGCGAAGCAGGGGACCACTTCTTCGCTCGCCACTTCAGGAGGAAGCGAGCCATGCGTGGACGGTTGCCCTCGGGTCCGGAGTTCGTGATGAAACTGAGCGGTTCCGAATCGGCCCGGCAACGGGCCAAAGTGCTGTTGGAAACAGTGGCCGGGAGTTCCCGGGTGATCGAAGCCTGCGCCAGTTGAACATCTGTGAGCAACGCTTCGATCAAATCCGGATCGAAGCGTTCCAGGCCTTGGTCAATGCCCTGGAGCCGCAGCCCAGCGGCCGGCCGGCCAAGGTACTCTCGGCTGCGGAAATCGAAGTGCGGCATCTGCAGGAGCGGATTGCCGCGTTGGACGCGGAATTGAAAGCGGCGTTGATCCGGGCGGAATTGGCGGTGACGCTGCCGCACGCCGGCGAGGTCGAGTCAAAAAAAGCGCGGCGGTCGCCGACGTCATCTCGGCGACCGAGGTCGAGGAAACGGTCGTGAATCATCTGCAAGAATCCGGTGAACAGCCGGTCGAATCTCCGCCGCGTCGCGGCGAGGCGCACCAGCGCCGCGAACGAACCCAGGAGCAGGCCGCGCGCGGCCATGCGGTGAAAATCGGCATGCACCTATTCAGCCAGGGATTGAACCGGACCGAGACCGCCAACTTGTTGGACCTGTCGCCTCGCACGTTCCAGCAATGGCGGCATGACTTTGCCATGCCGCCCCAGGCGCCGTGCCCGTTGGGCCGGCCGGTGCTTCGCTCCGACCGCGACCAGCGCAATGAGGTCATTCATCTCATTGACGAGGTTGGCCCGGCCATCGGCGTGCCGGCCTTGCGCGAGGCGTTCCCCCACCTGCTCCGCGCGGAGTTGGACGACTTGTTGAAGCGCTATCGCCGGGTGTGGCGTAAGCGGAACCAGGAACCAATTCGCGTGCTCCATTGGCGCCTCGCCGGTCGCGTCTGGGCCATCGACTTCACCGGCCCGGGGCTGCTCATCGAGGGCGGCTGTTCGTATCTGCTGGCGGTCCGCGATCTGGCCAGCGGCCAGCAATTGCTTTGGCAGCCTTGCGTCGAGGCCACCGCCGCGGTGGCGGTCGAGGTGGTCACCTCGTTGTTCATGGCCCACGGTGCGCCGTTGGTGCTCAAAAGCGATAACGGCTCGACCTTCACCGCCGAGGTGTTCCAAAAATTGGCCGAAGAATTTACCGTGGAATTGTTGTTCTCGCCGCCGGGGTTCCCGCGGTACAATGGGGCGATTGAAGCCGGCATCGGCTCGTTGAAAACTCGGACCCAGGCCAGCGCCGCCCGTCATGGGCATCCTGGCTTGTGGACCTGGGATGACATCGAAGCAGCGCGACTGGAGGCCAACGCCACGGCGCGGTCTCCCGCGAACGGCGCCGCGACACCGGAGCAAGTCTGGCAGGAGCGGCCGCCATTAACCTCGGAGGAACGCAACCACTTCCGAACGGAAGTGAACCGCCAGCGACAGGCGGTCGATGTCCAAGGAGGGCCATTAGCCAACCCGCAAACGGATCTGAGCGAACGGGCAAGGGATCGCCAAGCTATCCGCCGAGCCCTCGAAGGGCGAGGCTATCTCAGTTACACGAGGAGGCAAATTCCCCTACCGATTCGCAAGAAAAAATCGGCAATCATTCCATAGGGG
>CAWFFC010000019.1:0-251297 GCA_963815035.1 uncultured Gemmataceae bacterium
GATAGTTCTTACAAAGAATTTTTGAAACATCCTACACTTGATAACAGACATGATACCATTGTTTATAAATACACCAAAAAGTTAATGGATTTAGTTTTATCTGAAATGAATCATAATACATTTATTATTCCAATTGTTAGTGGTACTTCAAATACTCCAATTGAATTAGTTTTACCAACAACATCTTATTCATTAAATTCAATTTATTTACAAATTGGAGATAATCTTGATTATGAAACTATTGTTAAAATACTTTCTGATCATATCAAAAATGAAAAAATTGATTTTACTTTACAATCATGGAAAATTTATATATCATCATTGGGAAGAATATTTAGATTATTACAATATTTGGCAATGTCATTAATTCAATATGATTCTATTGATAAAATTCATGAAACTATGATAGAAACAACCAAATCAATTTATAAATTACATCAATATGATAAATATAATATTCATTATCCTTCTGGGAGTTTTAAGAACAATGGAAAATTAATGATTATAAATTCATTTGAAATTCAAGAAGAAATGATGAAGTCATTAGTTGAACAAGGATGCTTATTTGAACTTAAAAATAATTCCTATTTTTATTCCTTTAATTTTTTTTTGAAATAATATTAGATAAAATGGGATCCAAATGGAATGATTTTAAATATATGATATCAAAATCCATCAAAGGAAATATTCAAGCAAGTGATTTTGAACAATTTCCATTGTATTTTTATTCATTTAAATCATTTCTTTATCGAAAATATAAAATAGATTCAAGTTCATTTGAAGAGTTTTTCAAAGGAATGTATATGCATGATTTATTGAAAAAAAGAACATTAACTTTTAAGTCTGAAATGGAAATAGAATTTTCTGTCAAACTTCAAAAGTGAAAGATCTTAAAAAAGTTGTTTTGAGAAGATCCACCGATACTTCTAACATATCCAATGATTTTATTGCTCTTTACATTGGAAAGCAAGATCCACATCAAGATTCTTTAATTATTTTTCCTCATGATTCAAGTTTATTTAAAATTGAATGTAAACTTAAAACCACAGTTGATGGACAAGTATCTTTGAGTGGAAAGTCTGATGATTCTTTTGAACAAAAACAAAACAAAGCAAACACTAGTCCATGTAAACTTATAAATAATTATTTATATTCATTACCAATTCAAAAATGTCAATAAAAAAAATTGAAGTTGTAAATAAGCAAAGTATGTTTGTAAATAGATAATATTGGACAAATACTTTTTCAAAAATATTTGAATTTTTTAAGGAATATTATTACAAAAGTGATAAAAAAAAATAAATATCTCTTATTTGAAAGTAAAAGAATTAATTTGATTGGTTGTTTTTTCAAACTTGAGTTCCATTTTCCTTCATTTCTGTTGGACAATAAATTTCCGAAAAAATTATTTCATTATTTTGATCTCCCAGTAATTGTTGCTGACATTTAGTTACCATTATTTAAATTTCGGTCATGTGAGGTTGATCAGTCCTCTAAACCTTTCCCTGTAAATATGACCATTTTTCAAAATTTTATAAAATTCCAAAAACCACCTTACCATATTACCAGTTATTTATCTTGTTACTTTTTATAAATAATTAAATGGTAAAATGGTAATTGTAAATTAAAGTATAAATTAAAGGTTTCAATTAGATTGGAGTTATTAAAGTGTCAAGGCGAAGCAGGAAAAGAAACCGTCAGGTTTTGAATTCCGTTAATTTGTAAATGAAATTTATTTATTTACAACTTCCCGTCACACACCGAAGACATGATAAGTTTATAGTAGCAACACAAAATCTCACGAATATATATTTACGAATACTTTTAGTTGACGACAATCCTTTTGATTGTGAAATCAATGGAACGATTATTACAACACTTCATGTGAAAAATATTCAAATATCAACGAACGGTAAAGAATCTTTTGAGCTGGTGAACAAATCCAATGACGTTTTTGATATCATTTTTATGGATATTTCAATGCCTGTAATGAATGGAATTGAATCCACTGAATTCATTAAGAAATTGGATGATGCAAAAAAGAGAGATGTGTTTATATGTACTCTTACTGGAAATGCATTGTCAAAAGAAATTGATGAACAAAAAAGGATTGGAAGATGAATGAGATACTTTCAAAACCTGTTAGAAAAATAGAACTGCAGAGAATTCTGATGGATTATAAACGCGTTTGATGATCAATTTTTTTTGGATAATGAAACCAAAAACCTTTTTTTTATGGATTCAAAAAAGAAATCCAATGCTAACACTTCCGTTTTGAAAAATTTTTTTGGATGCTTCTCGAATTTTTTTAGGAAGAATGGAGAAAAATTGATGTTAAGTCGAATATAAATGCATATTGAGATATTAATTTCTGGTTATCATTGCCAAAAATGAGAATTAATACAACTTCAAATCAAAAAATTCCTGATCACAGAAATTGAAGATCCAATAAAATCAATTGAAAATTCAATTTTGCTGAAATAGATCCTGATCACCATAATTTTATTTGAAAAATAATTTTCAGGCTATATACCTTTTTCTGCTTGATCACTTTGTCTAAGTACGCCGGGCGCGGCATTGATCTGGATGTCAAGATTGACTTGGTAGTCGAGCTTGAGAGCATCTTAAGCTTTAATTAGCTGTGATGCGTTGAGGGGCGGACATGTTTGGCGAACATCTGTTTACAGGTGTCATCTGGTCGAGCGCAGTGGAGTTGCACTCTTAGTGTGGCTCTTCTGAATCCTAAACCCAACAAAACCCATGGTTGGAAGAACCATTACACAGACATACCAAGACGCAAGGTGGTGTAGAAGCTTTCCACATGATGATGAAGTGGTATGGTATGGCTCGATAGTCTACCATTTTTGCAGTTTTTTTTCAAAAAAAATTGTGGATTCAGAAAAACAGATCTCAAATGTAAAAACTATTAAAAAATTCAATTTTTCTCCTTTTTTTTTATTTTTTCAATTCGAAAAAACCAACCAATCATCAGCCCAGAATTTTTCAAGCGAATGTCTTCGTTATTGTCCTCACTCCAAGAATACGTCAGGTAAAAAAAATAACAATAACAATAAAAAGTAACGCTACAAAATGGAATGACTTACCAAAAGAGATGAAAGAATCCATTGGAGGAAATGAAGAAGTCTATAACAACACATAAAAATTCTCGTTAAATCGTGAATTAAAATACGAAAACGCACCTGCTCGTATAATCCTACCAAAACAGAAATACTACCAAGAATTATTAACATCACTTCGTTTAAAACTCAAAGTTCAAAAAAAAAAAAAAACTAAAACCCTGTGTAGTTCTTTCCTTACCACTTTTCTGATGATATCATCAATGATTTAAAAATTTTACCATTTCAATATTACTCAGAAATGATGTTTGATATTATGAAAAATGAAAAATCCTGTGACATTTTACCTAATTTTACAGCTGCTGATATATTTAATCAAATGGGTTCGGTGTTTTTTTTTTAAATTTTTTTAGAAATTGGTAGAAACCAATATATAGATCTTATGAATAAAGCAAGATCAAAATGGAGTTGGAAATTAACTAGAAATTTCATAAAAGGTATGTTGAAAAAAAGGAAAATTTTTAACACTGTAGAAATGTTACCACAACATCCCGTTCAAATGGAATTTGATTACTGGTGGAATGTTGAACCTTTTAATATGAATCAACAAGAATTTCTTAAACTTTTTCCAGTAAGAATTTTTTTGTTGAAAAAATTAAAAAATTTTTAGGATATGTCAGAAGAAGAGAAATATACAATTGGTGTGGTGAAAAAAGAAGGAAAAGTATTATGTTCAAAAGTACCTTCTGATGGACTTCAACAATTATACAAAAAAGGTCTAGTCTATTTTACAATTCCAATTGAAGATGATGCTCATATTATTGTTCCACCATTAAAAAATTTCATCATGAATCGTCAACCAGAGTAAACCTCTATTTAAACCTTTTAAATTTCTCAAGCTCACATTTTGAAAAATTACTTTATGATGTGTTAGTAACTGTTGATGAAAGAACATCCATGAAAGAATTAGCATCCATTTTAGAAGTTGATTTAGACAAAATTAAAGTTGCTGTCTCGGTTTGTTGTCGGTTAGGATTCGCAAAAAAGAAATTAAAAAAACCAGAAAACAAACCACAAGAAGGTGATGAAATTGTTGAAGAAGTTTTTCATTCAAGTTGGCAAGATTCCATTGACAAATATCATCAATTAATCGATTCATATTCAGTTATTAAAGAAATGTCAACAAAGAGAATCAAAAGAATTGGTTTCCTTTTTGACTCAAGTTTAACTGCTTATTTGATGATGGGAAATTTAGCTGTTGATTGAAGAATCATGCTGTGACTTTATTTGAAGTTGGTAAAATGCCAGATGAACTTTTGGATGAATTTATTTCACATTTGGATAAAATTGAAACAAATGGTGAAAATGAAGGAGAAGCTCAAAAATGTAAAAAATTAAAAAAAAATTTTTAACAAGTTTTCTTCATTAAGATTATAAACATGCTTTAGCGATTCAGACAAACCTTGAAGTTTCTTAGATATAATGATAACTTTAAAATTGATGATACAGATGGTGGTGTTGATATGGTCAGATGTGAAAGTTTAAATAACTTGGATTCAGCAACAAAATTACGTGTTCTTGATATGAATTATTCAATTTTAATTGCTATGGCTCCACTTCAATCAGGTACTTTAATTTTACCTTCTTGCATTCCTCGATTTTATGGGCCTCCTTTAGCACAAGTAAGAAAACAATCAAAAGATTCATTTACATTATTTTTAGGTATCCACTCCTTGGTTTAAACTTTATGCTTACCATTGTGCTGGTTGTGGACCAACATCAGTGTTTTTTGCAAAAGGAAAAAGAATTAGAAAATTACCATTCATGTTCAAAAATGAAAAAAAATTGATGGTTCAAAGTTGGAAACAAGAAGGTAATACAATTCCAATTAGATCCGTTTTACAAGTTTTAAATGAAACATTGACTTATTCACCAACTTTTGTTCAAGAAATGTCAAGTGAAATTTTTGAAGTTCCATTTCCATACACAAAAGAAGATAATCCAGAAATCAAAAAAATTGTTGATTTGTTAGTCGAAAAATTACATTTAGAATGTTCATTTGGTGTCATTCAAATGCTCAAAAATGAAAAAAATGAAATCCTTCCAATTGATATTTCATTTGGAATTCCTTTGTCAAATGAAGAAATTAACTCTGAAGTTTGTAAAGTTATTGTAGAAGAAAAATTATTTACACCTGAAAAAATTAAAAAAAATGATAATAACATGAAACAAATGTGTTCCGAATTTCTCACTTTTATTGATGATTGTCTCGATGAAAATTTAAGAATTACAAAAGGATCACTTCCAACTTCAAATATTTATTTTGATGGCTCAAAAATTAAAAAAATTTCACTTGAATAAATTTTATTAACTGTTTTTAATTGTATTTTTTCAACCAAAGAAGTGCATACAATATTATCCAATGAACAATCAGCTGAGGAAATTGGATGACTCTCACCGGGATACATTAATATTTTGGTTTCAATCTTTCTTGATTTTAACGCAAAATAAAATTGTTTTCCTTGTTCAATTGGTACTCTCAAATCAACTTCTCCTAATAAAAATAAAATTGGATTTTTAACTTTTTCAACATGAAACATTGGAGAGATTTTGAATGCTTTTTCTAAAATTTCTGGTGTAATAATTTGATGTTCATATGGATCATAACCTGCTTCACAGAAACACCAATCTGGAATATCTGAAATTCCAATCATGCTTGCAATGTTTGTCACTGGATTGTGTAAAATTGCGCAATTATAGAAATCTGGATATTGACTCATTAAATGTCCACCTAAAAATCCACAATGTGATCCTCCTAAAACACTGATTTTCTTTTGATCAATGTTTTTGGAATTTTTGATAAAATCTAAAACAGAATCATGACAATCTTTAACATCAAAATCACCAACATTCCCTGGTAATAAATCAATGAATTCTTTAGTGTATCCAATAGATCCTCTATAATTGATGTTCATGACAGAGAATCCAGATAAAACATAACAAATCATTTCAAATCTGAAAATTGAAAGTGAAGCTGAATGAGGTCCACCATGAGGATTGACAATTAAAGGAAGTTTTTCTCCATCATTTGATTCATTTTTATTGAGTGATAAATATTCAACTTTGAAATTTTCTTTTCCAAAGTGGAAACTTTCCATTCAAATCCTTCAAACGTTTTTGAAATTTTTTTTTCAGTGACAATTTCTTTTGATTCTACAGTTTTCAATTCATCATTCAATTCAATCAAATGAACCGAATAAGGTAAAAATGAAGTTGAACTAGAATCAAAAGATTTTTTTCAAGACATCCAATAAGACAACACTACCATCTTTTGCTGGATTCTCAATTTCAGAAATGGATCCATTTGTGACATTTAAGATGAAGACTTGCAAATGGAATCCTTTGATTACATTCAAAATTAAATGATCATTATCTAACCAACAAGATGGTTTCAAAGGTTTCATTACATACAAGTTGTCAACAATTTGGACTAAATTCTTATCATCTTCTCTTTTTTCCATGTTATTTTCTTTAATATTTGTGCTGGTCTATGAACTGATTCTTTTCCGGTTGTCAAAAAAAATAACTCTTTTCCATTGTTTGAAAAAATTGGATGATGAAAATTCCATTCATTTTGTAATAATTTTGTCAATTTTTTTGATTCCTGTTCCAATAAATATAATGAATTACTTCTTTGAATGCCAACAGGGCGGCGGCCTCAGACCGACTTCGGCCTTGCAACTCGCAAAGCACGACCGCCGAGCGAAACTGCGCGGGCAGTCGCTGCAACGCTGAATCAAACTGGGGCAGCCAATCACATGGTTCGCGGATGGGAGCGGGTTTGTCCGGAACCGATTCGAGACTGAATTCGCGCTGCGATATCCGGGCGCGGGACCGACGCAGCGTGTGCGCGGCGCGATAGGCCACGGCGCAAAGCCAATTCGCGAGCAACTCTCGCCGGCGAATCGAACGGGCCTTCCGGACGAGGATCAGGAACACGGTTTGAAACGCATCGTCGGCGTCGGCGGTCGGCCCGAGCATGCGCCGGCAAACCGCCCGCACCATCGGTCCATGCCGAAGCAGTAATTCCTCAAATGCCGCCTCGTCACGGCGGCGGACGAAGCGTTCCAGAAGTTCGCCGTCGGCAGATTGCCGAAACGGCCGAAGTTGCCGACTGATTTCCTTGATGAGCCGAGCCGTCATGGCTGTCCCTTCCGTGGCCAATGGATTCCAACTTTATACTGCCGAATGCCGGCCCGCGCGTCCCAGGATTTGCAAGTGAGGACATTATTTTGTTCCCGGCGAGCGAGGTTGTGTCAGCGGCCCGTGATTTCTTTTCGCGGGGCGCTGACGCAACTCCCGCTCGCCCTCTCTGCGAATCCACATATTTACTGTCCTTGCCGATTCATTTTGGTAACATGCGCCGATCCGAGAGACCGTCGATTGATTCGCATTCGAGGATTTCCGTGGCGGCCGATTCCGACCCCAACGACTCGACGCAGACCGCGATGCCGGGCGCCGGCGCCGCCGATGCGACTCTGCCGCCGCGCCTATGTCGGGGTTCGCAACCGAGGCCGCGGCGACAGGCGATGAGACCTCAGCGGCCACGCCCGCGCCGCGAGGCTATGAAGTCCTCGATGAACTCGGTCGCGGCGGCATGGGCGTGGTCTACCGCGCCCGGCAAGTGCAGGCCGATCGCATCGTCGCGTTGAAAATGATTCGCGGCGCGGAACTGGCCAACGATGCCGAGCGGGCTCGCTTCCAAACCGAGGCCCAGTCGGTCGCGCGGCTCAGCCATCCGAATATCGTGCCGGTCTACGAAGTCGGCGAGGTTCGCGACCTGCCCTTCTTTTCGCTGGAGTATCGTCCCGGCGGCAGCCTTGCGCAGAAACTCGCGCGGTACGCCGCAGCCCCCGCGCGAAGCGGCGCAGCTGATTGAGACGCTGGCCCGCGCCATCCAAGCCGCCCACGCCGCGGGTATCATCCATCGCGACCTGAAGCCGGCCAATATTCTTCTGACCGCCGACGGCACGCCCAAGATCACCGACTTCGGCTTGGCCAAACGGCTCGGCGAAGCCGAGCCAGACTCACACCGGCGCCATGATGGGCACGCCCAGCTACATGGCCCCGGAGCAGGCCGGCGGAAAGAACAACGCGGTCGGGGCCTGCAGCCGATGTCTACGCGCTGGGCGCGATTCTTTACGAATGCCTGACCGGCCGCCCGCCGTTCAAAGCCGCGACGCCGCTGGACACGATCCTGCAAGTGGCCAGCGATGAACCGGTGCCGCCACGGCAATTGAACGCCCAGGTGCCGCGCGATCTGGAAACCATTTGCTTGAAATGTCTCCGCAAGGAGCCGGGCAAGCGCTACGCCAGCGCCGAACAACTCGCATACGATCTCAATCGCTTTCAACGTGACGAGCCAATTTTGGCCCGACCAATCGGTCCGGTCGAGCGTGCGAGCAAGTGGATTCGCCGCAATCCGGTGGTCACCGCGCTGTTGGCGGCGGTCATCCTTTCGCTCACCGCCGGCGCGACCATCAGCTATCTGAAATATCGCGACGCCAATTTCCAGCGCCAACGCGCCGAAGACAACGAGCAAAAAGCAAAAGATCAGGAGCGACTCACCGGCGCCGCGCTCGCCGAGGTGGAAACGACCCTCTTGGACGGACTGCTGCTGCCGATCGGGCAGAAGCCCAATGAAGCGTTGGACGCGATCGAGCGCGATGCTCTTCGCCAGCTGGCCGGCCTGTCGAGCGAGCGCACGCGGCTTCGCTTTCTCGAAAAGGGCCTGGCGACGCCTGACGGCATCGCCCGCCTGGCCAATCGGGCGGATCCGGTCATCCACGCGGTGGTCGGATTGGACCGCGAGCAAAAACGTCGCGCGGAGCAAGTGTTGCTGGATCAATTAAAGCGACAGACGGATCCGAGAATTCGCGGCCATATCCTCGATCTGGCGCTGGCCTTGCCGATCGATGACGCCAATGCCCGACGGCAAGGCGCTGCGTGAAACTTCTGACGCCATTCAGCGAGCCGGGACGGCGGCGGAACTGCGTCCGCGCGTTCAGCAACTCTTGCGACTGTTGCCCTTTTTGGACCGGACCGAAGCGAGCCGCCAGGCGGCCGCCGCCGTATCCAAACTCCTGTCAATCATGGTCGTCAACTCGGCGTTCGGCGCCGGGCATGCCGAGCCGGAACTGTCGCGAAAGTTGTTGACGTTTGTCGATGACGATCAAATTCCCAAGCTGGGTCGACAGTTCCTCGCCGAAGTAGGCAAACTCGCCAGTCCTAGTTCCCAGCAACAGGCGGCCTTCGCGGCCGAATTCGCCGGCCGCCTGAAACCTCCGGAAGAGCGCAAGTATGTGATGGAAGCGCTTCGCGTTTTGGTCGATTCCGCGTCGAAATCGAACAGCTACATGGACCTTGCCATGTCGATTTCGGAATTTGGACTGGCGGACTCGATGACCGGCGAACACGCGCAGCGCTCGCACCCCTTTCAAGACTTGATCGAACTGGTTGATCGGCCGGCCGCGGCGCGGCTAATCGTTGAGCGGGCAGCGAAATGCGAATCGCCATCCGCGCTCGGTCAACTGCGCGAACTGCTGTTGCCATTGCTGAGCGGCATGCCCGTGCAGGAAGTCAAACCAATGTTGCGGCCGTTGGTTAGCTTGTTGCGCAATCGTCTCAACGAGACGACCGACCTGGAATTGATCAGTTATGCGATGACGGCCGTGAAACTGATTCCTTATGTCGAGCGTGCCGATCAGCTCACTGCTGCTGCCGCGATCGTCACGGCAATGCCCAGGATGAAACGCGAGGAGTTTTCCATCTGGATCCCCTTCCTCTTGACGGATTTGGCGAAAAACCTGGATATCCACGAAGTTTCAAGGTTGCACACCGTGGTCGAACAGGTCTTCACGCAAAATGCCAAGATGGTCAATAAGCCCGCCCTGCAATTATTCGGCAGCGTGCTAGAGCTTCGGGGCAGCGCGGCCAAATCGGATGTCTCGCTCATGCCGATCGTTCGCTCGCTATTTGTCGACTCTGACGCCCGGGATCCCGTTACTCGGTTCCTTCCAATCGTGCTGCTCGACAAGCTCGCTCATGACATGGACCTGGCGGAACTACCCGCGCTCGCCCGGCCCGTTTGCGAAGTCCTCGACGCGGAGCATGACGCCGAACGCCAGAGCCATCCTGGCGGATTGCCTCGCGCGAATCGCCGAGCGCATGCCCGCGGATCGCTGGCCGAAGGGAAAGCGCGCCGCCGCGGCAATTGGCTCTCAAACTGCTCAGATGGGAGGCGCGGTCGCGATTCGGCCGGAAACAATGCGCTTGGCCGTGGCGCGATCCCGGCCATGACCGCCGACGAGGCCCGCGAGGTTCTGCGTCTCCTCGAAAAGTCGGACCCGAAATTAAACGTCGGACGGGCCCTGCTCTCCAAGCCCAAGCTGTTCCTTGCCTTCGCGGCAAACTCGGCCGCGACGCCTGTCGGCCCCTCGCCGAGACGATTGCTCGGGCCGCGGCCAAACCCGGCACGAGAATCGACGATGAGACATTTCCAAGATCCTCGAAACCTTGGACGATTCGAAAGCACGACATTATGCCCGGCTGGTGCTTGAGAATTGGGACGGTACGACGAGCATTCTCGACCGCTACCGTCCGTCGAAGCGGCAAACGGTCATGGCGGCGCTTATCGAGCGCCTGACGATGGAAGACGCGGTCGCGATTCTGAAAGACCCGCTGGCCTTTGACGAGAAACGCAACCTTGCGTTAAAACGACTCGGCAAGTTCGCCGGCCGCGAGTTCGCCACCGCCTGGGACTTCTCACCTGGGCCGAAGCCAACCGACCGGATCTGGACTTGAAGTCGCCGACCAAGCCATAGGACCATTTCATCCGGACGTTCGGCGAACCGCGTTCGCTGAGCGGATTCGCGTCGTTTTTGCGCCGCCCGGATCGTGAAGGTAGCAATGGTGCCTGGTACGCCAAGTCGAGGCCCTCCATGCCCTACTACGAAGACGGTGAGGTTCTCGCCAATTCTCGATTACCACTGGTGGTGATTGCCGTTTCGCAAACGTCAGCATCGGGAGAGATTCGGCATTGCCGGCATTCCGGGGCGTGACTCCCACGGCGGCCATTTCGCACTTCCAAAATCTTAAAGCGGCGACAGGTCGCAACGCAGTCCAAAGCAAAAGAGTCTTCGCTGGCGCCTTTGCTTTGGAGTGCGTGCGACCTGTCGCCGCTTTAAGAATTTCGGATGCCCTGAGCACTACATGGCCGATTTTCTACACCCGTACCGACAATCAACGCGCCAATTGAAGTCGAGCATCTTCGTGGGCGTCCTCCAGGTTGTGCTTCCACGCTAAGACGGCGCTACACGCCCGTCGCCGGGGCCGAACCACCGCGGCGCGAGCTCGTAATGATCGTGGTCATGGCCTCTCCAAAGGTGCACCGTGCGCTCACGTTTCATCCAACGGTCCGTTATCGTCGGGGTGGCGCCATGAATGCCACGATGGTCGCGGCGATTGCATGCCCTCGGATTCTCCGTTGCAATGGGTCTCTCACAAAAAACGCACAACGATACAGGGTTGACTGAAGCAATTCACGCTTGCTGTCCCCAGTTGGTGATGGTGAATCCAACTTGAATGCGGAAACCGGACTACCCGGCTGGCGGACGGCGACATCCTTGAGCCATTGAAAAGCACAGGTCGAGAAACTCGCTACGGACCGATGTCGTTTGAATTCTTCATGAACGACGACGGGACGATGGAAGTGTCGGTCCGCCGGCCAACGGGATGGAGCGAGGGACGAATATCGGCGGCAAGCGGCGCCTTTCGCGTCGATGCCGGGCAGCTTGTGTCGCCGGCAATAAAACGAAGGCCGAACGGTGCAAATCCGGATAAAGAGCATGCTCGTCTTGACGATCGATGAATGGCTAGTGTTCTACCTGCGGCACAGACTCGGGTGCCGGGAGATAGAGTCTCGGGAGAGTGGGTCGAGACCGAGCTGTCAGGCTCGGTCGAGGCCCGCGGTGCCCTACTCCGAAGACGGTGAGGTTCTCGCCAGATTCTCATAACTACTACTGGTGGTAATTGCCGTTTCGCAAACGTCAGCATCGGGAGAGATTCGCATTGCCGGCATTCCGGGGCGCGATTCGCTCGCAGGCCATTTCGCACGCCCAAAATCTCAAAGCGGCGACAGGTCGCAACGCAGTCCAAAGCAAAAGTGTCTTCGCTCGGTGACTTTCCTGGAGTGCGTGCGACCTGTCGCGCTTTAAGTTTCGATGCCCTAAGCACTACATGGCCGATTTCTCACCCGTACCGACAATCAACGCGCCAATTGAAGTCGAGCATCTTCGTGGGCGTCCTCCAGGTTGTGCTTCCACGCTAACGACGCTGTACAGCGCCCGTCGCCGGGGCCCGAGGCGCTGGCATCCGCATGGGCAGGCACTTCAGACGAGCGAGCCGACACGTATTATTGTTACTATCGCTGGAACGGTGACTGGGGGTCGTACCACCACGCCAAGCGGCTCTCGGCGGAGGAATTGGAACGCCTCGGGCAACTGCGTGCAGAGTTAGAGCGCCATCCGTTTGTGTGCCGCTTGGAGCCGGAGTGAGAATTCACGTCGGCTCGATGTGAAAGCTGCGTTCCGTTGACGGCTCGCTGGGAATCCATTTTGCCGCCGAAATTCACCTTCCAACTTTCGTCGCGGCCTAACTATACAGGCGTATAATATATATGGAAAGCCGCGCCCCTCGTGCGCACGTGCGGGAGTGTTCGCCGTGAGTCACCGAATCAGCGTTCGTGATGGCACTTCGGTTTTTCGAAGCCGTTGACCGATTCGCCCCGATCGCCATCCAAACCGGACCGATGTCCGGACGGACATGCGGACGGACATGCGAACGGACAAACCGGACAAGTTTTGTGATGGCTCGGAATTCGGGACGCGATGGCCTGGCGGGCAGCAAGTTACATCAAAAGCAGGTGCGTCGGTGCGAAGCCGAAATGTCCGCTTTTGTCCGGTTTTCGGGCAGCCGACCGCTCCGGAAAGTCTCGGCGGAAACACCGATCGCGCGAATGCTGGATGGTAAGGACATTTCCCACACGAGGCACATCCATGAACCGTCCATTGACAATTGTCATCTTCGGGGCGTCCGGCGATCTGACGTCTCGCGAAACTGGTGCCAGCCTATATCGACTGAATCGCAAGAACCGGTTGCCGAAGTTGACTCGAATTGTGGGAGTGTCGCGGCGGCCGATCGCCAACGACGAGTTTCGCGATCGACTCGCGGAGATGGCCAAGAAGCAGGAACCGGATTTCGACGCCAAGGCTTGGGCCGAATTCGCGCCGATGATCGAGTACGTTTCGGCGGACACGACTCTGCCTGGTGGATTGGAACCGCTCGTGAAATGGCTAGCAAGCAAGGAACAGAACCAGCCCGGGAATCGGATCTATTATCTTTCGATCCGCCCGGAGATTTACGGCGAAACCGTGCAGCAGCTCGGAGCAGCCGGGCTGACGCACGAGGAGTCCGGCGGCCCGTTTCGGCGACTGATCGTCGAGAAACCATTCGGCCGCAACCTGGCCGAGGCCGTCGAACTCAATCGCGTGTTGCACGAGCACTTCGCCGAGCCGCAAGTTTATCGCATCGATCACTACTTGGGCAAGGAAACGGTGCAAAACATCCTGGTGTTTCGCTTCGCGAATGCGTTGATCGAGCCATTATGGAGCGCCAACTACATCGATCACGTTCAGATCACCGTCGCCGAATCGGTGGACGTGGGGCATCGCGGCGAGACCTACGATCAAAGCGGCGTGATCCGCGACATGTTCCAAAGCCATTTACTGCAAGTGCTGGCGCTGACCGCGCTGGACGAGCCGCCGGCGTGGAACGCCAACGATCTCCGCAACGAGAAAATGCGGGTGTTGGAGTCGATCCCCATCTACACTCAGAACGAAGCCATGAGCCATGTCTGCGCGGGACAATATATCGGATATCGGGAAACCGATGGCGTCGCGCCGGAATCGCGCACGCCGACATTCGCCGCGGCGCAATTCGCCGTGAACACCGATCGTTGGCGTGGCGTGCCGTTTTATTTGCGCTCGGGGAAAGCATGGCGGCGCACGACAGCGAGGTCGTGATCCAGTTTCGCAGGCCGGGCCGGTTGTTGTTTCCGCTCCCGTCCGGCGCGACGGTGCCGCCGAATCGCCTGACGCTGCAATTTCAACCCGACGAGGGAATCGATCTCAAATTCCAGGTGAAACAGCCGGATACCACGGACGGCACGAAACTGCGGACCGGCACCATGTCATTCGATTACGCATCGACATTTGGCCGCGACGCTCTGCCCGAAGCCTACGAACGATTGCTCTTGGACGCAATTCAGGGCGACGCATCGTTGTTCATGCGCAGCGATGAGATTGAGCGAGCCTGGGCCATTGTCGATCCGTTGGTCGCCGCGGTCGAGCAACCCGAGGCCCCGACGCCGTCAAACTACGAACGCGGCACCTGGGGCCCACACTGCGCCGACGCTCTGATCTCAAGCGAAGGCCGGCACTGGCATAACGGGTCGGCTTAGGTCTTCCAGTCGAGCAACGGCCAGACGACGCCGGCGAGGAATGGACGATGAAAGAGAATCGGCAATGGCGCGATGATCCAGAACCAGACCCAAAGCCGGCCGAGCCAAGGATGGCGGTCGATGGGCCGCCCCGATCGTCGCAGCGCCGATTCAAAGAGGACCAGGACGGCCTGGAGGGTGAAGTAGAGCATCGGCAATCCATAACCCGCCCTCACGGGCACGCTGATCGCGAGTTCGTGGACGAGCCCCGAGAACAGAAAGGTCGCGGCGAGCCCGGTTCTTCGGCCGAAAATCCCAGCGACCGGTCGATAGACCGCCTGAGCCGCCAATTCGGAAAAAGCCAGGTTCCAACGCTGGCTCCAGAATTCACTCAGGCTGGCGGCAAGGACCGGGGCGCGAAACAAAATCCGGCAGTCGACGCCGAGCGCTCGCCAGAATCCGGCAAGGACGTTGAACAGTCCGAAATGCAGCATTAGGCTGATGGCCAGGAAAAGAACGGCTGTCGCCAAGTAACGCACGATTTCTTGGGAAGCGGAGACTCCTTGCAGCTGCCAGATCAGACACGCCAAGAGTGCCACCGCCGCGCCGGCCATCATCCGCAGCTGACCCCGAACCAACAGTTCGCGCCAGCCGTCGCGGGCCGGCCGGCGGGCCTTGCGGAACGGCTGCGGCAGCATGCCGAACCAAAGCATGGCGAAGCCGAGCCACTGCCAGAAATTCAACCGGGTTTCGGACTCGACCACCACAATGGCCTTCAGGCCGTAGAGGACGGCGAAAATGATCGCGACCATTCGCAGGCCCGCCGGCTCATCCGAGGTGAGGCGCTCGACAATCACGGCGGCGGCAATGGTCATCAGCCATGCTGCCAGGCGGCCAAGCCGTCGGGGCAGCCGGCCGATGCAGTAGCCGAGAAGGAGTTCGACGGCCAGTTGGCCCACAATGGCAAGGGCCGCGCTGGGATCGTGTGGAAGGAATGCGTTCATGCCGGTTGGAGGTGTAAATTATGCGCCGTGGCCCAAGCATAAGTCGCGGTCAGCGCGATGAATATGCCCACCAGACCAAATTCCGCAACTCGGAACAATACCCCGATTGGCGCGGCCGAACGGTCGAAATACACGAACTGGATGACGACGCGGGCCAGCCAGTAGATCGTGATAAAGCCGGTTACTGCGGCCGCCAATGGCGACGCGTCGACGAGCGACTCCGGCAGCACCACCGAGACCAGGCCAAAACAGAGATTCGTGGTCCAGATGTAGCCGGCGTAGGTCCAAAAAACTTGTCGCGTCAGTGGTCGGACCTTCGTTAGGTCTTCGCTCCAGTGCAACATGCAAGGGATCGCCAGGCTCCCGAAGGCTAGCACCAGCTGTCCGATTCCCGCCAGAATGAGGAGGTTCGCCAACATGGGTCATCCCGCCGCGGCGAGTGTAAAGATCAGGGCCAGGGCGACGAAGGTCGCGAGGAAGATCGCGTTGTATATCGGGTGCCGGCGTTTGATTTCGCGATTGTAGTGAAACAATTGAATCATGACTCGCAGGCCCCAAAAGACAGCCAGGAACCCGCTCAACGCCCGCCCGATTCGGCTCCCGCCGGCCAGTTCGCCGGCAAACGCGAAGCACAGCAATGCAAACGCGACCAGGATCAACACGATGTAAATGCAATGGACGGCGAATATGTCACGCACGGTTTGGCTGGCCTGAGCAAGATTCTCGCGGTAACGCAGCTTTCTCGGGGCGAAGAAATTGGCGGACGCCACCAGCAATTGCAGCACGCCCGCGAACCAGATGGCCGGAATAATTGGCGTCATGGCCGATCCCCCAGAGATTAACTTCTTCCCATGCTGGGAACCGCACACCGCGTGTCTGGATAACGTTTTTTGCAGGTTGCTTCGTATCATGCGCTCAATGAGTTCGCGCGAACCGATTCGACTGGGTCTGGGCGAAGAGCCGCCGGCGGAATGCCGCGGAGGCGCGGTTACCGTTGGCAATTTTGACGGCGTGCATCTCGGTCATGCCCATCTCGTCCAGACATTGCGACCGAAAGGGCGACCGGCGGTTGTCGTATCGTTCGATCCGCACCCGCTGCGGTTGCTGGCGCCGGAACGGTTTCAGCCGTTGCTGACGACGCCGGAAGACCGAGCCGAGTTTCTCATCGAATGCGGCGCAGACCATGTGATCTTGTTGCGGACAACCCACGAATTGTTGGCTCTCACCGCAACGGAATTTTTCGAACAACTTCTCCGCGAGCGGTTGCAGGCGAAAACAATCGTCGAGGGCTTCAATTTTCGCTTCGGACGAGACCGGGCGGGAAATCTCGATTTGCTTGCGGCGATGTGTCAAAACGCGGGAATTGGATTCGATGTTGTTCCGCCGTTGGAATTGGACGGCGCTCCGGTGTCGAGCAGCCGCGTTCGAAACGCCCTGTTGGCGGGAAATGCCGGGGAAGCGGCACGCTTGATGGGGCGCTATTATCGAATCCACGGCACGGTCAGCGTCGGCCAGCGGCGCGGCCGCACCCTGGGATTCCCGACCGCTAATCTCGAAAAGGTCGAAACGTTAGTGCCCGCTGATGGCGTTTATGCGGTTCGCGTAACATGGAACAAGATCGATCGGGTCGGGGCGGCCAATGTTGGTCCGAATCCGACCTTTGGCGAAACAGCCCACAAGATCGAAGTCCATGTGATCGATTTCAATGACGACCTGTACGGGCAGCGATTGACCGTGGAATTCATTCGCCGACTGCGCGGCACGAAGCCTTTCGCCGGCCCGGACGCGCTCAGGGTACAACTGATGCAAGATATTGAGCAGGCTCGAATCGCCGCCGGAGAAGATTTGAAAATTCGCGTGTCGGAAGTGCTCCGTGCTGAAGTGGCCCCCATGCTGGAAATCGAGGGCGGCGACATCGAACTGCTCAGCGTCTCCGATGGCGTCGCCCAGGTCCGCTTTACCGGCGATTGTGCGAGCTGCCCGGCGTCGTTGATGGCCATGATCATGGGCCTGGAGCAAGAGCTTCGGAATCGCTTTCCCGACATTCAATTCCTGGAAGCCGTGCCGTGAGCCAGTTGCGATTCGGCTACAACACGAACGGGTTCGCCCACCACCGATTGGAAGACGCGCTTCAAATCATCCAGGATCTGGGCTATGACAGCGTCGCTCTGACGCTCGACCATCATGCGTTGAATCCTTTCGACTCACACGAATTGAGGAAGCAACTTCCGCGTGTTCGCAAGTTGATCAAGCCTTTGATTCGCGGAGCCGCGATCGAAACGGGGGCTCGCTTCCTGCTCGATCCCTGGCAGAAACACCAACCCACGCTGTTGTCGAAATCGACCCGCGAGCGGGCCCGGCGATTCGATTTTCTGGCGCGAGCGGTCGAGATGGCATCGGCGCTCGGGATTAAAATCGTGAGCTTTTGGTCCGGCTCGCCCATCGATGCGGAATCATCCGAAAAAATCATGAAACGATTGGTTTCGAATTGCCGAAAGTTGGCCGATTATGGTGCACGCCATGACGTGCACCTGGCATTCGAGCCGGAGCCGGGGATGTTTATCGACACGATGAGCAAGTTCGAGGAATTGTTCGATCGAGTCCATCATCCGCATCTTGGATTGACGATCGACATCGGCCATTTGCAATGCCTGGGAGAGACGCCGATTGCTGTCCAACTTCGGCGTTGGAAGGATTGGCTCTGGAACATCCATATCGAAGACATGAAACGAGGCGTTCACGATCATCTGATGTTCGGCGAGGGAGAAATCGATTTTCCGCCTGTGCTGCGAGCGTTGAGCGACATCGGCTACGAAGGCGCCGTGCACGTTGAATTGAGCCGGCACAGCCATGACGCGGTCGCGACCGCTCGCAACGCGCTGGCTTTTCTTCAGGCGGCCCGGATGTAAAGCGCTTGTTTTTTCCCGCCGATGCTGGCAGAATGTCGGCCACGATTGCCGCGAGTCTTGCGGTTTGCTGGAGATGGCCGATGCCCAAGTCGCCGGAAGAAATGCGTGCGAGTATGATCCAGAAATTGCCGGAAACGACCGGCAAGAGCCTCGACGAATGGCTCAAGATCATTCGTGCTGCCAAACTGGCCAAGCATGGCGAGATCGTCAAGTTTTTGAAGTCCGAACATGGTCTGACGCATGGCTACGCCAATTTGATCGCCCTACGGGCATTACAACCGGGTGGTGAAACCGAACAGACCGGCGACAACCTGCTCGATGCGCAATACGCCGGCCCCAAGGCGGAACTGAAACCGATTTATGAGGCGATTGTCGCCGCGGTGAAAAAGTTCGGGAGCGATGTCGAGGTCTCGCCCAAGAAAACTTATGTCAGCTTGCGGCGGAACAAGCAGTTCGCCCTCATCCAGCCGACCACGGCGACGCGCATTGACGTCGGCATTAACCTTAAAGGCGAAGCAGCGACCGAGCGACTCGAGCCCCCGGGCAGTTTCAACGCCATGGTGAGTCATCGCGTACGCGTCTCGTCCAAGAAAGAAGTTGACGCCAAGCTGGTTGGCTGGTTGCGGAAAGCTTATGAAGCCGCGTGAGGAACGGAGCCAGGAGTCAACCTTATACGACGGCGTCCGGTTACGATTTGCGACTGAGTCGCACCTTGCGCTTCGGGGAGGAAATGCACATATGCGAGCAATTCGCTTCGTTATGCTCCTGACATTGTTCGCGATGGCCGCCGCAGTGATCGGCGATCGACCGATTGCCGCTCCTGACGCAGGAGTGGGTCTTGAAGTCATTCGATACGATGACTTCGGCACAAAAATTCAGGCATTGCGGGGCAAAGTAATCGTCGTCGATTTCTGGGCCGATTACTGCGCACCCTGCAAGCGCGAATTCCCAAACCTGGTTGATCTCCACCAGCGATTTGCCGCCCAGGGATTGGCGGCGATTTCGGTCAGTCTCGACGATGCGACCGATGACGACGCCCGCGCCCGGGTCAAGCGGTTTCTCGATTCCCACAAGGCGACCTTTTCCAACTACCTACTTGCCGAGAAGCCCGTCGTCTGGCAAGCCAAACTCAAGATCGACGGCCCGCCCTGCGTTTTTGTCTTCAACCGCAAGGGTCAGTTGTTGAAGAAATACCATGACGACGTGGATTATCGAGAAATTGAAAAGATCGTCAAAGAAGCACTAAAGCAATAATCCGGATTTGCAATTCGCCGCGGGCGTACAATGCTTGCTAGAACGACGGCCGTCCCGGCGACTGGTCGCAGAAGAGAACGACAAGTCGATATCATGGGCCTTCCGGCCCAGGATCCAAGATGAACAGCAAAGCCATTGGCCCCGCGTTGGGCCGAGTTCCGAGCGGCCTTTTTGTCGTGACCTATCTGGCCGGAGAAATCGAACAGGCCATGCTGGCCAGTTGGGTTCAGCAGTGCTCGTTTGAACCGCCGATGCTGAGCGTTGCGGTGAAACAGGGGAGAGGCATTTCGGATTGGCTCACGGAAGGTGCGAACTTCGTGGTTAATGTGCTTGCGGAAGGCCAGACCGATTTGATTTCGCATTTCGGTAAGGGCGCGTGCGCTGAGCGAATTGCCGAACCGGCAGTCGCGTGTTCGCAGTTTTCCGGGGGCTGCGCCGATCCTGACCGATGCGTTGGCAGTCATGCAGTGCGTGGTAGCCGGCCGCTCCACCCCGGGCGATCATCATCTCGTCTTCGGGCTGGTGCTTGCAAGCGCAATCCACGGAGATGCCAAGCCATACATTCACACCCGCAAAAATGGACTGAAGTACTGAGCCTCCCATGGGCGACGCAATCATCAGCCCCGACACGCAGCGAAGCACGCGATTGCCGCCGGGGCAGTCGTTGACGCGAAAATGGCCGGTATTGCATGCCGGGGCCACTCCGCCATTCAGTCCCGCGCACTGGGATTTCCACGTCTTCGGACTGGTTCAGCAACAAAAGACCTTCACCTGGCCCGAGTTTTCGGCGCTTCCTCGCGTCAAGGTGCTCGCCGACATGCACTGCGTAACGCGCTGGAGCAAGCTCGACAATCTCTGGGAAGGCGTCGCCACGCGCGAACTGCTCAACCACTGCCAACCGTTGGCTGAAGCCAAATTCGTCATGGTGCACTGCGAATACGGCTTTACGACGAATCTGCCGTTGGACGATTTTCTTGGCGACAGACTGCCTGTTCGCCATGCGGCACAACGGCATCGAACTCGAGCCGGACCATGGCTATCCGCTGCGCCTGGTCGTGCCGCGGTTGTATGCCTGGAAAAGCGCGAAATGGGTTCGGGGAATCGAATTCATGGCCGACGACCAAGCCGGCTTCTGGGAAAGTTGGGAGCACGGCGGCTACCACATGCGCGGCGACCCGTGGGAGGAGCAGCGATTCCGCAGCAGCACGCAACGACGTTCGGACCTCTAGTTCAATTCAAAAAACAACTTTGAAATTCGTAAATCCGCTCACCGCTCAAACCTTCATCCAGACTTCGCCAACGGCGGCGATCCAGTCCGCTGTCGTTCCGATCGGGTCGTGATTCGAACGTGAAGCAGAGGGCCGAGAATTCTCATATAGCAGGCGCGAAGTCGAAACCCAATCGGCTTTCCGGAGCCAATCTCGAACGCCCATTCTCTCCGTCGGTGATTCCGGACCGCCCACTCGCCACGAATCCGCCAAATGTGAATTCCTACGCGGGGTACCATCTCCGGCTGATAGCGCGATCGCGCCGGCCGGACCAATCTCGGGGTCACGACCGAGACCATCCGTGTTTTAGCTTTTCTGATCCTCGAGGAGGGACGTAATGTTCCAACGGCTGAGGTTTCGATCGGCATTCACGCTGATCGAACTCCTGGTGGTGATTGCAATCATCGCCATTCTCATTGGCTTGCTTCTGCCGGCGGTGCAGAAAATTCGCGAAGCCGCCGCCCGCATGAAATGCAGCAACAATCTGAAACAAATCGCCTTGGGCGCCCATAATTTTGCCAGTGCGAACAGTTATCTGCCGGTCGGCAATCTCGGCTACACGCCGACCGGCGGCTACAATCCGAGCTACTGCCAGTTCGTCGGATCACTGACGCTTTTGTTGCCCTATATCGAGCAAGACAATCTGTATCGCCTAATTACGGCCGATCCGCCGCTCAACCCGGCGGCGGTTCCAAACCCCGCTTTGACGGCCAATGATTATTTCCAATACAACTTAAGCGCGCCGAACTGGTGGACCGACCAAACCAAATCGACGTGGGTTTATGCCCAGACCAATGTTTCGATTTTTGTCTGTCCATCGGACAACGCGGATTCCCGCCCAAATGTGATTCTCGGCGTCTATTATTACTCGATCCCCTGGTTGACTTCGGCCACGCCAAGTTTGGGCCGCACCAACTACATGGGCGTCAATGGGCTCTTGGACCGCGGTTGGGGCTACGACCAGTACCTCGGCTTAATGAGCACGCGCGGCCGCGTGACGCTCGAACAGGTCACTGCCGCGGACGGCACATCCAACACGTTAATGTACGGCGAGTACCTGGGCGATTATGAAAATGGCAGCACGAATTCCATGGCTTGGATTGGAGCTGGCTCCGCGTCGACCTTTTTTGGCCTGCCGGCAAACGGCTTCAGCTACTACTCCTTTAGCGGCAAGCATACCGGCGTCGTGCTGTTCGCGCGCGGCGATGGCTCCGTGAATCCGATCCGCAAGAACTTCCAGAATTCCGGCGGACCGGGCCAGACGGCGGGATTGGGATTGCCGGGAACCGACCTGTGGACGAATTTCGTCTACGCCGGAGGTTTTCGCGACGGTTTCAACGTCGACTTTTCACAGCTCGGCAACCAGTGAGCCATCGTCGGCCGCGTGAAAAGACAATAGTGCCAGTCTTGGTTGCGGCGCCAATCGGTTTGTGAAAGTGATTTGTTTGAACGCGGCGATCACCGAGCGAAGACGACTTGAGCATCGCCAAATCACGGAAAAGGAAGAAACTGATGAGACGCAATATGCCGGTCGCAATCTGTGTTGCAAGTCTTGGCATAATAGTCGGATGCAGCTCAAAGGCACCGACCGCGACGGAGAAGTACACAGCAGGGGTTTTGTCTCCGTCAACAGTTCCGCTCATTCCACCTCCTCAAGGGGCTCCGCAACCGCCGATCCGAGCCAAGTGAAGATTGTCGC
The DNA here is from genome assembly GCA_963815035.1 of uncultured Gemmataceae bacterium. Taxonomy (GTDB): domain Bacteria; phylum Planctomycetota; class Planctomycetia; order Gemmatales; family Gemmataceae; genus JBGQCZ01. The sequence goes on from CAWFFC010000019.1 coordinate 22,769, forward strand.
GAGTTGACGCCCCAAGCGAGAAACCGGGAAGAAATTCCCGGTTTTTTTAATTTGCTTTTCATCGACGAACCGCGTTTTCGCACATTCTTTCGAAGGGCCAGACTGCCGTTGGATGGCTGTTTTCCATGCCTTTTTAATCAAAATCTCATTTTGAAAGTAGATTTGCCGAGTTGACACGTGCAACATAGACATTAAGAATTTCTGAAATTTCTCTTGCAACTCGCTGAGACCAAGAATACGATCAAATTCAACTTGCGGGCTCTCAAAACCTCTTCATTCTGACTCTCCTCCGGCTTGCCGGAGTTGAGCCCCCAAGTCAAAGCTCTTCCCTGGACATCGAGGTGCTGTTGCGAATAGCGCCGGGAGTTTCGTGCATCGATTTTTCCCGAATGTTGCCGCGCAGCCGCTTGCCGCCAGTGGAGGACGCTTCGCAGCCGAGGTTTGCACTGGTTGCCGGCCACAGGCAATCAATTTGACTTCGGCTGTTGGACTTGCCGAGCGAATTGTGGCGTCTCAATTCGTTGTTGTCTTAAGTCATGAAGGAGCAAAGGAAATGTTGGCGTCTCGTCGTACTCGATCAGCGTTTACGTTGATCGAATTGTTGGTGGTGATCGCGATCATCGCCATCCTGATCGGATTGCTGCTGCCCGCGGTACAAAAGATCCGCGAGGCCGCCGCACGCATGAAATGCAGTAACAATTTGAAGCAAATTGGCTTGGCCATGCACAACTACGAGAGTGCGTATGGCTTCCTGCCGCGCGGCACGGACCGAAATCACGTTGGCGCGTTGTGCTACATCCTGCCATTTGTGGAACAAGACAACCTGTACCGAACGTTTGTCTTCGATCCCGAAAATCCGTACACGCAGAACTGGTGGTCGAATCCCGCAAACCGTCCGCCAAGCACCGGCTTGGCAACGGTGCCGCGGCCGCCCGCCAAATACGGCGCCGAGGGGCTGGTTCCGATTTATATTTGCCCCTCGGGTCCCGGTCCGGAAGACATCCAGGCGTGCTTGATGCTTACGCCCCAGACGAACGGTACGAGGTACACCTACAACCAGTTCCTGTGGGGAAGCCAAGGCTTCCTGTACAGCAGCAACCCGGGAAGTGTGGTACTCGGCCGAAGCAGCTATGTGCCAATGGCCGGCTATCCGGTATTCGACGCTGGGACGGGTATTGCCGGCCAGTTCGAAGGCATGTTCATGCATGACAAGAAGATTCGCATCAACGATGTGAAAGACGGATCGAGCAACACGATCATGGTCGGCGAGTATTCCAACGCCTGGGTCGATTTCGGAGCGGGCAACGCATTGACGGGAAACTCCGCACTGGCTTGGGCTGGTGGTTTTATGTACACATACTGGGAAATGGGACCAGTCGCGTCAGACACGACCAATTATCCAACGATGCCGAAGTCGAAGAGCCCGTGGTATCGCTATTCGAGCCCGCACACCGGGGTCATCAACGTGGCGATGGGGGACGGATCGATCCGCGGTCTGAAGACCAACATCTCCTACAACACGTGGGTGGTGCTCGGCGGCAGGTCCGACGGTGTGGTCGTCACGGGTGACAATTAATCCAGCGAAAGATAAGGGAGAATTTGGCATGGTGCGTCTAGTGATTGCTGGATTGTTTGTTGCCGGTTTGGCGCTTGGTATGACTGGATGCGAGGGCGGAGACAAGTCCGCGCCCGAAGGCCCAGTTGACCAATCAACTGAAACCGCTGCCGCCTCCGGCTTCGCCGGGCGGAGGGCAGGGCGCCAAGCAAGCTGGGAGCGGAGCGGCCTCCGATTAGCCGACGCCCCTGAAGTTCATCACGAGCAGGCGGCGTTTTCCGCCTGCTCGTGATTCGTTGAAAAAATTCGAACTGTTTTTTGGCGATTTGGCTTGAGCGACGATCGCCACTCGGGTGTTGTGTTTCCATTGGAATTGCAGGGTTTTCTTGGTGTTCTGAATTCTGAAATTGAAGTAGAAAGCGAGGAAACGAGAGCGATCAAACTGAAAAATTTCTGAAAATTCTGTTGCAACTCGCTTTTCACGCACATACCATCTTAAGGGAATCTGATGGGCGGGTGGTTTATTGCCCGACTCGGAAGGTCCCTCCATCCAGACTATGCCGCCAACTTCTTCAGATTCATAACGTCTGCGCACGAAATCGATTGATCCCAAGGCTCGCGCGTGATCTGCTTTGAATCGATTGTTCCGCCGACGAATTTGGGATTGAACCTGACCAATGCGCTGACGTCGCGAAGGGCGATAAACGGTTTATCGCCTGACTGACGGTCGATCCCCATTCCGGATGATTGCCGGATGTGAAGATCGATCAGTCCTCTATTCTTCTATTTTTCCTAGAGGAGGTCAGACAGTGATCGAGCGTCGTTCGAGTCGGTCAGCGTTTACGTTGATCGAATTGTTGGTGGTGATCGCGATCATCGCCATCCTGATCGGATTGCTGCTGCCCGCGGTACAAAAGATCCGCGAGGCCGCCGCACGCATGAAATGCAGTAACAATTTGAAGCAAATTGGCTTGGCCATGCACAACTACGAGAGTGCGTATGGCTTCCTGCCGCGCGGTATGGACCGAAATCACGTTGGCGCGTTGTGCTACATCCTGCCATTTGTGGAACAAGACAACCTGTACCGAACGTTTGTGTTTGATGCTGAGACGCCGTTTACGCAAAACTGGTTTAGCAATCCGCTCAACCGTCCGCCAAGCACGGGAACCGCGGACATTCCTCGCCCTCCGGTCAAATATGGCGCCGAAGGGCTGGTTCCGATTTATCTCTGTCCGTCTTCCCCTGGTCCCGAAGACATCCAGGCCGCGTTACTTCACGCGCCCAATCGAACGGCACCCAGTTTACCTACAATCCCAGTTTGAACTCGACGTTGGGGTTCCTTTATAGCGGCGACCCGGGAAGCCTTGTACTGGGAAAGAGCCACTATGTGCCTATGGGTGGTTATCCGCTGTTCGATGCGGGTACGGGTATTGCCGGCCAGTTCGCGGGCATGTTCGGGTACGATAAGAAGATTCGCATTAACGATGTGAAAGACGGATCGAGCAACACGATCATGGTCGGCGAGTACTCCAACGCCTGGGTCGATTTCGGAGCAGGCAACCCATTGACCGGCAACTCGGCGTTGGCCTGGGGTGGTGGTTTTATGTACACATACTGGGAAATGGGACCGATCGCATCAGACACGACCAATTATCCAACGATGCCGAGGTCGAAGAGCCCGTGGTTCCGTTATTCGAGCCCGCATACCGGGGTCATCAACGTGGCGATGGGGGACGGATCGATCCGCGGTCTGAAGACCAACATCTCCTACAACACGTGGGTGGTGCTCGGCGGCAAGGACGACGGCGTTGTGGTCACCGGCGATAATTGATCCAGCGAGAACAATGGAGGAATTTGCAATGGTTCGTCAAGTGATTGCTGGATTGTTCTTCGGCGGGCTGATACTTGGCATGACCGGGTGCGAGGGCGGCGACAAAGCCGCGCCAAAGGTCCAAATGACTAACCAACTGAAGCCATTGGCGAACCCAGCGGCTCCGGGGGGTGGTCAGGGCGCCAACAAGGCTGGAAGCGGCGCTACTTCCGAGTAGCCGTCTCTGAGAAGTGAAAGTCGACGAGCAGGCGTGCCGAAATGCCGCCTGCTCGTAATCAAGTCGCTCCGAGCAAATGATTGCAACTCTCACTCCAGCGACCATGGCTTTCGATACTGGTACTGTAGCAACTGGTTCGCTTTCGAATTATTCGTGATCCTTTCCTTGTTCGCATCCCATTCCAACCTGCTCTTGGTGGCCAGCGCGATATTCGCCAGCAGGCTCATCGTGGTCGAGCGATGGCCGATTTCGACGTCCGCGTTGGGCTTCGCTCGCGATCTCACGCAATCGACAAAATTGCGGGCATGCGCCACGGTCAGATCGCCGTCGTCGGCCTTCATCAGTTCGGGTTGACGCTTGGGCTTACGCGGCTGAAACTGGCCGCCAATTTCCGAAACGATCTGATAGGATCGTTCATCGATATAGATCGCGCCGAGCGTGCCGCGCAATTCAATCTCGCCCTTGGCCAGGGCCGGAACGCCGCTGGCTTCATACTGGCCGAAAATCGCCAATGATCCGGACGGAAATTCAAATACCGCTTCCATCGTGTCGGGGATGGTGCGATCGTCGTCGATGGCGTAGCGTCCGCCAACCGCGACGACGGCGGACGGCGCCTCCTCGCCGATCATCCAACGAATCGCGTCGAGATAATGCACGCCCCAGTTGGCCATTTGCGATGAATAGAGTTGATGCCAGCGGAATTTGTAAGGGTGAATCGTCGCCTGGAATTTTCGGCTCGGCCGCGGGCCCAGCCACATGTCCCAATCGAGATCGGGCGGCGGGTCGCCGGGCGCGGCTTTTCCGATTCCATTCGGATGCATGTTGCTAAGCCGGTAAGACCGCGCAACCGTGATCTTGCCGACCTTTCCGGCTTTGATTTCCGACGCGAGTTGAGCATAAAGTTTCGATGATCGCCGATGAGTGCCCACTTGAACGACGCGCTTGGTTTCGCGGGCGACTTGCACCATTTTGCGGCCCTCGCTAATCACGATCGACAACGGCTTTTCACAATAAACATCCTTGTCCGCTCGGCAGGCATGAGTGGTTTGAATCGCGTGCCAGTGATCCGGCGTGGCGATCGCGACGGCATCGATTTCCTTCGAATCGATCAACTTGCGAAAGTCGGTAAATGTCGCAGCCTTTCCCGAATATCGCTTGTCGGCCCGATCGAGATAGGGCTTGTAAATATCGCAAACCGCGGCTCACTCGAACGTCGTCGAGCTTGTCGAAGGCGTCGAGCAACTGCGAGCCGCGATTGCCGACGCCGATGAAACCCATGCGCAGTTTCTCGTTGGCCCCAAGGACGCGGCCGGCGGACGCGGCCGAAAGCGCCAGCACCGAGGCGGACGCGTGGAAAGCGCGGCGACTGATTGCGCGTGAACGCATGCGACATCTCCTTTGAAACTTGCGATGACCTTCATTTCTTCTTGCTCATTAAATAAGCAAACAGATCTCGGACTTGTTGTTCGTTCAAGCCCTTGAGCACATCCTCGGGCATCAGCGAAATGGGCGATGCCCGCAGTTCTTCGATTTGCTCGCGGGCGAGTCGCAACGGCTGCGCGTCGGAAAGTCTCAGCGTGATTGTGGCTTTATCTTGGGCAGAGATGATGCCGGTCAGGGTTCGACCGTCCTTCGTTTCCACGACGAACGCAAGGTATTCATCGCGGATCGAGGCGCTGGGATCAACCACGTTTTCAAGCCAATATCGCAAATTGTCACGCTCGTAGCCGGTGAGTTCAGGACCGACCGCGCCGCCTTCGCCAAAAAGCTTGTGGCACTTGGCACAGGTGTTGGCGAAGACCGTCTTGCCTTGCTTCCCGTCGCCGGCGATCCTTAGGATTCCGGCGAGCCGAACCATTTCTGCACGCTTCTCATCCGCCGTCGCGGCCCGCACCGTGCCCCAATGCTTTTCCACAAGCTTGGCGATTTCGCTTTCGGAATGGCGTTTGATTGTCCGGACGATGTCCAACGGAATCGTTCGTGGGGCGATCTTGCCGGCATTGACGGCGTGCAACAGCACCAACGCCCAGGCCGGACGGCTGGCCAAGAGATTCTGCGCCGCGGTTTGCAATTCCGGCTCCTTGGCCCACGGGCCGGCATATTGCTCGATCACGGTTTCGGCGATCTCGGGCGAGTTGTATCGCTGCAGCGCGGTCATCGCCGCGATTCGAACCGAATGAAACTTCGACTCGCGTACCACTTTGAGCAACGCCGACACTGTCGTCGGCTGCGATACTTCGCCGAGAAGACGGAGCAGTTCCAGCCGGCGATCCTTGTTGGCACTTTCACTGGCCACGATTGAAACAGCGGCCGCCAGCGCGCCGGATGTCCGACGCGGACCCCCAACGACAAATGCCTACCAGCCGTATCGGCTTTGAGCGCCTCAGCGACGGCATTCTTCAACGCATCGGGAAACTTGCTCGCGGCCCGACCGGCGAACGCCTTTTCCAGGCCGGTCAGCACCAAGTCCTCGGAGTTCGCATCGGGAGCGGCGCGAAGCAATCGCGAGCAGGCGAGGAGATTCGCATCGCCGCCGGCCAAGGCATAGCGCTGCACGATTCGCTCGGCGATGAACTTTTCAATGATGGGCAAATGCCAAATACCCGTATCGTCGAATCGGCGCAGAATCGCGTTGCGATCCGTTTCGGCTTTGGCTTCGAGCGCCCACCAAATCAGCATCGGGATATGAACATCACCCACATCCTTGGACCGGCGAGCCAAGTCGAAAATGAGCGGCAGCGCCTCAGTTCCCGGCAGGCAGCTTGGCGCTGCTGGCGAGTTGGCTTCGCACCTGCGAATCGGGTTCGCTGCGTGCCAATTCAACGAGTTTTTCCGCGATCTTGGGCGATACGTCGTTGTGATCCCCGGCGAGGCGCACGGCCCAACGCCGCACATCGCGATCGGAATGGTTCATCGCCTGCAGCGCGACAGCGTCATCAAAACCGCCGCAGGCGTTGATCGCCCAGAGCATTTCGAGTGCATCCTGCCCGCTCGAGTCATTAAATTTCGCCTTTAGCATCGGGAGGAGCGAGGCGTCCTTGCGATCGTAAAGCAATCGCAACGCCGTGTCGCGGAACCAGCGATTCTTGTTGCTCAGAAGCTCGACCAATTCCGTGTCGGATTTGGTCCCCAAGTCGAACGGCGCCAGCGGCTTCGTGTCGGCGGCGCGAATGCGATAGATGCGGCCCGATTGCCGGTGCCAGTTGTCGCGCGGATCGACATGGCTAATCCGATTCTCGTACAAGTCCGCAATGTAGAGCGCACCGTCCGGGCCTGCCTTCAGATCGACCGGCCTGAACCAGCCATCCTTTGAAGTGAGCAGGAATGGCTCCTCAAAAGTCTTGTAAGACGAGCCCATCGGTTCGATGCGGGTCACATGAATTCGCCGTTGCAGCGGGCTGGGGCCGATGATTTTTCCGTTGAAGCCTCGGGCAACGCGCCGCCGCCGTAGAAGATAAACGTGTGCGTGAGGCGATCGGCGTTGCCGGTGTGCGGCATGTGCTCGAAGAATCCCAGAGCATACGGATTGGTGAGCGGGCCATGCTTGCCCCAGCCTTTGACGTAATAGCCGCCCTGGACGTAATAGAGCCCGCGATATTTGCCCCAGTTGGTGCCCGAATAGAGCCGGCCTTTTTCATCGAAGGCGACGCCGAAGGTATTGCCGCCGCCCTCCGCGAAGATTTCGAATTTGTGCTTTTCGGGATGATACCGCCAGAGCGCCTGGCCCAGGAAATCGGTGGTCTTGGTTTCGTGTTCGATCTCGACCTTCACCTTGGCGGTGCAGGTGCTGCCCTGCGCCATAAATCCATCCATCCGGTCCCCAGCGGAGCGAACTGGCGACCGCATGCGTATCTTGCAAGCCGAAGCCCGAAAGATGCACCACCGGATCGGCGTCGGGGATATCGTCGCGATTCTTGTCGGGATAGAAGAGCAGGTACGGCGGATTCATGACCCAGATTCCGCCGCGGCCATGCAGCGACGATGTCGCGATATTCAGGCCATCGGCGAACGTTTTGACCTTGCTGAAACTGCCGTCGCCCTTCGCATCCTCGTGGACCGTGATGAAATCGGCCCCGCGGAACTGGTGCGGCGGGGGCGGCGGCACCTTGTCGAACTTCGCCCGAATGTAGCGATCGTATTCGACGATTTTCAGCCCCGCCGGGTATGGATACTGGGCGTAATTCATCACCCACATGCGGCCGCGCTCGTCGAAGTGGATATTCAACGGCTGCCGCACCGTCGGCTCGTGTGCGACTAGTTCAATGACCAACCCATCCTGCACTTTCAATTTCTTGAGCGATTCCTCCGGCGGCAACGGATCGCCGCCGGCCAGCGGCGCGTGCAGGTTCCGCAGCGCATCTTCGAGACCCTTGGTCTGCCCCGGCGCGGCGGGCCCGGTCTTGGGCGGCTCGGCGGCCCACAAGGCGATCGCCGTGAACGCAATCAAAAAGATCGGAATGAGAATTTGGCGTCGGATCATGTCAATATCGGGGTAAAAGGATCAGCCATCGGCGGGTGGTTTGATCCTACCCGGCTGCAACGCGACTGGCAAGCAAATTGGCTCACCACACCGGCGGCTCGTTTGTCGAATAGCCCAGCGCCTGCACCAGCCAGGCCATCTGGCCGATGTGATTGTTCAAATGGGCGGTCACCACCAGAAACATGCCGAATCGCGTGTGGATCGGATGATTCTCCTTCGTGATCGGCTTGGCCCAATCATCTTCTGATTGCGATTCGAGCGTCTTCACCACCATCGCCACGGCGGACTGAAATCGCTCCAGCGCAACTTCCGGCGGCGGCGGATTCGGATCGGTGAATTCCAGCGGGCGATTGCGAACGTAACCCGTCCCGGCGATTCCCGCCCCGATGTAATGATTCAAATTCCCCGCCAGGTGCAGCAGCAAATGGCCGAGGCTATTGCCATAGTTGAATGGCTTCACATAAATCTTCTCGCGCGGCACGGCGCAGACGTGCTTTTCAATGCGCGAGGCGAGGTGCTTGAAATACACGATCATCTCATCGCGAACGGTCTCTTTCAGGCTCATCTTAAACCTCCACCCAACCACCAGGATTGACCATCACGGGAACAGCCGAAGTCTTGATTAGTGCGCGGCCCAAAGATTCGTAGCGAAGGCGTCACGCCGCCGGCAATTCAAAGAAGACTCCTGTCGCCTTTGAATTCGCCCAAAACATGCGGTTTTCCGCTTACGAAACGCTAAGGTGGTCAGATTCCCCTCCGCCACTGTCACGGAAACTGTCTTCTTTGAAACCTGCTGTTTTCCGCTTGGAAAATCAAAGAAGACAGATGTCACCGCGCACCCCCAAATCTGTCTTCTTTGAAAATGTTGAGCAACAAACTTGACATTCCCGACCCGCACCCAACGATTGAATATGCCCGCGTCCGCGCTCCCACCGAAGAAAAATGTAGCCCTCTCGCTCCGCGGAAGGAATGCCCAATGTAGCCCTCTCGCTCCGCGAGAGGAGCCCATTCTTTCCGCGTTCGAGGCTCCGCTTGAAATGCCCTGCCTGCGAGGCTCCGGCTCGATCCAGACAGTCAGGCCGCGGCAATCCAAAAATTCCCAAAGCGGTGACAAGTCACCAGCACTCCGATATCCGAAAGACTGCTTTGGATATCGGAGTGCTGGTGACTTGTCACCGCTTTAAGATCCTTTGGAAAACTCTCGCGCCGAGAAGAAATGGGGCCTCGTCATCGTTCACAACAAGGAACTGCTGGCCGGGCTCGAATTCAAATCGCAAATCGGCCCGTCGTTCGGAAAGAATTTCAACAATCGGGCCGAAGAAGCGATGGGCAGCACGACCGGCATCTGGGCCGCCCGTCGCGAAGGCGCCTTCAAACCGTCATCGCGCCCGTTTCTCGGCTACCTGATGCTTCTTGAAGATTGCGACCGCTCGCGCTCGCCCGTCGAAGTCCGCCAGCCGCATTTCCCGGTCTTCCCGGAATTCAAGTCCGCCTCGTACAGCGATCGGTATGCGCGGGAATTCTGCAGTTACCTCTCGCACTTAGCACTCGAAAATCTGACCTCTTGGGCTTGATATTGGTCTGAAAATAGATAAGTGATCATTTGTACTCAACGAAGCAAAGATCGGTCATTCGTTTTGAATCGATGTGATTCTGCAAGACCGATTCAGCCCGATGCAATCTCGCTATACTCAAAGCATGCAGACTGACGCCGCTTCAATCGGATTCGTTGACGACGAGCAGACGCTCTTGCGCGAATTCGCAGCGAATGAGAATCTCGACCTCGTCATTCCGCATCTGGCCCGCGATCGCCAGGCGATGCGGCGCATCGAGGCGGTCGTCCGCAATTGAAAACCAGTCATGAACTGATTCTCGGAGATGCTCGTGCGGCGTCCGCCCTGCCGGAAAACTCGATCCATCTCGTCGTCACCTCGCCGCCCTACTGGACGCTGAAGCGATACAACGAGCACGCGGACCAGCTCGGCCACGTCGCCGACTACGACGAGTTCATCGCCGCACTCGACGAGGTTTGGACAGAACTGCTTCCGGGCGCTGGTGCCCGGCGGCCGGCTGATCATCAACGTCGGCGACGTTTGCCTGTCGCGGCGAAAGAACAACGGCCGGCACACCGTCGTCCCGCTTGCACGCGACGATCCAGGAGCATTGCAAGGCGATCGGCTTCGACAACCTCGCCCCGATCATCTGGCACAAGATCGCCAACGCCAATTACGAAGTGTCCGGCGGCGGCGGGTTCCTCGGCAAACCCTACGAACCCAACGCGGTCATCAAGAACGACATCGAGTTCGTCCTGATGCAGCGGAAGCCTGGCGGATACCGCAGCCCGAACCTGCGCGAGCGCGCTGCTCAGCATCATCAGCGACGAGAACTACCAGCTGTGGTTCCGCCAGATCTGGACCGACTTGACCGGGCACGTCCAACCGCAAACACCCCGCCCCCTATCCGGTCGAATTCGCCGAGCGATTGGTGCGGATGTTCTCGCTTCGTCGGCGACACCGTGCTCGACCCGTTCATGGGCACGGGGACGACAAATCTCGCCTGCGCGCAATGGGGCCGAAACAGCATCGGCATCGAACTGGACCCGAGGCTATTTCGAACTGGCCCGAAAAGCGCGTTGCTGCGTACGGCGCCGACCTTTATCTCTCCTCAACGGTGACGACGCGGGTGCACGAGCATGCAAGACCTTGAGGCGGGATCTGCGCGACGCCGTGCGCCACTTCTGGTGCAACTCGCCGGCAGACAATCGAGACGCCAAGGCAAGAAGGCAGGCCGAGATCGCGGCGCTGCGCGGCGCGGTCACCGGCGGAAAGCAAATGGACGGCTTCGTTCGCCTGGTCCGCGAACCTTCTTATCGATGCCAAGGTTCCCGCAGCAGTGCATCGCCATCGACAAGCGGGTCGAGCTGCCGGGCTGGTTCCGCGCCGAAAAGAAATGGGACTTGGTGATCGTTCACAAAAAGGAATTGCTCGCCGCGGTCGAGTTCAAGTCGCAGATCGGCCCGTCGTTCGGAAATAATTTCAACAATCGCACCGAGGAAGCACTTGGCAGCGCGACCGACATCTGGGCCGCCTATCGCGAAGGCGCCTTCAGGCCGTCATCGCGGCCGTTTCTCGGCTACCTGATGCTGCTGGAGGACTGTGACCGATCTCGCTCGCCGGTTAAGGTGGTGGAGCCGCATTTCCCGGTATTTCCCGAGTTCAGGTCCGCGTCGTACCGCGACCGGTACGCGATTCTCGTCGAGAAACTGCTCCGCGACCGGGTGTATGATGAGGCGTGCTTTTTGTTATCGAGCGAGGCGTCGGGCAAAACCGGCGATTACATCGAGCCGCATCCGGAATTGACGTTCGCCAAGTTCGTGACGCCATTGGTGGCGCGGGTGAGTGCGGTGTGTTAAGGGCGCACGAAGCTGATTGCCGGCTAATCGAACAACTTACTGATTACTAATAGGTCAGAGGATCAATGAGGTGACTGTGGTGAGACTGCATCGCCTGCCCTGCGCGAACGACAAATGGTCTGCGAACTGTTGTCTGGACTCCCTATTTTCGTACTATTGCTGGGCCGAAAACGCGTCGCGGTTCTACACGAGGATTCGGCGTCTGGAGCCGAGTGAGCCAAAGATATGGAATGAGACAGTTTTCAAGAGGCGATTTTTCAGGTGGATTCTGTATACTTGCGAACGATGGTGCTCGAAAAATCCGCTTGCTATCAACGCCTCTGGCGTAGGCAAGAACTGCGTCGCCTGTATGTTCCGGGGGCAATTTCTGTCATCATTCAATGAGGGCAATGAAAATGTGCGAACTGGCTCAGTCAAATCGTAAAAGAGATTTGCGTGCGAGGATTCCGATCAGGGGTTTCGGAATCGTTCGCTCTATCTGCGCACCGTTGTGTATCGTCCTTGCTGGACCAGTGCTTTTGAAAGCAGACGACAATAACGTGAAGAAAAGGGACAACCCAGCGGGAGCCGTCCGATATGAGCGGCTCCTTCAATTGAGTTCTGCAGACCGCCCACCCTCGCCGGATGCAATGAAGAATGCGATCGAACGGGTGCAAAAACTTCGAAAGGGCGTAGCGACGCGTGCCAATATTGACCATCGCGTAATGGCCGCGTTCGCTGGGCGGGGCATCCAAACTCAAACGATCGCGGGAATTCCCGTCGGTCCGCTGCCGGTTGTTGTGGATCCCAGAGTACCGCTCAAGCGTACGGACCTAAACGAGCTCGGAGTCCCGCGTCTAATTGAGCTGGGATTTGACGAGAAACGTGGCACACACCCACCGCTTCAAGTCGCGCCACTGCGAGTGAACGTCAATCCAAGAGGATGGGTCTGGCTTGGCCCTGGCAATATAGGTGGTCGAATTCGGTCTCTCTTGATTCACCCCAGGCAGCCAAACGTCATGTGGGCGGGGAGCGTCGGGGGAGGTGTTTGGAAGACCTTGGACGGTGGTGCCAGCTGGTCACCGTTGTATGATTTCATGGCAAATATGGCGGTTTCGTGCCTGGTCATGGACCCAAATGATCCAGATTGCATATACGCAGGCACAGGCGAAGGATTCTATAACTCCGACGCGATTCAAGGGTTCGGAGTCTTTTATAGCTTGGATGGCGGTTTGAGTTGGGCACAGTTGCCTGGAACGACATCGATTGATTATCGCTACGTGAATCGAATGGCAGTCGCAGAGGGCGGGACCGCGAGTCCTTATTGCGACCAGTCGTGGGCTGTTTCGAAGTAGCACAAAAAGAGGTCAGGCACGCAAAAGTGTTCGAGGATTTCAGGCTCGCGGAGCTTGTCGACGAAAACGGAGCGCGTCAACCGTTCAATCGAGAGGTTCTCGATATCTGTGCGAATCCGAAGGACGATAAAAAGCTCGTCTGTAGCGGGCGCGCGGGTCAGGCGTATTTCTCGACCGACGGAGGGCGCAGCATGGAAGGGCGCAACTGGAATCACACAGGCGATGATTCGCGACTTCAAAGACGACGGTCGAGTCGAGCTTGCATACGCAACTGCCGATCCGGAGATTGTGTATGCGTCGGTCAATTGGAACAAAGGCGAGGTCTACCGCTCCAAGGACGGAGGAAAAGCATTCGCTTTGCGGAGCACACCGGGGCATCTCGGCGATCCGCTCGAAGCCAAGCGCGACAGTCAGGGTTGGTACGACAACTCGGTCTGGGCCGGTGACCCGACTGACCCGAACCTCGTGATCGTGGGTGGGATTGACGTGCACCGTAGCACGAACGCGGGGGGGGATTCACACAAATCAGCAATTGGCGGAATTCGCCGCAGTGCCCTCATGCCGACCAGCACGTAATTGTGGCGCACCCGGAATACGATGGCGTAAGCAACAAGTGCATATTCTTTGGAAACGATGGCGGCGTCTACCGCGCTGCCGACTCGGAGAACGTGACCCAAACGACGGGTTGGGCGGCACTCAATCATGGACTGGGGATTACTCAATACTACGGTGCAAATGCTGATGCCAACACTGGACGAATCTACGGCGGTGCGCAAGACAACGGCACCCTATTGTTCACCCCGATCCAAGCACCCCCTGTTCCAAACATGGGAACGGACGGACACGTCGATCTAGCGGGTGGTGATGGCACACTTACTGCCGTTGACCCGAATGGAGATGGAATGAACAAGGCCGCGTTTTACGGTGCTTACCCGGGCCTTTGGATTCACCGGAGCAAGAATGGGGACGCTGCACAGACGATAGTCGAAGGATCAGGTCCAATGAAACACGGCGCTTTGTTGGATGCACTCGAGGGAACGCAGGATTTATCGCGCCATTCGTCATGGATCCGAATGACGACAATGTGTTGCTTGGAGGCGCGGCGCGACTTTGGCGGACCAAGGACGCGCGAAGTAACATGCCAACTTGGAGTTCGATCAAGGAAGCATTTGCTCCTCCGCCCGGTGAATGTGTGCCAACCGTGATTAGCACGGTGGCGGTCGCACGGGTAATTCTGACATAGTTTGGGTCGGGTATGAACTAAACCCGAGTGATCCCGCAAATAGCGGAGCAGTGTTTCAAACCAATACCGGAAAAGCCGCCGTTCCGAAGTGGACGAGGGCAGACAAAGGCTTGCCAAAACGGCATTGCACACGGCTGGTTATCGGACGACCCAACAACAAGGTCGTTTACGCTACGTTCGCTGGCTATGAGCCAAACAATCTTTGGGTGACAACAGACAATGGCGGCAAATGGAATCCGATTGGAGCCGGCGTATTGCCGGCCGTTCCATTTTTCGATGTCACGACTCACCCGGACGATGAGAAGGTCCTTATTTTGGCGACCGACGTCGGAATTTTTGTCAGTGACGACACTGGGAAAACGTGGTCACCTACCAATCAGGGGCCGACCAATTGTCCAGTATTCCAGCTATTTTGGATAGGAAAGACGCTTGTAGCAGTTACTCATGGTAGAGGATTATTCAAAATAGATCTGTCTCGCCCTGTCCCACCAGCACCGCGGATTGAGCCGAAGAAAAAAGCACCGATTGGGTAGGTGATGTCTTCATTTTGGCGTGTCGCGAAATTCGTTCGCGACACGCCGTAATCGCGCACCGCTTGATAATCGTGTACAATAGAAAACAGTGGGTTCTTGTAACCACAAATGCGGATTGGGCGTGCCATGTTGCAGAAGTGTTTCTTTGCTGGTGCGTTTGCATTCTTTACGCTTCTTGGTGGTTTTGCGTTGGGAGACGACAATGCGCCCAGAATTGTCGACGAACCGAAAACACCCGTATACCATCCGTTGCCTGGCAAGGTGGTCGGCGTGCTTCAGTCCGATATCCATTCCATTGTTCGGAAGGAAGGCCGCAGTTTGCCAACAGGCGACTTTGGGCTTCTCCAGCGGCGGGGGTAGCCTGCGTTTGATTTACCTGACCTGCCCAAAGAGTAGCCCGGAATCAGAGGACCTCACGTTCCGGGTTGGACCCAAGGGAATGGTGAAGGAACGTTTCGATTCCGTATGCGTGGGGAAAAAGTCGTCCCTCGACGAGCTAAATCCCGAGAGGAATATGTTCTTGGTCGAGGTGGAAGTAAATAATGGCAGGGGTTGCCCGTCTGTTGACGCATTTGTGGCTACGCGGCTCACCGTGCTGGACGGGAGCACGGAATATCCACTGTCCGTGGACGCGACCGTCCGGCGTTTACAGCGCGAGTCGGAAAGGGCGTTGAAGGACCAAAGACGAGTTCTAGATCAGGCAATGTTAAAGGTGCAGCACTCGCTCTGGGCGAAAAGGAGCCATCGGGGCCTCTTGAGGAAGACAAAGAGACTATCGTAACGTGGCTTGCCGACAAGCAACGGCTCCGGGTCGATGTTCGTACGCGAATCACTAGCGGCCTCTATCACTACACGAAAGGAGCGACAAGCGCCAAGCCGGTGCTGGATTCGGACAAAGGCACTCGATTTGGCGTCGCCTTCGGTCTGGAAATCCTACAGCGATACGAGACTGATAAGAGCGGCAAAGCGACACAATCTGAGCGTCCAAAGATTTCATCATTCATTCACAAAATTCCCCCTCCACGGTGAAACTTGTTTTGCCTCAGTCGAATCTGGAAGAACGCTCCGTTCGGGTTAGCATAACCTGAACGGAGGTTCCACCATGAACAAGCAGCGTCGTCATTTCGCCGATCACGAGAAGGTCGCCATCCTCAAACGGCACCTCCTCGACAAGGTCCCGGTCTCCGACCTGTGCGATGAACTCGACATCTACCCCAACCAGTTCTACGACTGGCTCAAGAAGTTCTTCGAGAACGGCCACCTCGCCTTCGCCAACGGCCGCAAGGCCAAGGCCGTCGAGGACGCCAAGGACCAGAAGATCGAACAGCTCGAAGCCAAGCTCGCACGCAAGAACGAGGTCATGGCCGAACTCATGGAAGCGCACACCGAGCTAAAAAAAGAACTTGGGGAACTCTGAACAGGCTGCTGGGTGCCCCACGACACCCGCGACCAGCTCGTCGATTTCGTCCGCTCCTGGGCGACAAGACCGACATCCCGGTCGCGCGCTTCATGCCCTGGATCGGCATCGGCCGCAGCAAGTACCACGACTGGGTCACGCCGCTTCGGCAAGGTCAACGAGCACAACGCCTGGGTGCCGCGCGACCATTGGCTCACCGACGACGAGAACGACCGCATCTGCAACTTCGCCCGCGACCATCCGCTCGAAGGCTATCGCCGCCTGACCTTCATGATGCTCGATGCCGATGTCGTCGCCTGCAGCCCGGCCAGCGTCTACCGCGTCCTCAAGAACGCGGGACTGCTGGCCGGGCCGACGCCCAACGTCACCAAGAAAGGCACCGGCTTCGTGCAGCCGCTGACAGCCCCACGAGCAGTGGCACGTCGATGTCAGCTACCTCAACATCGCCGGCACCTTTTACTTCCTGTGCTCCATCCTCGATGGCTACAGCCGCTTCATCGTCCACTGGGAAATCCGCGAGAAAATGGAGGAAACCGACGTGGAAACCATCATCCAACGCGCCCGCGAAGCGTTACCCCGACGCCACGCCGCGCATCATCACCGACAACGGCCCGCAGTTCATCGCCAAGGACTTCAAGGAGTTCATCCGCATCGCCGGCATGACCCACGTGCGAACCTCGCCCTACTACCCGCAGTCCAACGGCAAGATCGAACGCTGGCACAAAACCATCAAGGGCGAGTGCATCCGCGTCCAGGTGCCGCTGTCGCTGGAGGACGCCCGCCGCCTCGTCACCGATTACGTCGAGCATTACAACACCGTCCGCTTGCACAGCGCCATCGGCTACGTCACGCCCAAGGACAAGCTCGAAGGCCGCGATCAAGCAGATCTTCGCCGAACGCGACCGCAAGCTGGCCGAGGCCCGCGAACGCCGCCAAGCAACTGCGCCAGAGCCCAACACGAACAGCCGCAGAGTCCACCCGCCGTCACGTCCGCCCCGCCATCGACTTCGCCGCCGTCCGCGCCGCCATCACCATCGCCGCGGTCCTGCAGCTGCTCGGCTTCCAGCCCGCTCCGACCACGCCGGCCAGCAGCGCGGCGCCTGTCCCTTGCACGGCTCGACCCGCGGCACCGGCCCGCTGCTTCCGCGTCAACCTCGACCGAACACACCTTCCACTGCTTCAAGTGCGGCCGCTCCGGCAACGCCCTGGACCTGTGGGCCTACGCCAACCGCCTGACGATCTACGACGCCGCCGTCGACCTGTGCCAGCGCCTGAACATCCCGCTGCCGTTGCTGCACGGACCGGAACAGAGAAGAGGAACCCGTAGCCCCGGCTCCTGATCCCGCTACAATGTCGCCAACCGGGACACCCGGCTCTTTAACCCGCTAACTCGCCGACGCGATTCTTCCAGATCAGGCTGAACCAGAACAAACTCACATTTGGCGGGTTGCCCTGGGAATGCAGCTTTCTTTCGTCGAACCACTTTACGGGGATTCTCAGGTACGGGTTCCAACCATTGCGGTGCGTTCGATGAGTGGGCTTCCCTACGTAGCGGCATCTCCGTAAGCGGCTCCGGTAGTACTCCTCATTTTCTTCGGTAGACGACCAGCGGTGCCAAGATGGCACCTCGCAGCGCATTCCTTGCAGAATCCTTCAATTCGGCATTTTGATCTTTCCGATTCAAATTGTTACACGCGACACGAGTGGACCTTGGTTCGCGGGTTGCTGGTGCGTTTGATTTGCGCCTTTGCAGACGCACCCTCTTATGCCTTGGACAAGGAACTTTGAAGAGTTGGCTGCGCTCGTTCACTCGCCAGCTGTCGCGAGATTGTTTGAAAATGTGCCTGGAAAGTGAGATTCATGACCAAATTGCCGATCGCCCCGCAATCGGCGAGGGCGAAAATCCTAAGCATTTTTAATCGGAGAGATAAGTGATGCGACGCGTCCTATCGCCCTTGTTCATTGTAACGTTGTGTCACGGCTGCACTCACGTAAGTCTGAGAAACAATACGCTGAAGCAAGAGTCGTCGCTTACGGATCTGCAATATAGACAAGTCCTCGACAATATCGCGATGTTTTGCGCTAATCCAGGCGCTTTGCCATATTTCGCACTATCCAGCGGTGGAACGGCACAGGTTTCAGATGACGGTTCAATTTCGCAAGGATTCACATGGGACGCGACGGGTTTCTCGTCACCGGCTCTTAACTTGTCAGGCACGCGCAACTTAACGGAAGCGTGGACCCTCGCCCCTGTGCTAGATCCTGACAAGCTTGATCGCATGCGTTGCGCGTACCAGGTCTTGATCGGAGCCGACTCGAGTGAGTGCAGGCCAGACTGCCAAAGCTGCAAGTCCCGATTGTGTGACGTTCTCGGGCCGGATATTTGCGATGATAGTAAACTGATGTGCTTTATTCCACAGGGATGGTACTGTGTCGGAAAGAAGCACGATGTGCCAACCGATGCTTCGTACTACGGCCACTACGGTGAAACCTACGTGTGGGTGAACCACCAAGGAGTGGGGGGGTTGACGAGATTCACGCTGACAATCCTCAATCTTGCGACAGCCGACCCGGGTAGTCGAAAGGTCGTAAGAACATACGGGTCTTCGAAGGACTTGGAAGCCAACAACCCATCCAAGATTGAAGTAACCAGCGAAGAGCCCGTTGTCGACTGCACAAAATGCGGCGCAGCCGCCCCAGCAAAGCACGCGCAACCTTCTCGGAATATTCCCCGGCTCAATCCTTCTATTCAGCTGGTTCCGAGATGAATTTAGCCCAGGACCCGCGCAGTTCGAACTAGAGCTGAAGCGGGTCCTATTGTCACTTTTCACCGCGTTGACCGTTACCGGCCGGGCATCGGCGTGGGTGGTTGGCCTCCCACGTTATCTTCATGAACCCGGGAATGATGCATTTCCGGCTTAGCCTCACCCCAACTTCTTCCGCCGCAACCTCAACGAATTTCCCACCACGGAGAGCGAGCTGAAGCTCATGGCGGCGGCGGCCCAGATGGGGGTGATGAGGCCTACTGCCGCCAGGGGGACGCAGAGGAGGTTGTAGATCATCGCCAGGGCGAGGTTTTGGCGGATCGAGGCGCGGACGGCTTCGCTGAGGCGGCGGGCGCGGACGACGCCGCGCAGGTCGGGCCGGGCGAGCGTGATGCCGGCGGATTCGATGGCGACGTCGGCGCCGGTGCCCATGGCGATGCCGATGTCGGCGGAGGCCAGAGCCGGGGCGTCGTTGACGCCGTCGCCCGCGAAGGCCACGTGCCGCCCTTCGCTTCGCAGCCGTTTCACGGTTTCGGCCTTGTCGGCGGGGCGGATGCCGGCGATCACCTCGCTGATGCCGAGTCGTTGGGCGATCGCTCTCGCGGTGGTTTCGGTGTCGCCGGTGAGCATGATCAGGCGCAGGCCCTCGGCGATGAGTTGTTTGATGGCGTCCGGGGTGGTGCCGCGAATCGGATCCTCGACCGCGATCCAGCCGGCGAACTGGTTGTCGATCGAGACGAAGAGGATCGTTCGCCCGGCGGCGCGTTCGGATTCGCCGAGGGTCGCGGGAACGCCGACGAACGATGCGTTGCCGATTTTGACTACTTTGTTGTCCACGTTTGCTTGAATCCCCTCCCCCGGGACCGATTCGAAATTCGAAGTCGCGCCCATTGTTAGTTTGCGTTCCTCCGCGGCGCGGACCACGGCGGCGGCGAGCGGGTGTTCGCTGCCGCGTTCGGCGCTCGCGGCCAGGCGCAGGAGTTGGTTTTCATCGAATGTTGGCTCGGGGGAAATTTTCACCACCGCGGGTTTGCCTTCGGTGAGGGTTCCGGTCTTGTCGACGGCCAGGGTGTCGGCGAGGGCCATCGCTTCGAGGGCGGCGGCGTCGCGGACGAGCACGCCCGATTCGGCCCCGCGGCCGACGCCGACCATGATCGCTAAGGGCGTCGCCAGGCCGAGGGCACAAGGGCAGGCGATGATCAGCACGGCGACGGCGTTGACGACGCCATGCGCCAGCCGGCCATGCTCCGGGCCGAAGAGGGCATAGAGGACAAAGGTGAGGATGCTGACTGCGACGACCGCCGGCACGAAGACCGCGGCGACGCGATCGACCACGCTTTGAATCGGGGCGCGGCTGCGCTGGGCGGCGGCGACCAGGCGGACGATGCCGGCGAGGAGCGTTTCGTCGCCGACCCGCTTGGCCTCGATCACAATCGAGCCGGTGCCGTTGATGGTCCCGGCGGTGACGTCGGCGCCGGGGGCCTTTTCGACCGGGATCGGTTCGCCGGTGAGCAGCGATTCGTCGATGGCGGTGCGGCCTTCGACGACGACGCCATCGACGGGGACTTTTTCGCCGGGGCGGACGCGGAGGCGGTCGCCGACTTGAATGAGTTCGATCGGCACATCCTCCTCGCGGCCGTCGAGCGTGACCAGGCGGGCGGTTTTGGGCGTCAGGCCGATCAGTTTGCGGATGGCGTCGCCGGTCTGCCGCCGGGCGCGTTGTTCGAGCAGTTGCCCGAGCAGGACCAACAGCGTGACGGCGACAGCGGTTTCGAAATAGGCTTCGATCCCATGCGGCCCGGCGAAGCCCTCGGGGAACCAGCCGGGAACCAAAACCGCCGCGAGGCTATAAAGGTACGCGGCCCCGACGCCCAGGCCGATCAGCGTGAACATGTTCGGGCTGAGATTTTTCAGAGATTGCACGGCGCGGACGAAGAGCGGCCAGCCGGACCAGATCACCACAGGCGTGCTCAGGATCAATTGGATGATCAGGTTGGTCCGCATTGGCAGGACTTGGCGGAATGGTGCGCCTGCGAACATGTCGAGCATCGCCAGGATGACGACGGGTATGCCCAGGATTGAGCCGATCAGTAGGCGTTTGCGGAAATCGAGATACTCGGGGTCGGGGGCTTCATCGAGCGAGGCGATTTCCGGTTCCAGGGCCATGCCGCACTTGGGGCAGGAGCCGGGCTTGTCGCTGACGACCTCGGGATGCATCGGGCAGGTGTAGCGCGAAGCTTTGGGTTGGGTTTTCGGAGTTGTTACGCCGACATGCGCATGGCCTTCGTGCATATCGTGGGCGTCATGGCCGCCCTGGAGATATTTTTCGGGGTTCGCCTCGAATTTGCGCTGGCAGCCGGGATTGCAGAAATAGTACTGCTCGCCCTTGTAGGTCGATGGCCCAAGTGAATGGGCGGGATCCACAGTCATTCCGCATACGGGGTCAATCATGGTTCGGCTCTCAGCTTTCGGCTTTCGGCTATCGGCTTTCAGCAAATTCTACGCAATTGTTCAATTATTATTCCGTAGGGTGGGTCGAGACCGAGCTGTGAAGCGAGGTCGAGGCCCACCGCTCGCAATGGTGGGCCTCACCCTCGCCTTAGAGCTCGGGATTCGACCCACCCTACACACTCGCTGAAGAGAAAACCACAAAGCCCGTAGCTCGCAATGGTGGGCCTCGACCGAGCCTGACAGCTCGGTCTCGACCCACCCTACAAAATCTGTTTGATTGAATCGCGGATATAAAGGATGCTATGCCGCGAATCTCCGCAGGTCTGTTGATGTATCGCCAGCGCGACGGGAATTTGCAGGTGCTGCTGGTGCATCCGGGCGGGCCGTATTTCAAGGGCAAGGATCTGGGGGCGTGGTCGATTCCGAAGGGTGAAGTGGAAGCGGAGGAGGAGTTGCTCGCCGCGGCGAAGCGCGAGTTCGAGGAGGAGCTGGGGTTTGCTCCGGAGGGGACGTTCACGCCTTTGACGCCGGTGAAGCAGAAGGGCGGGAAGATCGTGCATGCCTGGGCGATCGCGGGCGATTGCGAGCCGACCGCCGAGAAGTGCAATTTCTTCAAGATGCAGTTTCCGCCCAAGTCGGGGAAATGGATCTCGGTGCCGGAGATCGATCAGGCGGAGTTTTTCGATTTGCCGACGGCGCCAAAAAGATCAACGCGGCGCAGGCGGCGTTGATCGATGAGCTTGAGGCGAGCGTCGCAGCGTGAGCGCGACGTGTGAATATTGTTGCGACACGCTCACACGTCGCGCTCACACGTCGCGCTTACGCTGCGACGCTCGCCAGTTTCGGATTGATTTCGCTATTGCCGATGCTCACACGTCGCGCTTACGCTGCGACGCTCGCCGGGTCATTTCTTGTGCTTGCTGCAGATGCCGTGCTCGCAGCCGGGGCAATCGTCGGGATAGCTTGGCCGATACTTGCCTTCCATGAAGAACGAGGCGCAGGAGCTGAAGCCGAACCACATGTTGTAACGGAATGAGCCGCAGCCGGCGCAGTTTTCGCTATGGCGATTTGATTTGTGGAAGAGCCCTTTTCGCCGCACGACGGTCGAGCCATCGTCGCAGCCGGTGTCGATCGGAGTCAGAGGGGCGACCAGGACGCCGGGCGCGGCCGCGGCGGCCGGTGGGGCGATCGCCGGGGCGGGCGACGGGCCCGCGGGCATTGGCTGGGCTTCTTCCATGACGATGTAGCGGATCACCTTTTGTTGCGGCGCGGTTTTTTTCTTCTGAATCAACGGAAAGGTCGGACGCGGGGCCGAGTCCGAGGAATCGTCGGCGATGGCCGCCGGGACGAGCAAAGCGACGGCGACGAGTGAAAGTATCCAGCGGCGCATGGCGAAATCCTTTCGTGGGACCAGCGGAATCCATTCCGTGCTGCAAATGAGATCGGCGGGCCGGTCGTGGCGAATGCACCGGGAGATTGGGAAAGTGGGGAAATGCCGGGCCGGATCGTTCGGGATGTGCCGAAGGTAGCGGGAATCGGGCTTTCGTTTTGACTGGACGAACCGAATGCTTCGACGGACAATAGAGCAATCCCGCCCGTGCTCCTTCATCGAGTGCGCATCATGATTTTGCTTCCTGTCGCGTGCGGCGTCATTTCCGCGCTGCTGGCCCAGCCGGCGGACCCGCCGAAGAACTTGCCGAAAGAGAAATCGGCCACCAAGGCCAAGGAGCCGGAAAAGCTTCCCATCTCCGGGCTGGCCCCGGCGAAAGTTTTCCCGAATTTGTGCAGCTATCGCTACACGGTGACGACTGGTTCGCCACTGTGCCAGACCTATGTCGATCAGGCGCTGGGGTTTTACTACTCGTATGTCTGGATGGAGGCGGCGCGGTCGTTTGAGACGGCGACGAAGCACGATCCCAAGTGTGCCATGGCCTGGTGGGGCCTGTCGCGGGCGATCGAAAAATGGGGTCACGGCGACCACACGGTCGCGTTGCGAAAGGCCAAGGAGTTGCTGAACTCGGCGGACGCCCGCGAGCAGAAGTTGATCCTTGCCCGGTTGCAAGAGTTCGGCATGACCGACGAGAAGATCACACCGGACAAGAGGCGGACCACCGCCCAGAAAACGCTCGACGAATTGCTGATCGTACACGACGACGACCAGGAAGCCTGGTTTTATCGGGCACAGATCACCGACCTGCCGGGGAAGATCCCGTATTACAAGGCGTTGCTCCTGATCAACCCGCTGCATCCGGGGGCGAATCACGAACTGGTGCATTATTACGAGGGCATTCGCCGGCCGGCGCTGGGCATGGCGTACGCCGACAAATACATCGAATCGTCGCCGGGGATTCCGCACGCCTTTCATATGCAGGCCCACCTGTCGACGCGCATCGGCCGCTGGGATAAGACCAGCGACCGATCCGCCCGGGCGATCGAACTCGAGCGGCAGTATCACAGGTTTCAGAATGTAAAGCCGAGCGAAGACTACCAGTATTCGCACCACTTGGAGATTTTGACGGTCTCATTGATTCACGACGGGCGCTATTTCGAGGCCCGCAAGATCAAGGCGGAGGCCCTGAAGAACAAGTATTCCTACTGGCTGCCTTGGTTCCGGCTGCACCTCGCCGAGAGGGACTGGAAGGAAGTGGAAAATGTCATCGCCCACTATCGCAAGCGCGACAAATCGACGGCGGCTTACCTGGCGTCGCTCATGTATCTGAGACAGGGCGACACCAAGCGTGCCGCCGCCGAGGTGGACACGCTGCGGCAAGCGCAATCCGATCGCCGGCGCGACTCGCGATTGGAATTGAAACTCTGGGAAGCGCAGGGGTTGTTGCAATGCAAGATTGGCGCGGCGGACGAGGGGCTGAAACTGCTGCAGCGCTGCGTGGACAAGACCAAGAACGATTTCAGCCATCATGCCTGGGGCAACGGGGCGAGCTACATGGAGACCTGGGGCGATGCGGCGCTTTCCACCGGCCGCTTCGCCGTCGCCGAGGAGGCATATCTGGAATCGCTGGCGCATGATCCAGGCAGCGTTCACGCCGCGCTGGGGCTGGAGGCGATGTGCCGCAAGCTCGGGCGAACCGCCGAGGCCGATCAATACGCGGCGCTCGCCAAGAAGTTCTGGAAAAAGGCCGATCTGGAGGCCTTTGTCAAATTGAAGGCCGAATATTCGAAGATGATTCCCAGCGCGGTGCAAACCAGCGCGGCGGATCACGAGCAAACGGGGGATGGGAAATGAACGGGAAGCGGCTTTCGGCTCTCGGCGTTCGGCTTTCGGCCGTCATTATGTTTGTGGTCGCGGCGACTGCACGTGCCGATGATCCGTGTGTCTCGGGGTTGCAGGTCGGTCAGCGGCCGGGGCCATACTCTTTTCTGGTGGCGACCGGGAAGGAACGCGGGCAATTGACTTGCTATGTCTGCGAAACTGCCGACAAGCCGGCGGTGATCGTATTCGCGCGGACGCCTTCGAAAGAACTCGGCGAACTGGTTTCGGCGCTGGATAGCGCGGTCGGCGATCCGAAGAATGCGCCCTTGGGCGGCTGGGTGACGTTTCTCAGCGACAATCAACCGAAGATGGATCCTCAAGTCGTCGAATGGGGCAAGAAGCACGCGGTGAAGACGATGCCGCTGGGAGTGTTCGAGGATGAAAACGGCCCGCCCGCGTATCGATTGAACAAGGACGCCGACGCCACGGTGCTGCTGTTTGTGAAGCAAAAGGTGGTCGCGAACTTTGCGTTCCGCAAGGGGGAGTTGACCGAGAAAGCGCGAGCCGAAGTGCTGAAGGCGATCCCGAAGGTGATGGGGAAGTAGAGTCCTCGTTAAACGTTTCGCGCCACAACCCGTTTACGTTTCGCGTTCGCGTGGGGCCATGCGAATGCGAAACGTAAACGGATTGTGGCGCGAAACGTCAACGAAAGACTCAACTCATCGGTCGTACCCAGATCAGCAGCAGGTTTCTTCCGTATGTTCTTCGATCCCAGCCGTCGCCGGGCAGCTGTTCATCCTGGAAGCCGAGTTCGGCTTGGACGGTGACGGTCGAACCGGGCGGGACTTTTTGCGCAGCGTCGCGACCAGCGAAAGGAACTGATCGAGCCGATGTGTCAAATCGGCGAACGGCGGCGACAGGAAAACATTGACCGGCTCACTTTCGAAGGGTTGCCAGCGCTCGGCCCAGCGGTAGACGTCGGCGCGCATGACTCGGCCGCGGTCAGCGATGTGAAAATCCTTCAGATTCCGATCGATTTGTGAGGCAAAGGAGAAATCGCGCTCGACGAAGGTGGTGCTTTTCGCGCCGCGGCTGATCGCTTCCATGCCGACGGCGCCGGTGCCCGCGAAGATGTCGAAAAAGGCGCGCTCGGGCACGGCGTCGCCAAGGATGCTGAAGAGCGCCCGCGCACGGCGTCGGGCGTCGGCCGCAGGTCCTCGGTCACCGTGCAGGCGATTCGCCGGCCGCGCAATTCCCCGGAAATGATTCGCACCTTCGCGTGCTGTTTCATGGCGTCACTCAAGCGGCAAACGGAAAAGGCCGCGGGAGAGTCGGTTCTCCCGGCGGCCATTGTTCATGACTCGAATCATTGTACGCGCATTGCGCTCGCCGGACTCATTTCGCCGGGCCGTTGAGCGGCCGTTTTTCGGTTTGGTGCAAATTCGCGTTTGGCAGCGTGGCGGTGATGCTGGGCTTGCAGGCGCCGGTGATCGCCAACAACCGTAGTTGGGCCTTGTCATAGTCGCGCATGAGATCGACAAAGTTCATCTGCGCCAGTGAGACGCCCTTGAGCGCCTGAACGACAGCGCTGCCGAGCACGCCGTTCATATTGCCGGCGTCGTAAAGCAAGCGCGTGTTCTTGGCGACGGTGCGGGCCTGGCCGATCATTTCCTCGGCCGCGGCGAACTGGGCGAAGGCCGCCAGGCTGGTGGTTCGCGCTTCCTGCACGCCGAGTGTCAAGCGCGCCCGCAGTTCGGCGTAGGTCATTTGCACCTGGCTGATCTGGGCCATGGCGACTTGCCGTTTGTGCTTCGCGGTGCAAAGGTCGGAAATGTTCCATTTGGCGGCGACGCCGAGATCGAAGCGATTGGCCCAGTCCATGGTTCCACCGGGGCCGGCGCCGAAGATCCCCTCGCCCATCTGGAATTGGAAGATGGGCAAGAATCGGCCGGGGCCCTGGGCATCGCCAAGGCCGGATTGAATCGCGCCGAGGATGCCCTCGATCTCGCGGACTCCCGGCCCGTTGGCCAGGGCCTCGCCGATCAGCTGGTCGGCCGGCTGATTGACGTCCACGACGTGGAACGCGGCCATCTGGCTGTCCATCGGGACAATCGCGACGCTCGGATCAATGCCGAGCAAGTAGGCCAGCTTGGCGGAGGCCGAGTCGATCTGTCCCTGCAGCCTGTACTGGGTCGATTGCTGAAATTTCAGTTCGGCGCCGATCCGGCTTTTCTCGATTTCCAGGTCCTTGGTTTTGTTGGCGTCGTAGTTTTTCACCGCCGCATCGTACAGGTCCTTGATGCGTTTCTCGAGGTCCTGCGAAATGGCCAGCGCCGAATAGGCCGCCAGCAAATCGATATAAGTGTTGGCGGCGTCCACAAACTGTTCGTAGGTCACCTTGCTCAGTTCGCCCTGGTTTTGCCAGATCTTGCCGCGGCTTCCACCTTCTGGAAGGCACGCTCGCGATAGTCGTAGCGGGCGTCGATCTGCGGGCCGGCCAGTGCGTCGCCGGTGCTGCTTTGAATCAGCGGCCCTTCCTGAAGCTGGATGCCGCCCTCATGGCGATAATAGCCGAAGCCCAGGTAAATATCGGGCAGCCAATCGGCCCTCAGCCGGCTCCGTTCGACAAAGGAGACGTCGAGCTTGCTGCGGGCCACGGCGATTTGCGGATTCTGCTCCTCGGCCAGGCGCAGCACGGTGTCAAGGCTGACGGACATCGGTTGATTCGCCTTGGGCTCCGGTGCGGCGGCCCGCACCGAATCGTGCGCCTCGGTATGGTAGGTCGTCAGCGACATGGCGCGGTCCACCGGCGTCGAGGGCAGCGCCTGCATCGGGTTCGGGGCGGTCGCTCGCTCAACCGGCACGTGGGAACAGGCCAGCCCGAGGCACGGCACGCCGATCATTCCCAGTTTCGCCAGCCGGCTCCAGCTCATGCGGATCATCTCGCTTCTCCCACTGCGCAAACTCTCGGATCAGGATGCATCCTTCCGGTTTCACCTCCTTTATCGACGGGGCCGGAAGAATAGATTGAATCGGAACAGCGGGTTTTACCGGAAATTGCGGAAACAGGGGAAAGCATGCCGATTCGAGGCGTGGTGTTCGATTTGGACGGGACGCTGGTCTCGCAGGCGATCGATTTCGAGGCGATTCGCCGGGAGATCGGCGTCGCCAGCGGCACGCCGCTGCTCGAACTGTTGGGATCACTGCCTGAGTTAGCCCGAAAATCGGCTTGGGATGTGATCGATCGCCATGAGCGCGAGGCGGCCGAGCGGGCCGAGTTGCACCTGGGCGTGAACGAGTTTCTCGGTTGGCTCGATGTACGCCAAGTGCGCCGCGGCGTGCTCAGTCGCAACTCACGTGGATCGGTGCTTGCCAGTTTGAAGCGTGTGGGCCTGGAGTTTGACCCCGTGGTGGCCCGCGAGGATGCCCCGTTCAAACCGAATCCGCATGGGTTGTGGCAAATCTGCAAAGCTTGGCAATTTGCACCAACTGAGGTGTTGATGGTCGGCGATTACGTTTATGACATCCTGGCCGGCCGCGCAGCCGGGACCAGGACGGCCCTGGTGACTCACGGCCGGGAATGGCCCTTTGCCCACCTCGCCGATGTGACATTTCCCAGCTTCCGGGAATTGCCTGAATTTCAGGCTGAATGGTTTGAAAAAAATTGAAAAAGACTCAAGTCGGCTGAGCCGCCCTTCCCGGATTCGGCAGGCACTGATATAAGCCGGTAGGTCAAAAAAGCCACGCCGGGGTTCGCGCCTCGCCGCTCGCCTGATCTGATCGCCCGGTCTTATGGGAACCGTCATGCCGAAACTTGGCTCCGCCGTTGCTCTGTTGCTGTTCATCCCCTTGGCCGGGGCCCAAGCGCCTAAGCTCGATCGCAACGATCCGCTCGACGCCGTCCTCATGCGTTGGGAAAAGACCATGTCCGGCACGGAGTCATTTCTCGTCAAGAACTGCGTCCGCACCGAAAAGGACAAGACCGGCGCCAAGACCTATCAGGGCGAGATCCGTTTTTTGAAACCCGGTTACTTCGCATTGAAAATGGTTCAAACCAATAATCCGCACATTTATGAGCTGTTTGTTTGCACCGGCAATCGCCTGTATGACTACCGGCCGCAATCGAAAAAGTTAGTCATTCACGAACTCGATCCGATCAAGGCCGGTGCGGTCACTTCGATGCAGAAATTCTTCCTCGGAATGTCGGCGGCGGCGATCAAACGGCAGTTTGAAGCGTCGTTGCAGACGAACGTGCCCGGTAGCAATGCGGAATTCGTTGCAGTCGAACTAAAGCCGCGTTTTCCGGAAGACAAGCGGGCCTTTTGCGCGTGCAGGTGGTGCTCTGGTCCAACACGCTGCTGCCGCGGCGGTTGACCATCGAACAAGCCAACGGCAGCCAGGTGATCTGGGACCTGCCAAGCGTGGACGTGGAAACCAAATTGAAGCCGGCCGATTTCACGCCGCCCAACCCGCCGGCGGGCTGGGAGAAGCAAACAGCGCCGCGAAGCGAGCCGCGCAGGCCATGAAGCCAATTTCAGGAGGAATGCCCATGACCAAACAGGGCCTGACCATCACGAGCTTGTTGCTGTTCGCGGCGCTGTCGGCGGCCCAGCCGCCGAAGGGGAATGGACCGTCGCTGTTGCCGACGCCCGGCAAGGGCGCAGGTGGCGGGGCCGCCATCGTGCCCGTGCTCGACCCGAAGGATCGCCTCGATTCGCTGCTGATGGCCTGGGAAAAGCGGATGACGGAGGTGCAGTCGATTTACGTTCCCAAGCTGATCCGCACGGAGACCACCAAGACCGGAAAGAAGGTTTTTGAGGGCGAAGGCCGCTTTCTGCATCCCAGCTACGCGGCCCTGCGGCTAGTCCAGCGGGACAGCCCTTCGCTCTACGAGCTATTTATCTGTACGGGCAATTTCATCTACGAATATCGCCCGCAGTACAAGAAACTGGTGATCCACGAGCTGGAGCGGCCGGCGACTGGGGCGTTCAACAACAATTTCCTGCAGTTCCTATTTGGCATGTCGGCGGCCGACGCCAAGCAGCGGTATGAGCTGAAGGTGGCCAAGGACATCAGCGCCGACAACCCGCATTATATTTATCTGGACGTGAAACCGCGGCTGACCGCCGACAAGCAGGAATTCGCCCAGGCGCAAATGGTCCTTTTTGCTAAGACCATGTTACCCAGGAGGTTATGGTTTCAGCATCCGAATGGCGACCAAGTACTCTGGGACATGCCCAATGTGGATACCACCACTCAGCTGAAGCCGGTGGACTTCACGCCGCCGGCCGCCCCGGCCGGTTGGGAGACCAAGCGGGAGCCGAAAATCACGACCGGCGCGCCCGCTTCCAATCCCTACCCGCCCCGGGTCATTCGTCAGTCGCCGCGGCGCTAGTCCCGTTTCGCCAATCGATAAAGCCTCCCAGGTCAAAGGGGCGGCTTTCTTTATTTCATGAATTTCGCAAAAAGCCGCCGATACAAGCCGAATGGGCCGGGGTTTAAATTGACATCGCACTCCCGAAAACCCACAAATGGAGGTTTCACCAAGATGCGTACCCTGATGGCAATGGTTCTGACCGCGGCGATGGTCGCCCCGGTCTATGCCCAACGCCAACGCGGCCAGGGCGGCCGCGGCGGCGGCTTTGGAATGCAGCAGGCTGGCATTGGCTTGCTTCGCTCAGAAGATGTGCAAAAGGACCTGAAGCTCACCGACGAGCAGAAGACCAAGGTCAAGGACTTCCAGACCAAGCAACAAGCGGCCATGCGCGAACTGTTCAGCGGCGGCGAACGCCCTGACCGCGAGAAGATGCAAGAAATCATGAAAAAGAATCAGGAAGAGAGCCAGCAGTTCCTGAAGGACACCCTGACCGCCGATCAAAACAAGCGTCTGAAACAGATCGGCTATCAAGTCGCCGGCCCGGGCGTGTTCAACATGCCCGACGTCCAAAAAGAACTGAAGATCACCGACGAACAGAAGGAAAAGATCACGGAGATCAACAACCAGATGCGTAAGGACATGGCGGACCTTCGCGGCGGCGGCGCGGGTGGCGGTCGCGGACGGCCGATGCTCACCCCCGAGCAGCAGAAGAAGGTGGAAGCGCTCCGCAATGAGGCCAAGGAAAAGACGATGGATGTGCTGACCGCCGATCAGAAGAAGACCTTCGAAACCATGACCGGTCCGAAGTTCACCGGCAAGATTCAGACAGGCCCTCCCGGCGGACGTCGTCGTGGCGGCGCGGGCGGAGCCGGCGGAAACTGAGCTTCTTGAAATGAAACGCCGCGGCCGCAGGCTAAAGCCTGCGGCTACTTGAAATGAAACGCTTGAAATGAAACGCTGTAGCCGCAGGCTTTAGCCTGCGGCTTTTCTCATTGACCATTCCGCTCGCCGGTTGCCAAAATATCTTCATGGATCTTTCAACACTTCCCGAACGCCCCTGCGTTCGTCCCGGACTTGCCGTCGCCCCCGATCATGACCAACCCGGCTGTTTCGTGCTCTTCGACGAGTTGCGCATCAGCCGGCAGCCAATGCGTCTGACGATGCTGGAGCTGGAAATTCTGAAGCGGGTCAACGGCCGTCATTCGGTGAGCGAATTGCATCTGGCCGCGGTGCAGCTTGCCGGCGGGTTTATGGTGCCGCTCGAGGAGATCGCGGGGTTTCTCAACCGGCTCGATGCCGAACTTTATCTGGCGACGCCGCGCTTTCACGAGTACCTGGCCGGACCGGTGCGCGAGCCGGCCTGCATCGGTTGTTACGACGGCGACCCGGTGAAACTCCGCGAGCAACTGGCGAGTTATTTCACCATGCCCGGCGGCCCCGGCATGCCCGGCGATCCGAAACCCGACGGCCGCCTGCGCGCTGCCCTCTTGCCGCACATCGACTATGCCCGCGGCAACGTCACCTATGCCTGGGGCTTCAAGGAACTCGTCGAGCGCAGCGACGCCTCGCTGTTTGTCATCGTCGCTACCTCGCATTACTCGCCGAACCGTTTCACCCTGACGCGCAAGAATTTCAAATCGCCGTTGGGAATTGTGCCGACCGACCAGGAATACATCGACCGGCTGGAACAACATTACGGCGACGGCCTCTTCGACGACCCAATCGCCCATTTCCCCGAGCACTCGGTCGAACTCGAGGTGGTCTACCTGCAGTACCTCTATGAGAATATTCGCCCCATCCGGATCGTGCCGCTGGTGGTCGGTTCATTTCGCGATTGCGTCAAGACCGGCACGGCGCCGATCGATCAGCCCGACATTCAGCGCATGATTCGAGCCCTGAGAAAGGCCGAGGAGGAAACGCCCGAACCGATTTGCTATGTGATCAGTGGCGATCTGGCCCATATCGGACCGAAGTTCGAGGATCCGGAGCCGGTGGCTGAGCCATTGCTCAGCCACAGCCGGCGGCAAGATCAGGAATTGATGAAACGGGCCGAGGCCATTGATTCGAACGGCTACTTTGGCATCATCGCCAAAGAAAACGACGCTCGGCGGATTTGCGGCCTGCCGCCGACCTACACCGTGCTCGAGGCGATTCAACCGACGCGCGGCAAGCTCGTTCATTACGGCCAGTATGTGCACCCGCGCGGATTTGAAAGCGTCAGCTTCGCGAGCGCGGTGTTCGAACGTTGACGTAGCGGCGGCCTCTGGCCGCCGCCGGCGGCGAGACGCCGCCGCTACGAGACGTTGACGTAGCGGCGGCCTCTGGCCGCCGCCGGCGGCGAGACGCCGCCGCTACGAGACGTTGACGTAGCGGCGGCCTCTGGCCCAATGCCACTTACTTTGTGACGGATCGGTCGGCGTAGTTGTTGAAAAATAACGACTTACGACGACCGAACAGGACAAAGTAAGTGCCATTGGGCCTCTGGCCGCCGGCGGCGGCGAGACGCCGCCGCTACGCCATTGCCCGATCCAAGTGCACGTAGCCGCCATCGACGTGGATCAACTGCCCGGTGGTGTGGCTCGACCGCGGCGACAGCAAGAAGGCGACCATGTTGGCGATCTCCTCGCTCGTGGTCATGCGTTTCTCAAACGGCACGTTCGCCTCGATTGTCTTTCGCATCTCCTCGGGGTCCGGCAGCGTCCCGAGCCAGTTGGCATACATCGGCGTCCAGCACTCGGCGACGATCACAGCAATTGACGCGAATGCCGTACTTCCCGAGTTCCACCGCCCATTCGCGGGTGAGGGCGTTGCGCCCGCCGTTGGCCGCGGCGTAGGCCGAGGTGCCGCCCTGCCCCGTCTCGGCCACCTTCGAGCCGATGTTCACGATTGCGCCCCGCGATTGCTTCAGATGCTGTAGCGCGAAATGGGCCATGTCGTAGTAGTGGACCAGGTTTTTCCGCAGCGAGGCGAGGAATCGCTCGGTGTCGCCTTGCTCGAGATCGACGCCGTCGTTCACACCGGCGTTGTTCACGAGTCCGTCGATCCGGCCGAACTTCGCGACGGCGGCCTCGACCGCCTGCCGGCAATCGTCGGTACGAGAAAGTTCTGCAGTGACCGCAGACGCCTGTCCCCCGGCCGCCTCGATCGCCGCGACCCGGGCGTCGTTATCAGCAGCGTTGCGCCCGATGATCACCGGGATGGCGCCCTCGCCCGCCAGGACCGAAGCGACGCCGGCGCCAATTCCCTTCGCGCCGCCGGTGACGAGAATGAGCCGATTTTGAAGCAGCAGATCCATGTGGTGGCCCCCGCATGTTGAAAGTTCAGCATCATGATATCCCCGCGGGCAGAATGTTTCGCACGCAAGTGTTTCAAGTTTCTACCGGATCGACCGCCAATGACTGCCGTCTCGGCATGGCAAATGCAATAAGCATCGTGACTGCGCTGAATGTGGTTTAGCGCGTTGAATCTAAACCCTCCAACAGACTTTTTCTTTGAAGGAGGTCGATTATGCTTGGCTGGGCAATCATGTTCCTCATCATCGCGTTGGTGGCAGCCTTATTCGGCTTCACTACCATCGCGGGAGGCGCATACCTGATCGGCAAGATCCTCTTTGTGGTGTTCCTCGTACTGTTCCTGGTTTCGTTGATTTTGGGTGGCCGCGGTCGTGCGGTCTAACCCGACGGCCGCGAGAGCCGCCCCTCGCGGCTGTCATTTTTTCATTTCAATTCTTGCTCAATCCATACTTTGTTGATCTTAGTTTTGCGCAAGTGGTTGCGCTTGAGTCTCGCCAACGCGGCACACCTTTCTGCTCACTCCGAGTGTCTGTTTCAATCGAGCGAGGGCGAAAAAGCGGCTTCGCAAACGCGTTTTTCTCTTGCGCCGAGTACAACCGCGGCAGTGGTTTTTGCGCTTCCAACTGGGTACGCAACTTCGATCGATAACCCAGGTGGCACAGCAGTTGCACTTAGGGACCGGCGCATTGTCTTTGAAGCATTAGCCGCGTGTTTCTTTTCCAACCTAAGGGGCCCCGGACTGGACGCCGAGATCAAGTCGCTGGGATGCATCCCGAGTTCATAAACGAGAGGAGAGCCGTCATGGGCTTGATTCTGCTGATCGTGCTGGTCCTGGTGCTTTTCGGCGCACTGCCCACGTGGGGCTACAGCCGATCCTGGGGTTATGCCCCCAGCGGCATCGTGGGCTTGCTGTTGCTGGTGCTTTTGGTTCTGCTGCTGCTCAATGTCGTGCCCTGGTATGCACCGGTCTATGGGCCGCGGTAGTGCGTGAGCGTCAGTTTCAACTTTTAACCAGCGTTGGAAGTTGCCAACTTCACTACCAAGGAGGTCGAATATGAACTGGGATCGAATTGAAGGCAACTGGAAACAATTTCAGGGTAAAGTCCGAGAGAAATGGGGCAAGCTGACCGACGATGATCTGACCGCGATCAAAGGCAAGCGCGATCAGTTGGCCGGCAAGCTTCAGGAGCGTTACGGGTACGGAAAAGATCAACTCGAGCGGGAAATCGACAATTTCGCGAGCAACCTGAACGAGTGATTTGGTGCCCAATGTTCCGCGGGAATGGCGATCTACGCCATTCCCGCGGTCTGTTTCTGTGATCTCGACGATTCAAACTCAGATTGGCGGGTTGGACGATTTCCAACTTCAAAATGGAGGCTCACTATGAAAAAGCTACTGGCTGGAATCGCGGTCGCCACCATGGCGGCTTTTGTCGGCTGCAACGACAACAGCAAGCCCGGCGGTCCCGGCGTAACCAACAAGGACTCCGGGCATAACATCATCCGCGAAGCGGAGAACACGTTCACGCTCGACGTGCCCAACCTGAGCACCTCGGTCAAACAGGGCCAGATGAAGACCATCAAGATCGATATCGACCGGGGCAAGAACTTCAGCGAAGACGTGAAGTTGAAGTTCGACAATGTTCCCAAGGGCGTGACCCTGGAGCCGGCCAGCCCGACCATCAAGGCAAGCGAAAAGGAGACGCAGATCACCGTGAAGGCCGCCGATGACGCCGCGATCGGTGATTTCACGATCAAGGTGACGGGACAACCCACCAAGGGACCGGCCGCCACGAACACGATCAAGATTGACGTGGACAAGAAATAACAAAGAAAAAACCGGGCAACCGAGAACCGAAAACCGAGAATTGGGAATGAAATCCATTCTCCGTTTTCGGTTTTCGGTTCTCCGTTAGCCGGTTTTGTTCTCTCAACTCGCGGATCCGATTCGCGCAAGCAATGACTGTGAATGGGGGCCGGATGCGCTCAAACGAAGTCGACGCGTCGATTCGCCCGTGATTTCGAATTCGATCCGCAGGTAATCGTCGGGTAAACAAGACTCAACTTTGTCGGCCCATTCGATTAGGCATACGCCCTGGCCTTCGAAATACTCGTGAACTCCCAGATCCTGGAATTCGGCCGGGTTTTTCAGGCGATAGACATCGAAGTGATAGATGGGCAGCCGGGCCGGATATTCGTGAATCAGTCCAAATGTCGGGCTGGCCACCAGCCGGCGATCGCGAATGCCGAGCCCCTCGGCGACAGCGCGCACGAGGTGCGTCTTGCCGGCGCCGAGCGGCCCGATGAGCGCGACCACCGCGCCAGGAAATAGCACGTTTCCGAGCCGCCGGCCGAATGCCTCGGTCGCCGCGAGATCAGGAAGATCGATTTGCGTGATCGGCATGATGGGGACAGAGAATAGAACACGCATGCCGCGGAATTCACGGATTTTCACCGATCAGAAATCCGATCCATGAAAATCCGTGAATTCCGCGGCATCCGTGTTCTATTTCTTTTCTTGGCGCTTGTGCAGCTTTTCTGTTTTCATTCGCAGGTAGGCTTCCAGGAACATGTCGATGTCGCCATCGATGACATGGCCTACTTGCGCGGTTTCGACGCCCAGGCGAACGTCCTTGCACATCGTGTAAGGCTGGAGCACATAGTTGCGGATCTGGTTGCCCCAGGCCACTTCGCCTTTTTCGTCGTAGGTCTTTTCGACCGCCGCCAGGCGTTTTTGCTCCTCGAGCTTGTAGAGTTTCGCCCGTAACAGGGCCAGGGCGTTGGCGTCGTTTTTGATCTGGCTGCGTTCGCTACGGCTTTCCGCGGCCACGCCGGTCGGGATGTGCGTGTAGCGCACGCCCGATTCGGTCTTGTTCTGGTGCTGGCCCCCAGGGCCTCCCGAACGGAACGTGTCGCGGCGGAGATCGCAATCGCGAATTTCGATCTCGATCGAATCGTCGAGTTCGGGCGTGACGTCCACCGCGGCGAATGACGTTTGCCGCGTGTCGCCCTTGCCAAAGGGACTCATTCGCACCAGCCGATGTACCCCCGATTCGCCCTGCAGGTAGCCGTAGGCGAATTCGCCGACGATTCGCAACTGGGCCGATTGAATGCCGGCTTCCAAGTTCTTCAATTCGTCCTGAATTTCGACCGAGTAGCCGTGTGCCTCGGCCCAGCGCATGTACATGCGCATGAGCATTTGGGCCCAGTCGCAGGCGTCGGTGCCACCGGCGCCGGCCTGAATGCGGACGAAGGCATTGTTGGCGTCGGCCGGCCCGCTCAGCATCGCCTTCAACTCGAACGAATCGAGCCGGGACGCCGCCTTCGCCAGTTCGCGATCGAGTTCCGATTCGAAGCTGGCGTCTTCCTCGCAAAGTTCGCCCATGGCCCCGATGTCGGCCAGGGTTGCAGATAATTCCTGGTAAGGCTTCAGCAAACCGTTGAGCGGTTTGAGTTGCCCGATCACCCTCTTGGCTTGAACTTGATTGTCCCAGAAGTTGGGTTCGCCCATGCGGGCGGTGAGGCGATCGCGCTCGGCGATTTTGCCGGCGATGTCAAAGAGAGTCCCGGAGATGGGCCAAACGGCTGGTCAAATCGTCGGATCGGCGTCGCAAATCGGCATTCATTCGAAAGAATCCTCAAAAAATGGGCAGGCCGGTCATGGCCAGGCCCTGATTGTTAGAGGCTAGGATAGCAGAAAGGGTTCGGCCTTGCGAGGGGAAGTGCAAGCGGTCAGGGCGTCTGCGCCTGCGTAATTTGAGCCGTGATTTCTTCGAGTGTGCAACCCGTCAAAAGTTGCCGCAACAAGGCTTGCAAGCGGCTCCGGTCGCGTACGCCGGCTAACCCAGACGCCAACGCTTTTCCGGCGTCGGCGAAGCGGCTTTCCAAAGCCATTTCGATCGCGTTTCGGAGCCCTTCCTCGCGGCCTTGCTCACGGCCAATCTTGATGCCTTCCGCTTTGCCGAGCTTCTCCGGCGTTGTGACAAATGGCATCTTCTTCTCCTCTTGGAATTCCTTGATCTCGTTCCAAAAAATCGGCTCCAGCGCGTCCGGCAACGCCATCAGCCAATCCAGCAATCGAAAAACCCGGGCGACGTCAGTTTCGGTCCAACCCCGATCGAACAAGCCTTTCACCAGTCGCACTTTCCAGTTTAGTCGATCTTCCGGCTGTTTGGAAGTTTCAAGTGTCTTCAAATGGGCCAAAACAACGTGTGCAAACGGGTTGGAATGCTCTTCGAGGAACTGTTCGCGCGAGGCGTAGTCCAGCAGTTTCACCGTTGGAAATCGATACTCGAGGCAACAGCCCGCATGTTCAACCGCGTACCGGTCGGGCCGCCAATTTGGATGGTCGTCCGCCAAAACCGCCAAACCGACTACCGGCCGGTGGAAGCACTCGAAAATCCGATAAAGTAGACGAACATTCGTTCCGGGAAACTGGACTGAGGCGATGTTTGAACCTCGACATGAATGAGCAGCCATCGTTCCTCTCCGTCGCGAAACCAAACCTTCACCAGTTGATCCACGACGCGCTTGCCGAGTTCGCTTTCCGGCGTGATTTGTTGGAGTTCTTTGTCCAGGATCTCATAGCCTCGCAACCAGTCGATGAGAGCCTGAAGCTCGGGGAAGAATAGCGAAACGAAGGCCTCGAAGTACAGGCTCAACGCTTCTTTCCAGGGGCTGTCAAAATCGCTCATTGGAAGTTCAACTACGTATTTCACCTGCCCCGCGTCAATTCAAACACGCCATGATAACGCTTCGAATCGAATGTCGCCGAGAATTCGCAATTGGAGGCGGTGGCGTTATATTCGAACGCGCCGTTGAACCCAACGCGCTGGCTTCCGGACAGGATCAGCCGGTCGCCTTGCTGGCCGGCGATGTTCAAATCGGCCTTAAAGCGAAATGGGAAGATGCCCCAGAAGCGGCCGGTGAACACTACGCGATAATGACAATCGTCGATGCGGCAGAAATTCGCGTGTAGCGGGCCGTGATGGCCGGAGCCGCAATCTTTCCAGGCGCCGGTCCAGCGGCCGGATAGATCGATGTCGGGCGAAGCCTCGGCGGCGACTGCATGCGAATTCGCCAAGGCAGTAATGGCGACGACCAGCAGAATGTGACGGCCGTGAAACAGATGCGTGTTCATGGGGCTAGACTCCAGGTCGCTGGCATGGTTCAATTGGTCTGACTCGGCGACGGCGAGATCGCGGCTTGAGCCGATTCCAACGGTTTGTTTCAGGCGATCTTTGTCCGATTGTTGCGACCGCTTTATTCGAGAAAGGCAAACCGTGACACCACGCTCTCAACTCTTCGTCCTGGCGATTGGCTCCATGATCGCACTGCCCTCGTACGGCGCCGATTGGCCGCAGTTCCTCGGGCCCAATCGTGACGGCGTCTCGACGGAAACCGGGCTCA
This sequence comes from uncultured Gemmataceae bacterium, assembly GCA_963815035.1. GTDB lineage: Bacteria > Planctomycetota > Planctomycetia > Gemmatales > Gemmataceae > JBGQCZ01. Next base: position 61,297 of record CAWFFC010000019.1, read on the forward strand.
TGAAGCAATGGCCCACTGGTGGACCGCCATTGGCCTGGAGCTTTTCCGGTTGCGGGCTCGGCTACTCGGGCCCGGCGATCGTCGGCGACCGGCTCTTTCTTTCCGGCGGCCGCGGCGACTCGGAATATTTAATCGCGCTCGATCCCAAGAGTGCCTCGGGCCAGGCGGTGAAGGAGCTTTGGACCGCGAAAATCGGCCCGCTCTTTACCTGGAAAGGAAACAACTGGAACAAAGGCCCCAACGCCACGCCCACAATTGATGGCGACCTCGCCTTCGCGCTCGGCGGCTTCGGCGATCTGATCTGCGTCGATACCGCCACCGGCAAGGAACGCTGGCGCAAAAACTTGCCGCGCGAACTGGGCGGCGAAGTCAATCCGATCGGCGGCGGCGCCGAGCAGCCCACTCCGCTCGGTTGGGGATACGCCTGGGCCCCGCTGGTCGATGGCGACCGGCTCATTTGCGTGCCGGGCGGCCGACATGGACTCCTCGCCGCGCTCGATAAGAAGACCGGCAAGGTTCTCTGGCAGAGCAAGGAAGTGACGGACCAAGCGAGTTATTCCTCGCCAATCCTGACCGAGATCGGCGGCGTCAAACAAATTATCCAGGTCGTCAACGGCGGTATCGTCGGTGTCGCGGCGCGCGATGGAAAACTGCTCTGGCGCTATAGTCGCGATCCTGCCTATGACGATGTCGTCATCGCCACGCCCATTGTGCACGATGGGCTCATTTTCGCCTCCGTGGGTTTTCAGCAGGGTTGCGATCTGATCAATGTGACGGCCGAAGGCGGCCAGTTCAAAGTCGAAAAACGGCTATCGAATCGATCGATTCAAAATCGCAATGGGGGCGTCATACGAGTCGGCGATCACCTCTATTGCCACTCCGAAAACAAGGGCTGGATGTGCATCGAATTCAGGACCGGCAAAGTCGTCTGGTCGGAACGCGACAAACTCGGCCGCGGCTGCGCAGACCTACGCCGATGGTCGTCTCTATTGCGTCGCGGAAAAGGGCGGCATGGTGGCGTTGATCGAGCCGACGCCCAAGGGCTGGACCGAAAACAGCCGCTTCAAACTCCCGAAGGAATCGAAACGGCGCCGGCCCAGCGGCTGTCTCTGGACTCAACCGGTGATCGCCAACGGGCGGCTCTATATTCGCGACCAGGAATTGCTATTCTGTTTCGATCTGAAGCCCTGATCGCCAATTCGTGGAGAACCAGCCGTGGGCGCCAACGATTCCATCGCGAACGCTTCGACCAAGTCCGGTTCGCATCGGCTCGAGTCGGTCGATTTGCTTCGCGGCGCGGTCATGATCGTCATGGCCCTCGATCATGTCCGCGATTTCATTTCCGATCGCCTGCTCATGAATCCGACCGATCTGAACACAACCACCGCGGCGATCTTCCTCACGCGCTGGATTACGCATTACTGCGCGCCCACCTTCATGTTCCTGGCAGGAACCGGCGCGTATCTTTACGGCTCCCGGGGGAAATCGAAGCGCAAACTTGCCTGGTTCCTTTTGACCCGCGGGCTGTGGCTGATGTTCCTGGAACTCACCATTCTGCGATTGGGTTGGATGTTCAACTGGAGCATTTACGAACATGGCCCGGCGGTGATTTGGGCCATCGGCTGGGGGATGGTCCTGCTTTCCGGGCTGGTGTTCCTGCCGACGCGGGCGATTACGGTGTTCGGCATCGGCATGGTCGTTTTGCACAATCTGCTCGATCAAGTCACCGCCGAACAGATCGGCCTACCCAGATGGCTCTGGATCATCCTGCATCAACCGGGCGAGGCGCCGGTGTTTGGCCGATTTACGGTTGGAACGGGCTATTGCCTGATTCCCTGGGTCGGGGTGCTGGCCGCCGGTTACGGCTTCGGGAGTTTGTTGCGGCTCGAACCGGCCCGGCGGCGGCGCTGCCTCTTCCTGCTCGGCACGGCGCTCATCGTTGGTTTCGTGATTCTTCGGGGCACGAATCTTTATGGCGATCCGCGGCCCTGGAGCGTGCAATCGACCAATCTGTTTACCGTCTTTTCATTCCTGAATTGCACCAAGTACACGCCGTCGCTGTGTTACTTGCTGATGACGCTGGGACCGGCGATTCTCTTTCTGGCGATCTTCGATCGGCCAGTCGGTTCCGCTGCCCAGCCCATCATCGTCTTTGGCCGAGTCCCGCTGTTCTTCTACGTACTTCATGTCTTTTTGATCCACGCCGGCGTGGTGCTGCTCGATTACATCCGCTTCGGGTATTCGCCGCAGGCTTACTGCGGCCCCTGGATGCTCAAGCAGGAATCGCTCCCGCCGGATTATGGACTCAGCCTGCCGAAGGTCTATCTGGCGTGGATGGGAGTGATTCTAGTGCTGTATCTGCCATGCCGCTGGTTTGCGGGCGTGAAACGGCGACATCCCAACAGCTTGCTCAGCTATCTGTGATTGAGCGTTACTGTCCGAAATCACCGGGATCGACCACTTCGCCGCCGGCCCGGGTGCCCATGGCGCGAAGCACGGCTCGATCGATCTTACTGCTCAGGAAGTGAACCGAGCCGTCGGCGAAGAGCATGTTGATGCCGCCCGGATGGTAGCCGAAAAAATCGTCGAGGCTGCCGTCCCTGTCGTAATTGTCGTTGATTGTTCGATTGTGGGCGAGGACGAGTTGCGTGGCGGGCGCGACCGCAGGAGCCATGTTTCGCCACGGATTAAGCGGGCCTGGCAGCAACACGCCGCGCTGCACCGCGCCGGCCCAGGGCGACATCGCATGGCTCCACGCTCGATCGCCGATCATCGTCGTGTTGCTGGTCCCGTCTGGAATGTCGGTCAGGCGGATCCGGCTGTTGCGATAGAATATGCCCTCTTTCGGACCGGGAATCTCATCGAGCTCGCCGCCGCCCCAGCAGGCCGCGTAGCTGAGGGCGCAGCTTCGGCAATGGTCTGTCCGCTGGCGCTGTCAACGTTGAACATCGCCGGCACGTCGGTGTCCGCTGGGCAAATAAAAACCTGAATCGGCGTGTTTCGCGCTTCGGCGTTGAGTGGATTCTCAATCGGCAGGTCGAAATGAATGCGGTTGTAAACCGCTTCCTGTTCGACAAACGGCAGCAGCCGCGACGCCCAGCCCCAGCCGGGGCTCGTTACGCTGGAGTCGCGGCTCGGCCACGCGGTATACCCGGGCGGAAAGGCCCCATAGGCGTCGTGATAGGCGTGGCAAGCCAGGCCGATTTGTTTGAGGTTGTTCTGGCAGCGCAAGCGGGTGACCGCGGCCCGAACGTTGATCACGGCGGGCAGCAACAAACCAACCAGCACCGCGATGATGGCGAGTACGACCACTAATTCCAGCAAGGTAAACGCTTTTCGGCCCATGCGTGGACAACATCCTGTCGGGTCGGTCGAATCAGCCGCCATAGCCTACCAGCCTAGTCCGAGCGACGCCAGCCGAATCCGGGCCGACTCGAGATCGCAGAGGAGCAACATGCCGTCTCGCCTTGACCAAACGAGCCTTTGTCCGGCGCTGTCAAAGCCGGCCATCGATGTTGGCGGCGCGTCCGCCTCCAGGACAATCAGCGGCTTGTTACGATCGAAACGGCCGAGGACCAATTCGTTGGAGCCGCGCCGCGAGGCGTTGGAGTCCAATGACACCGCGTAGTTCGCGGCTTGATTGAAGGCGATCGGAACTCGTGCCAGCGGCTGAGTCGCGGCGCCGTTGCGGCGACCGGCTAGAGCGCCGCGATGGCGGTCGTTTCCGATCTGAAATGCCAGCCCGCGCCCGCCGGAATCGGCGCTGATCAATCCGTCCAGGGCCGACCGTTTTGAATCGACGCTCCAGGCCGCAACGCCGGTTCGGGCATCAAACGCCGCGATTCTTCGGTGTGGCGGGCCCGATTCATTGCCGGTGCCGTCGATCACAAACTGGATCGATTCAACTGCCGCTGCCACGCAGAACAAGTGAAGATTGAAGCCGCGAATCTCGGCTTGGGGTGTGAGCGGCTTGGGGCCGAGTAGATTTCGGATGTGGCCCATTGGCTCGTGGTCGGATTCAAAGCGCAAGAGAAAAAGCTCGCCCGGACTTCCGAACATCAGGCAGTTGTTTTCCCCCTCCGGCAGCGACCAGGAGCCGGCTTCCGCCGGTTTCCAGGTCCCAGGTTCGAGCTTGCAGATTGTTTGCCAGCGCCAACCGGCGGCCATGGTCGCTGAGAACGAACGCCGCTCGAACCGGCGTGCCAACCGGCTTTACCTCGATTGCCCGGCGTTGCCGGCCGGTGCGGCCGTCCCAGACGGCGACGCGCCAGTTTTGATCCAGAGCGGCGACGGTCGATCCATCGCGTGAAATGGCGATCGCCGCGAGCTGGCCGGTGAGGCCGCGCAGCGTCAGGACTCCGCGGCCATCTTGCAAGTCATAAATGAAAACATGCGTTGCGCGCACGCGTCACCAGGCCGAACCGTTTGCCGTCGGCGGAAAAGGCGAGGCTGGCCACGCCCTGCGACTGCGAGAACTCAAGCAGCGACTGGCCCGTGGCCGCGTCCCAGATTCGGGCGCGATCCGCGGCGCCGGTTGCCAGCATGGCGCCATCGGGGCCGAAGGCGACGGCGCTGACGTCGCCGAGCGACCCGCGGCAATAGGTGATGGGCAAATAGGTCGTGAGATCCCACACCGTGGCGACGCCCGCGGAGTCGCCGAGCGCCAGCCGGTTCCCGTCGCGGCTGAAGGCCAGGCAGAGCGGCGTGGCTCGAGTCGCGCGGAATTCAGCCTCCTGCACGCCCTGATTGACTCGCCAAAGCCAGACATGGCCCTCGGGATCGCAGACGGCGAGCCGCTCGCCGCCGGCCGAAAGCGCGAGCGCCGCGGCGCGCGTGGGGACGTCGAGCCGGCGAGTTCCGGCGCGATCCCAGACCGCCACAACGCCATCGTTGGTTGGACCGGTCGCCGCCGCCGCGAAACACCGGCCGTCGCGCGAAAGGGCGAGCAGCGGCTCTCCCTGGTGATCGCGACCGATTTGCGCGAATCGTTGCCGATCGGACTGCAGATTGGCTGTGCATACGGCTTTTTGACGATCAATGTCCCACAAGGCGAGCGACATCGTGCGATCGTCGGCGATGGCCAGTTGCAGGGCGGTCCCCTTTTCATCGAACGTCACCGGGCCGACGCCGGCCGCTTTCGACCCCAAATTCTCTTCGGTCAATCCGCGATAAACTCGGGCCGAATTGCCGCTCGTGCTTCTGCCGCCGAGGGCAAATCGCTCGGTTTGGGCATCGAACGCGATGCTTGACGCTGCCAGCCCTTCATATTTTCTGACGAGGCGGGCATCGAGGCCGGCCAGCGAGGCGAACGCCAATTGCCGCGGAGTCATGTATTCCGACCGGGCGGCCAGGCAGGCGAGTTGCTCGGCTCGGCGTGACCAGCCAATCTGGTGGTTTGTATGCACGAGCCCGGCGAGTTGTTGCACATCGAGGTCGCGCTGTCGCGCCTCGGCCCGCAAGTGCAGCATCAACGTCGTGAATATGAACAGTCCGAGTGTGAGCGCCGCGGCGCTGAATGCGGCCGCCGCCTTGAACGGGTTCCGCCGGCACCAGCGAATCAGCCGGATGACTGGTCCGGCCGGTCTGGCGAGAATTGCCGTGCCGGCCAGGAATCGCCGCAAGTCGTCTGCAAGCGCCGCGGCGCAAGGGTAGCGAGCGGCGGGTGCTTTCGCCAAGGCCTTCAGGCAAATCGTCTCCAGGTCGCGCGGGACAGTGGGTTGCAGGCGGCGCGGCGACACCGGTTCGTCGCTGCGAACTTGCTGGAGCGTGTGAATGGTCGTGAGTCCGCGAAACGGCGGACGGCCCGCGAGCATCTCGTAAAGGATCGCGCCGAGCGCATAGATATCGGTGGCCGGGCCTATCTCTTTCCCGTTCCCCGATGCCTGTTCGGGCGCCATGTAGCTCGGCGTGCCCAATAAAGCGCCGCTTCGCGTCTGGTGGTCGTTGGCGTCGAGCAATTTCGCCAGACCGAAGTCGGTGATTTTCGGTTCCCCGTCCAATGTCAGCAAAACATTAGCCGGTTTGAGGTCGCGATGAATGATTCCCTGCTCGTGGGCATGTTGAATGGCGCGGGCCAGTTTCTCGATGAGTTGGGCGGTTTCGCGGGCGGGTCGGGGCCGACCGTCGAGGCGCTGGCAGAGGTTTCCGCCGGCGACATACTCCAGCACAAAGTACGGTATCTCCACGCCGACTTCATGAATTTGCACGATATGCGGATGCTGCAGTCGGGCGATCGCCTCCGCCTCGGTCCAGAACCGACTTCGAGCATCGTTCGGGGACCGGCCGTCGGTGACGATCATTTTGACCGCGACGCTGCGCTTTAGGCGATAATGATGGGCCCGAAAAACCACGCCCATGCCGCCACAGCCGAGCGACTCAAGGATTTCGTATTCCGGGCAGGCCGCGACCGCCGCGGCGCGAAATAGCTCCGCGGCGTCGGGCTTGATCTGCGTGAGGATTTCGGCCGAACTTCCCACCAGTGAGAGTTCTGGGCATTCACTCCCTTCGTTTGCCGTCGACACGGGATGATCGCTCGGGCGGCGATACGCCGAATCGATGAGAATCAGTTCACGCGCAGCGCCCGGCGCCGCTCATCGTTCACTCCTTCGAGAAAATCGCTGATTCGCGGGTTCAACCCGGCGCGCCAGGCCGCCTCGAATTCATCCGCGATCCGGTCGATCCATTCCAGAAGGACTTGATCGTTTTCGGTGATGTCGCCATCGGCCATGCTCATCGTTCGATTCCATTCATCGTTGCGTTGCCGCTCCTATTTCCAAATCCGCGACTCTGGCGGCCTACCCGACAAAATCGCCTCAATCCAAGGATCCCGCTCCGGTCTCGTCGAGGCTCTCGGCGGCGAGTTCGCTCCAGCGCTGCCGCAGCAGCGTCAACTTCCGCTCGATCGTCCGCTCCACGCAGCCAAGCCGGGCGGCCATCTCCTTGTTGTTCATGCCCGCCAGATGCATCTCGGCCAGCCCGCGCAGCCCCTCGGGCAAGCGATTCAAATAGAAGAGATAGCAATCATGGAGCACGGCCTGTTCGTCCGGGGCCGCGGCGTCTTCGGAAATTTGGTCGATGCCCCGCCAGCAGGAGTCGCCGGCGTCGAAGACCGATTCGCCCAGGACGCGGCCGGCGCCGCGCTTGGCGGTGCCGATCTCGCGCTTGATCTGATTCACCGCCCGGCAGGCGACAATGTGTGTCAACATGGCCAGCAGGTCGCGGCGATCGTTCAGTCGCGGAATTTTCCCGCTCCGCATCGTGCGCACGAAGCTCCAGAACGCTTCCTGCGCCACGTCTTCCTCGTCGGCCGCCCGGCGGACGCCCTCCCCCAGCCGCGCTCGCGCCACTGCCACCAGCATCGGCCAGTAGCGATGATGCAACCGTCCGAGCGCCTGCTCGTCGCCGGCCTTCATTTGCCCGATCAGCAATGTAACGGAGTGATTTGACGACATGCCCGCGTCCTCTGCATGGCAAGCGACCAACCCTGGAATGTCTAACAAGCTTATCCATTTTGAGCCGCCGACGCCAGAGCGCCTCGTTCGACTGCTCAATCCTGGGCTAGATTTCGCGCAAGACTCGTTGTCGGCTTGCGACCGCCCCTGCTGATTTGGTTGTGGCGAGCCGATTTGGGCGGCGTTCGGCTGCCCGGCTTTTTTTGAGTTAACGGTGAGGTGATCAATGACCATGTTGCGCGTGCGATGGCTGGGCGCGATCGGTATGGCGCTGACGTCATTAATGTCGGTGATGCATGCCGAGCCGCCCGCGACGAGTTATCAGGTGGATAAGAACTCGAGCCGGATTTACGTGAAGGTGATGCGGACCAATCGGCTCGGTCACAATCACGGCGTTGAGGGAAAGCTGGCCTCCGGTTCGTTGAAATTCGGCGACAAGGGAGATTTTACTTTTGACATGACGACGTTCACGGCGGACACCGCCGCGGCGCAAGTATGTCGGACTTGACGCGAACTTCAACGCCAACGATGCGACAAGGTCAACGCGAACATGCGCGGAGCGGAGGTGCTCGCCGTCGCTCGTTATCCGAAGGCCGTGTTAGAGATCACCGAGGCGGCGCCTGCCGACAAGCAGGCTCCCGGCGCTGCGGGCCGCTACATCATCGGCGGACAATTCACCCTGCACGGCGTCAAACGCCCGGTCCGATTCATGACGGAGCTTGTCGCCGCCAACCAGCCCGGCGTCATGCTGCTGCGCGGCTGGTTCACGATTCAACAGACCCAGTTCGGCATCACGCCCTATTCGGTGGTTGGCGGCGCCATCGGCATCGAGGACGAACTGACTATTTATGGAGAAATCTATCTGCGCAGCCCGGGAAATGAGAGATTGTGGGCTCGCCGGACGTCGTCAATGCACGACCGGCGAGCCGAGCTGAATTCACATCAGCAAACACAGACATTTTCGCCGGCCTGGCTCCGGAATTCCTGTTTGATGGCCTCGGCATCGTCATCGGTTTTCGGCGTGACGCCAATGACGATCCCGCCTTCGCGCAGCGCATCTTCATAGGCTCGGGCATTCGATTCGGGGATGCCGTAGCCGACGAGCGCACCGATGACGCCGCCGGTGACGGCGCCGGCCCCGCCGCCCGCGAAGGCCGCGGCCAGCGGACCGGCAATCACCAGCCCCAGGCCGGGAATCGCCACCACCGTACCGATCGCGATGATCGCCGCGATGCTGGCGCCCACGGCGGTGCCGATGGCGCCGCCGACCCCCATGCCCTCCGTCGCCATGTTGCCGACGTCGTTCCATTCCCGAGCGTCCTTCGAATAGTACTTAGCACGGGTCGTGTCCGACATGAGCACGTTCATGTCGGTTTTGCCATAGCCATGGTCGACCAGCCATTCGTAGGTCGCCTGGGCGTTGGTTCGATCGCGAAAAACAGCCGTAATCATTTTCTTTCGCTTTGCCATGATCAGTCTCCAGGAATTGAAACTCAGATATGGAGCGGCCCGCGGTACGATGCGTGCCGCATGCTGCAGTAATCTTCGCAACTGTTGCGCCTATCCGCGAGCAAGTCGCGGCAAGGGAATTGAGCAACACCCTGCGCGGCGGTCGAGTCAGCAGATCTCCGCGGCACACGGCACCTTGTTTGCTGTTCCTACAGGACTGCCGCGCGTCAGGCGGCAATTCTTAACCCCTTCAGGAGAGGCATCCCATGAGACTATTCAAGTTCGGAGCGATGGCGCTGGCCGGCGTCCTGGTCATCGGGACCACCGCCTGGTCACAACAGAATCAAAACCAAAATCAAAACCGCAACCAGAATCAAAGCCAGAGCCGGGTTCGCACGAGCGACCGCGAATTCGTGATGAAAGCTGTCAAGGACGGCCACAAAGAAGTGAAGCTTGGCAAGCTCGCCGAGACGCAAGCCGGCAGCCAACAGGTGCGTCAGTTCGGCCAGCGCATGGTCCGCGATCACACCGCCGCCAATGAAAAGCTCCAGGCGATCATCAAGAACGGCGGCGCCACCGCCGGCTCGGGAACCAGCGATCGGTCCGGCACCAGCGACCGCTCGGGAACGAATGATCGTTCCGGAACCGCGAGCAAACAGGATGACACGATCAAGAAACTGACCAAGCTGAACGGGGCGGAATTTGACCGCGCCTACATGGACTATATGGTCAAGGACCATGAACAGGCCGTCAAACTCTTCCAACAGGAAGCGCAATCCGGCCGAGATCCCGCCCTCAAGCGTTTCGCGCAGGACACCTTGCCGACCTTGGAGGAGCATCTCAAGCTCGCCAAGCGGATTCAGGCCACCGTGCAGAAGTAATGATCGAATGCGTCGCTGGTTTCCGCGACTCATCAATCAAGAGGCCGGAAGTCGATTGTTCGACTTTCGGCCTTTTGGTTTCCTAGGATGCGTTGGCGTGACGCAAGGTGCTCAAGGGCGTGTACAAGAACGCGGACGCGGTGGTGTAATTCGGTTCGCGGCGACGGGGCGCTTCGCGTCATATAATTGATTGCGCATCGAAACCCCTGCCAGGATGGCGAATTCACCGTGGATCCCATGCCTCCCGCGCTCGTGCCCGAATCGGTTGTCGTTTCGTCTGCCAAGGCGCCGCGGCACTCGGTTCGGGCGGCTTATTTGATGATGCTCGCTAGCTCGTTCTGCTTCGCGTCGATGAGCGCGTGCAGCCGGGCGTCGGGCGACCGCTGCGACTGGCGGATCACCGCCTTTTCCCGCGCCTGGATCGTTTTCGCGATGGCCGCGGCCGTGGCCAAGATGAGCGGCGTGCACTTCGTCTGGCGCGGGCCGCGAATCCTCTGGGTTCGCAGCATCACCGGCAGCGTCAGCATGCTGCTCGCCTTTTACGCGCTCACGCATCTGCACGTCGCTACGGCGGTCACGCTCACGAACACGTTTCCTCTCTGGGTCGTCCTCTTGGCCTGGCCTTATCTCGGGCACCGGCCGACGCTCGGCGTCTTTGTCGCTCTCGTCAGCGGCATCGCCGGCGTCGCCCTGGTCAGCGGCATCGCCAGCTTGGCGCTGCATCGCGAGGCGGCCGACCAGTTTTCCTGGGCCAGCGTCGCGGCGCTCGCGTCGGCGGTCTGCTCGGCGATCGTCATGCTCGGATTGCACCGGCTTCGCAAATTGCATGCGCTGGCCATCGTTGTCCATTTCTCGGCCATCGCCACGATCTTCATTGGCGCCTTTACGCTCGGCACCGCGTTGGATCACAGACCAATTGATTTGACGCCGCTGAAGGATGCAAAAACCATCGCCCTGCTCTTGGGCATCGGTGTCTTTGCCACCACCGGGCAAGTCTTGATGACCAAGGCGTTTCACAACGCCCCGCCGCAGCGGCTCTCGGTCATCGGTCTTTCGCAAGTTTTATTCGCGCTGGTATTCGACATGATTATCTGGGACCGCAAGCTCGAGGCGACAATGCTGTTGGGAATCACGCTTGTCGTCGCCCCGGTCGCCTGGCTGCTGACCCGCAGCCGCGAACGCATGGCGTGACCAACGTAGCATAAGCGTCTCGCTTGTGTGCAGGACTAGATGCACAAGCGCGACGCTTATGCTACGAACCAGCTTGACCCGCAGCCGCGAGCGCATGGCGTGACCAACGTAGCATAAGCGTCTCGCTTGCGGCGCAGAATGAAATGCACAAGCGAGACGCTTGTGCTACGAACCGTCGCGCGCGAGTTCTCGAGGCTCACCCTTGATCTAATTCTCATCGCACAAATACGAATACGAAAGACTCATTGCGATCAAAAACCAGCCCAGCCCGGCGAACGCCGGGGCCAGGTGGGTCAGGTGCAGGTAGCCGACGGCGAAGTGCACCCCAATGGCCGCGGCGTACGCCGACAGCCCGGCGATGAACATCGTCCACCACAGCCAGGCCTGACCGTTGCGATAACCCCACAGCGCCGGCAAGAGAAACGCGACGCCGCTCGCCAGCAGCATGCCGCCGAAGGTCGCCCGGTCGTGCGCGATGAGCGGCACGAGATGGGGATCGGCCGAATGCAAGGCATGCGCGGTCGTGTGCATGAAGTCCAAATCCTCGGGCACGAAGACCTGCGTGACGCCAATGATTGAAATCGCGGCCCCGGCGGTGAGCAGCGCACAGGCGTGGCCAATCATCAAAAGCTGGCCCCATTGGGCCATCAGCCAGGATTTGCTGTTGGTCAAAACCGGCCGCACGGTCGGCACATGCGCCCCTTGCCGGCAGTGGATGCCGAGTAGCAGAAATTGCAGCATCGCCGCGGTCACGAAGGCATGAAACGAATCGAGATAGCCGAAGCCGAGGAACAGGAAGAAAGTCGCGAAGCCGACGATGGCCGACGAAATCACCGCCGCGCAGGCCCAATTCAATCCTTGGCGGATGCCAAAATACGACAGGCCGGTGTACATGACTCCGACCGCGATCATGGTGCCGGCCACGGATACGCGATCGTGGGCCATGAACGCCAATAAATTGGGATTGATCGCCGCCAGTTGCGTGCGGGAAAGCCCGGTAAAGGCCTCGTCGTAGGGCAGCACGACCCGCGTCGCCGCGATGACGAGCGCGAGAATGCTGCCGAAGAGCATGCCCAAACCCATGAGAAAGGTCCAGAGCCACGATTGCTCCGCGACTCGCGAAGGCTCTTCGCTGACAGAAGACTTCCGAGATCGTTTCGAAGAGAATCGCATCGTTGATGCGCTTGGGCAGACCCGGGCCGCTGAAAACCAAGCCGGTGTCGACCTGGATCAGGTCGGCGCCCGCCTCGCGAAATTCGAGCGCATCTTTCGGCTCGTGAATTCCGCCCGCGGCGACAATCGGAACATCCGGCCCGAATCGTCGCCGAAGTTCGCGCACCAATCTCAGGGCGGGCTCGCGGGCCGGCGCACGACGCAACGGCCATCCGCTTCGGCGATCGAGCCATCGATGTGCAACCCCGCGAAGCCCGATTTCAGCCCCGATTCGATTGCCGCAGCCGCGCGGCCACTTCGGCATCGGCGTCCAGACGAAGCAGCAATGGCTTGTCGCAGAGTTTCGGAATTGATGTAAGACTTGTCGATTCGATTGCAATTGAAAACAGGTGGGCAAGTTGCGAGAGCCCATCAAGTCGTCCTGCCCTTGACTCGTCATCCGAGGCCGTGAGGCGAACCATCACCGGCAAATTCAATCGGTCCTTCCTGAGTCTCTCTTTCGCCTCGGCAAGGCTCAATGCGCACACCGGCTCCGGAAAGTGGATCGCCTTGCCATCCGCGAGGCGTTCAATCGGTTTCGCGGTCGCGTTTCCATTCAGGCTAACCGGGCCGATTTCGAGAAAGCCGAAGCCGAAGCGGGCCAGAGCCGGCAGGGCGATCGCCTCGCCGTCGAGCGCCGGGCCAAGTCCGACCGGAGTCGCGAATTCGATCCCGAAAAAAGTTTGCTTGAGCCGCGAATCGGGCCGCATGTGGCCGAGGAAATCGATGAGTTGCGGGCCGAGCGGCAGGCGGGCCAGCCGGCCCATGAAGCCCAGCGCCAAGTTGCGGGCTCGCTCCGCCGAGAAGCGGAACAAGATTGGGCGCGACACGGTGCGGTAGAACCAGTCGGGCATGGCATTCCCCGTGGACAAATAACCGCCGGGCAATCAAAGTGATAACGCCAGATTCGCGGCAAGGCCGCAGCGCATTCATATCATACTGGAAAATCAATCTCCTCTCCCGAGGGCGCCGCGATGGAATACTTTCCCGAAGTGAAGAAGGTCGCTTATGAAGGCCCCGATTCAAGCAATCCGCTCGCCTTTCGACATTACAACGCCGATGAGAAGGTCGAAGGCAAATCGATGCAGCGAGCACCTGCGCTTCGCGGTCTGCTATTGGCATACCTTCCGCGGCATGGGCGGCGACCCGTTCGGCCCCGGCTGCGCCATTCGCCCCTGGGAAGACGGCACCGACTCGGTCGAGATGGCGACGAAGCGCGTCCGCGTCGCCTTCGAGTTCATGGAAAAGCTCGGCGCGCCGTTCTACTGCTTCCACGATCGCGATGTGGCCCCCGAAGGTTCACAATCTTCGCGAGACCAATGTCAATCTCGACAAGGTTGTGAAAGTGCTCAAAGAGGAACAGCAACGCACGGGCATCAAGCTCCTGTGGGGCACCGCGAACCTGTTCAGCAACAAGCGCTTCGTGCACGGTGCATCGACCAGTTGCAACGCCGACGTCTTCGCTTATGCCGCGGCCCAGGTGAAGAAGGCGATCGAGGTGACGCACGAGCTGGGCGGCGTCAATTACGTCTTCTGGGGCGGCCGCGAAGGCTACATGAACCTTTACAACACCGACCTCAAACGCGAACTCGATCACCTCGCCAAGTTCTTTCACCTGGCCGTCGATTACAAGAAGAACGATCGGCTTCGGCGGGCAATTCCTGATCGAGCCCAAGCCGAAGGAGCCGACCACGCATCAGTACGATTTCGACTGCGCCGCCGTGGTCGCCTTCCTGCGCACCTACGGCCTGGCCGAACGATTTCAAACTGAACGTCGAGACCAATCACGCGACGCTCGCCGGCCACACGATGATGCACGAACTGGCCTACGCCGCGATGCACGGCCTGCTCGGCTCGCATCGACGCCAATCGCGGCGATCTGCTGCTCGGCTGGGACACCGACCAGTTCCCGACCGACCTGTACCTGACGACGCAGTGCATGCTGGTGATCCTCGGCCAGGGCGGGCTGGCCCCGGGCGGCGTCAATTTCGACGCCAAGGTTCGTCGCGAGAGTTTCGAGCCGATCGACCTGTTCCACGCTCATATCGGCGGCATGGATGCGTTCGCCCAGGGCCTCAAGATCGCCGCCAAGATTCGCGCCGACGGCGTGCTGCGCGATTTCGTCAAGCAGCGCTACGCTCGTGGGACTCCGGCATCGGCGCGAAGATCGAAAAGGGCCAGGCGGGCTTCGCCGAGTCTGGAAAAGTACATGCTGGAGAAGGGCGACGCCGCGCCGAACGTCTCGGGCCGGCAGGAAATGCTAGAGAATATTGTGAATCGGTATTTGCGATGAGCTTTCAGATTTTCGGTCCAGTTCTTAATCGAGGGGGGCGCCACCGTGTTGCTGATTCTCGAAATTGCCATGCTGGTGATGGGGATCATTGCCTTGGCAAAGGGCAAGGTCACCTTTTCGAAAACTCTGGTGGTCCGCGGCGCGATGGCGAGACTCATCGGCATCGTTTTCTTGCTGCCATTGCCGCTCAGTTTTGGCGCCGGGTTTGTTCTCGGCTTTATGATGGCCGCACAAGGCAAGAATGCGTTAGACATTCGGATTTATGGCATCGTCCTGGAAGTTGTCATTGTGCTTGGCTGCGGAATCCTGGGAGTGATCTTGGGCTATATCGGCCGAGAGCCGGCGAAAAAGAAGTTCGATTTTGACGACAGGGCGGATGAACTGCTTGGCCCGCCAAGGTATGAATACGACGGCCCCACTGAACCTGGAAAGGAAACGGGGATTCGCACGATGCCCGAAGATGGTCTTCCACGCTAGCAGCCCCCGATCGCACGGAGCGCAATACTCATGAGTGCGAATGGAACTTCCACTGCCGCGTCGCCGCCCGATCCTTTTCGGCGGCAACTGACAATCGCCACCTACGCGCTGTTGTTCGTGGTGCTAGTGATCCATTTGCTCCAGCTATTCGAGCCCATCCTGGAGCCACTGCTCATCGCGGTGTTTGTGCTGTACGTGCTCTATCCGGTGCACCGCTGGCTGGTGGATCGCGGCGTGCGGCCGTTGCTCGCCTATGTGCTCATCTTGTTGGTCCTGGTTGGTGGGTTCGCCGCGGTCGGGCAGGCGGTCGTGAGCAGCGCCGCCTCGCTTACGCCCGAGCGCCTCGCTCCCTATCGCGAGCGGTTCGAGTCGTCGGTCAATCGGATCGCCAGAACAGTCGGCTATCATGGCGAGGAACCGGCGCTCGAAAAAATCGGCAATGTGCTCGGTTCGATGGAATTCCTGGGTCAAGGAAAGGGCACGAAAACCGTTCGCGACGTGGCCGCCCGGATCTTCGGCGCCATGTCGTTCGCGATCGTGGTCTTGGTCTACGTGGTTTTTCTGATGGCCGAGCGAGTGAGCTTTCCAAAGCGCTTGGCCATGGCGTTCGGCGAGGTGCGCGCCACGCGGATTCAATCGATCGTCGGCAGCATCAACGAGGCCATCGCCCAATACATCGCCGTCAAGACCTGGATCAGCTTCGTCACCGCGGCGCTGTCGCTCGTCGTCTTCGCCGCATTCGGCATCGACTTCGCCATCCTCTGGAGTGTGTTGATCTTTCTGTTTAATTTCATTCCCTATATCGGCGGCCTGGTGGCGATGGGTCCGCCGGTGTTGCTCGCGTTTCTGCAACTCAACCCGGTCGCGGCGACCGCCGTGCTGGGACTGATGATCGCCATCCAACTTTTCACCGGCCAATATCTGGAACCGAAAATGGCCGGGCGAAAACTGAACCTGAGTCCTCTCTTGATTCTCCTCGCCCTGGCGTTCTGGGGTTATCTCTGGGGCATCGTCGGCATGATCCTCGCCGTCCCGCTCACGGTGGTGTGCAAGATCATCCTCGACAACATCCCCGAAACCAAGCCGGTGGGCACGCTGATGTCGAATGTGTAAGGGCAACGCCGTCGCCGGAGGAACTCAGCGATGTCGGCAAGTAAGAAAGTGCAAGTCCGGATTCACGATTCGGCGGCCGCGGAATGGAAACAGTTCTTGGCGGATTTGCCGGGCAAGGACGAGGACAAAATACTGTTGGTGCGTACTTATGTCATGGACTGGGTTCAACGAATCCTTCCGAAACTACGAGAGGGAACGAAATTATCCTGGGAGTGTCCGTTTCGTGACAGCCACTCCTTCTACTTCGCTTTGACCGATGCTTCCGATTCCACCAGCGTTTACATTACGGGCGTGAAGCCGACTGGTTGACGTCGGTTTCAATTTCAAATTCGAACAGCGGCTTGCTTTGGTCCAGCTTTTCCAAGCGTTTCTGCAACTCCGCGGCATATTCGGGCGTGCATTGCGATGGTTTGCCATCGACTCGCACCGGCATTTTCACCCGGCTGACCACAATCGCTGAAAGCTCATCTTCAATTCTGACAGTCTCCTGGCCGGATGCGTCAAGCAGATCCTTGGCCAAGGCAGCCAGCAAAATCTCCTTTTCGCGGCGAGCTGGCAGAGCCGAAGCGGTCGGCGCGATATCGATTACTGGCGGCGACATGAAAACCTCCCGTGCTTCGCGCGAACCAAATCTTCTCCGACAATAAGCATTATAACGCGCCGTTCCCATTCGGAACCGCGTATTCTCGGTTGTTTCGGCGGGCGCTGATGTCGATTGTTGAGGGCTAGGATTTTGAACCACAAAGAGCACAAAGCAAATTCTTTTTCGTGTTCTTTGTGCCTCCCTCGTGCTCTTTGTGTCATTTCTTCTCTTTCATCGCCCCGATCAACATCTGCATGAACGCCGGCAGGTCGTCGGGTTTGCGGCTGGTGATGAGTTGGCCGTCGCGGACGACTTCCTCGTCGACGTAATTCGCCCCGGCGTTGGCCACGTCGTCCTTGATCGCGAAGAAGCAGGTGGCTTTCTTGCCGCGCAGCGCCTTGGTCGAGCAGAGCACCCACGGCCCGTGGCAGATCGCGGCGAGAATCTTGCCCTTCTCCGCCATGTCGGCGACGAGCTTGATCATTGCGGGCGAGCGGCGAATGAAATCGGGAGCGAAGCCGCCCGGGATCACCACGGCGTCGAAATCGTCGGCCCGCACCGCCTCGGCCGCCTTGTCGCTCTTCGCCGGATAGCCAAGCTTGCTCGGATAGGTCTTGCCCGCCTCGGGCCCCACCAGCGTGACCTGGCAGCCGGCCTCCTTCAGGCGGTAATACGGATACCAGATCTCGAGTTCCTGATATTGCTGCTCGACCAGAACCGCCGCCCGCTTGCCCTGCAGTTCGTTCATGATGAGGCCTCCTGATGATTGGGAACGCATTAATGGTGAATTGATTTTCTATGCACGATGAAATCAACGAACCACAAGTGCGACATGGGTCGCAAGCCCCTGGCTCATTTCGAGCAATCCCGGCCAACTCTGATGATGAATGAGGAAGGCAGGAATGCATGAGAAAAAGACTTCGATTCTCTCGGTCTTCCTCCTGCCTTCCTGCATTCCTTATGGCTCAAATTCACTCGCCAGAAAGCGCCCGAGTTTACCTAATTGACACGCCGCCTTTCCTCGATCATACTCAAATTAGTATCTCACTTCGGGAGGTGATGCCATGCGTCGCTTTTTGCTCGCAATGGCGGCCTTGCTGGCCGCCTCCGCGACGGCTTCCGCCTGCATCAATGACAGCGAATTGCCCACACACGAGCGTGAATTCCGCTCCAGCTACAAGAATAGCCCGGCCCCGGAATCGACGCCAAGTTCGTCGTACGCGGCCCCGGTTGCTGCGGGCGGCGGTGTCGTGCTGCTGATCGGCGCCGCGGTCGTCACCATGCGCAAACCCCGCGTTTGAGATTGAGCGGTGAGCACATTCAAGAGAGCCGCTTTGACTCTCGTCGCGGCGGGTTTCGCTTTCATCGGCGGCTGCGCCGGCGGAGTCTACCTGCCTGATCGGGCAACCACCCAGCAGATCTATTCCGCGCCGATGCCTTATCATGTGCCGAAATACCAGGGCGGAGTCGCATTGCGGCTCGCCATGGTTCATGATGTCATTCACGAACGCTTTCCCAAGCACGGCCTGGCGTTTTATCGCGAACGCGAACGGCTGGCGGCGAAAAACTCAAAACCCTTTCCCCCGATTCCGACGAGGCGCTCGCCCTGGCCGACGATATCGGCGCCGGACTCGAGCGCCAGGGCCGATCCGAGGACGCCGCGAAGGTGCTGCGTGAGAAACTCACACGCCAGGAGAAGAAGGGGCTCTCCGGCCGGGTGCTTTACTCGTCGTGCGCAAACCTCGGCACCTTCATGGCCCATGCCAATGTTAAGAAAGCAAGCGCCGGCGATCCCGACGCGAAGAATCGCTTCAAGGAAGGCTTGGATTATGTCCGTAAGTCGATCGAGGTGAAACCGGAAGCCCACTTCGGCCGCGAGACCTGGCAAGTCGCGCTTGGCGAGTTTATCCTGGCCGCGGTTAATAAGCCCGAGGTCCTGAAGGAATTCGATTTCGTTGGCAATCGGTTGGATGCTTCAATTGATACAGCCTTCGGCCGGCCAATTGCACGGAGACAGGAATATGTCGACATGGAGTGGGGAGCTGAGGGCACTTATCTCTTCGCGAAAGAGCTGAAGAACCCAGGCTCCATCACTGACCCCGAAAAGCGATTTAGAATTCGCGATCGCATTACGAAAATTGGCGCTGAGGAAGAGTGGGCGCAGGTTCCCGATATATCGCACAACAAACCTGTTTGCTTCGATGAACCGGTTCTGGGAATCATCGGCATGTGGCGGCAGGGCGGCGGAGCGAGCCCGCATTTCGCACTTTGCCTCGGCGAGATCATGATGCGCGTCGGGCAGCGCTATATCGCCTGGTGTGCCTTCGAACGCGCCGCGAGACTGGCCGACAAATTCTGGCCGATGCCCGAGTTTCAGCAGTTCCTTCGCGAGCATTGCGCCAAACGGCAAAAAGAAATCGAGGCGACGCTGTCGCCAAATGAAGTGAATGAGTTGCGGCCTCACTTCGAGGCGGAATTGGCATACGGCGAGCAATATCAGAAGGAGTACCAGGAGCACGAGGCGAAAAAGATCGCCGCCGGCGCTTCCATCAACGACGAGCATTTCTTCGATGATTTCAACAAGGGGCGCGAGCCGATCGCGTCGCCGCCCGGTCCCGAGGAGTGGTATGTAACTGAGGCGCCGGACGATCTCAAGATCGTGAACAATGCGGTTTCCTGGGGCCTATTCGCCGCCGGCGCGGCCGCGATGGGCGTCGCAGTTCTCTTTCGCCGCTGGCCCGCCCCGACGATCAAAGTCAACTTTTGATTGATCGCGGTGTTCAGTGGACCGCGGGTTTCGCCTGCCGCCGAGAAACCGGCGGTTTCAGCCGGAAAAAGCGTAAGATGACAGATTTGGTGTCGCGCGCAGGCGGTGTGGCGCCCTTACCGTTCCCAGCCCGATCAGGCGTAAGATGACAGATTTTGTAGCGCGCATGCGCGGCGTGCGGCGCCCTTACACTCTTCCAAGCGGCATACCACTGCTGCAGCCGGATCATGAATCAAAAAAAGGCGGCCAGAGGCCGCCTCTACGAGATCATCGATTCGGATCGCGCTTACCCCTGCACCGGCATGCAAACCTGTTCGAGCAGTTTCTCGCATTTCTCCTGCATCAGGTCGGCGAGGTTCGGCAGCGGCTGGCCCTCGGACATCGATTCGGCGATCGTCGTCAGCCAGCGCGGGAACGCATACAGCGCTGCATAGCCGTCCAGCGATACCGATTCGAGCCGGGCATGGCGGCCGTTTCGCTCGGCGTCCTGCCACAGCGTCTTGCTCTTGCCGGAAAGCAGCAGATCGTCGTCCGGCCGTAAGAGGATCAAGTGGTCGATCACCGGCGGCTCGCATTCCCAGGCGGCGAGTTTGACTTCGAGATCCTTCGGCTTGCCCGCGCCGCGGCCGAGGAACAGGCCGACGCCGACCTTCCACGGCTGCCCGCCCCGCGCCGCCCAGTGGGCGATCGAAATCGCGCCATAAGTGGGGTGTTCGCCGAAGGTGAATTCGGGCACGACATGTTGCAACCGCCAGGGGCCGACTTTGACGCCATGCTCATGGGCGATTTGCAGAAAGGTTCCGAGCGCCGATTGCAGTTCGCGGGCGGCGCCGGTGCAGCGCCCCTTCCGGTTCGAGCTTGCGGCGAGCCGATCGCCATTCTTGCTCCCACAAGTCAATCAGGCCACTGCGGGCAGACAGATCGCGCTTGGGCCGTTCGACCGGGACCGGGATCGCGGTCGGCAGCGGACTCGCCGGCGTCGGGCTTGGGATCTTTGGCGGCGCTTCCGATTCGATGACCACCACCGACTTCACCGCCGACGCGCCTTCGCCAAGTCGCGCGGGCGGCGGCGTGGACATGTCGATCTCGACATGCTCCGCCGGGCTATCGCCGAGCCGGTTGGTCGATGACGGAGCCGGCGTTTCAATTTCACCACCCTCTTTGGGCCGCGGCGTGCGATCATCATCCGTCCCGTAAACCACGTAATCGAACTGATGCCGGAACTGTTGCAGCATGTCGCGGAGCGTCGGCTCGGTGCGGGCGATGCGAGTCACCTGCTCGTCGGTGAACGGATAGATTTCGGTCAGATCGTCAGAGTGCGGCAACTCCTTGAGCACGGGCTTCAGGCGCGCCTCGACCACGCGGCGGACCAGTTCCGGGGCCGGCGCCTCCAGCCGCAGTGATTTGACCGTGCCATGATCCGGGACATGGACCGGGTTATTCAGACGATCCTGAATGTAGCCGTCGAGCGACGGGACGAAGCGGTTCCACAGGCCGCGCTCGGCGAAGATGAGAAAGCACAGGCCGTCGATCTGATGCATCACCTGCACGATGCCGGCGAAGAAGGCCTCGGCGATGCGATGCGAATCGTCGCTGCGGCGAGCCAGCAGCAAATCCTCGAGCTGATCGAAGGCGACGACCACCGGGACTTTCAACTCGCGGAACACGTCCATCAAGACTTTGAGCAGCGACAGCACAAGATCCTGCCGCGTCGGCCGGACATGGAATTCGAGTTCGGCAAAGCCGTAGGTCAGGAAGTTGGCGAGATCGGCCTCGTCGGTTCGCAGCACGGCGCGGGCGAAGCCCTGGAAGATGGCCCGGCGCATCAGCCCGGCAGTGTTGTGCGCCTCGGTGCGCTCGACGTAAGCGGCGATGAGATCGCAGGCTTTCTGGCAGTCGATCTCGGCGTCGCTCACGCAATTGCGAACCGACTGCTCGCCAGACGAGCGGTCATTTAGTTTCTCAACCAGTGCCCGAACGCGTTCATCCGCGGAGCCGCCCAGGCCCAGCATGCGCGTCCAGCGCGCGAGACCGCCGGTGGGAAAGAGGTCACGTTTTTCCGCAGGTGATAATCCGGCGAGCGCCTGAACAAGTTGCTTACGGACCAGTTCCTCGCCGATGTATTCGAGCGGACGGACGCCCTTTTGCTTGCCGCCGCCCAATAGCGTGTCGATGATCTGGAAGAGCAGGTATTCGAGGAATTCGGTGTCGCGCTGATAGACGCCGGGCGTGACGAGCAGTTGCCAGCCGCCCTCGCCGCCATGCTTGATCGAGTGCAGCAGGTGGGTCTTGCCCGCCCCCTTGTTGCCGAGCACCGGCACGATTTCGGAATGCGTCATCGGATCGTTGCGATACAGATCGATGATGCGCGTGAGCAGGTCGCGTTCCGGGGCGTAAAGCTCCGGCACGTGATAACGGCGGCAGACTTCATCATCGGGATTGCGGGCGAAGTAATTTCGAAACGGATTGCCGCCGCGTTTCAGCGCTTCCAGTGCGCGTTCGGTGGCGGGGCGTTCGATGGTGGCGGCTACGGCCATGGCGGATCCCTCCAAAGCAAATCAGTTGCGGATGCTCGCGTAATACGCGATTTCGTGTCCGATTAACAAGGCGAACGGCGGTTCGGGCAAGTCGTATAACGGGCCGGTCCACGGGTGCAGGTAAACTTGATGCTCGTCGTGCAGAAGCCGCAGGGCATCGTGAAATTCGCCCAGGGTGAGGTTTGAATGCGATTCCGCAAGCCGGCGGCAAAGGTCGGGCAACGGGCAGTCGCGCTGCGACTGAGCATGCCATTGCTCGAGGTGAGCGCGGATGTCGCCGAGAAGTAACCCGGCTGCTGTGGACCGATCCTGAATTGGTGTCTTGGTCGGGCCGCAACTCCCCCCTTCCCCCCCCGAGTCGGGGGGCGAAGGCGGGGGTTGCGGCCCGACCGACTCTTCTCGAGTTGCTCGATACGCATGATGAATCTGCCCATTGGCAGGCGACAGCATCGGCCCGAGGCGCTCGACCGCGCCGCGAAGCGAATCGAGGCTGGCGGCCATCTGCTTCGCGGCGGCGACCAACTCCGCGGCTTGCGATTGTTTCTCCTCAAGCACGCGAACGAAATCCTCCAGCACTTGGCGCGGGCTCGACTGGCCGAGCAGCCAATTCAGGCCCTTGTCGGTGATGGTGGTGAGTTCGCGCGGGTTGGCCGCCACCTGAATCAAACCATCCTCGCGGCAGCGCTGGGCCGCCTGGCGGGCCTTGGCCGTGGCCGGAAACAGGCCGGCACTGGCCTTGGCGGCGAACAGTGGCATGCCTGCCGGCTGCGCGACGGCGCGATTCAACGCTTCCAGTATCAGGCGCGTGGACTGGTCGGCCAAAAAACCCTCCCTGGCTCTCGCTACGACGGATCGTGGCCGGGCATTTTGGCCGGTTTACCTGATCGATGCAAGGCCAAGAATTAGGCAATTCGCGACCTGGTTCGTCTAGCCAAGACGCCGCAGCTTTGTTTATTATTCCAAACTCGCGAAAGCACTTGCTCGCGAAAGGAGTTCGCGCCATGTCTCGATTTTCCGTTGGCCTGTTTATGCTGGCGCTTTGCGGCGCGTCGAATATCGCGGCCGACTCGAAACCGATGGAACGCAAAACGGACGATCGCCAGATGATCGACATGCTGGCGTCGATTCACGATCGCGGAGCGATGCTGTTCAATTCCGGCGACCACGCCGGCAGCTATCGGCTGTTTCAGGGCTCGCTCATGACCGTTCGACTGGTGCTGCCCAAGGAACTGCAGGCGATTGTCGATCGCGGACTGGCTCAGGCGGAAGCGCAACCCGATTATGTTCACCGGGCCATGACGTTGCACGCTTTGATCGAGGAGGTTCGCAAGAAACTGCATCCGACGGCGGGGCAGGCCGAGAAACTCGGGCAGCCGCGCAAAGCCGACCCGATGGGAACGGCGGATTTGTTGAAAGCGCCGGAAACAATTGAAACATCGCAGCCGCCGAAACGCATTGAAACCACCGAGCCGCCGAAGGCGCCGGCGGTTTCGCCGAAACCGAAGATCGATGCAGCGCCGCCGCCGATTCTGAAGGACATTCCCACGTCGAACCCGAAGCGTCCGATGCCGCCGCCCGAGGGCCCGTCGACGCAAAACGGGCTGACGGTCCCGCCACGCCCGGCCACGCCGTCGGGGAGCGCGAGTTCGCCGCCCGCTCCCTTGCCCGGCCCGGTGAGGCCGGCGTCCGCGTCGCCCGATCTGGTTCCGCTGCCGCCGCCCATGCCGCCGAAAAAGGCGAACAGCAGCGCCCCGCCGCCGCTGATTGCTCCAGGGAAATGACTGGGCGGCGGACCCGTCCGCGTCAGACAATTTCGATCTGGTCGGTCGGCGGCTCGTTTTCCGGCGGTTCTTCACGCTTGCGGCGAAGTTCTTCCATCAGGTCCTTCCGCCGCTGTTCCGCCATCTCGAAAACCGCCGGCTTGTTCTTTTTCCACAACTCCTCGATTCCCTTGTCGTAGCCGGCCATGACCCAGGGAACGCGCTGGGCGACCGCCCGCACGAATTGATCGCACATCGCCTCGTTTTTGAGTTGTACGCTCACCTGGCCGCCATGAATGTCGCAGATGCTGGCGAAGTAGGTTTTCCCAGTCGGAATGCCATTGTGGTAATGTTGAGTGACCGACTTGTAGGTCCAGACAGCGTCGCCGAGGAAGACGGCGTCCACGCCGAAGGTTTTCGGGTGAATCATCCAGGAGCGGGTTAAGGTGGCCGAGCCGATGTTCTCGCGCTCGTCCGAGTCGTATTCGGCCTGGATCTTCTCCGCCACCTCGCTTGGATCGCCATACTTTTGCAGCGCTCGAGCCAGCGGATGCTTTTCCATATTGCTCAGCCGGGACACGCCCTTGCTGATGTTCCAGAAGTTGAGCAAAACGAGCGGGATGGCCACCGCGAGTCCAATGTATCCGGGAAGCCGAAAGCCGGTGGCGTCAATCATCAGGGGAAGAATCGGCTTGTTCGGGGCGACCCGGCCCAGCCGATTCAAGCCGAACTGATTCATGATCTGCGCTTGGACATCGCCCGGAAGGCGCGTGATGGAACCCTCCCAGCGATTTTGGGCAGCAACATCCTGCTTGGCTTTGACGACCAACCAGGCGTTTTTCATGTCGAGTATCATGTAGTTGCCGGCATACTTGCGACCGTGTTTGGTTTTCCGATAATGGCGCACGCCGGTATCGCGGCAAAAGTCCCCGTTGACGGCAACGAAGTACTGCATGGGATGATCGTCTTGGAGATGAGCGATCTCATCCTGCGTCATTGGGAAGGGCCCGAGGAAAAAGTTGTAGTAGTAGCGGGCGGTGAAGATGAAAAAGATCACCACGCCGATGAACAATATGGCATTCCAGGCGATGAGATTTCGCGAGGAACGGCGAATTTGCCGTCCGATAAGAGTGTCCCACATGGTGCGGGATCCTTTCCGATGGGAGCTTGCGACAACTCATTGTTTTTACCACAATCCCGATCGCGAGTCAGCAGTCCTCTGCAGGGTGCGGGAATTGAGCGGTGATCACGCCGCAGTGACTACGTTTTTAGGTGAATTCAGTAACATAACGGTTGATTGATCCTCCCGAGGAATTTCCAGTTCGATGAACGATAACAAAGCTCCACTCCCGATGAAGCAGCTGATTATCTTCGTGATTTTCAGCATTGCGGTGATCGTCGGCTGGAATTACATCCAAGACAAGATCTGGCCGCGGCAGAAGCTTCTCAAGCCGGCCGACCAGCGTGCAATCGCGCAACACATTTCTCAGCTGGGGTTTATGGCTCCATCTGGGGCCGGTATCGGCGACCTGGCCCGGTTCGCGGGCAATGAAATCGGGCGGGAGCTTCCCGATGCCGCCAAAAAGAAGGCATTGGCGCAGTACGCCGAGGGCAAGAAGAAGGAAAATGAAGCAAAAGTCGCCCAATTGCCGAAGGTGCCCGAATTCAAGCCCACTCTGATCGATCTGGGTGACAAAGATCATTTCAAACTCCAGGTCCGGCTGACGAGCAAGGGCGGGGGAGTCGATCGAGTCATTGTCAATGATTTCGAAGAGGCGAATCGAAACGGCAAAGCCGTCGAACAAGCGGACGGCACGCCGGAAAAGCTGCATCTCATTCCCAGCACCGCGGATATCCCGAAGGTGGAACGGGACAACATGCCGCATGAATTGACGCTGCCATCGTTTCTGATCTATCACTACGCCACGCCCGACGATCCGCGGCCGGAGAACTATCTCGGCGAACTCGCCTGGAAGGTCATCGAACCGCCCGGCGCCAAAAACTCCGAACGCCAGCAAGCCGAGTTCAGCGCGGAGGTGCCCGAGCTCGGCGTCAAATTCACCAAGACCTACACACTCGAGCCCAGAGTTATCACATCGGGCTGGAGGTCAAAATCGAGCGGCTGCCGGGCGCGAACCCCAAGCCGTTTCGCTACCAATTGGCGGGCGCACATGGCATTCCGCTGGAAGGCGTTTGGTACACCAGCGTCTATCGCAATTTCGTCACCGGCTGGGTGGACAAGAAGGGCACCGGCAAGCGCTTTCTCGAAAACAACGTGTCAATCCACACGGAACTAGGCAGCGAATCGCCGCCCCGCGGCGAGGGACGCTACCAGTACGCGGCCATCGCGAATCAGTATTTCGCCAGCGCCACCTGCGTGGACGATGAGCAGGAAAACAAGAATTTCATCGAGCGAGTCCGTGGCACCGACGAAGGGATCCTGCCGGGCGATCCGCCCGACAAATCGCAATTTAGCGACATCACGTCCCGAATGATCACGGAGCCGGTGACCGTCGGCGACCAGCCGGTCGTCCACAAGTATCTGCTTTACAACGGGCCGGTGAAGGTCCGGCTGCTGCATCAGCTTCGCGGCGCCGAGGCCATTCCGGACTCGTTGATCGATCGCTACGAGGACAAACTCAACCTGCGCACCATGGCCGACTATCAGTCGGACACGTGGCTCGGGACCTTCGCCTACCACATTGGCTGGACCGACGTGGTGATCGCCTCGACCAACATCATGCACTCGATCCTGGGCTTCTTCCAGCACAATCTGCCCAGTTGGCTGGCAGGCTTGGCGATCATCGCGCTAACAATTATGGTCCGCGGCATGCTGACGCCGCTCAGCCGCAAGCAAACCGCGAACATGGCGAAGATGCAGGAGAAAATGGCGGCGCTTCAGCCGGAAGTCAAGCGGTTAGAAGAGGAATACAAAGGCCGCGATCAGCAGGAGTTTCAGCGCGAAGATGAAATTGATGCTGGACAACGGCATCAACCCCGCGGCGCAGCTCGGCGGCTGCGTCATGCTGCTCTTGCAAATGCCGATCTTCATGGGACTTTACTACTGTTTGCAGGAAAATGTTTTCTTCCGGCTCAAACCGTTTCTGTGGATGCCCAATCTGGCCGCGCCCGACATGTTGATCCGCTGGGGCAACAACATTCCCTTCATCAGCACGCCGGAAGCACTGGGCACCATGACTTACTTGGGGCCCTATTTCAACATTTTGCCGATCATCGCGGTGGCATTCATGATCGTGCAGCAAAAGATGACGATGCCGCCGGCGACCGATGACCAGCAGGCCATGCAGCAGAAGATGATGAAGTACATGATGATCCTCATGGCCTTCTTCTTCTACAAGGTGGCTTCGGGTTTGGCGCTATACTTCATTGCCAGCAGCATTTGGGGCGTGATCGAACGCAAGCTGCTGCCGAAAAAAAAGCCGTCGACCCCGCCGCCCGACTCGGGCAACGGCGCGCGCCGCAAAGGTCGGCCCGATAAACCGGCCCCAAGGAAAAAGAGCTGGCTCAAAGAGAAGTGGCAAGAACTGCTCGAAGCGGCCGAAAAGAAGTGAGCATCGAACCGGGCGATACGATTGTCGCGTTGGCCAGCGCCGCCGGACCGGCGGCGCGAGCCATCATTCGCCTCAGTGGGCCTGATTCTCTTCGCATTGGCCTACAGTTCTTCCGCCACTTGGAACCGATTCAAGAATCAGTGCGAAAACTCTACTCCGGTTCGCTTCACATTCCGGGCATTCATTCCGCGCTTCCCGCCGATTTGATTGTCTGGCCGTCGCCGCATTCGTACACCGGCCAGGACATGGCGGAATTGCACGCCGCCTCCGCGCCGCCCCTGATCGATTTGCTGATCGCCGGAATCATGAATGCCGGCGCCCGCGCCGCGCGGCCGGGCGAATTCACCCTGCGGGCCTTTCTCGCCGGCAAGCGCGATCTCCCGCGTGCCGAGGCGGTCCAGGCCGTCGTTTCCGCCGGCAACCGCGATGAACTGCAACAGGCGTTGGCGCAGCTTGCCGGCGGCGTCACGGCCCCGCTCGCGGGCTTGCGGGACGACCTCTTGAATCTGTTGGCTGACGTCGAAGCCGGCCTCGATTTCGCCGAGGACGACATCCAATTCGCGCAGCAGCGCGACATCCTCTTGCGTCTCAGCGCCGGCTTGGCCAAGTTGACCACGCTTAAACGGCAATTGGAACAACGTTCCAGCGCCGAGCGGCCGTTTCGCGCCGTGTTGATCGGCGAACCCAATGCCGGCAAGAGCAGCGTGTTCAACGCCCTGACCGATGCCGCCGCCCTGGTCAGTCCGATGCCGGGGACCACTCGAGATTACCTCGTCAAGCGCCTGGAGCTTGACGGCGTGCCGGTCGAACTGATGGATACTGCCGGATGGAAACCGGCTGGCGACGAAATCGAACGGCAGGCTCAGGAACTGGGGTCGAACGTCGCGGGTGACGCCGATCTGCTGCTGCTCTGCATCGAATCCGGCCGCGAATTGTCGGATGCGGAGCGAATTCTCCTTAGGCAAGCCGATCCTCCGGTCGCGGGGATCGCAACCAAGTGCGACCTGGGCCGCCCCGCGCCGGTCTTTTTGCGACTCACGCGGTGACGGGAATAGGCCTATCAGATTTGAAATCGTCGCTTCTGGTGCGAGCCAAGAGCTCGCGAACATCGGCGATTGCGCCAAGCCTGAGCCGCTGCCGCCATCACGTGGACGCCTGCCTGGAGCACCTTCGCCGGGCGCATGCGATCGCCCTGTTCGAAGACCCGCCGGAAATCCTGGCCCTCGAGATTCGCAGCGCGCTCGATGAACTCGGCGCTATGGTCGGAGCAATTTATACCGACGATTTACTCGATCGAGTGTTTAGTCGCTTCTGCATTGGGAAATGATCACCGAGTTCCAATCCGAAGCGCATGTTTGACGGCGTCCGCCGGTTGAACCGCTCCCGCCCCCTGCCGTGCATTGGGGACATCCGGCAACAATCGAGCGCTGCTTGTCAGCGCCGTTCGCACCTGTTCCGGCTTCAATCCGGGCGCGGCTTCCAGCATGCAGGCGACCACGCCGGCGGTTATCGAGGCTGCGAAACTGGTGCCGTCAACATGTTGAAAGTGCGGCGACAACAGCTTTAACTCGGCGATCCGCTTTTCGGCGTCGGAATCGCGACTTCGGCGACTGAACAGTTCTTCGGCCTCCGCGGCGACAGCCGAGCCGGGCAACACCGGGGCGGCGAGCCATCGGCTCGGCGCGATCAAATCGGGTTTGGATACGCCGGCCCAGGAAATGCCCCAATTCGAATGCCACATCCGCCAAATCGCATGGTCCGGAGAGTTCCGGGTTTCGAGCCCGCCAACGGCGATGGCGCCGGCTGCTGTTGCGGGCGGCAGCAGCCGCTCGATCCCCGAATTTCCCGCGGCCGCGATCACCACGATTCCTGCGTCAACCAATTGCTGCACGGCTCGATCGACGAAATTGCCTTCGACGCGCCGCATCGGATCGCCGCCGACGGCCAAGTTCACGATTCGCAACTTCAAGTGCTCTCGATTTACAAAGAGCCAGCGCAAGGCGCGAGCGATGCTGGCGTTGGTGATCCGACCGTCAGCGTCCCAAGTTTGCACCAAAACCAGTTCGGCTTCCGGCGCCAAACCGCGGTAAATCGAGTTTGAACTTGCCGCGACCGCGGCCGTCATCGTGCCGTGCCACTGCGATGCCGCACGGCGATTCCATGCCGGCCAGCGCGGCGGTTCATTGCGATCAAAAAACCGCCGGCGAATTCGCGGTGCGCAGCAATCCGCCCAGGCCCGCACTCGATTCGCGCCAGCGCGGCCGATGGCGATATCCGGATGCGGAAAAAAGCCCGAGTCCACCATGGCCAGCGTGACGCCGCGGCCGGCGAAGCGCGAATCATGGCCCAGCAGCATCGGCGTCGGCAGTACGCCAAAATGGAGCAGCCGGCCCTGTTCGTCAAACGGTTCCAGCCAATCGCGGCCGGCCCAGCGCTGGCGCATCGACTCCAGCCAAGTCGGGTCGTATTCAGGTGGCATCGAATTCTGTTCCACATGTTTGGCGCTGCGACTGGTAACATTATGTGAAGTCCGGCGGATTCGCACGACGTCGCCTCGCCAGAATCTCATGCATCGTGACAATCGGCGTTTGAATCCGGATTCACTGCCAAAGGCCCGCGACCGCGCGAAGCGGTCAAACTAATTCGCCAGCTCTCGGGCGAGCTTTCGCGGCCTAATGACTTCATTGGCGATGACGCCGGCAATTTCAAGTCGGACGATGTGTTCATCGCGAACACCATTTTGAGTGAATCTCAACCACACGCCGTCGCAATGGGCTGTGTCGTGATTCGGTTGGAATCCGGCGATCGGCGGCCCGTGGCCGCTGAGTCGCATGAATTGACCGGCTGCCACCGAATCGCCAATGATGAATTTGTGCAGGTAATTCGCGTCGCATCGGAGTCGAAAAAAGCTCATTCACGACGGTCAGAACGGCTGAAAAGATGTTTGACCTGAAAATGAAAATCGGCCGATTTCTTGACTCCCTTTTCGGCTTCCCGGCCTGTATAGTGGAAAGAATGCCGCCTCACCGGAGGCGGTGATCGTTTTTTCAGGGAGGCCCGTTATGGGCAAGAAGTTGTACGTGGGGAACCTGGCTTACTCCGTCACCGACAGCACACTCGAACAGATGTTTGCGGCGCACGGGACGGTCCAGTCGGCCCAAGTGATCATGGACCGGGACACCGGCAGATCAAAAGGGTTCGGTTTCGTGGAAATGGGCAGCGACTCGGAAGCACAGGCGGCAATCTCCGCACTGAACGGCGCCGAAAAAGATGGTCGCACGCTGACAGTAAACGAAGCTCGTCCCAAGACTGAAGGCGGCGGCGGCGGTGGCGGTGGCGGTCGCGGTGGACGCGGCGGCTATGGCGGCGGCGGCGGCGGCGGCCGGCGTTATTAACAGCGGATAGCCACCCAGGTCCGACTTGCTCGGCTTGGTGCCTCTCCATCCGGATTGCTCGACATCCGGTGCAGTCAAAAAAGCCCGATGCTCGATCGATGGTTCGTCTCCACCGAACGAGCGTCGGGCTTCTTCCGTTTCCATCACTTCAGCGCCACGGATTCGACCAGCGTATCGAACACGCGCACACCCTTCCAATTGGACTTGTTCCCGGCGATGAATTGATTGTGCGCCGCGTCGTCCTGATAGGCGTCGTGAGCCGCCCGGTTCGCGAACACGATGTGCAGCCCGACGTCAAAACCGCGATCGTTCACGTCGCCGCAAGCTCCGATTCGAGCCGCCCGCAGGCGAAATAAACGATTCCCGGCTGCACGGTGAGATACTTCTTGCAGGCGTCGATCATCTTCTGCACCGCCGCCGGCGATTGGTCAATTAGCGTGAAAAAGACGTTGTGGGCCAAGAGTCGATCAGGCATGGGAAAGGCTCCATTCATCCGGGAATGATTATCAGCATATGGGTCTGCAGGTGGACATTCCAATTGCCAATCTGGTATCATTCGGTTGAACGGCTTCGGCTTGGAGGGATGCGATGTCCGCCAATGATTTTAATCCCGCAACCTATCTGGAAAATCGTGGCCAGGGCCAAGTGGAAGATTTAACGCCGCTGCAGGGAAAACTTGTTGCATGGTCGCTGGACGGCAAGCAAGTGCTGGCACATGCCTCCACGTGGGAAGCGCTTTGGGACGAGGTCGATCGACTCCGACTCAGGGATCTCGAATATGTTGTGGGCGGCGTGCCCGTTTTGGATGAGGTTCAATTGGGAGGAATTGAAACGTGATTTTTTCGATTCCACAGTTTCCCACACTTCAACCAATTCCCAGCCTTGGAGGCCAACTTGTTCGCCGCAAGCCGATCATACCCATTATGGTGATCGGACCGAGTCGTCAAATCGTCTGCGACGTGCTGGTAGACAGCGGCGCCGACGACGTCGTATTCCCGATCGGCTGGGTGAAACGAATTGGCATCGACATCCATTCCATCCAGTCCAGGGCGATTGGCGCTGTCGCAGGCCTGGTTACGACGCCAATCTATTATGCTCGAGTCATTTTGCGCTTGACCGATGGTGCCGATGTGCGCCGTTGGCGAGCCATCGTCGGCTTTGCTCAACTCGTGACGCCATATGGTTTGTTTGGAATTGCCAACGGTATCGAGTACTTTCAGACTACGTTCGATTTCACTCGCCGTCGTCTGGAAATGATGCCGCAGCCACAATTGCCTGCGACCTTGGATTCTAGCCCATAATCCATGCAATTCCTCGGCCTCACTCTGCCGAGCCTCGCGGAGAACCTCGCCCTCGACGAGGCGTTGCTCTTGCACGCCGAGGAAGGCGATGGCGGCGAGGTGCTGCGCGTCTGGAGCTGGCCGACATTCGCCGTGGTGCTCGGCGCCGGCGGCGTCATCGCCGACGATGTTCACGAGGCCAATTGCCAAGCCGATGGCGTGCCGATCGCCCGCCGCTCCAGCGGCGGCGGCACCGTCCTGCTCGGCCCCGGGTGCCTTTGCTTGAGCCTCGTGCCTCGAGATGAATCGTGCCCCCGAACTGACGCAAATCAACCCTTCATATCGCTGGATACTGAGCCGCATCGCAACGGCGCTGAAAGAAATCCAACCGGCCGTTGAACCCACGGGAATCAGCGACCTGGCGGTCGGTGGGCGAAAGTTCTCAGGCAATTCGCAACAGCGAAAGCGCCGTTTTCTATTGCATCATGGCACGCTATTGCATGGTTTCGATCTGGGCGCGATCGGCCGTTACCTGAAACTGCCGCCACGGCGACCCGAGTATCGGGCCGATCGTTCGCACCGGGACTTTCTCATGAATCTGCCCAATCGACCGGAAGCGATTCACCGCTGTCTCCGCCAGGAGTGGCAGGCGCCCGAGGCAATGCTCGAATGGCCGCGAGATTTGGTCGAGCGGCTTGTCTCGGAGAAATATTCATGCCGCGAGTTTATTCGGCGTCGGTAGACGTTTTTGCCCGCGCCGCCTTCAATTCCGCGAAAACCTCTTCCATCTGCTTCACGCTGCCGGAAAGTGATTGGGCCGCCATTTGAAAATTGGTATGGTCGGAAACGCGCTTGTACTCGCGCTGAAACAACTCGGCGACGCGGCGGATCTTGGAAAGCTTGCCCGATAGTCGATTCAGGTACTCGCCAAGATCGCCGCGCTCGCGCGCCGGTTCGACGGCCCGAATCGAATCGAACAACGTGCGTGGCACCTCCAAAAGTTCCGCGTCTTCCTGAATCTCGTCCGCGTGCTTGAGGAATGTGCGCACCATCCATAGATGGGCGAGCAAAACGTCGAAGCGCTCCACCGCCTGCTCAGAAGTCATGTCAAGCACCTTGCGTCTAACCCGGTGGTTGCTGCGGTTCCATCGCGGCGACCTTTGCGGGCGGTGTCTTGTGCTTCTGGGCCTCGGCCTCTTCCTTGGAGAACAGCACAAGTGCCGCACCGGCGCCGACCAGGACGATGCCCACGATCAGTTTCCATCCGGGCATTTCAAAGCCAAAGTGGAACCAGCTACCCGACTTCGGATGCCACACCATGGCGACCAGCACGTTGATGATGGGGGCCAGTCCGAAAATGATCGGGGCGATGTACGCTTTGAATGTGGCCGGCGGCAACCCCGCGGCCTTGGCTTCGCCAATCGCCGCCTTGCTGGCGAAAACAACGCAAATGGCGCCGACCGCGCCGGCGACGCCGGCTAGCCCGGAGAAAATCAAGCCATTGGAATTGAGGTTGATGTCGCTCCACTTCTGTTGTCCGGTCATGAACAGGATCAGCGGCAAGACCACGCCGATGACGAAGTAGGCGACTCCGACGCACAAGATGGCCAGAATTCGGCTCGCCGGTTTGCCGCCCAGTTCGCTGCCGCCGAAGAAAATAATCGGCACATAGGTGCCCCACGACAGGCCCGCCAGCAACGCGTACATCAACCATTCGCTTTTCATCGACACTCCTTAAATGGGACAAGGAGACGCGGAAGGCAAGGAAACAAGGGAAAATCGACTTGTTCCCTTGTCTCCTTGCTCTCTTGTCTCCTTGTCCGAGCGAATGACCCTGACGGGATTCGAACCCGTGTCGCGGCCTTGAAAGGGCCGTGTCCTAGGCCTCTAGACGACAGGGCCAACACAAACTGCCGGCTACGATATTGTTAAGGCGATTGTGGCGCAACGTCAAGTTGAACCATTTTCCGGGCTCGCGCATCCAAATTTCACGACTCGAATTCCCTGGTGAGGTTCGTCCCGATCGCTATAATTTCGCCTGGAGAATCGATCGATTTGGAGAAACTTTATGGCAAGCGCCAATCTCGTTGAATTCAATAAGGACAATTGGCAGAAGGAAGTGGTTGAGAGCAACGTTCCGGTCGTGGTCGACTTTTGGGCCCCCTGGTGCGGGCCGTGCCGGGCGCTGACGCCGATCGTCGAGAAGGTGGCCGCGAACTTCGCGGGCAAGGTGAAAGTCGGCAAGTTAAATATCGACCAGAATCAGGACTTGGCGACACAATACAACGCAACCAGCATCCCACGGCTTTTGTTCTTCAAAGGCAGCGACAAACCGCAGGAGACCATCGTCGGTCTTGTCCCCGAGCAAAAGGTCGTCGACGCGATCAACCGCGTGTTGGGTTCCGCTGCGTAAACGTCATTCGCCGCCTGCGCCGTCGCATGCGGCTTTCTTTTACACTCGCAAATGTAACCGGTTTTAACCGGTTTGTTTTGGCTTCGCGGACCAGTTTTTTTGCCGTAAGTGCTTAATATCCTGGATGTTGCGTCCCCAGTTCCGATCACCAACCGCCCGCGGACCGGTTATTTTGCTCGTTACAGTCAAAACTCGATATGCTCCTCCGCGCTCGCCATTTTGAGACTGGTCAGCTGGTAGACGTGACCATCGCCGATGGCCGCATCGCCGCGATTGGCCCGGCAATGAGCGCAGCACCCGACCGCGAAGCCGGCTGGATCGCGCCGGCTTTTTTCGATCTGCAAATCAACGGCTGCGACCAGATCAGTTTCAATTCGCCGAATCTCACTGTAGAAAACATCCGCCACGTGGCCGCCGCGTGCCGCTCGCACGGGATCGCGCAGTTTTTCCCGACGCTGGTGACCAATTCATTCGAGGCAATCGCACACGGGTTTGCGACATTGGCGAAGGCATGCGATTCCGATCCAAAACTGGCCCGCGCACTTCCCGGCTTTCATCTCGAAGGCCCCTATATCTCGGCCGAAGATGGACCGCGGCGCCCATCCCAAGGCGCACGTTCGCCCGCCGGACTGGGACGAGTTTCGTCGCTGGCAGGAAGCCGCCGGCGGACGCATCAAGCTGGTGACGCTGTCGCCTGAGTACGACAATGCGCTCAAGTTCATCGAACAGTTGGTTAAAACCGGCGTAACCGTGGCAATCGGCCACACCGCCGCGAGTGGCGCGCATCCGCGACGCGGTCGCCGCCGGGGCCCGTCTCTCCACGCACTTGGGAAACGGCTCGCATGCCATGTTGCCGCGACACGATAACTACATCTGGGAGCAACTCGGCTGCGACGATTTGTGGGCCAGCATCATCGCCGACGGCCAGCATCTGCCGCCCGCCGTCATTAAAACCATTCTTCGAGTGAAAACCCCGGCTCGAACAATTCTCACCTGCGACGCCGGGAGCCTGGCGGGATGTCCGCCGGGCCGATATTCCGACTGGGGCGGCGAGTTCGAGGTACTTCCCGAGGGGAAAATCGTGGTCCCCGGAACGCCTTACCTGGCCGGCTCGTGGGCCTTCACCGATCATTGTGTCGCCCATTTGCTCAAACTCGGTTTCGTTTCACTCGCCGAGGCGATCCACATGGCGGGCGCTGGTCCGCGCGAATTGCTCAACCTCCCGCCACGCGGCCTGAACGCCGGCGATCCCGCCGATCTCATTCTCTTCGACTGGCAGCCGGGCGGCGAATTCCGGTTGCGCGAATGCGTGGCGTGACCTTTCTTCGGCAATCGCCCAGCGGTTTTGTAAACTTTGCCGCTTTTGCTTTCGTCCAGCACCTGACATAATAATCCGCGGAGAACGATTGCATGCCCACGCTCGCCGAACAATTGGAATGGTGGGTCAAACAGGCCGAGCACGATCTTGCGGCCGCGAAGATAAATCGCGTTAGCGGCTTGCACGACGTTTGTGCGCTGATGTGTCAGCAATCCGCCGAGAAAATGCTCAAAGCTCTCTACATGAAGTTGAATCAGGCGACGCCCCCTAAAATCCATCATTGCGGGCAACTCGCTAGGACTCTTGGTGCACCGCAGCAACTTGCTCAGCTTGGTGATCGACTGGAAAGCAAATACATGGCTTCCCGCTATCCGGATGCGGCAAGGGGAGTACCTTTCGAACAGTTTCAAGATTCGGATTCCGAGCGCCTTATCGAGTACGCCGAGGAGATTCGTAAATGGGTCTTGCCGCAACTGAATCCAGCGCCCTGATCCGGTTGAAAGACCGTGAAATTCGGCGCTTTCTGGATGAAAAGTGGCGGATTGTGGAAGAGCAATTCGCTCCCGAGCACTTTATTCTCTTCGGGTCGAGGATCAATGGCACGCCGCGCGAGGATAGCGACATCGATTTGATTATTGTCTCGGCGGTTTTTCGCGACATCCGGTTTATTTGGCGATCCGATTTCTTTCGAGAACGCATCAATCCTCACATCATCACAACATCGCTTTGCTACACCCCCGAGGAATTCACCGACATGCGCACCGGCATCGGCGTGGTGCCGGATGCCTGCCGTGAGGGCGTGTGGGTCAAGTGACGAGTTGCGAATGCGCTAATAATTGATTCACTCGTCCTCAACTCAAACTTTTATAGATCCACATCATTTCGGCTGATTACTTCACCGCCGGTCTTCGTTGGAACTCGCTCTATGAACACCACCACCCTCCTCGACTCCGATCCCTCGATCTTCACCCTCGCCACGCGCTCGCCGGGGCCCGCGGGGAAGTTACCGCTGACCGAGGAGCTTTTGCGAAACGCCCCTTCGGGCGATCTGTTTGGCTGGAGTCAGAATGTCGGTATGGGGTTGAACCCCGCCGAGCTTGGACGCAAGGAATTCTTGATTTTGTCGACACATGGCGGCTTGCGGGCCGATGATGGCTCGCCGATCGCGCTGGGGTATCACTCGGGCCACTGGGAAGTCGGCCTCCTGGTGAAGGCGGCGGCGCAGGAATTGAAGCGGCTTGGCTGCGTGCCGTTCGCCGGCGCTGTGACCGATCCTTGCGACGGCCGCACGCAGGGCACGCCCGGCATGTTCGACAGCCTGCCCTATCGCAACGACGCGGCGACGATCTTTCGCCGACTCATTCGCTCGCTGCCGACGCGCTCCGGCGTGCTCGGCGTCGCCACCTGCGACAAGGGCCTGCCCGCGATGATGATGGCGCTGGCTGGCTCCGGCGATCTGCCCGCCGTGCTCGTCCCGGGTGGCGTCATGCTCGGCGCCGAGCCGGGCAACGAGGACACGGCCAAGGTGCAAACCATCAGCGCCCGCTTTGTGCAGGGCGAGATCACGCTCGAACAGGCGGCGGAAATGGGTTGCCACGCCTGCGCCAGCCCCGGCGGCGGTTGCCAGTTCCTCGGCACCGCCGCCACCTCGCAAGTCGTCGGCGAAGCGCTGGGATTGTCGCTGCCCCATTCGGCCCTTTCGCCGTCCGGACAGCCCGTTTGGCTCGACATGGCGACGCGCTCGGCGCGGGCGCTCACCCAACTCGCCGCTCGCGGCGTTGCCGTGAAAAATATCATCACACCCGGCTCGATCCGCAACGCCATCACCGTCCATGCGGCGTTCGGCGGCTCAACCAATCTGTTGCTGCATATCCCCGCAATCGCCTTCAGCGCCGGCCTGACCCGGCCCACCCTCGACGACTGGATCGAAATCAATCGCAAGGTTCCGCGCCTCGTCGACGCCCTGCCGAATGGCCCGGTCGGCCATCCGACGATTCGCGTCTTCCTCGCCGGCGGCGTACCCGAGGTGATGCTGCATCTGCGCAAGCTGAACCTGCTTGATCTCGAATGTCTCACTGTTTCTGGACTGAAACTGGGTGACGTCCTCAACTGGTGGGAAAAATCCGAACGGCGGCTTGCGTTCCGCGCTCTCCTGAAGAAACAGGACGGAATCGATCCGGATGAGGTGATTTTTTCTCCTGAAAAAGCCCGCGCTCGCGGCCTGACCAGCACCGTCACCTTCCCGAGTGGCAACCTTGCCCCGGAAGGATCAGTCATCAAATCCACCGCGATCGATCCGTCGGTTGTCGACGCCGACGGCGTCTATCGCAAGGTTGGGCCGGCAAAGGTTTTCACCACCGAGAAGGCCGCCATCGCCGCGATCAAGACCGGCACGCTCAAGCCTGGCGACGTGCTCGTACTTTGCTGCCGCGGCCCGCTCGGTTCCGGCATGGAGGAGATTTACCAGATCACCTCGGCGCTGAAGCACTTGAGTTGGGGCAAGCAGGTGGCGGTGCTGACCGACGCCCGCTTCAGCGGCGTCTCGACCGGCGCCTGCATCGGTCACGTCAGCCCCGAGGCCCTCGCCGGCGGTCCCATCGGCAAACTCCGCGACGGCGACACCATCCGCATCGTCATCGACCGCAACAAACTCGAAGGCAGCGTGGATTTGATCGCGGAGCCCGCAGCGAAACAAAAGGAGCCCGCAGCGCAAGCAAGGGAGGCGACACAAATGCAGCCCGCAGCGCAAGCAAGGGAGGCGACACAAATGCAGCCCGCAGCGCAAGCAAGGGAAAATGACGACACCCTTGCTTGCGCTTCGGGCTCCCAAGTTTTGGCGCAGCGCACACCGCGTCCCGACCTTGCCCCGGACCCGCAATTGCCGACCGACACCCGCCTCTGGGCCATCCTGCAACAAGCCAGCGGCGGCGTCTGGGGCGGCTGTGTTTATGATGAGGAAAGGATTGCGGCGAAGTTGTACGGTTCCTGATGCTCGCCACCTTGGGGACACTGCAAAATGGCGAATACTCGATTCAGCCCTGTCGCCTCGTTGAGTGCTTCGAGCGAGCGTGAATACTGCGACCTACTGCGCTCGTTGGCGACCGAGCGAAAACTTCGGCTGCTCGACTGCGCGATCGTTCGGCACGCTCCGTTTGGTGACGATGGTTCGTCAATTTGGGAGTTGTTACCGACCTTTGATTGGTTTGCGCTCATGCCAGAAGGCAAGAATGTCCAAATGGCGATCGAGATCCTGGAGCAATTCGCCGATGGGCATGCGGACGATCAAGAACTCCAAACGGCATTCCAGTGTTTCCGGAAAGCTGAGTGGTGCGCAGAGGCTGATCGTTTTGGCTACGATCCTGAGCGATCTGTTGGATCAGAATTGCGATACCAGGTTGCATACTGGCTCGACGCCATCAGGTTCCCATCGATCGACTACTCAAAGCTATTGGACTATTACATAGTCGCGTTCGATGGCCAAGCCTATTCATGGGGTGCGTACTGCGCCGTTGCATCCCGATCATAAAAAGTTTGTTCTCGAACTAATACGCGACATCTTCGGCAACCCCTTCCGTCCCTCGACCATCGCCCCCGAAAGGCCGACCTGGAACAACGGCACCGTCCCCAAACTCGCCCAAACGATTTACGACGATCGCCGCTACGACATCATGCCAATCCTCGGCGACGCACTGGAAGATGCCGGCTGCACGGATGTGCAGATTCTCGACCATTGTCGCGGACCGGGGCCGCACGTTCGTGGCTGCTGGGTGGTCGATCTGATTTTGGGAAAAGAGTAGAATGGAGCCGGGAGGAATTGCGATGCTCAAAGCTGTAGTTCATCATGGTACAATCGTGCCGCTGGAACCCTTGCCCCCCGATTGGGGCGATGGCACACAAGTCAACATTGAGCCTGCGGAGACCAGCGGCGACTTGAAAATCGAGGCGGACGAGTGGTTCCGCGATATGGAAAAAGCCGTCGCAAAGATCGATGCGAACGACGCTGACATCATTGATGCCGCGATTCGTGAAATGGATCGCCAGGCCAAGGAACAGGTCCGTCGAGAAATGGGCCTTGAATGAGTCGCCGCTATCTGCTCGATACGAACCATTTGAGCGCCGCGGTCAATCCGCGCTTAACGCTTCGCGAAACCTTGCGCGCTGCTCACGCCCAAGGAATCGTGCTCGGCACTTGCACGCCTGCGCTGGGCGAATTGGAAACAGGGTTCCAGCAAACGCCTGATCCCGAACGCAATCGGCTGGCGCTCATCGTGGTGCGTCGGCATGTACGGCTCTGGCCACTTGATGAGCCTGTTGCACGACATTTCGGCGAGATCTTCAACGAGCTTCGGCGACGCGGTCGAGCGATGTCCCACATTGATATCCTGCTTGCGGCCTTGTGCCGCCACATGAATCTCATCTTGCTCTCCACCGACACCGATTTCGATGCGCTGCCCGACATTCGCCGCGAGAATTGGCTCGAAAGTCCAAACGTTTCCGCATCCTGAAGGCGTTTGACCCTTTCTGCAACAAGCCAGCGGCGGCAATTGGAGTGGCTGCGTTTCTAATGAGGCGGCCGTTGCGGCACGCCAATTTGAGTCAAGCAAATGAAAATGAATCGCCGCAAATGGTTCAAGTCAAAGGATGCTGTTCGCATGCTTCGTTGGCTGCGATGGCACGAATACAATCGGAAGTTCCATTTATATTTAGTCGCGTGCTGCCGTAGGATTTGGCCATTGCTGGCATTGGAAGCAAGTCGAAACGGGGTTGACGCCGCCGAACGATATGCCGATGGGCTGATTTCGAGGGAGGACCTCAGCAACATCAAATGGGACGCCGAGGGCGCGGCGTTCACGTTCGAAGCTCCGCAATGTAGGCACATCATTGATGAACTTTTGACCGAGGTTCAATTATTGCCAATTAACTCGCTGCAATTGCTCTTACCCAATGAAGATCTCTCATCGACACAGAATCTTCGCCAGGTCCTGCACGACGCCGCCTATTTTGCTGATTGGACCGCATCGATGCCGGGTAACTCGTCGCCGATTTGGACTCTTGTACACAGCGCCGAATTTGCAAAGTTCTTGTCAATTGAAATTCTGCGCGATATTGCCGGTAACCCCTTCCGCCCCTCAACAATCGCTCCCGAATGGCTCATCTGGAACAACGCGACCGTCCCCAAGCTCGCGCAAACGATTTACGACGATCGCCGCTACGACATCATGCCGATCCTGGCCGACGCCCTCGAAGACGCCGGTTGCGGCGATGCACAGATTCTCGAGCATTGCCGCGGAGCGGGGCCGCATGTTCGCGGCTGCTGGGTGGTCGATCTGATTTCGGGGAAGAGTTAGCGCTTCTTCACCGAGCCCACGCCCGAGACGCTTTGCTTCACGTTTGGGCTGCCGAGATATTCGATCGAACCGACGCCGGAGACTTTCGCGTCGAGCGAATCGGCGGCGTTGATGACAGCGCTGCCGACGCCGCTGCAAGTGACCGTTGCCTGTTTGACTTTGAACTTCTCGCCATCAAAACTGCCGGTGCCGGAGAGTTCGGCTTTGAGTTCGTCGGCGGAGCCGGAGAGCGTCACATTGCCGACGCCGGAGATGGTGACT
Organism: uncultured Gemmataceae bacterium; assembly: GCA_963815035.1. GTDB lineage: Bacteria > Planctomycetota > Planctomycetia > Gemmatales > Gemmataceae > JBGQCZ01. The sequence continues at coordinate 102,598 of CAWFFC010000019.1, forward strand.
TCGAGTTTGTCGGTCTTGAGCTGTTTGATGTCAGCACTGCCGGCGCCACTGACGGAGAACTTGGGCAAATCTTTCACGCCGACTTTGAATACGATCGGCGTCTTGGGCGAGAAACTGCTGCCGCTTTTCACTCCTAGATGAAGCGTGCCGTCGGTGACCTTGCTTTCGAGCAGTGGCAGGATGTTATCGTCGGCGGTGATGCTCAGCGACTCTTTTCCGGTCTGCTCGACGATGACCTGGCCCACTCCGGAGAAGCTGATCGCTGTGAAGCCGATCACCTCGCGAGTCTCGGTCTTTGCTGTCCCGGAGCCCGCGAGATCAAATGGATTGCAGGCGGCCGAAATCAGCAACAAGACGCCAAGCGAGCCAAGAATCGTTTTGCGCATGGTGAAGTACCCAATGTCGGCGACGGTGTATTTTCATGTTATTCGGGAGCGGCCGCCCGGGATTTCAGAAATGTTGGTTTTTCGTCAGGCCGCGCGACGCATCGGTTCGTGGGCCGGTGCGGCGGGCTTCGGCACGACGGGCGCCTGGCAATGCTGCTGGTGCGCTTCAAAATTCCTGCGATAGGCTTCAATCAGTTCCGGGTGGTGCCGCAGGATGAGCAGGTTTTCGGCGTTTTCGTGTTCCGCCTGGCGCGTGAAATTGAAGCTGCCGGTGATCACAGTGCGCTTGTCGATGATCATGATCTTGTTGTGGGCGATGGCGTGGTGCGCGTTGATATAGGGCATCATGCCGTTTTGCTCGAGCAGTTTCAGTTCCGAATAGGATTCTTTCTCGTTGGCCTTGTCGAGCAAGATGGTGACGCGGACGCCGCGCTGCTTGGCGTCGATCAGGGCCTTGGCGATATCGGGGCAAGTAAACGAGTACGCTTGCACCATGATCTCGCGGCGAGCCTTTTGCAACTCCGCCACGATCGCTTCCGTGCAGCCGCCCTTCGGGGAAAAATGATATCTCAGGCTCGGCATCCAGCCGAGTTTGCGATACATGGCGCGCAGCAAGAACATCGTGGTCAACGCGCCGCTGAATCCTGTCGCCACCAGCATCCATTCCAGCATGGCAACTCCCCTCCGAATATCGCAGGGAGAGGACCATAGCAATTGCAGCCGGCGACGCAAGATGAATCGAGCAGTTTTAATTCTTCTGGCGAGGATCTTTCGCGTCTTTTGCGCCCTCGGCCAAAATATAGTAGCGATCGATTTTCAGGCCGGACCATTCCTGCTTTTGGCCGTTCGGCCAGACCGCGGTGACCTTGTCGATCCGATCCGTTTGGCCGAGTCCGACCACAAGCCGGCGGTCGCCCGACGAGGCGTAGCTGCCGCCGCCCTTGGCAAAGCGGGTGAATTTTCGGCCGCCGGCCTCGACGATCAGGCGAGCACCGACGATATCGGCATGGTCCTTGGCCGACAGAGTCGCACCAAACCAGTGATTCTTGGATGAAGCGACGTTCCGGAGGATGGCGGCGGGCTCATTCATATTGTTGATGACCAGATCCACCTTGCCATCATTGTCGAGATCGCCCACGGCGATGCCGCGGCCTAGGTGCGCCGTCTGAAAGTAAGGACCGCCGCGCTTGGTGAAGTCCTTGAATTTGTCGTTCTGATTTCGCAGCAAGATCGGAAGTTCGCGCCGCGTTGCCCCCGTTGGGTAGCGGGTGGCGTGACCGTTGGCGATCACGATGTCTTCCCAGCCCCGGTGATCGATATCGATTAGGGCAATTCCCCAGCCGACAAATTTCTGCCCGATGGCCGCGATTCCCGAGGCCGGCGTGTGATAGAGAAACAGGGTCAGCTTCTCGTCGCAAACATTTCGATACAGGGCATGCAATTCGTTCTCGTAATTTGTGACGAGAATGGACGGCTTTCCCGACCCGAGATAATCGAACGCCTCGACGCCCATGCTGCCGTTGGCCTGAGCTTGCCCGTCGTGCGCCACGGCCGCCCGCAGGCCAGTCTCCTGGAAGCGGATCTTGCCAGGGGTGGAGCAATTCATGTACAGGAAATTGTCCACTGTGTCGTTGGCCACATAGATGTCCGGCTTGCCGTCGAGATTGACATCGACGGCCAGCACGCCCAGTCCCTTGCCGTTCATGTCTTGCCGCAGGCCCGCTGCGGCGCTGACATCGACAAAACCACCCTTGGAATCATTGCGAAAAACTTTGTGGGGCAATCCCGTGAAATTCTTTGGCGGACACACATCGCGGGTCTGACCGTCGTAGCTGCACTTCGGATTGTTTTTGAAAGACCAGTCGACATATTGGCATACATAAAGGTCGGGCCAGCCGTCCGAGTCGAAATCGGCCCAGGCGGCGCTGGTCGCCCAGGTGATGCCCTGGTCGAGTCCCGCCTCGGCGCTGACGTCCACGAAGCGGCGCCCCGCCTTGCCGTCAGGCACGTTATGGAACAAGGCAATGCGGCCCCAGCCAGTTACCAGCAAATCCGGCCAGCCGTCGCGATCGTAGTCGGCGATCGCGCAGCCGTGGCTATAAAACCAGGGCTGCCCGTTGGCCAAATGATCGAGGCCAACCTCGGCGGTAACATCCTTGAACTTAAAGTCGCCGAGATTCTTGAAGAGCTTGCAGGGATGGCCCTTGATCTGTTTTTTGTCGGGTCCGTCATAATAACCGCCGCCCGGAATGAAGATATCAAGCAGGCCGTCGCCGTCGTAGTCGATCAGGGCGACGCCGCCGCCCAGCGACTCCAGGATCGCCAGGTGCGGCGGATCGATGTCTTCGCCGTTGCGATAGGTGAACTGGAAGCCGGACGATTCCGATACTTCGTTGAAGAAGTCGGGCCCCGCGAGTTCGGGGTCCGCGGGCGTTTCGGTCGAGGTTGGAGCATCCGGCGCGGCCGGTTTGCACGACCAGATGGCCAGCAATGCCGCGCCCAGCAAGATCAACATTGGCGGCAAAATGAACCAGCGACGTTTCATGATTGGCACCTGCATGAATGACGGAGAAAATCGATTTCCGGGCCAATGCCAGTCGAGATGGTATTCGAATTAGTTTCCGACCGGTGCGGAGCCGGTCGAGCGCGTTCCCGCCGCGTCGCGCAGGCGGGCGCGATGAATCGCCGCCTGTTCCGGGTCATTTTGCTTCTCGTAGTATTCCATCAGCAGCCGGTGCGTTGGTTGGTGGTTTGGATCTCGAATCAGGGCCTGATGCAACCAATAGAGCCCCAGACGAGACTGGCCCAACTCGAGCAGCCCCGCCCCGGCTTGATAGGCCTTTTCCGGATCGGTGATCGGTGAATTCACCTGATCGCGAAGAATCTGATTGACCTGCTCGAGCGTTTTTTTGGTATTTTGATATTCCTTCAAGGTGTTTTCCGCGTCCTGTTCACGCCCCTGCCGTCGAAGGCATGGAACCAGGACGTACAGGCTCTCGGGGTCGCTCGGGTCGGCCTTGTGCGCTCGCCGCAGCCATTTTTCCGCTTCCACCGGATGATCGGCCTCGTTTTCGAGTTTGCCCAGATGCAGCAGCAACTGCGAATCGTCCGGCATTTTTTCAACCGCGGCAGTCATCAATCGGCGCGCTTCCTCATTTTGGCCCTGAAGGTATCGGCATTGCCCGAGCCGAGCCATCACGTCGGCACGATCCGGAAACTGTTGTCGAAGGATCTGCAGGTGTGGCAGCGCTTCGAGCGGTTGTTTCTCATTGATCAACATTTCGGCCAGTCGCAGCCGGACGGGCACCAAACTGGGATCCAATTGCAGTGCCTGCTTGTATTCCTTCATGGCGTCCACGCGCAAATTCATTTCTTCGTAAACCCAGCCGCGCAATTGGTGCGGCCGGGCCGCGGCCGGATCGATGGTGACCCATCGCTCGATGCACTTCAGCGCTGGCCGATAGCGGTGGTTGAACAAGTAAGCACTGGCGCAGGTGTCGAGAATCGTCGCCGACTGCGGGTGCTGCTGGTCGACGAGATGCATAAGCGTCTCCGTCAACTGATCGACCTCGCCGCGCTGGACGCGCATGAGCAGGAATTCGATTTGCACTTCATCCGAGGCGCCGCGCTGAAGTTTCAAACATTCGTTTAAATATTTTTCGGCGTCTACAAAATCGCCGGTCAGTCGAAACGACCGCGCCGCCATGACGTGCGCATGGACATCGTTTGGCCAGAAGCGCAGGCAGCGTTTGAAGCCTTGCTGCGCGTCCGGATATCGGCCTTCATTCAGCGCCCGTTCGGCGCTTCGCCATTGTTGCCGAGCGTAAAGGCACGTGCCGCCGATCAGTAGGGCCGCGGCGGCAACGACAATTCCGCCCGCGCACAATTTGGGGTGCGAGCGAATCGCGTTCAGTACACGGCGTAGCATCCCGGATCTCGATGCGAGCGATCTGACTTCAAATCCGTTTCGTCATGACTAAGAAAAACGACCGCGACTTTGACCAAAGCCACGGTCTCATTTTACACGCAGTCGGCAACGATTGCGCTGCTAATCGGTCAATTCCATGTCCCAGGTAGTACTTCCGCTAGAAATCTTTTTCTTCAGCGGGCTGGTGTCCCGCTTTCTATACTTCTCCGGAATCTGGACGTAGGTTCCGCCGGTGGGCTGCACTGCGCCTGCCGGAGGAGGCGAACCGGCGCCGCTACCGTATTTCGGCTTTGGCTTGGGCTTCATCGGCTCGGTGTCGATCGTTACGGTTATGTCGCCGACTGGTAAGCTGTCTCCTTCAAATGTGCCATCCGGGTGGATTCCAATCGTCGTGGTGCCGGCGGTGTCGGAAAAGAAATACATGTTGCCGCCAGTAACCGGAGCACCCTTGTATGTGATCTTGCCGGCCACATGCGCGTTTGCGTTTTTATTGCCTTTGGTGCAGCCTGCAAGTGGAATCAAAATCAATGGCAGGGCGAAAAGCAATCGCGATGCGGTTTTCATCTGGGGATCCTCGCATAGAATTCGGAAATTGCGCTAAAACGAGTCGGAAAAACTGGTGAGTTTCAACTGAAATTCCCACGCGGAAACTCACCGCGTGGGAATCTGGTTTGAAACAACGACCGTTCAACAGAAGCCGATTGAATTACCAATCCGATCCGAGAACCAAGCCGTCGGCCGGATCAACAGCTCGACCCCAAGTAACCTGCGTGATCGTCGGGTTCACCATCCGCACGCTACCATCGCCCAGTCCGACGTTGATGCCGCCTGCATTGAATGCCGTCACCAAGCGCGGATTGCAAAGCTTCGGATTCTGCGGAACTTGCGGTAACGGCATGTACGACCAGGGATAGTTCGGAACATTTTGCCATTGCGCGGATTGCGAACCGCCGTCGCCCGATCCAGCGCCAGGCAGGGTGGCCCAGAAGCCAGCAACGAAACGGGTGTTAACGGCCCAAGTTTCACCGCGAGGACCGGCATTTTGACCGTCCTCGCCCCAAATTCGTTCGACGTAGAATTCGCCCGTGGGCAGAGCCGGATCGCCGCAAACCGAGTATTGTTCGGCGGTGAACACCGTGTTGGAAAGCCCGTCGGTGATGCTGGCGAACGTGTGAATGCCGCCGACCTGCCAATCCTCATCCCAACCGCCGCGGAACACGTGCCAATTGGCGGCATAGCTGGTCGCCGCGCGACCGCCCCAGGTCTTGCCGCCTGCGGGGATCGTCGGATCGTTGGGCGCCTGGTAGGTCTTGATTACTAAATCGGAATTGCCCGGAGGAACGTCGCCCGGCGTGCGCCACGAGCTGATATGAGTCGTGCGCCAAGCATTGTCTTGCTCGACAAACGGCAGGAGGTGATACAGCCAAGTGCCGAATTTCGACGGAACCCGATCGACTTGGTCCCAATTGTTGACGCCAGGGGGGGACTCTTGCGGATTCCCATCCTGGGGGAAGCAGCCCATGACCGGCGGCAACTTGCCGTAGGTGTCATGGCAGTTGTGGAATGCCAATCCGATCTGTTTCAAATTGTTTTGCGACTGCATGCGGCGAGCGGCTTCGCGAATCTTTTGAACTGCCGGCAAGAGCAACCCAATCAGGATCGCGATGATCGCGATCACGACGAGGAGTTCAATCAATGTGAAAGCTGCGCCATTTAACGGAAAGAGACCGAAGACGAGGCATGGAGAGACCTCCGAATAACTAAAAGATGGCACAGCCCTCGTGAAAGAGCCGCTATAACTTCAATCACAAATTTTCGGCTGTCGAGAGAGCCTTGTCAAGTAGAAATCACAAGTAATTCGGTTTTTTTCGATTTTAGTCCTTGATGGCCTTTGTGTTTGAGCTGCGTTGATCAGATCGTTTTCTTTCCCGAAATACCCACCCGGGGCATTTCGCGGATTGATGACGGGCCAAACCCATTCATGGGCACCCGACATAAGCTGAAAATCGATCAGTCCCGTCGCGATCGGAAATCGAGTAACCGCGAATGCACTCGTTCAAAAGTGGACAAAGTGAAAGTCAGCGTGCTGGGCGTGGTTCAATTGCCGAAATTGTGCGCCCACTGCTTCCAAACACGGTGCGCGATTCTTTGTCACAAGTCATATACCCAAAAGGATTTGTGACAAAAAACTTCGGACCGATAAATTGAAAAACAGGGTCAAAACCGGTCGCGCTGAACACCGCCACGATCTGCATCCAACGGGTGCCGCAACAGATTGCAAGTCAGGCGGTTATCGCGTTGGCGTGGTCGCGTTTTCGAATTCTCACGGTTGGTTAAAGACCCGGAACGCGGCAAGAACCGTATCAATCTATAGTTGCTTGACGCGTTCTTTCCCACCCGTACGTTGAGCCAAACTGAAATTCTGGTCTCAACGATCGCTCACGTTCGCCTCATTTGCTTGGAATTCTCTCGATGTCCACCCGAGATCAAATCAAAACAGGTTCAATCCCCTTGCCGGACAACGCGCCAGTTCGCCGCAACAACGCAAGTGAAGACATTCCCTTTTGGCTTAAGTCCGCCGTCGTCGGCTTTGTCTTCGTGTTCGCTTTGCTCTTGGCGATGTTTCCGGCGCGAAACAGTGAATTGCTTTTCCATCTGGCATCGGGCCGAGCGCTCATTTCAGGCCGAGTTCCCGCCGCGACGATTGCTCTTTTTAACGCCGAGCCGCGAGCGAGCCAGTTCCTGCTGTACGATTTGCTCGCTTACGGCGTCTATTCGGTAGTTGGCGGGGCTGGACTTGTACTTGCCAAGGCTCTGCTGGTTGCCGCGACCGCCCTGATCATGTTGCGGTTAAGCCGATTCGGTTCGTTTTGGTGGACGGCGGCGGCCTGCACCACGCTGGCCCTGCTCGCCATGAGCATTCGTCTGCTGCTTCAACCCGCGACCGTCTCTTGCTTCATGCTGGCGTTGTCGCTGCTTCTGGCCCAGCCGCGGAACATGCTGGATACCGGGTCGCGGCATTCACTGTTTCCCCGCTGGCCGCTGATGGTGCTGTTCCTGATCTGGGCAAACCTGGACAGCTGGTTTGTTGTCGGTTTGGCCGTGATCGGCTTGATATGGTTTGGGGAAATCGCCGACCGCTGGCGATTGGAAAAGGACTGGCCGCGCTTGCTTGGCCGCCGGGCCGCCGGGTTGGTTCTGCTGGCGGCGGTATGTCTCATCAACCCGGTTCACTTTCACGCTTTTGCGTTGCCGCCGGATCTGGCCGGCCTCATTCAACCGAGTGAAACGGTGAAAAGTCTGGCAGTCAAGCAAGTCATTTCGCCATTCCAGGAGATTTATTACGACTCGATTTCGCGCTCGCCGGCCGGGCTGGCGTACTATCCCTTGCTTGCCCTGGGAATGATCTCGTTCCTCCTCAACCGGCGTGGCTGGCATTGGCAGCGATTCCTGCCGTGGCTCGGACTCGCCGCCGTGAGCGCCATGCAAGTTCGGGCGGCGCCCTTTTTCGCGGTGGTGGGCGGGCCCATTCTCGCCTGCAATTTGCAGGACTATCTGACACGCCGCGAGCAAGCGATTCGCCGGCCGCGCCGCGAATGGCCGCTCGCTCGATTATCGAGCGGTCTGGCCGCCTTGGTGCTCATTGGCTGCGCTTGGCCCGGATGGTTGCAACTGCCGCCCTATGAACCGAGGCGCTTCGCGATTGAACTGCCGCCCTCCTTCGAGGCGGTGGCCGCCACGGTAAATCAGTGGCGAAGCGAACAGCAGCTGAAGTCATCGACGCGTTGGCTTTATTTGTCGCCGGAAATCGCCGCGGCGTTTGCTTGGCATTGCCCCGGCGAACCCGGTGTCTTCGATGCTCGACTGGCCAGCGAGGTGCGAACCGGGTCGAACACGGCGGAATTGAGCGGCCAACTGCGAGCCGCCGGAATCACCCACGCGGTGCTTTACGATCCGGATTCGGGCCGGCTCTTCGCGGCGTTGGAAAATCTCCTGGCCGATTCGTCACCCTGGTCGCTGTTTCATCTGGAAGGCAACGTGCTCATCTTTGGATGGCACGATCCCGAAAATCGCCAGGCGGGCGATTCGTCGATTCCCGGCAGGTTCGAACCGGACGCCGTGGCGTTTGGCGCCCCCGACGAAGTCAAAAAAGCGCCGGCCAGCCCGATCGAGCAAGCGCCGCCGAATCGGCGTTGGTGGGAGGCCTTTTGGAAGCGAGCCCCCCGGCGATCGATCGGTTCCGAGGAAGCGACCTTGCTTCTGTTCCAGGCCGAAGCCTTGCGCCGCAACGCGCCGCAGCGGTTGGCGGCCCGCTGGCAAGAGAGCCTCTCGGCCGCGCTGATCGGCGCACCGACCGCGTGGCATCTTCCGCAAGCGCTATTCGATGCCCGCGTTCGGCTCTCGCTCTTGCAGCCTCAGGCGGTCGAATCTGGAGCGTCGTCGCCGGCGGGTTTGTCGGTTCCGGATCGCGCCGGGCTGATCATGCAGCGGAAATTCACGTTGCAGCAAGACGATACTCCTCCGGCGTTTCTTTATCTGGCGGTGCGTTCGGCGCGCTGCGCGGTGGCCTCCAATCCGCTCGACGCCCAAGCCTATCAGGCGCTCGGGGAATGCTATCTGCGCCTGCTCCATAGCACCCGCGAACGGGTCTGGGGAGGGGTGTTGCCGGAACTGGTCGAACTGCGCCGAGCCCAAGCCAGCGCGGCCCTGAATCGCGCCATCCAGTTGAACCCGAACTTGCCGCAGGCTCATTTGAGTCTCAGCAGCCTGTACCGGGAATTGGGCTATCTCGATTTGACGCTCAAGCACCTGAAGGCCTATTCGGAAATTGTTCACCGGTCGAACGACCAGGCTCCGGAGGCGCTGCGCGAACAGCAAGCTGCGTACGAGAAGGAAACCGACCGCCTGACAAAACTGCTCGACAAGCAGTTGAAGAACTACTTGGGAGGCGTCGCCAAATCGAAACTCATCGATCGGACCAAAGCCGCCGAGGGAATGGGTCTCGCGGAAACCGCCCGCGACAATCTCCTCGAATCCGATATTTCGGCATTTGGCGCCGAAGGGATGGTGCTCGAACTCAAACTTTTGATCAAGACCGGCCGCTGCCGCGATGTCTGCGACTGGATGCTTCCCGAGCATGAAGCGATCATTGGCTTCGATGCCTACCACTGGCTCCGGGCCCAAGCCCAGGCCGCCTGCGGTAATTATCTCGAATCAGAACTGGAATGCGACCGATTGGCGAGTTCCGCCGTGTATGAAAGCAGCGGCAGCCAGGCGGTCGATTCGAAGCAGGTGATCGCGATGCTGATTGGTCAGACCATCCTCGACGACAGTTCCATTGCGCCGTCGATTCCGTTTCTCGCCGATCGGGCTTTTCGCCGGACGACGTTCTTCGACCAGCTCGGCAGCCTCGTGAGCGGGATGCGCAAGAAAGCTGACTGGACGGTCATTCGCGGTTTGCTGGCTTTGGAGGAGGGCGACGTTTTCGAAGCGCGCTTTGCCTTTCGCACGGCGCTAGCGATCTGGAAGGACGAGGCGGCGGCGCGATCGGGCGCCGGGCTCGATTTTCGCGCTCGCCCGATGGCCCAGGCCTACTTGAAATTGCTCGACGCCGCCGCGCCGCCGCGCTGACGGGACGGAGACGACGACTCAATGATCACCCTCACGCCGATCGGCTCGGTTCGAAACTCTCGCACTGATTTGAGCGATGACGACTGGGGCGATATCCAATCGCGCATCGAATTGGTGGGCGCATTCGGGCCGGAATGCCTAGAAGGCCTCGCCGAGTTTTCGCACGCCGAGGTGATCTTTCATTTCCACCGCGTCACGGAAGAATCCATCGAGCGCGGGTCGCGGCGTCCGCGCGGCAATCCGGATTGGCCGACGGTCGGGATCTTTGCGCAACGGGCGAAGGCGCGGCCCAATCGCCTGGGCGCCGCGATTGTCGAAATCATCCGTTGCGAGGGGAATGCACTGATCGTGAGAGGGCTCGACGCGATCGACGGCACGCCGGTGCTCGACATCAAACCGGTGATGGCGGAGTTTATGCCGAGGACGCCGGTGCGGCAGCCGGAGTGGTCGCACGAACTGATGCGCGATTATTGGTCGTGAGTCGTCTGGACTCGAAGTTTCATTGACGTGCCAAACCGAGCGTCTAAATCATTCCCTCAGCTGGCTGCTATCGTTTCGTAATTCCGATGCTAAAAAGGAGAAGTCCATGCCTTGCCTCGCGACGCCCCAAGTCGCCAACTGCCCCGGACCCGGTCATGGCGCTAATCCGGCTCGATGCCCGGTGTGCAAGCGAAAGAGTTGGGTGATGGACCGGCGGCTGAGTCTGGACCTCGATGCGGCGCTGGAATTGATCACGGGCACCGGCCTTCTGCAAAAGTGGACGGGCAATGTCGATAAGCTCCTGAAGGGATTGCATGACGACTACCTGCTGGTGGCAGCAGCCCCGCCGTGCGACTACGCGTTCATCGTTTGCGGCTCCGGGTCGCGACAGGAAGCCTGCCCGTTTTCCGATTTGGATTGTGCGATGCTGATCGAAGCGGACGGCCCCTCGAACGTCGCTTACTTCCGCGGAATGTGCAAATTCATCGACGAGCAATTGCAGGCATTGCAGGAAGAAGGAACAAACGATCCGACCACCGGCTTTCCGGTCAACGGCATTCGGTTTTGCGGCGGCGGGCTCAATCCGTTGGGTCGCCGCGGAAAACTTCAGCCGAAGAAACTGGCCTTTGGCGGAGTGACCATGCCGGGCTTCGTGGAACTGATCCGCACGCCGCAGGCCTTGGCGGAAGCCCAGGAAAACCCCGACGATAAGCACATCAGCGACGGCTTGCTCGAAACGCGCTTCAGTTTCGGGAGTTCGGAGCAGTTGCACGACGCCTACCGTGGGGAGGTGAACACGATTCTGGGCAAGCGCGAGGCACACTGGAGTTGGCGGCCATTCTTGCAGAAGCGCAAACTGATGGCGCTCGAAATGTTGACGGAGGTGATTTCCAAATTCCAACCGCCCGACGCCAATGCCCAGAAGTGGGAAATCAAAACGAATTTCTACCGGGCGCCGCAATTCATCGCCAAGTCGCTGGCCTTCTGGTATTCGATCGACCGGATTGGAACGATCGAGCAGGTGGACGCGCTCCGCCAGGCCGGGCGATTATCGCAGACCAACGGCCAACGCATCTTGAGTGTGTTGAATGCGGTCGCCACGATTCGCGTCTTGGCCCATCTCGAAGCGGGCTCCGAAGCCGACATCGTCTGGACGTTTGGCAATCACGACAAGCGGCAAAACGCCCAAGAGAAACTTCTCTCGCAAAGCGAGACCAAGTCCCTGCAGGATGTGATTCCGGACTTGACTGAATTGCAGCGTCTGAGTCGGGAGTTCATCACCGAGAAAAAGAAGGCGGTCGGCCACCGGTCGAATCCGTTCGCCTGAATCGCGGGCCGATCCATTTGCGACATTTCGAAATGGGTCGGGCTTCTTTACGGCAATTTCTTGTCGATATCCGAGAGCAGCAACAGCAGGTCCGCCGGGCCGAAGACGGTGCCGAAACAGGGCTTGCCATGCAGCGGGTTCATGTTGCCCTTTTTTCTGTCGTCGATGCGAAAGGTCCGCCAGGCAGCGGGATATTTCGGGTGCTCGTTGCGAAAGTTGAACTTGTTCTTGTAAGTCGCCGCGGTTCGCAAGTGATAAAAGACCTCGAATTCGGGCTCACTGGTCACATGGGCCTTGATCACCTTGAAGGCGCTGATCGTCAGCATGCAACAGAGCGAGTTCAGGGCCTCGGCGGCGGTCATGCTCTTGCCAAGCGACTGGCCAACGACCTGCTGCATGTCCTTCACGCTCATCGGATTGATGAAGCCATAAAAGACCGACGCGGACGACTGGTTTAGTTTCAGCGGATTATTTGGATCGAAGTACGGGCTCAGCCCCGCCGCGGACGCCATGAAGGCATTCGCCATACCAAAAAACGGGCGATCCGCGCGAAACGGCGTCAGCGGTTGAACCGAAGTCAGCATCGAGTTAGCTCCAATCCGACGGGATGAGCAACTATACCACGCAGTTGGAGCCTGTGAGCTCGGTGATGCCGCGAAGCCGGAAAAAAGCGGAAAAATGAGAAACATTCACTACGGCGAGCCGGCTTTCCTCCGGCCGCGCACGCTGTGCGGGAACAGTTCTTCCTGATTGAGCGTGCCGCTCGCGTCGAACGGCAGCGGCTGCAAGTCGCCTTTGACCTGCAAATGTTGCCTTGTCTTTGCCTCGGCGAGCAACGGAGCGGAAACCCAAAGTTCGGCGACTTCCAGCGTATTGGGAATGAGAGCCAGCCGGACCCTTGACAGGTCCGGCTGCCAGCAAGTGATGAGCCCCATTTCGAGGCATTCGCGATCGCTCGGGAAGTCGAAGGGAATCTGCGAGCGGCGCAGAAAACACGCCGTGAGGTTGTTCATTCGAAAGGGGATCGGATCGATGCTTCTGAGCAGGCGCGTGGTCGCCAGGTCGGCGATGCCGCAACCGGTGCCGTTGCCGTGGCTCTCGGGCGAAAGATCCAGCGCACAAATGCGCGTGATTTTCGGCGCTTCGAATTCCGGCGCGGTCTCCACGAGCAGCCGGCCGACGACATTTGGATCGATTCCCGCGCCGGAGTAATTCTTGCCGATCTCGCCGATCACAAGCAGGTCGAGTTGCTCAAACGGCAGCCGGCCCATCAGGTCGCGGGATTGATCGAGCAACTTCGGCTCGGTGTCGAGCACATCATCGCGATCGACGAATCGCACCAGCGCCGTTTTTTCTTGGGCGTTTTCGAGAATGGCCAGGCCGCCCATGAGTTTCGTTGTTTCGAGGACGACCTTGAAGGTTTCGGGCATCATGTCGCGCAAGCCGCGCAGGCCCCAGCGATGGTGTTGCGAAGCCCCGTCGCGCTTGCCCAGGCCGATCACGCACATCTTCACGATGCCGCTCTCAAACGCGCCGCGAAAATCAGTGTGCGGCTTGATTCGGGAAATCGTCACAACGCCATCGGCCTCAAAGGCGTTGCGATCCCAGAAGACCGGTTCGCCCCAGCTATTGGTTCCGAGTTGCACGGTTTCCATGGCGGTGCGGACCTCCACGCCGAGGTCGCGCTCGCTGACGTGATATTCGGCGAGGAGTTCGCGCTGGCCCGCGGCGGTGGCGCCGCCATGGCTGCCCATCGCCGCCACCACGAACGGGCGGTAGCCCATCTCCTTGAGCGTGTCGACGCTGGTTTTGGCGATCAAGCCGATGTTGGCGATGCCGCGGCTGCCAATGCCGACCGCCAGCCGCGCGCCGGGCTTCAGCCGCTTGGGCAGGCTCGACTCGCGCCACTGCTTGCGAACTTCGCCGGCCACGTCCGAGACGACCGGCTGCGGCTTGGTCTGCCGAATCGGCGCGACGAGGGGAAGGTCCATCTGATATCTCCAAGAGTCAAATGTAATTGGTTTGTCATAGCCGCCAATCGAGTGGCATCATGGATTGCCAGCCGAAGGTCGAATCCAAAACGACTGCGAGTTTCCGCCGTATTCGGCCATCCGGAGTAAAGGAAGTCCGACCAAGCCTTCGAAGTCGGGGTGACTTAACTTTGTTGCGGATGCCACAGCATCGCTGGCGTAGGCAACGATGTCTCCGGTCAATCCATGTTCAGGCATCGACACTTAATCCAGCCACCTGTCATCTGCCCAAAATTGGTGTTTGCGTCTGGACTATCGGCGTACTTCAGTGCGGCCATTAAGGCAGAACTGACGATCGCCGCGAATGGACTTCCAGTGTCCGCAACACAATCCACTTCGTGAGTCGATTGATCCGGTGCAATGAAACGGACCCGAATCCATGTCCGTGGCGGCGTCCCCTTGTAAGGATTGCGTTGTTCCGACGTCGCCGGACTCATGAGCGAGTTCCAATCGAAAAGATGTCAGCGTATTCAGGATAATCGACGCCGGCTTGGACAATCAGCACATGTCTCGGATCCTTTCCCATAACTCGCAGTTTCGAGCAAAGGCTCTCAAGATCCTCAGCATCGCCAACGATCGTCCCATCCGAAATGGCCACATACCGGCCTGCCCTGTACGTGCTGGAAATTGAGGCCTTCAATTGCCGAAACGCCGATTGATTGGTTTGGCGGTTGGCGGCTGTCACCATTGGAGCTTCCTCCTATGCTTTCAACTTATCCACGAATTTCTGCCGGAACTTCGCCACCTTGGGCGATACCACGCCTAGACAATAAGGCTGATAAGGATTATCGCGGAAATAGCCTTGGTGATAACCCTCCGCCTGGAAGAACTGCTTGAACGGCACGACCTCGGTGACGATCGGGTTGTTCCAGATTCCCTCCGCGTTCAAATCGGCGATCGTCTTTTCCGCGATCGCCTTCTGCTGGGGCGAATGATAAAAGATCGCCGAGCGGTATTGGGTGCCGACGTCGGCGCCCTGGCGATTGAGCGAGGTCGGGTCGTGAATCGCGAAAAAGACTTCCAGAATCTCGCGATACGACACCTCGGCCGGATCGAAGGTGACCTGCACCACCTCGGCATGGCCAGTCTTGCCGCCACAGACTTGCTCGTAGGTAGGATTGGCGATTGTGCCGCCGCTGTAGCCCGATCCGACTTTCTCGACTCCCTTCAATTGCTCGTAGACCGCCTCGAGGCACCAGAAACATCCGCCGGCGAGTGTGGCTTGTTCGAGATTCATAGGAGCACCAATCGCGGGTAGGGGTTAGGCAATTCTTATCATAGCCGCCAACCGCTTCGCGCGCGGCGACTCAACCATATAACCACCGCATGGGCGAGCTTTTCTTTCGCGTCGAGCGGTTTCGCATCAAACCGCTGCCGGCGTCCGAGTTGCGCAAGGATCCGATTATCGACCGCTGGGTGGCGATTTCCACCCGCCGGCTGGGCCGGCCGCAAGAAGTCGTGGAGAGCGTGCCGGCGACGCGGCTCGAGGCGTGCCCATTCTGTGCGGGCAACGAACATTTGACGCCCGAGCCGACGCTGGCCCTCCCAAGCCGGCTCGACTGGCAAGTGCGCATCGTGCCGAACACCTTTCCCGCGGTCGGTGGCAAAGGGTCGTTCTCCCCGGCGGCGGACGGCTTGATGATCGGCGGTCCCGCGACCGGCTTGCACGAAGTCGTCATCGAATGTCCGATGCATCAAGCGAACTTGGCGCGGCTCTCGGCGGAGCATGTTGCCCTCGTGTTTCGTGCACTCGCCGAGCGCTTTCGCCAGGTGCGGCGCGATCGGCCCGAAGTTTATCCATTTTGGTTCACGAACCACGGTGCGGCGTCGGGCGCGTCGCTGGAGCATGCTCATTCGCAATTGCTCGGCTTGCCGGTGATGCCGGAATTGGTTCGTCAAGAAATCGACGGCGCGTCGCGACATTGGAAATCGGACCGTCGCTGTATCTATTGCGACCTGATCGATCAAGAGCGCGAAGCCAGGATCCGCGTCGTATTCGAGACCGGTCGATTCATCGCGATCGCGCCGTATGCGAGCCGGTTTCCCTGCGAAATGTTGCTCTTGCCTGTGGAGCACGAAAGCCATTTCGCGGGCGTGAGTGACGACGATATCGCGGAATTGGGCACGGCGTATCACCGCGCTTTGGATCTTCTGGACCTGGGGCTCGATGATCCGCCGTTCAACGCCTTCATTCATACCTCGCCGTTCGATGCCCCGGAGTCGCCGCACTATCACTGGCATCTGGAAATCCTGCCGCGGCTGACGGGAATCGCCGGCTTCGAATGCGGCACGAGCATGAACATCAACCCCGTGCCGCCCGAGCAGGCCGCCGCCTATTTGCGAAGCGTGGACGGCGAACGGAGATAGTCCAATGAAGATTGGAGTTTTTGGCGGCACCTTCGACCCCGTGCATTTGGCCCATCTGATCGTCGCCGAGCAGTGCCGCGAGCAGGCGAACCTGGACCAGGTCTGGTTTGTGCCCGCGGCCCGCCCGCCGCACAAGACCGACAAGGAGATTTCCGCATTCGATCGGCGTTCGGACATGATTCAACTGGCGATCGCCGGCCAGCCGGTCTTTCGCGTCAACGCACTGGAAAAGGACCGGCCCGGCCCGAGTTACACCGCCGACACGCTCGAGGAAATGCAACGCGCCAATCCCGGCGTCGAGTTGCACCTGATTCTGGGCTCCGATTGCCTGCCCGATCTGCCCGGCTGGCACGATCCGATTCGCATCGTGCGCCAGGCGTCGCTGCTCATCGCCGCCCGGCCCGGCTGGGCCGTTTGGTCGGAGGTTGAACTGCGAACCGCGTTGAAACTGCCAGATGATGTGCCGTTGCGAATGCAGGTGGCGTCGATTCCCTTAATCGATATCGCCAGCCGCGATTTGCGCCGCCGCGTCGCGGAGGGAAAGAGCATTCGCTATTTCGTGCCCGCCGCGGTGGAGGCCTATATTGCGGATAAGCAGATGTATTGGGCTTGAATCGTTTAGCCGCGAAGGAAGCCAAGCTCCCTTCACGGCTAAACAGAATTGGTTAGCGCTTCCCGGACCATGACGCCGGGACCGTGCCGGTCTTGTGCGACTTAGCCGGATCGGATGCACCCTTCAACTGGAACTTCATCTGGTCCGCGGTGATCAAGGTCGAGGCGCCGCCGCGATAACAGTTCAAGCGGATGTTGCCTTTCAATTCGACCTCGCCCTTGGTGGACGACAGTGAAAGTTGATCGCAGGTGCCGTCGAGGCCGGAGCCATGCATGCGGACATTGCCCTTCGCGGTGAGCCCCTGGTTGCCCGCGTGCAAATCGACATGATCGAAATAGACTTTGAGGATCATGGCGTCGCCATCCTTGACCTCAAAGCGCGGTTGAGCCGAGCCGCCCATGCGCAAGAACATTTTGAATGGCCCGGACGCCGGAGCGCTGGCGACGGGCGGTTCCGCTGATTGCGGCACGCTTACCGCCGGCGCGATCGGAGCCGCCGGCGCGGCCGCCAGCGAAGGCCTCAAGGGAGGCGGGCTTGGGAAATCCAACTTCGGAGTGGCGGCTGCCGGTGCACTTGGCAAGTCGATCGGCGGCTCGCTCGCCGGCGCGGGCGATTTTGGCGATTCGATCGGCAGCGGCGCTTTGGGCAACTCAAGGGATGGTTTCGGCGTGTCCTGTTTCGGCGGCACTGTCGGCGACGCATGCGGAATGGCGGGCGGCGGTTCCAAACCAGTCGGCGCGGGCGGCAATTCGAGATTCTTGACCGGCAGCGGCGGCGGATCGCTCGGCAACGCCAACTTCGGCGAAGCCGGCTCCGGATTGCTCGCGCCCACTTTCTGCACCAGTGGATCGGAAATCGTCGGGATCGCGGGCGGCGGCACAACCGCCGGTGCGCTCGGCAGCGGCGCCGGCCCACCGACATCCATGATGACTTTTAACGGCGGCTCCGCAGCCGAGATTGGCACTGGGGCAAGTTCCGCGGACGCCGCCAGCGTGGCTACCTTTTTCGACGATTTTCCGCGCACGCAATCATCGGCCCAAACGCCCAGGCCGCACGCGCCCAGAGCCGACGCACAGAGAATAGTTCGCCAATATTTCAAGGGAATCTCCCTTTGACAGGTTCGATTGTGGCGAGCGCGAGAAGCCCGCGCCCGAAGTGCCGCAAGGTTAGCACGGACGCGAGAACATGTCTGCGCCAAGCCAGGGGCGAGAATTCATAAGTGCGCTAAAAGAATGAATGAGGAAGGCAGGAACACAGGAAAAAATAGCAGCTTCATTGTTCCGGTCTTCCTGCCTTCCTCATTGTTCTAGAGCCTCTAAATAGATCCGCAGATTTCGCAGCTTCCACAGATTGAATGGAATGAATTCGATTTGATTGTTTTTTGAATTCAATCTGTGTAATCTGCGAAAGCTAGGGATTGTTTTGGAGGCAAACATGTCGCAACTCATTCGCGTGGCGGCAGTCAGTTTTGTGCCGCCGTTTCATGACCATCGCCGGAAAGGCGTCAAGCTCGACGCCTTCCGCGACATCCTCGCCAAGGTGGCGAAAGAGAAACCCGATTTTGTCTGCTTTCCCGAGGTCTGCGCCTGCATCGGCGGCGGGCTGGCGAAAGGGATCGATTCGGCCCCGGAATTGGAGTCGTTCGCCGAGGCGGTCGGCAAACTCGCGCACGAATTCAAGACGGCGCTCGTCGTGCCATTTCTCGAACGATCCGGCGGGAATGTTTACAACTCGGTGCCAATCGTCAACAAGAGCGGCAAACTGAGGATGGTCTATCGCAAGAATTACCCGACGCCTGGCGAACTTGATGCTGGCGTCGCTCCGGGCTGGGAAGTGCCGGTCGCCGAGTGCGATGGCGTGCGCATCGGCGCCGCGGTTTGCTACGATGTGAACTTTCCGCAGGTCGCCGCCGAGCTCGAGCGCGGCCGCGCCCGGCTGGTTTTTTGGCCGTCCATGTTCTGGGGCGGCAAGTTGCTGCAACACTGGGCGCTGCGTTATGGCTTTTACATCGCCGTCGCCTTCAACCCGGAAAGCGCCATCATCGACATGAGCGGGCGGTATCTGGTTAAGCAGGGGCTGGAAACCAGCCAGGTTCGTGGCGGGCGGCTGCCTCCCTGGGCCCTCGCCGAGATCAACGCCAGCCGCGAACTGTTTCACCTCGATTACAATCAGGACAAGTTCCCGGCGATTCGCGCAAAATATGGCCCTGATGTCGAAATCGAAGTCCACCAGCCCGAAGCCTATTTCCTTCTGGCCAGCCGCCGCCCGAATGTGAAGGTCGAACAGGTCGCGAAGGAATTTATCCTGGAGACGCTGCGCGATTATCTCGCCCGCGCAGTGAAACAACGCGACGAGCATCTGCGGACGCATGGCAAGCGGAACGGATGAGAAGACCTGAAATTAATCGGTAAATGTAAAACGGCATGACGACGTTTGAATGGGCAATCGAAGACATCATCGTCGCGCATCCAGACCTGTATCTGGAGCATTGTGCGGCAATGGCCGTTGCCCTCATGCAAGTGGTCGAGCAAAACCACTGCGACTTCTTCGTGGAGTGCGATGGGTTCGAGTTCCCGGACTTGCACAGCAAGAACTGCTTTCGTTTGCGAGTCACTTGGACAGAATCAACGGCAATGAAAGCAACAAAAGTCCCATTAACTGAGCAGGCCAATCCGATTGTCGAGCGGGCGGCGGTAGCGATTGCAGCCTTGTGCTTTGCGCACTTGATTCCTCAGAGCGAAATGAGAACGACGCGGCATGGCGAGCATGCCGATTTCTGGTTGCCCAAACTGCGAAAGGCGTTGGAAATTAGCGGAACTCTGCGGTCTCGCGAAATGGCTCGCCGGGAACGCGAGAAAGCTGCGCAGGTATTGAGCAATCCTTTACAATGGGATGGATATGTTTTTATTTGCTGTTTTGCGGAAAAGCTACGAATGATCCATTGGGCATATCACAGGCAAGAGGACAGGGGCGATGAGCCGACGTAGCGACAAGCAACTGAACGAACGAATCGATGAAATGCTCGCTGAGGCGTCCTGGCTGCTTTCGCACGCGGAAGCGCTGTCGGCCTACGATCGCACCAAGGAAGCCCCGGTGGAATGGGCACGTGCGGCGGCGTGCGAGGAGCAAGTCGCGTGTCTACTCGAAGCTGCCAACAGGCAAGGCGAAGCGGCAATTCATCGCGTGAGCACCGCCTCGTGCCATGAGCGGCTTGGCCAATTCGCACAAGCCGTCACGCTCTTACGGGCCGCTCTATCCACGTTGCCGAACGGAAAATTCCGGTCTGATGTCGAGCAACAGTTGGCCCGCTGTCTCGACAGTGCTCGCAAGGAACTCGGCAACGAAGTCCTGAGCCGCAACGGTTAAACGGGGAAGTCGATTCGAGTGCCCGCAATGGCCGCTTTCCCGAATCAGTTTTCGCCAGGCGCATCGCCCACGCTCAACGAACTCCAGCACTTGCTCACGATCAAGCACGGCGATGTCGCAAGGTCCGGCTGGGCCGTGCGGCGGCGCGTGCGGTTTGGTTATTTCACACCGGACGATTATTACGAAGCATTGATCGCCCGTTATGTGCATCCAGAGATGCGCTGGCTCGATGTTGGCGGTGGCGCAAGTGTCTTTCCGCACAATCCCACCCTCGCGAAAGAACTGGCCAAACGCTGTAAACTGCTCGTTGGCGTTGATCCGAGTGAAAACATCCTCGCGAATCCATTTGTTCACGAGCGCGCTCAATGTCCGATCGAAGATTATCGGACCGAATATGGTTTTGACCTGGCGACATTTCGCATGGTGGCGGAGCACATCGCCGAACCGGCGAAGGTGATCGCCGCGCTGAATCGATTGCTCGTTCCCCGTGGGCGCGTCGTGGTCTACACTGTGAATCGAAACGCCCCGATCTCATTGATTTCGCGCTTCACGCCGTTCGGCTTGCACCATCCGATCAAGCGCCTTTTTTGGGGCGGCGACGAGAAGGACACATTTCCCGTCGTTTATCGCATGAACACGCGGCGCGATTTGCGGCGGCTATTCGAGCAGGCCGGTTTCGAAGAACGATTGTTCCTTTATCTCGATGATCTCGCGGCGTTCAGCCAAATCAAGGTTCTGAACTGGGTCGAACTATGGGCGTGGCGCATGGTGCGTGCGCTGGGGTTGCAATACCCGGAGAATTGCCTGCTGGGGGTTTATCAGAAAGTACCTGTAACGCCGCAAGCGTCTGACACCTAGAACCACTGACTGCTTGCTCTCGCCCACTTGAGCCACGCTTCAACCATTTTTGGAACGTTGCCCGCAGCAGATGATGGTGCAGGATTCGCTCCCGTGATTTCACGCAGCGCCGCAAACCAGTGGGAGTTGGTTTGCTCGAGGTCGCGCAAGAGAAGCGGCACAATCTTCGGTCCCATTGCGATGATTTGGCGGTACGCGGGGTGCTCATACGCCGCCTGCATGGACGAAAAGAAACAGGTCGCTTGGTCCCATTCCGCCGCCAAGCGCCGAAATTTGGCCTCGGTCTCGGCGTCAGGCCGATCGCGCGGCGGCGATCCAATTGCTGGCGAAGCCATGGCCGACACTCCCACAAATCGACGTTATTTTTCCAATATTTGAATCATACTTCAATGGCGACGTGACCAAAACGGCACTGTCACCCCGCAAGCGGCTAAATTCGAATGAACGTTTTCTGCCGGTAGAGCCAGAAGCAAATCAGCCAGAACACAAGCATCACGCTGCACGCACTCCAGACCGAAGCGTAAGGGCCACTTGTCATCAGATGACCATAGTCGAAATGGATGGGCCCCAGGTTGAATTTCACATCGCCAAAATGCGTCAGCAATTGCTTCTTGGTCCAGGGCTTGAGAAGTTGGCCCATCATGTACAGCAGGATCGAATTGGCTCCGAGCCAGACCAGGGGGTAGGCCCAGAATTTCAAGCCGATCACCTCGATAACCAAGTAAAACGCCGCGAGGATCCAAAGGACATAAGCGCCGCTGTAAAGCACCCAGGATGGCGTCCAGATTCGCTTGACCACCGGGCAGATGCCGTACTGCTCCGCGGCCACTCCCAGCGCCAGGCAGACGATTCCAAGGCCGGCGAGAATGTTCACCTTGGTCCACGGTCTTCGTTCACTCATCAGCAATTCGCCGGACATCACGCCCATGAGCATGGTGACCGCCGACGGAATGAAATTGAGCGTGCAATAGCCGCCCTTGTTGGGGATGGGATTTGTGTGCGGCGAAAACTTGTTCAGAAACCATTCGTCAAAATGGGCGGCGGCGTTGGTGTTGTACTGGAAATGATCGGCGAAATTGGTCGCCCCCGGCACCGGGTACCGAATGGACCAGTACCAGTAGCCGACCAACACCGCGGCGCCGACCAGCAGTTGCAAAAATGCCGGGCGGCCCATTAACAGGAACACGAAGAAATAGCCGAGCCCAATTTGCGCAAGGACATTGTCGAACGTCCAATTCGTGTGATTCCTCCAGGCGCTCGCCAGGAAAACTCCCAAAAGAACCAGAATGATCGATCTGACGAGGGCATGGCCGGCCATGCGCCAGAAGGAGTCACCGCGGTTGAGGCGTTTGGTATAGCTGAACGGCATGGCGACGCCGACCATGAACATGAATGACGGCTGGATCAAGTCCCAGTAGGAAACGCCGACATAGTTAAAACTGCTGTTCCACTCCGGATGTTCAGTCTGGAAGGCGACGAAATGCCAGAAGCCGCTGTTGGGGTCGCTCTTGAGCTTTTCATTCGCTAGTCCGAACAACCCGAAGCCGGCTCCCGCCAGCGTCAGCATGATCAATCCGCGAAATGCATCCAGCGACACCAGGCGCCCGGATTTGGTTGGTTCAGCCATTGCTCGCTCCGATTCGTCCGCAGATTTCACAGATTGCGCAGATTCATTTCAGAAGTTCAAAATCTGTGCAATCCACGGAATCTGCGGACCAAAATGCCGTTTATTTCATCCGGATTGCGTAAAAGCCAGCCTCGCGGTTCAGGAGTTTGCAGGTGCCGGCGATGGCCTTGCCATCGCCCGTGAACATGCAGCCTTCGAACGACTCCTGCGTCTGCGGCAGCTTGACCACGAAAATGATTTTATGATTCGGCTTGGCGATCGAGCCTTCCACGTCGTATTCGCGGCCGTTTTGATCCGAAACAAACGTGCCGGCGACATCCTCGCCATTGACCTTCAGGCGCAGCACGCCGCTGCGCCGGCCATCGTCGTAAAGCTTAAACGTTCCGTTGAAGTATTGCGACTCAAACTTGTCGCCGACGGCCAACTTCTGCGTCCCCTTCGGCGCCGCCTCGGGCATTGGTTTGGTCAGCAGATAGATTTTCGCCTTGCCCAGCGGTTTGACGATCAGTTGTCTTGGTTTCGGTTCGACGACGGTGAGATCGCCTCCGAGTTTGTCGGGCACCACTTGGCCCAGGTCGAGATGCAAATGAAACCCGGGGAACAGGCTCAGATTCTGGCCCGAGGCGTAAATCGCCCGTTCGCTGCCCTCGCGGAAAGTGACGAATCGCTCGATTCGCAACATCGGCACGAATTCGGGTTCCTTGCCGGGCTGTTGTATCTTTTGCCGCGCGGCCACGACCTGCAGTTTCGCCCAGCGGTTATCGTTGGTGTAAACTACGACCGTCGCCGATTCGCTACCCGGCAGCACTTGCGAATGCTGCACGATCATGTCCGGCGTGAGTTCGTTGACTTGTTTGGCGCCCGCGAACTCCGGCACTTTTTGCAGGATCGGCAAGGTGTAGTTATCGAACGCGTCGGCGCGAACAATTGCAACCGTTGAAACTAGAATCAGCAGCGCAGTAGTCGATCGAATCATGGCGAACATCTCGTGGTTTCGGGCGGGCGCGAAACGCAAGTGAGTTTTATTCTAACCGGCCACGAGTTTGCTGCCTCCGTACAATTCCTGAAAATTGTTTTTCACGAGGCAGCCATGAATGGAACCGCCGACATCGGATTGATTGGCCTCGCCGTCATGGGCGAAAACCTGGTGCTGAATATCGAGAGCCGCGGCTACACTGTCGCCGTGTTCAACCGCACCACCTCGCGAGTCGATGAGTTTCTCGCCGGCCGGGCCAAGGGGAAGAAAATCATCGGCACTCATAGCATCCCGGAACTGATCGCGGCGCTCAAGCGGCCGCGAAAAGTGATGCTGATGGTGAAGGCCGGTTCGCCAGTCGATCAGGTGATCGCGGAGGTCATGCCGCATCTCGAAAAGGGCGACATCCTCATCGATGGCGGCAACAGCCATTATCCCGACACCACTCGTCGCACGCGCAAACTCAAGGCCAAGGGAATTTTCTTCATCGGCACCGGGGTCTCGGGCGGCGAGGAGGGGCGCTGAAGGGCCCGTCGATCATGCCAGGCGGCAACCCCGAGGCGTGGCCCCACGTCAAACCAATTTTCCAGGCCATCGCCGCCAAGGTCGATGGCAACGTGCCCTGCTGCGATTGGGTCGGCTCGGAGGGGGCCGGCCACTATGTGAAAATGGTGCACAACGGCATCGAATACGGCGACATGCAACTGATCTGCGAATCGTATCACTTGCTCAAGTCGCTGTTGGGATTGAACGCCGACGAATTGAAGCAGGTTTTCGAGCGCTGGAACAAGGGCCATCTCGATAGCTACCTGATCGAAATCGCCGGCGACATTTTCGGCTATCGCGATCCACAGTCGGGCAAGCCGATGGTCGATCTGATTCTCGACGCCGCCATGCAAAAAGGCACCGGCAAGTGGACCACCAACTCCGCGCTCGATTTGAATATCCCGCTGACGCTGATCACCGAGGCGGTCTTTGCCCGCTGTCTCGCGGCGCAAAAGGACGAGCGCGTGGCGGCGTCGAAAGTGATCGCCGCGCCGAAGGTCGAATTCAAAGGCGACCGCGAAGCCTTTATCAAGGATGTGGAAATGGCCCTGTACGCCAGCAAGATTTGCAGCTACGCCCAGGGCTTCGCGCTCATGGAGCGCAATCACGCGAGGAAAAATGGAACATCAATCTTGGGTCAGTCGCGCTGTTGTGGCGAGGCGGTTGCATCATTCGCAGTGCGTTCCTCGGCAAGATCAAGGAAGCGTTTGACCGAAACGCCAAGCTTATGAATCTCTTGGTCGATCCCTATTTCGCCGGCGAGATGGCTCGCAGCCAGGCCGGCTGGCGGCGAACGATCGCGGCGGGCGTGTCCAACGGCATCCCGCTGCCCGCCATGTCCGCGGCGATGTCGTACTTCGACGGCTACCGCAGCGCCTGGCTGCCCGCGAACTTGCTTCAGGCCATGCGCGACTACTTCGGCGCCCACACCTACGAGCGGGTCGATCGCCCGCGCGGCGAATTCCACCACACCAACTGGACCGGCCACGGCGGCACCACCGCGAGCACGGCTTATAATGTGTAAGATTGAAATTAACACTCAGCCGGCACGGACTCGCCGATCTTGCCGCCGAGTAGCTTCCGGTTGAGTGATCCGCCTCGGAAAAGCAGTTCATCCAAGGCATCATTGACGTCCTGAAGATTGATTCCATCGGTCGAGTTCCGCTCGATTTGGAATTGGGTCGCCCGCCGCATGAGTTCCTTGATGAATGCGGCACTGACATTCTCGGTTTTGGCAACCGTGTCTGTAACGATTTCATCCGAGATCGGCACTCCGCGCGAATACAAGCGGACGAGTTTCTCACGACCGTCCTTGTCGGGATACGGGAATTCGATCGCCTGATCGATGCGCCCAGGCCGCGAAGCCAGGGCCGCCTCGAGCGCCTCGGGGCGATTTGTCGTCAGAATAAACAAAACGTCGGCGTTTTCACGCAAACCATCCATTTCGTTCAGAAGTCTATTCAACAACACTTCTTCACATGCACTATTCATGGTGGTGCGTTCCCGCGCAATCAGATCGGCGTCCTCAATCACGACCATGCTGGGTTGAAGCAAGCTGCGCAAGCGTCATGTAGTCGCCGAGCAGTCCGACTTGCTCTGCGGAGATTAACAAGGTTGTAGTTTCAGGCAGCGTCGCCGCGAGGTAGTGAATGGTATGAGTCTTTCCCGTGCCAGGTGGACCATAGAAGAGGAGCCCCTTTTTGGTTGCCATGCCGTATTCGGCCAATCGAGCGCGCTGCTGTGTGAAATGGATAACGTTCCGATCCAGCAAATCGAGCGTCTGGCGGGGGAGAATGACCTGATCGCGTTCGACTCGATGGAGCTTGTGAACCTTGATTCCGGTCGATGTCCCTGAATAGTCGTCTTCCCACTCCAGCGAAAGAATCTTGCCTCGGTAGGACGAAGCGTCGCGAACCGCCTCCTCAATTCGTTTGAAAAACCTCTTGATTGCCTCGGATCCAAGCTCGTCGCCCCGCACTGCGACCTGAAATCTTGCACCGGCGCCGCATCGATGAGCCGGCACCGGCTCCCAGAGAATCGCCATCCGCTGCCCGTCATCCTCAAACAACCACAAGCCGGACTTGACGCATCGAACTGGCTCCGATTCGCCGATGTCGATTTCTTCATATTGTGCGGGGACCGCAATTGGCGGGTCGTTTTGCCCACGCATGAGGAGGCGAGTAAAGTCGAGTTCTTCGTGGGAATATTGGGTTTGAACTCCACAAAAGTGGTGGAGCTTCACGGTCTCGAACAAACGATCAAGCGCCCGTTGAAGGTCCGCGCAACTCGGCTGGGAAATCGCCGTTCGGTGATCGTGAGACCTTCCAGGCCGTCGGCTTCAAAAGTGCGCCTTCAGCAACGAGTGAATCAAGTGTTTTGATCCAAACATAGGATCCTCTTTGGCACGAAGTTCATAGAAGGCGAGATAGTCCGCTTCTGCTTTCTCAAATTCTTCGAGGTGTTGCCAACAATTCGCCCGCGATCTGATTGCAGCAGCGTCCTCGGGCGCAAGTCGAATCGCCTCGGTAAATTCGGCGATCGCATCGGTGAAACGTTCCAAATCGACATACAGATGGCCCCGCAGCTGAAACGTCTCCACGGCTGTCGGATCGAGCCGAATCGCCTCGGCATAGTCCGATAACGCGGCATTGGCGTTCCAATCATCCTCGTGATATAGTCGGGCACGCAATCGAAACGCGCGAGCCTCGCACGGATTCATCTGAATCGCCTGGTTCAAGTCAGCCATTGCGGCGATCGGGTCATCAAGCGAGCTCCAGGCGGTGCTCCGATTTAATAACGGCCTCGTGTCTTGCGGGTTGAGCTGAATGGCGGCCGTATAATCATCGATCGCCGTGGCATAGTCTCGCTCACGCTGAAAAGCGGCTCCCCGGTGCAATAGCGTTTCGGCATCGTTTGGACGAATCTGTAATGCGTGCGAGTAGTCGTCGATCGCTTCCTCATAGTGCGCCAAGCTGAAGTACAAACTACCCCGAAACGAGTAGGCTGTGACGCAGTTCGGATCGAGGCGAATGGCTTTCGCGTAATCTGCAATCGCTGCCTCGTGATCGCCGCGATTATGATAAGCTACGGCACGATTCAAATACGCGTTAGCATGCTCCGGCTTAAGGCGGATTGTCTCAGTAAGCTGTTCGATTGCTCGCTCAAACATTTTCGCCTGTGCAAGCACCGCTCCGAACCATTCATGAGCCCAAGCCGACTCTGGATCCAACCGAATCGCTTCCTCGAATTCGCCAATCGCCCAATGAGAGCGACCCTGACGTGAAAAAATAATCCCTCGATACACAAGTGCATCCGCACTGTCCGGTTTGAGCCTTGATGCTTTGGCGAAAGCGACCAACGCTTCCTCATATCGTTCTTCGTCAAAATACTGCTTCCCATGGCGAAGCAGATCATCGGCATCGGTGGACGTCTGCATGCCGCCGTTGTCTTGGCTCGCCGATCCAGCGCTGTTCTGCTCAGAAGATTCCATCGCCAATATTCGTTTGGTGGCTCAAATCGCTCGCGCATTCAATTTGTATCTCTCCGCTCCCAGCCTTTGAAAAGAACGGACAAGATAAATCAAATGCCGGTTCGGCAATTCTTCAATCCGCCGCGAATTTCGCATTCCAATTGATCCTCGGCGGCTTGCTGCCCGGCACGCAGGCGTACTGATCGAAATCGCTCACGCCCTCCCCGCGCAGAAAGTCCTCATCCAGCAACGCTTGCCCGGTGAGCGTCGCCGGGTCTTTTCGCGCCAGATGCAACACGGCATCGACGAGAATGTCGGGCTTTCGCCACATTGCTCGCGTGCCCAGGTTCCAGTTGATCGAGGCCTGGCTTTCAATAATGGTGATCGGCCAGAGCGAGTTCACCGCGACGCTGTGCGGCTTCATTTCCTCGGCGAGGCCATGCGTGATTAATGTCATGCCGAGTTTCGAAATCGCATAGGCCACGCGGCCGGCGGCGAAACCGGGGTCCAACGGCGGCGACATGTTAATGATGTGGCCCCAGCGCTGCTTCATCATCGCAGGCAAAACCGCCCGACAGCACAAGAAAGCCGCGCGGGCATTTACATCCATCACCAAATCAAATCGCTTGGGCGGCGTATCGATCACCGGCTGCCAGAATAACGCCCCGGCGTTGTTGATTAGAATGTCGATGCGGCCGAATCGCTCCAAGGTCCGAGCGGCCATGCGCTCGATTTGCGTTTCATCGCGAACATCGATCTGCACGGGGAGGGCCTGACCGCCCAGTTTTTCGATCTCCTCGGCGACGCTGAAGATCGAGCCGGGCAATTTCTCGGTCGATTCGGTCGACTTGGCGGCGACGACCACGCCGCAGCCGGCTCGGGCTAGGCCCAGTGCGATCGCCCGGCCGATTCCGCGGCTGGCCCCGGTCACAATCGCGACTCGGCCGTTCAAATCGGACATGGGTAGTTCTCCATGATTTCGTTCCGGGAATTGTAGGTTTAGGCGATCAAACGGTGCGGCGACTATCGCCGCGCGCGGTGCTTAGCCTTTTGCTGAAAGCGCACATGCTCGTCGCTGTGATAGGTGACGAGGATCGCGCCATCGCCGGCGATTTGCTCAAAAAGTCTTTCGATCAAGTTCTCTTCATCGGGCCACGGATAAGCGAAAATGACGTTAAAATCCTCGGGGCCGAGGTCCATTTCGTGTTGCAGATCTTCGCCATCGGTTGCGAGCCAGTTGAAGCCATTGCTTTCAAACGAGATTTTGCTGCCGGCTGGAATGAAACTGCCGCGAATGAAAGTGGCGGGTACGTCGAAATCCTCGGCGAGCCGGCGGGCCGCATCGACCAGTTCGCCTTCGATTTCAATGCCCCAGGCCTCGAAATCGAGCATGGCGGCGAGGCAACTCACGACGCCAAACCCACTGCCCCATTCGCAGAAGAGACCGCCCGTGGCAAGATTTGACTCGGCCAGTGCCCGCAGCGCGGCGTAAACCCGCGTGAAGTCGCTCGCGACAAAACCGGGAATGTGATGGTCGATCTGAAATCGCTCGATGCGCCGGTCCGCCTCGCGCAGGAAGTTCTGAACTTCGGGGGGCAGGGCAATCGGCGGTTGCGGCAGGTTCAAATCGATGAGCGGAATGGTTGTGATCCTTTCGATTCATTGAAACTCATCATACGGGGATTCGTCATTTTCGCTCGGTCGTTGACAACCCGCGGTTCGCACCCAAGTCTTATGCAGTGGCACGTCATGAACTCACTTCGAGAGTCAAAATCATGTCCGATTCATCGTTCGAAATCCGCCGGATGCGAATCACCGATTTGAAACCGGCGCCTTACAATCCGCGGCGAATTCTGAAACCTGAATCGCCCGCCTATCGGAAACTCGCGGCGAGCCTGCGCGAGTTTGGCCTGGTCGAACCCCTCGTCTGGAACGAACTCAGCGGCTGTGTCGTCGGCGGACATGCTCGCTTGCGAATTCTGAAACAGATGGGCGTCGAGGATGTGCCGGTGTCCGTCGTAAGGCTCTCGGCGGAACGGGAGAAAGCCTTGAATGTGGTATTGAACAATCGCGAGGCCCAAAGCCGGTTCGAGCCCAACATGCTTTCGAAATTGCTCACGGAACTTCGCGACGCATCGGAATTGAAGTTGACCGGGTTCGAATTATCGGACCTGCCGGCGTTGAAACTCGAGCCGGTTCGGCGTGTGCCGGCAGTCAACGAGCTCGCGCGCGTCGAGGTGACCATTGTCACCGACGCGGCGACGTTTGAGCGAATTTCCGAACGACTGGATGCATTGATAGCCGAATTCGACTTGGTCTGCCACGTGAAGCGCTATCAAGTAGTGCTTCAATAGTTGGCCCAGATGCCCGGCGTCGCCAGTTCGATGAGATGGCCATCGGGGTCGCGGAAATAGAGGCTCCGCCCGCCACGATCCCAGTTCACGATTTCGGTGATCGCGATTCCCTGTTCGTTCAGGCGTGCATGCCAGGCGTCGAACTCCTCGGTGGGAACGGCAAAGGCCATGTGGAGTTGGCCCGCGCCGTCGTGAGCCCCGCCCGGCGTGCCGACCAGCGAACCTTTCTTCTTGAACAACAACAGCACGTGGGAGTTCGGCACTTCTAGCGCAATCATGCGATCGATCGAAACCAGAACCGGAAAATCGAATAGCTTGCGATAAAACGCCGCCGATCGCTCCAGGTCATCGACATAGAGCGAAGTTTCCAGAACTCCGGTAAGTTTTGGCATGGAAATTCGTCACAGTGATGCCGAGCGATGAGCCAAAATTGCGGCCAACAGTAACAAGCCGATCGTCAGGGCGATGGCCGGAAGCGCCCGCCGCCGGCCGGACAAGGAACGCATAGGCGGCAACAGCACGGCGGCGAGTCCCAGCGGGGCAAGCAGCCCAATCCAATTGTACGCTTGACTGTTGTCGCTCACCGAATCGAAATAATTATTGGCGATCAGTCCGGTCGAGACGGCGGTGAAGGTCGGGATCGCGCCGCGGGCCATGATCGGCTTGGGGTCGCGAGAAATCCATCGGCAATAGATCGCCAGACCGGTGAGCGCGGCTGCCAAAAAGCCGGAGATTTGAGCCAGACTCGCCGAGCCGGAATCCATTAGAATCGCGGCCTGAAAAAAGCCACAGACGGAAAGCATTGCCACGAAAACCGCGGGCGGGAATTCAGCTGCCGCACGCCAAAGCCCGACACCGAGAACGAGCGAACATTGACCCAGGATGAATACCCAAAGCGAATGACCGGCCCGAATCGCGATGTAACCAGGAATGATGGGCACGGCGGCCGCGAAGGCGGTGCTCGCCAGGGCAAAGAGAATCAATTCCCGCCAGCGGCCGCGCGCAGAGAGCCAGCCGGCGGGGATCGCAAGCAGGGTCAGAATCGGAATCCATTGCGGGCCGACCTTGTCCGGCCGAATCGGAAAAAGTTCCAGCGACAATCCGGCGGCATAGAAACTTGCCGCCAAGGCGAGCGGAACCGCGAGCGATGCCAGCGGCTCCCAAAGTCGGGCCGCCCGACCCATCGCCGCCAAGATAACAAAGGCGATCAGCCCGGGGAGAAGCACTCCCAAGCCGATCGCCTTGAGTTCAAATAACCCGAACGCCATTCGGGCTCCCGTTCACTTCGCCATTTGCTTGCCAACTGTGACCGTCACCTGGACCTTATCGTCGATATCCTTGGCCGAAAAGGTTTGTCCGATTTCCTTGCGGCTTAAATCAAATGCGCTTTCCAAGAAAAATGTCTTTTCAATGTTCACCTTGGCAGGGAAGGTGATCGAAACGGTCTTGTCGCGAATCTTCAAATCGCCGGTGATCATGCACTCATCTTTCTTCTCTGCCACGGACACGATTTTGGTTGATTTAAACATGATCTTGGGAAACTCGGCTGCGGCAAAGAAGTCATTGCTCTTCAAGTGATTGGTCAACATCGGCTCGTCGGCTTCAAGCGAGGCGGCATCGATCTCAACGGTCAGACTCTCGATGGGAGCGGGCAGTTGTTTGAACTGCTGGCCCGGGCTGAATGAAAAAACATTGATCGTGCCGCTGACCTTTTTAAACTCGCCGTGGTGTTTGCCTTTGGGATTCGAGGCGGTCCATTTGATTTGGGTATTGTCGCTGGTCAAGTCGACGGTCTTGTTTTTGACAATGGCGTACTTGGCGGCTTCGGCGGGGTCGCTCGCCGGCCCCGAGCCGACGGTCGTCGGCTGTTTGTCGCAACCAATCGCCGCGGCCAGCAGCGCGGCCATCACGGGAACAAACCGTTTCATGAACATCTCCAGATTTTTGAAAACGAGTCCGTGCCGTCAAAACGGGAGATATCCTACACGATCGGCACGGCCGGCGAAAGCCCCCGTGCTTGTTTCCGCGAAAACAGCCGGCCGGTTGCGAATTCGTAGCATGGTGACATGGGTCGTTCCCGACGGAGGCCGCGAATGAATTCCGCCAAGCCCTGCGTAATCTGCCTGGCCAGCTACTTCAAAGGAAATCGATTTCTCGCCCGAGCCCGCCAAGAAGGCTGGCATGTCATATTGCTCACCGTCGAGTCGCTGCTCGGCGAGGCCTGGGCCCGCGAGCAAATCGACGAAGTCTTTGCCCTACCAACCTTCGCTGATCAAAGCGCCTTATTGAAGTCGATCGGTTATCTGGCCCGAACTCGCGACCTCCGAAAAGTCGTCGCGCTCGATGATTTCGATGTCGAGGTCGCGGCATCCATTCGCGAGCATCTTCGCCTGCCGGGGATGAATCAGTCGTCGGCCCGGCTGTTTCGCGATAAGCTCGCGATGCGGACCAAAGCGCGAAATCGGCGCCCGCGGTCCGGAATTCACCGGGATTTTCAATCATGACGCGGTGCGGGACTTTCTCGCGCGCGTGCCGCCACCGTGGCTCATCAAGCCGCGCTCGCAAGCGTCCGCCGCCGGCATTCGCAAACTTCACGAGGCCGGCCAACTCTGGCGTGAGATCGAAAGGCTCGGCGACGAGCAGTCGTTTTGCGTGCTCGAACAATTCGTGTCCGGCGATTTGTTCCATGTCGATTCGCTGGTTCGCGACGGCCAGGTGATCTTCGCCGAGGTAAACGGCTATGTCCGCCCGCTCTTGGACGTTTACCAGGGCGGCGGAATCTACTCGACGCGGACCATGCCGCGCGATCGTCCCGAAGTGGCCGAACTCCGGGCCGCCAACGACCAAATTCTGACCGGCTTCGGACTGCGGCAGGGCGCGTCGCACACCGAGTTTTTGAAGTCACATGCCGATGGTCGAATTTACTTTGTCGAAACCAGCGCCCGCGTCGGCGGGGCCAACACCGCGGAGATGGTCGAGACCGCCACCGGGATCAACCTGTGGGAGGAATGGGCCCGCATCGAACTCAGCGACGGCGCGGGCTATGAATTGCCCCCCTTGAAGCAATGCTACGGAGGCGTGGTCGTGTCGCTGGCACGCCAGGAATGGCCCGACAGTTCGCCGTTCGCCGATCCGGAAGTTGTATTTCGGCTCAAGATGAAACAGCACATCGGGCTGGTGCTCGGATCGGATTCGCCGGCCCGGATCGAAGAATTGCTCACCGACTATACGCAGCGAATCGCCCACGACTATCTGGCCGTCGCGCCGCCGGCGGAAAAAGTGTCGCACTGAAGCAGGAGGGGCGATGAATGCCCACGCTCGAAATTGCCAAACCCGCCGAGATCGGTTTTGATCCGATTCGATTGCGGATTGCCTTCGATTTGCTGAGAAAGTGGGCCGCGGCCGATCAGGTTCCCGCGGCGGGCGTGTGCGTTGGCCGCCATGGCAAGGCCCTCGAGCCGATATTTGCTGGCCAGGCGAAATCCGATTCTCTTTTTCTCGTTGCCTCGCTCTCCAAGCCGGTCACGGTCGCCGCGGCGATGGTTCTGGTTGAGCGCGGCTTGATCGCGCTGGACGATCGCGTCTCAATGTTCGTTCCGAAGTTCGCGGCCAACGGCAAAAAGGATGTGCGCCTTCGCCATTTGATGACGCACACCTCCGGGCTGCCCGACATGCCGCCCGACAATCTCATGTTGCGCAAGGAACAAAAACCGCTCGCCGCGTTCATCGAATCGACCTGCCGGTTGCCGCTGCTGTTCGAGCCCGGCGCCAAAGTGAACTACCAAAGCATGGGCGCCGCCATGCTGGGCGAAATCGTGCATCAGGTCGGCGGCAGCGCGTTGCCGGAGTTTCTGGCGCAGGAGATTTTCACACCGCTAGGAATGTCCGATACCTCGCTTGGCTGGAACCCCGCCAGCAAGGAGCGGATCGTGCCCGTGCGGCTGCCGAAAAATGCCACGGCGCATGAGATCGTCTGGAACACACCCTACTGGTTAGGCCTGGGCTCGCCGTGGGGCGGCCTCATTACGACTCCGACGGATTACGCTGCGCTTTTGCTTGGCGATGCTTGGCAACGGCCAGCTCGGCGGCACCAGGATTCTCAGCTCGATGACCGTGCGAGCGATGACATCCAATCAGTTGGATGCGATGCCCAAAATTCCGGAGGAGGAGCGACGCTGCCGGCCGTGGGGCCTTGGTTGGCGCTTGAACTGGCCGGCGCATTCGGCGAATTTTGGCGATTTGCTCGGTCCGAAAAGCTTCGGGCACTGGGGCGCGACCGGCACACTGGCCTGGTGCGATCCGGACGCCGACGCCTTCGCGGTGCTGCTCACGACGCAACCGCAGGAACCGGACGGCCGTTTTCTGGCCCGGCTCAGCAATGCGATCGCCGCCGCGATGATTTGATATTTGTCGAATCGATCTCGTTGCCGGCTTTCGGTTTTCGTCGCGGCGGCATCCTGCCGCTGTGAGTTCGCCGGCAAGACGCCGCCGCTAAGAGTGTTTCGAATTTCAGCCTAGTTTGGCTGCGACTGGTGCTGTTCCGGCGGATTGGTGCGTGCCTTGTTTTGGGCACGTTTCTGCATGCTGGAGAGTGCGAAGACAGTGGCGATCAGAACAAATCCGCCCACGGCCCCGGCGACCAGATAGTGCCACGGCTTCCAATTCAACGTTCGCCCGCGCTTCCTGATCGGTGCGGGCCGAACCGCCCGCGCACTGTTGGTCGGCAGGTTGCGAAGTTCCTGCATTTGGGCATAGGCGGCGTTGCCCGGGGCGGGCGGCAAGGTTGGCGGCGCCGCTAGCGGCACGGCACTCAAGCCGGTCGGCCCGCTCACGCCGTGAGCCGAACCGGGCGTTCGCCGCGGCCATGATCCGCCCAGCGGAAATCGCGGCCCCAGATCGGAGGGCCGCAGGCCTTGGCGGCACGCCGTCAGTTCGGCGACCAAATCCCGCATGGAACCCCAGCGTTCGGCCGGATTGGCCGCCACGGCTTTGCCGCAGGCGTTTTGAAGCCGTTCATCCAGGTCCGGCGGAAAGAAATAGATGCCTTCGCCCGGTTGCGGCAGTTTGCCGGTGAGCATTTGATGCAGGATCACGCCGAGGCTGAAAATGTCGCCTCGCGGGTCGGGAGAATCGGCCAAGCTGCTTTGCTCCGGGGCCACATAGACGGCGTTGCCCGTTCGCTTGGAATGCAGCGGTTCACCCAGCTGGCCCAATCCCGCGATCACGGGCGTCTCGCCGGGCGCAATGAGAATATTCGACGGCTTCACGTCGCAATGGACGAGACCGGCGCGATGGAGCGTCTCGAGCGCGATCGCGATTTTCGTGACGAGATCGATGGCCTGGCGCGCCGGCCAGATCGGCCGCTGTTTGAGCAGGTCGGCGAGCGGGTCGCCGTCGACAAACGGCATGGCGAGAAAATCGACGCCGTCGATTTGCCCCGCGTCGAACACCGGGCAGAGCAACGGATGACACAATGCGGCAACCATCCGCGAATCGCGCTGGAATCGCGTCCGATCCGCGCGAGAGTTGCCGCCGCTGCCCGAAGGAATCCGCAATACGACCCGCCGGCCGATTTCCGTATCGGTCGCCAGATAAAGCGAACCGAAACCGCTGCTTCCGAGCCGTTTCTCGATGGCGTAGCGGCCGAGGATCGGCGGCGGCATGGCCGGCATCGCCGTCGCGGGCCGGATGACGCCGGAGCGGCCCGCGGCCGGATTCGATCGCACTGTTTGAATATCGAGCCAAACGGGCTGGCTCGGCACGGCATCGGCCTTGCGCCGGCCGCGGCTTCAGCAGGGGCCGGCGGCAACACAATTCCGGAGTTATTCGTTGACGCGGGCGGCGCGTCGTCCTGCACCGTCTCCGAGGTCAGCTGGGTGGGCGGAATGTTCCGCCCGGACGAACGCAACAGTTTCGACCGGTGCTCGGAGATCGGCTCGCAGGGGGCCGAATCGACTGGGGCGCGCAGCAGTTCCAACCGCCGCATGCTCATGGAATCGGTGGTAGTCGCTCGCCCCGCTGGGGCCTTCTCCTCAAAGATGCCCGGCTTCAGAAATAGATACAGATCGTCGATTCGAGTGGGAAAACGCTCCGCGAAATCCGCGAGATCGCAGTGTTGGTGCTTCTGCCGCGCTATATATTCGGCAGCGAGCAACTCAATCGGAATCTCATCGGCGCCTCCCAGTTCCGGATAGTCCTTCAGATAGCTTTCGATAACGGTGGGCTGCCCCGCGTCCCAGTGATGGCCCAGGTCGCGCTCGATCATGGCGATCAGCAGCGGTCGCCTCAGCGAACTTTGGCCGGGCAACGCCTGCATGCATTCGCGCAATTTTTGTTCGTTCCAGTTTTCTTCAAAGCGCGTGAGCCAAGCCTCGGCCATTCGGCGTTGAAGGGGGGAAGGGCGGCGATTGACTCACTGCTGACAGGCATGTCCATCCTCGATTAAGCCGGGGGCGCAGTCTCTTCACCGGCAGCCATACTCATTAAGCCTTTCTCCAGCATAGTTTAATTCTGACCAATCGGAAAATGAAACCGGCTCGGCGGCCGAGCGAGCCTGCCGAATCGCGCGCCTGTGCCGATTTTGCGAGATTTGCCGTCGTTCCTGAGCGGCGCCGGATCCGAAAAAAAAGCAAGCGCGGCTGCGACGCGCTTGCTTCGAGATTGGAGCGTGATTTCATCGCTCACGGCGATTGCGGCGGCATCGGCGACGGCATCGGGTTGCCTCCCGTGGCCGTATTGTCATTCGACGTGATCGGCGGCAGACTGGTTGTCGCGGAATTCGACTCGGTTTTGAGCAGCCAACCAAACGCCAAGAGCACTAGCGCGACGCACACCGCCACGATCCAGCGGCTTCGCGACAATGGGGACCGCGTCCGCCGCGCCCGCGGCGCCGCATTGGCCTCAGGCAACGGCAGCGGCGGAAATGACCGCGGCAATTGCGTCTGAAAATATTCACGCAAGAGCCGATCGAGTGCATCGTCGGCTTGCGATTCGACAGGCGATCGAGAGGTTCGCTTCATGACTTTGGTTCGACTCCCTGGGCCGCCAGCCGCTCGGCCAACCGCTGGCGAGCCCGGCTCAGGCGCATATGGACGGCCGTCGTATTGATTTCCAACAGTTCCGCGATCTGTCCGGCGTCATAATCCAGGGCATAGCGAAGCGTCAACAGTTGGCGATCCGCCTCCGATAATTCCCATAGGATCGTCCGCAATTGGGCGAATAACTCCTCGCGCTCCAGCTTGTCCAAGGGCGACCATTCCGGGGCCCGCACGCCGTTCATCAATTGCGGCGGGTGCGTGCCGTTGCGATGAAAAGCGCTTTTCGCGTAATCCTCGGCCAGATTGCGAGCCACCCGCATCAACCACGCCCGCGGGTTGTCGATCTCTTCGCCCTTTTCCCACTCTTTCCAGAGGCGCATGAACGCCTCTTGCGCAATGTCCAGTGCCAAATCCGAATCCATGCGCCGAACGTACGCCGCCGCCCACACCTCGCGGCTATGCCGCTGGTAAAGCGCGTCGAACGCGGCGCGGTGCGAGCCGCCCGATGGAGGATTTGGCTTCATCATCTCCACCTTACCCGGTTTCCGGCCCGGATTCTACCACCGCGTTTGATACCATCACGACGATGGGCCAAGGCGATTCTAACGCGGGAAAATCGGAAATCGTCTACTCTGACCGACGGTTAATCGTTTCAATTCGATTGTTCCTCCGCATCGATTGATGTTGTCAATTGGGTGAACTTTCGACTTGCTCATGGAATCCGAGTTCGGTCCGGGGTATCATCGAATTCACTCATTCCCTTGGAGACTCTCCCATGCTGACTCGCCGACGATTTCTGCACACCTCCGCCGCGACCATTGGCGGCGCGATGCTTCCACTCCACGCCGAGACGCCCAAGAAAGCCTCGCCCAATGAGCGACTCCACATCGGGGTCATCGGCGTCGCGGCGCAGGGCGCTTACAACTGGGGCCAACTCCGCACGGTTCCCAATGCCGAAATCGTCGCCCTCTGCGATGTCCACGAAACCCGCATCGGCCCGGCACGCGAGGCGTTTCCGAAGGCCAGCTTTGATGTCGATTTCCGCAAGCTGATCGATCGCAAGGGCATCGACGCCATTCTCGTAGCGACGCCGGATCATATGCACGCCCCGGCGGCGCTGGCCGCCATGCGCTCGGGCCGCCATATCTATTGCGAAAAACCGCTGGCCCACACGGTCCACGAAGTGCGGCTGATGCGTGAAACCGCCGACAAGATGAAACTCGTCACCCAGATGGGCACGCAAATCCACGCGGGCAACAATTATCGCCGGGTGGTCGAACTGATTCAGTCCAACGCCATCGGCCCGGTGACCGAGGTCCATTGCTGGGTGCCGACCAGCTACGGCGGCGGCGAGCGGCCCAAAGGAAGCGAGCCGGTGATTCCTGGCTTGCATTGGGATCTTTGGCTCGGCCCCGCTCCCTGGCGGCCCTTTTACCACGGCGCCAAACCGAACGAGCGCGGCGTCTATCTACCCTTCAACTGGCGCAAGTGGTGGGATTTCGGTGGCGGCGCGATCACCGATATGGCCTGCCATCATGTCGATCTGCCGTTTTGGGCTCTCAAGTTAGGGCATTGCAACAAGGTCCACGCCGAGGGTTCTAATCCGCATCCGGAAACCGCGGCGGAGTGGTTGATCGCGAAGTATGAATTCCCCGCTCGCGGCGAACTGCCGCCGGTGAAACTCACCTGGTACGACGGCGGCAAGCGGCCCGCTTATCTCGCCGCGAATGGCATCAGGGGCTGGAGCGCCGGAACGCTGTTCATCGGTTCAAAAGGCCAACTTCTCGCCGACTACGGCCGACATGTCTTGTTGCCCGAAAAAGACTTCAAGGACTTCAAAGCGCCCGAGCCGTTCATTGCCAACTCGATCGGCCATCACCGGGAATGGGTCGAGGCCTGTGTCAAGAACGATCCCTCGGCGACGACTTGCCGGTTTGATTACAGCGGCGTGCTCGCCGAGACCGTGCTGCTCGGGGCCGTTTCCTACCGCTGCGGCGAGCCGCTCGACTGGGATGTGAAGGCGATGAAGGCGACCAACACGGACAAGGCGGAAATGTTCCTTCGCAAGAAGTACCGCAAGGGCTGGGAGATTTGAGGGCGAGCCATTCTCGGATCAATGGCTCGCCCCGTTTTCAATCAGTTGCAGCTGCAACCGCACTGGGCGGGTTCGCAGCACAGCCGGCGATGGAAGAAGCGCCGCAGCAAGCCCACGCGCTTGTGGCGGCCGGGATTGCAGCATTCGTTCTCGCACGGGTTGCAGGTCGGCTGGCATGGCGTGCAGCAGGTGTTGCATGCCGGGGCCTTTTCACAGCAGGGCTTCGGGCAGCACGGCGTTTCGCACGCCGGGCAGTGCGGAGCGCTGTCGCAAACCGTGTACGGCACATAGCGCGGCTTGCGGACGCACACTTCGTACGGCACGCACACTTTTACGCGCTTGCGAACGGTGCAGGGCACCATCTCGGTCATCGTGTAAGGAACTTTCACGCAGACGGTGTACGGAACCATCTTGCATACCGTGCACGGAACTTTGCAGCAGACGACTTCGCTCCGCATCGTGCAAACCTTGGTCGGGATGTGCTTCACGCAATCCTCGGCGATCAGCTTGCAGGTCGTGACCGGCACGACTTTTTGCAGCGTGGTCGGAACCATGCGGACGACGGTGTAGGGCACCTTCTTGACGAGCGTTTCCTGAATCGTGCGGGTGACGTTGTACGGCACCTTGATCACGTTCGTCTCGTTCACCATGCGAACCGTGGTATTGACCACGTCGCGGGTGACCGTCGCGCCTTCGACGAACACGCGGCCAGGGGCCTCGGCGTCGAAGGTGCCGATCGCCGTCGGCGCGGCGCTCGGGCTGGTCGCGGCGGCCAGGCTGATCGCGCTTTCGCCCGTCTCCGCCTTGACCACGCCGCGGGCCTTCCAGGCCTTGGCGTCGGCTTCACTCATGTAGGCGCCAAACGCCTTGCGGCTCACGTTGTACGCAACTTGCTTGCGAACCACTTGCGTCGTCATGCGCGTGACCGTGTACGGAACCTGTTTGCGAATCGTCTCGCAAATCACCCGAGTCTGTTGCACCGGAACCTGGCGAATCGTACGCACCGGCACTTTGCGGCAGCAGGTGTAGGGCACCTGCTCGATGTGGCACTTGCGAACATAAGTCGTGCAAGGAATTTGCTCGCAGACGCAACGATAACGGCAAACCTGTCGCGTGCCGC
Source organism: uncultured Gemmataceae bacterium (assembly GCA_963815035.1). GTDB lineage: Bacteria > Planctomycetota > Planctomycetia > Gemmatales > Gemmataceae > JBGQCZ01. The sequence goes on from CAWFFC010000019.1 coordinate 142,808, forward strand.
AGCAGTCTGGCTCGCGATAGACGTGAATCCGCGGCAGCAGCTTGCGCTTCGACACGCAGGCGCAAGCGCAGGGATCCCACACGCAACGGCAGCCGTGATCGATGCAAACCCGCAGGCGGCCGCGAATCACATAGGTCTCGCAGACCGTTTCGGGAATCTTGCGAACCACCGTTCGCATGGTCGTGCACGGCTCGCAAGTCCAGCGGACCACGTTGCGGCAGCCATGTTCGACGACTTCCTGCCACTCGGTGCAGCAGACGTTTTTCATCACCGTCTCGCAGACCTTGCGGCGAACATTCTGGCAGCATTCGCGATAGCAAGTCTCGCACACGGGGACGCAAACCGTCTGGCAGCATTCCCGCATTTGGACTTCGCAGACATTCTTGGCGATTTGATAGCATTGTTTATGGCAATGCTGTTCGTAAACCGGCTTGCTGACATGCTGCACGCATTCCTTGTAGCTGGTCTCATTGACCCGGCGGCAAACCGTGTACGGGCATTCGCGATAAGCAGTTTCATAAACCGGCTTGTTTATCGTCTCGCTGCGGTTCTCGACATGAGTCTCGTAGCACGGCTTATAGATCGTGGAATGGCATTCCTTCATCACCGTTTCGGTGCATGGCCGCGTGATGGTGCGCTGCTCGGTCCGCCATTCGGTTTCGGTGCACTTCCGATAGCAGGTGCGCTGCTCGGAGCGGTAGCAGGTCTTGCAGACGGGCTTCATGACCGTTTCGCAAACGGTCTGATGGCAGACATGAAACCGTTTTTCGGTTACCGTATCCCACACGAGTTTGTAGCAGGTGCGGGTCTCTTGCTGGCAAGCGTTGAAACAACATTGGGCGTCGCACGCGGGCTTCTTCCAGATCGCGAAGCCGGTGCATCCGCAATGGGCGGCGCGGGCGTTGCCGGCGGCGCCAAGCAGGGCCGCCAGGGCGATCGCCAACGCACCCAAACGCATCCTCATGATTCTCGCCTCCTCACCGGTCAATCTCACCGGTTGAACCTTTGAGCACGGATCGGATGGGACAACCGCGGGAAGGTGTTGAACGCGGCCCGGCATCTTGGCCGGGCTGCCGATTCCGTGGTGTGAACGTACCCCGGGGCTGGGAGCGGCCTGGGTCCTTCCGTGTTGACTGTATCGACCTGAGATTCGCCAGATTATCAACCTTCCCATCTCAACCAGACCAGCACAGTTCACGTATTCGACCAGATATGGCGTTAATGCCTCGCGTTCCGGAGTTAGCGAAGGATTGCTCGCGGAGCGAAGTGTCCGATTAGGCAATTTGGCGAAACATGCCCGACCGGGATAATTGTCCGCCAAAAAGCGGACAAAAGCGGACGTCTCGCCCGTCGCGATCGCGACCTGCTTTTTGCGCAACTCCTTAAAGAATCGCAATTTGCACCGCGAATTCGAGCACATTGAAAACTTTGTCCGTTTTGTCCGTCCGCATGTCCGTCCGCATGTCCGTCCGCTTTGTAGCCGCACGGCTTTAGCCTGCGGTCGCTCCGGGCAATCGAACGCGGACATCGAACCAACTCGGGTGATGATCTTGGCTGCGAACACGACGATTCCTCCAAAGCGCGCACTCCCGGCGCGGTCGGAATGGCGTATTATACGCGCGTACACTTATATTTGCAATTCCGTTTGGCTGACATTTCGCCACGGCTGGCAAGAAGGGGGGGGCATTTCGGCCTTGCGATGATCGTTGAACTTAATCGTCGTCGAGAACGAGGCTGACGAAGGATCGGAATGTTTTCTGGTCGCATTTCAAATCTTGATTTGACAATCTGACGAGTGTCGAAAATCGTCGCCGTTTCGATCGCGGCGATTTGGCGATCCGACGCGTGTGGTTTCAGCAAACCTTTTGCTAGTGGAACAATCGAGTCTTACGCCGCCATTGAAGCCGCCGGCAGCCGAACAGCGCGAATTCTTGTGTAACCGGCCAATTCCAAAAGAGTTGAGTAAAGCGTCACCTTTTTCCTCCCAAGCGTCACCATTTTCCTCCCTTTTTTCCGGCGTCGATGTTCGAACAAACTGTTATCGATTTCACCGATCGGAATTGTTTTCCGCGTCAAAGATTCTCGCGTCTCCTCGAGCGTCGAGCACTACGAGCCGGCGTCCGTCAACCGAAAACCGTGTGGCGATTGGCACAGAGGTAAATCCAGTCAACGTCAGCAGCTCGCGGCGCGATGACACGTCCCATATCTTGACCGACTTGTCGTAACTCGCCGAAACGAGCCTTGTCGCGTCGGAATTGAAGGCGACAGCCGTAATAAGGTCGGTGTGGCCGGCGAGAGAGGACAACTCGCGGCCGGTGAGAGGATCCCAGACCTTCACCAATGAATCGCTGCCGCCGGACGCAAGGCGGCTCGCCGGCGGGGTCGAAATCAAGTGCCCGAGAATAGCCGACATGCGCGGCAATTTGTCGGAAGAGCTCGCCGCTATGACTGTCGAAAATTCGTATGTCGCCGGTGGTTCCCGCGATCGCGAGCCGGCGGCCATCGGGGCTAAACGCCGGGGCGACGCCTCGAACCCATGGGCTATCAATCGAACAGAGTTCGTCGCCCGTCGCGATATTCCAGATGCTGATCGTCCTGCCATCGGATCCGGTCGCCAAAAGATTCCCGTCACGGCTGAATCCGGCGGTCCGGCCGGCGAATCGCGGAAGGATGGAGTTGCCAGTGACGGCGGACAATCTTGGTCTTCGGCGGCCGCGCGAAACGAGCTTCGCGATTCCCTGTCCCGACTTCGCATCCAAGATCGCATAGCCATCGCTCGCATCCGCGCAAGCAATGCGGCCGCCATCATCGCTCAAAGCCACTGGATATCCTGCTGGCTCCGGCTTCGAAGTGCCCAGCGATTGTCCCGCTGCGGAATCACGCATGACAATCACTTTGCGATTCATCGCGGCGAGCTTCATTCCATTAGAACTCAGGCACACGTGCAGTTGGTTGGGCAACCGCGCGAGCGTGCGTACGCCGCCCAGGCAGCCGGCGTCCCACAACCGGACCGAGCCGTCGGGGCAGCCGATCGCCACCGCCGTGCCATCAGGCTTGAGGGCCGCGGCGGTCACAATCGATGTATTCGTGCGCACATACGCGGCCTCGCCACCTGGATTCAACGGTTGAATCTCGACGTCGCGGCGGCCGGCGCGAACAAGCAGCCGATCGCCGTCCGCTGTAAACTGTGCCGAGTGAATTCCACGATTCGTGCCGGTCATCTCGCGAAGTTTCTGGCCAGTCCCGACATCCCAAATGCATATCGATTGATCGCGAGCATCCGCTAGCCGCCGGCTGTCGGGGCTAAAATCGACGCCGACGATCCGCTGCGCCGGTCTCTCCAATTCGCGCACCACCGAGCCGTCGGCCGCACTCCAAAGCAACAGGCGTCCATTCGCGTTGACTCCCGCGATCAGTTTTCCGTCGGGACTAATTGCCGGCACGCAGACGCCGGCCAAGCGAAACGGGAGTTTCGCGAGTTCCGTTCCCGTCTGAATGTCCCACAACCGAGTAGTGCCGCCCGTCGTAACGACTGTCAGTCGGGTGGCGTCATCATTCAACGCGAGCTTGTAGCCGACGAATGGATTGGGGATATCGAAAATCGGCCGGCCGGTTTGCGTGTCCCAAGAGGTCAAATTCGTATCGCTCGCAAAGGGAACGCCGGGCATTACACGCTTGCTGACGCGCACCAACCGGTTTCCGTCGCGGTTGAACCGCAGCAACGAGAAATTGCCGGTTTTGCCGAGTATGGTATGAATTCTTCGGTGAGTGCGGACCTCCCAAATGACGACGGTCCCATCGGCCGCGGCCGTGGCCAGCCGTTGGCCATCCGGGCTAAACGCAATAGCCTGAACCGAATCGCCGCATCCGCGAAACACCGCGGTCTCATCGTGGCAAAGTCGTTTCAGGTAATGCCATTCCCAGTTTCGAAGGTCTTGGGGACATTCGTCGAGGATTTTCTCCGCGATTGCCAGGTTGTTTGCTTGCCATTCGCGGTGCGCCAGGGCGATGCTATGGAAATAGAGGTTGATCCGTGCGGTCGCGAGGGCAACTTCCTTTTCCCGGCGCTCGATTTTCTCGCGCTGCAGCGCCGAATCCTTTGCCTCGGCCAATTCCATCGCGCGGCGGCGCCGGGCGTCGGATTCGAGCCATTTCCAGGACACGCCAACGAACCCAAATCCGACGACGAACGCCAGCGCGATCACAAGACTCGCGACAATCGGATTTCGTCGACACCAGCGCCAGCAGCGTTCGACGCGGCCAACCGGCCGGGCCAGGATGGGCCGCCCGACCAGGAATCGTTCGAGATCGTCGGCCAAGTCTTCGGCCGACGAGTATCGTTTCGCCGGTTCCTTCCGCAAGCACTTAAGACAAATTGTCTGCAAATCCAAAGGCAACTGCGGACGTATGCGACGGGGCGCAATCGGTTCTTCGTGTCGCGCTTGCAGCACCGTATCGAACGTAGTCTCGCCGATAAACGGAGGGCGGCCCGTTAGCATTTCGTACAGAATCGCGCCGAGGCTGTAAATGTCGGTCGACGCCCCCGCATCGTGGAGCCCGCTATCCGCTTGCTCAGGAGCCATGTAACTCGGCGTACCCATAATGGCATTTCCGATCGAATGGATGGCTTGATCGTCAATCAAGCGGGCCAATCCAAAATCCGAGATTTTTGGCAGCGTGGCAAATCGCGCCGACGACCATGGCGCCGGCGAGCGGTCGTGACGACGAGTCGCGGATTCGGGCGGCGCGCACAATAAGACATTCGCGGGCTTGAGGTCGCGGTGAATAATTCCTTGTTCGTGCGCATAGTGAATCGCGCGGGCGAGCGTCGCCACCAGATCCGCCGACTCGGCGACCGGCTGCGGGATTCCTTTGATCTTGTCGGCCAAGCTGCCGCCCTCGACGAACTCCAGCACGCAGATATGGGCCGCGGGCGCATTCGCCGATCTCATGCACCTGGATGATGTTCGGGTGCTGTAAGCGGGCGGCGGCTTTTGCCTCGGCGTGGAAGCGAGCCTGCATCCGTGGCTCCAGCGAGGTCCCGCCGCGAATGAGCTTGAGGGCCACGAATCGATTCAGGCTGAGATGCCTCGCCCGGTAGACAATTCCCATTCCGCCACGACCTATTTCTTCGAACACATCGTAGCCGGCGACCAGAGGCGTCGCCTCGTCGCCTGCGCCGCCCAAGCGCCGACAGGGGCGTGCTATCAGAATTGCCCTCGCCTGGGGGATGGGCCTGCAAGACCATCAGAAACGGGTCGCAATCGTCGATCGCTGCATTTTGAGACGTGTCGTGTTTCCGGCGAATTCCGCCCGGAGTAGTTTCGTTCAATAAGCGTTCGACGCGTGCTTGACACTCGGCGCACGCTTCCACGTGGGCAGCGAGGACCTCACCGGGGCGCTCCGCGTCGTGTTGGTCCAGCCACCTTTCCAGCTCTTTGACCGAGGGGCAGGAAATCACGTCATTCCTTCTTGTCGATTGAATCGGGCGTTTCGAGTTTGCGAATTTCTTCCTGCACCATCTTTTGCACTTTGCTGCGGACGACATAGGCCGTCGAGAGTTTCATGTTTTGTCGCTTCGCCACTTCCTTTCCCGGCATGCCGTCGATCGCCATCAAGCGAAATACTTCCCATTTGGCCGGCGCGACTTGCAACCGCACGCGGGCCATTGCTTCGTCGAGCAACTCGCAGTCGAATTCTTCCTCCAGCTTGCCGGAAAGATCGTCGCGTGCCTCGATCGTTTGCAGTCGCTCGAGAATCTCGCCCGCGCCGGGACTCATGCCCGAGCGGCGCCGGCTTTCCAGGAAGTCGCTCCAAGCATGGTGGGCCAAAGTCTTGAGCCAACCGCGGAAACTGCGGCCCGGATCGTAAACAAAATCGCGCATTTTGCCGGCCAACCGTAGCAGGACGCTTTGCGTCACGTCCGCGGCGTCGGCTTCTTGCAATCCCCACCGGCGACACCAGCCGTAAATCTTTGGCCCATCACGCGCGACAAACCCGCTCCAGGCGGCTTCATCCGCGGGATCACATCGTAGCCGCCCGAGCAAAGTCGGGCTGGTCGCGGAAGACGCACGATTCCCCAACTTGAAATACCCCGATCGAAGTGAAAACCTACCGGATTATTTTGGGATGAGACAGGCGCGGATGCAAAGAAAAACTGTTCTGGCAGGTTTTCCGCCCGTCATGAAATCGATCGTCCGGAATTCGCCGGTAGGTTTTCGCGAGTTTGCCGGTAATAGCTCGGCAACGGGCCGCACGTTTCTCGCGTAGGGCGGCCGAAGCGCTCGTTCATAACTTGAAACCGGAGAGCATCATGTCGACGCGTTGGAAACGATCACGCCGTTGGAATCATTTTCGGCCGCTGTTGGAAACGCTGGAAAGTCGTTGGTGCCCGGCCGTCACCATGTCCGTGGAAAACGAACATATCTTGCAGGTGGTCGGCGACCGAGGCGACAACCAGGTCGAGGTCACCATGCAGGGCTTTCTGGTTACCGTCACCGGAGACGGGGTGACCCAGACCTTTCGGGGAATCGACACTGTCAACATCAACACCTGGGCTGGCAGGGACGGCGTGCAAATCGTGGCCACGGAATTGCCAGCGGGATCCGATTGCTCGGTCAATGTCGATCTCGGCGCGGGAAACGACTCGTTCTCACTGCTTTGCCCGTCCGATCCTTCCGTGCCGCCGCCCGATCCAGATTTCCAGCCGTGTCTCGATGTCGCGGTTCTTGGCGGGGCCGGCGACGATCAAGTCAGTGTGTCCGCGGGCAGCCAGTTCATTGGCGACCTGGAATTCACGGCAGACCTCGGCGCCGGCAACGACGCGTTTGCCCTGTCGTGCCCATCCGATCCGAGCCTGCCGCCCATACCCGGCGGATTTACACCCTGCATCGACGTTGCGGTTCATGGAGGAACAGGCGACGATGTGCTCCAAACAATCGTTGGATCGCCCGGAGACTTGGTCGGCAAGCGGGGTGAATTGTCGACGGAATTCCATGTTGACCTCCAAGGCGACACCGGAAATGACGCACTGATTACAAATGTCACAAACGTTAAACTCGACGGCCCACTGTCCTTGAATGAGGCAGGCGGTCTCGGCAACGACTCGTTTCGTGCTGCCTTCGGTAATGTGGATATCAGCGCACCGTTGAGTTTGTCGAATGACGGTGGGGCGGGCCACGATGACATTCGAGTGATCTTCGGCATAGTTACCATCGAGAATCCGCAGCCCGAGCCGCTCGGCGTGACGGTCAATGCCGCCGTCGATGTGACGCTTGACGGCGGTTTCGGAAGCGACAATATCGCGGTCATTTGCGGCTTCAACCCGCAGCCCGATCCGCCCGCGTTTCCGGCACTCATGGTTGCGAATAGTTTCGCGGTCAATGTCCAAGGCGGAGATGGCAGCGATCTCGCGGACGTGGAAGTCCTAAATAGCGAGATCGCGGGTTCTGTTGAGATTTCGACAGACTTGGGCGCTGGCAACGACCAACTGCACGTCGAGACAACCAATATTAGCGTGCAGGGTACGTTGTCGGCTCACATCACGCTTGGCTACGGAAACGATGCCGGGGCTTGGGCCAACCACGATGTGTCAGTTACTGGCGCCGTCGGCATCGGTGTCGATTGCGGTGCTGGCGATGACATGATGCAAAGCGAAATGATGCCATCGATCGAGTCCGGCGGCTCTTACGATTTGCGGATTTTGGGCGGCGCAGGGTAGCGACACATTGGCCGTTTCACTCTTTCCCGCCGTGCAGCGGGCCGGTTCTTACCGAGCCACAATCGACGGCGGCATTGGAAACGACCATTTGTTCGGATTGGTAAACCCCGGTCCTTGCGAGCCGGGCAGCTCGGTTGGCGTATCCTTCGTTGGAGGAATGGGAAACGATCAAATCGCAGTAGCGGCGGACCTTACGGGCTTAACGCCCGAGTCCGGTCGAGTGGCCGTGGGCATTGACGCCGGCGACGGTTCGGATCAGATTCTGTTTTTGGTCCGGGGCATTGAGCGGCCAATGGAGAACGCTGTATTCCTCCTCGATGGCGGCGCCGGCCGCGACGCCGCGCTCATCAGCCAACTCGTGCAGGTTCAAAATACTGAGTTGGTCGACTATATCTGATGTCCGAAACGAGCACGTCAAAACACATCGCAAATCCGGCTACGATCACGCTCGTTGCGAGCGAAGAAGCTCGCAACGAGCCGGAAATGTCGCCGTCTCTCATGATTCATGCGTCACGCTTTTTATCTCGTTGCGATGGTCCCCTCGCCATGCAAATTTCGAGGCTCCCGCCTCGATTCGATTTGCATCTTTGGCGGCACGACAATCCAGCGGTCAGGTCACAAAACAAGCACGCATGTTCGAGTCCGGCACTCAACCACGTTTGCAAGATACTTCGCAATCGCGCGTAGGAGCTTCGAAGGGCTGCATGTCGAGCGAGGGCGCTTTTCACAAACCGGCTCATGGTCTGGGCATCGGCAGGATTACGAACGCGATTACCAGGAAGCCGGCGGCCAGCAGCAACCAGATGCCCGCGACCAGGAACTTCGGAATCGCGCCCGGGATGATTCTGGTGTGCGTGACGTAGACTCCCTGGCGGAACGTCTTCCACGCGCCGTAGCCCGATATTGCCGCCAGAGCAACACAGCAGAACTGCGCGAGCAGCAGTGGCAACATGACGAAACCCTCCGCCAGCTGTGGCGAAATGACTCTGCCGCGCTGGCTGACTAAACGCTCACCACAATCCGGCACGGCAGCCGTCTCCGGTGCTCCTGCGATACTCCGGATGCTGTTCCAACAGTTGCCGGGCAAGCTGTTCTCCGCGGACCGTCAGACGGCATGAGTTAAAGTGAAAGGCCGGCGGCCGCTTCGGGTCGCCACACGCGTATCGAATCTCCCATTTCGATTCTAATTGCATGATGCCTTCGGTGAAACGATCATCCGGGAATCCAGTCGCAAGGCAAACCATCGAGGCGGGAGCCTCGAAGAATCGCGTGACGAGCGAGGATGCTCGTCACGAGGTAAATGGGTCCATGACGGTCCAATCATTTCTCGCTCATTCGTCGATTTCCCTGAGCAGCGCGCTGGCAAGTTCGAAGGCCCGGCGTTGCTCCGACTCGAGGTTGAATCCGGTCCCCGGAATGGCTCCTTCCGCGACCTGCGCCGCCCACACTGGCCCGATGCTGTCAAGGTGGGCGAATTTGTCTCGAAGAATAGCAATGCCCTCTCGGATCAGTGGGTTCTCTGTCTGCCCTCGGAACTCGGCGGCAAGAGCTTTGTAGCCGCCGGCGAAATGATCAATGCAGAAATAGATGTCATACGCATCTTTCTTCTTCATTCTCTCACTGAGTGCGATCGCCTTGATGCACAGATAGGCGGAGATAGTCGGCAGTCGTACGGTCACGCGATTGCGACCGCCGTCGGGCATCACTCCCTCGATCGACACCTCGCGCTGATGCGAAAATGCAAGATCCACGCCCCGGAGTTTGCACACCATCAATTCTTGAATGGGAATGTGCGTGCCTTCGGGGGCAGTTTCTGGAAAGTCTCCGGTAATGAGATCAACTCTGATTTCAGCCGGTGCATCCTTGACCTGACGCCAAAACCGATTCGGAGCGTCCGCGTCCTGTCGGTACCCGGAATCGACAAGTTTCCTTCTGATGGACTCGTACGCCTGTGGCTTGAGCTTCGTGGGGTCAAGAGCCAGGTCAACGTCGAGCGAGCCGACGTGCCCCTTGTCGGGGAACGTGAGTTCGGGCACCCATCCTCCGACGACGGCAAGTTTATCCAGGTCTTTGCCGAGGATCGTCAGGACTTCGATCAAGACCGACCTGCAAGCGGTTACCTCGTCCATGTTCACGCTCCGGCCTGCTGCTTGTTTTGAATTTCAGAATCGGGAAGCAGCGTGGGAAGCTCGTTTTTCAGGATGTCGTGCGCCGCTTCTTCTCCTCGGCCTGGAAGATTGCTCAAGTCCAGGTAGAGCTGGAGCGGCGACACAATCTTCACACCCTCGACCTCTTTCGCGTCGGCGTAGACCGCCGTGTCGTCGGTTAGCCAAAGCGTGCAGTTCGCTCCGGTATCAACCCGCCGGGCGTCCAGGTGGGCGAGCAGGTCCGAGAGGCGATCTTCCGAGGCGACCGACTTGTCGATGTAGGCAACGCTCTTGTCGTAACGGATCATTGGCAAGTACCGCCAAGCCGCCGCGAGTTGAGTAAGCGCATAGCTGACCTCATTGGACCGGCACCATTCTGCGAGTCGACGTTCCGCTTCGGGCGGACGGGACAGGGTATACAGCGGCAACCGCTGGACGCGCGGACGATACTGAACCGCCCAAGCCTGGAGCAACTTTGCCGGATCGCGCAGGTAAAGCAAACGATCCCGCTCCTCCAGATAGGCGTCATTAATTAGGGCGTTCTTCACTTTCGACACGAGGCCGAGACTCACGTCGGCTTGCGCGCCAACTGCTGAACCTGCCAGCCTCTCGCCGGGTGATTCAAGAGACCGCGAACGATCCGGCTCGATTTTGTAGAAAATGGGTCAATGACCGTCTGGGTGGTGGATTGGCGGTTGGGACGGCCGGTTACGAGCACGAAAAGCCCGGGCGCCGCAATCAGGCAGTTGCCCACGGCGTCGAGATAGCTGATATGGTGCTCTCGACAGAGCTCCATGGATCGTGGAGGAATGTATGGGGCGCAGATCATCAAGATGCCGTTAAGCGGCGCCCGCTTGAGCTTATCAACGGACAGCAAAGCAGCTTGGGGAGATAGTTCCGATCTCATGTGCACGAACAAATTGACCCGGCGATCGTCGGGAGGGACCGAAAGTGTAACGACCAGATCCCGCCCCTGGTCGCGTGTTGCGGATTTCCCTTCGTCAATCGAAGCGACGTCAAACGCGCCAGTCTCCTTGCCGACCCGCCGAAGCCAATCAGCCACCGGGATTAATGCCGGGTTGACTCTATTTATTTGCATTATTTCACTTGTTAGTGAAAATAACGCAAAAAGTGAAATATGTCAACAATTTTCATCAGAATCCTTGTTTTCACTGATTAATGAAAGCGACTCTGATTCGGCTTCCATCGAGTTTAGCCCGGCTATGCTGACCCAGTATCACAGCGATTGTGGATGTTTTCATGGCAAGACACTCACGTTGGATTCAATGCCTCGATTCGATTGCGACGGCCATTTCATTTTTGTCTCGATGCGATAATCACTTCGCCATGCGCATTTCGAGGCTCCCGCCTCGATTCGATTTGCATCGAGTCTTCGGCGGTAGGATAATCCGGGAAGCGGGTCGCAAGGCAAACTACCGAGGCCGGAGCCCCGAAAAATTGCATGACGAGCGAGTACACTCGTCACGAGGTAAATCTCTTGGAGAATGGCCGGCGAAGTGTTTTGGACCACGCCCTCTGGCTGCAGGAAGACCGGAACAATCAAGCTTTTTTCTGGAGAGATTCGGGCTGGAGTGACGGCAATGATGTGCGGGGCGACTGAGCGTACCAGAGTCATTCCGGCGCCGTCAATACTAGCACGTCGCCGAAGGTGCAGTACACCTACAGCGAGATGTCCGGCGGGGCCAATCACTCGCGCTTGACCGGAATTGTTTACCCGGACGGCATGACGTTGAGTTACAATTATGCGAGCGGGCTGGACGATGCGATCAGCCGCTTGAGTTCGATTTCGGACACGAGCGGGACGCTGGAGAGTTATTCGTACCTGGGGCTGGGCACGGTCGTGATTCGCAGCCATTCGCAGCCGGGCGTCGATCTCACTTATGTGAAGCAGTCCGGCGAGTCGAACGGCGACGCCGGCGACCAGTACATCGGCCTCGATCGCTTCGGCCGCGTGGTCGATCAGCGCTGGATCAAGACGTCGAACGGCACGGCGACCGATCGCTTCCAATATGGCTACGATCGCGATGGAAATCGATTGTGGCGAGACAACCTCCTGAACTCGGCGTTCGGCGAATTGTATTCGTACGACAATTTGAATCAGATCACGTCGTTCGATCGCGGCACACTGAACGGCACCAAGACCGGCCTGACGGGCTCGGCATCGCGCTCCCAGGATTGGGATTTCGACGCGCTGGGGAATTTCGATTCGGTGACGACCGACAGCAGCACGCAGACGCGGTCGCACAACGAGCAGAACGAAATCACTTCGATCTCGGGTGCGACGACGCCGACATACGACGCCAACGGCAACATGACCGGCGATGAAACGGGCCGAAAGTTCGTTTACGACCCCTGGAATCGGCTCGTCACGGTCAAGGATTCGAGCAACAACGTGCTGGAATCGTTCGCCTACGATGGCGTGAATCGCCGGGTGAGCACGACCGCCAGCAGCACGACGACGGACCTGTACTACTCCGCCGAGTGGCAGGTATTGGAGGAACGTGTCGGCGGCAACACGACGATGCAATACGTCTGGAGCCCGGTGTACGTCGACGCCATGATCCTCCGCGACCGCGACACCGACGCCAACGGCTCACTGGACGAAAGACTATGGGTGCAGCAGGACGCGAATTTCAACGTGACGGCGATTGTCAACGGCAGCGGCAGCGTGGTCGAGCGATACGCGTATGATCCCTTCGGCTCGGCGACAGTGTATGATGCCAGTTGGGGATCGCGATCGACAAGCAGTTATGCTTGGTTATATTTGCACCAAGGTGGGCGCTACGATGCGACGAGCGGGCTGTATTATTTCCGGAATCGGGATTACTCGTCGACGCTGGGCAGGTGGATACAGAACGACCCCGTCGGTCTTGCGGCGAGAGAATCGAACCTCTATCGGTACGTCGCGGGCAATCCTCTCCGCTACGGAGATTCTATCGGGCTGCAGCTTCCGTCGGCTCCTCCACTTCCGACTACAGGTGGCATTCCGACCACTGGTGGTGGGGGGGGCGCTCTTGGAACGGGGATGATAATCATTGCGGTCGTCAAGGGGCTCGCAGATGCGGTCGAGGCAAGAAGGGATCTTGATAAACAAATCGACATCGCTACCGACATTGATACGCAGCGAAAACGAAAAAACTGTGATTCCCCGCCGTATAACAGAATGCGCCGCTGTTCGACGTTTACAGGTCCCGGCAGTCGGTTCGGTTACGTTGCTGACAACGAACGCGCGGCGTGCAAAATATGTAGTAAGGACAGTCGTGCGACGCCAAGGAATGGCGAGTGGACGGATGGCGAGAGCGGTCACCCCAGCTTCAACTGCGGCCGCAGACCTTCAGACGAAGTTTACGGAATGCACTACGACTGCTGGAAAGGTGGGCGAAAGCTCTCTTCCACAATTTGTTGTCCTTGCTGCGAGGACAAACCCGGAGGTGGAGTGACATTGAAGAAGGTATGCGGCCAATGCGGAAGAATTAGGTAACTCGAGCACAACCATAGGCGCGTTGCCAGTGAAAGTGACGCCATCCGTCACGAATGCTCCCGGTGGTGAGCACAATTTCGCTGTCGCGTGATGCCCGAAAGTTAAAGCCGTCAATTAGGAACTATGAATCCATCTCCTTCAAATAACGATCTGGATGTCGGGTACAGTGAATTCACTCAAGAACAGACAGCATTCCTTGATGCTGAACTCACCCAACTTGGTCTTTCGTCCCTTGACTTTGACATTATTGACGAGCTTGGCTACTCACCCACGGACGCCGGCATGCTCGTTGCTTCGGCATCCGGCAAAAGCGGTCGCTCTGCCGACCAGTGCCGGCAATCAATTGATGCACTGCCTCAAGAGCGGTGTGGTGCGACAGTGCGATGACGCGTCGCTTCGGAGAATGTTCGACATCGTCTGTTCGGCCTTTCCCGTTGGTCCCGTTTATGTGTTTCCACGATCTGGAGATTTGGACTTCACTGAGGTCGGCTCGACCGCTTATCAGCGAATATGGCGCGGCCTTAACGATCGGAGACCGACGAAGCGAGCGAGCTTCGTGGACGGCCGAGGATTTAGCACCGTCGTTCGACAGCAAGAGGTCAATTACTTTGCCGATCGCAAAGACGCGCAGGCGTTCATCTCCGCGCTTGATTTTGTTGGCGAAACGATCACGTCGATTCGCGTGGTCGAAAGCGAGCCTTGGCGGAGGCAGTGGTGGGAACCTGTGCTGGACGGCTGTAAAGTTGTCGTAGTGAAATCGAATCCAACGGAGACGATATTCAAGTTTTGGCGGGCCTCGCAAGTGGCGATTGGCATGGAACGACCGGACGATCGCATTGAACTGGGTCCCAGATTGGAAGAACAGGCGACGGCCGCTAAGCGTCATGGCATCTCATGGAGTGAGTGGTGCGTATTACGGCATTTGGGAGCGGACGGCTTTGCTTCCAATGTTTCGGTGGCAATGGGGGCAGCGAGTGAGAATTCGAGAAATGGGCGCACAGGGTTTGGGTATGACGAATGTTTGCAAGCGTTGGATTGTTGCATAGACAAGGGATGGGTCTGGCAATTGGACGACGAGGTCGTGGAGCGAATCAAGGCGTACTTGTTGAGCTCGACGCCGGCGACGCTTATAGAGCCCATCCCGGAGTGCCGTGAGGGTATCGTTACACTTTCGCTGGATGGGGCCGAGCGTTTTCGGTCGATTTTTGAGGCGGTCTTCGGCAAGGCGCCGATTCTTGATGTTTGGCGGTATGACCGCGATCAGTTTCCTGCCGGACGTCGCGCCGAGTACGGATACGTGATTGAACAAAGGGTTGTTGAGTATTATTTGTTATCCGAGCAGAGTGCATCGCGTTGTGGCGTGAATGACGATGGGTTATTCTCAGATCAAATGGATGTCGAGCGCGTTCACCGAAGAAGCGAACCCGAGGCAATTGGTCCATGGTGTGTTTTCTGGTGGAAGGGATTTCCTGCCGGTTGGAGAGTGGAAGTCGAGTTTCGTCGTTCGCATAACTCGGCGTGTCAGTAGGGAGGCCGAATAACACCGACTACCAGTCGCACAGCGGCACCGTAAACGTCAACTCAACTCCGAGGGCACAGAAAGGTTATGCTGAAATGTCCGCGGGGGCGAAGCACGGCCGGCTGACAAGCATGACTTACCCGGATGGCTTCGTCGTGAACGATAACTATAGTTCCGGCTTGAATGACACGATCTCGCGGCTGTCGTCGCTGTCGGACACGAGCGGGACGCTGGAGAGTTATTCGTACCTGGGGCTGGGCACGGTCGTGATTCGCAGTTATCCACAGCCGGGCGTCGATCTCACTTATGCTGTCTACGGCAGTCCACCGAAAGCAATGCCTGACCAACACGGCGCCAGCCGAAATGGGCGGTGACTGCACACGACCCTTGGTCGTTTCCGACAAAAGACCGGGCAATGCGCCCCTCGGCTCCGCGCCCCGGCCTAAAGCTCGAACCAAACGAAAATGAGGAGCCCGCATGCGATTCGCGAAGACTCTATTGCCATGCCTCTGTTTGGTAATCGCATTGTTTGCATTTGGCGTGCCGGGGAAGACCCTGCCACGGACCAACGACGAACCGCAGCCAGCCAACGACAAGGCTGAAACGGCCCATTATCCGGACTTCGGTTTCTTGCCGCAGCGGAGGCAATATGTCGGGCGGGTGTTTCGACTCAGCCAAACGTACCCAAAGGACTTGGCCGCAACGGCGACGATTCCGGAAATCTGCACACGCAACATCGACGAGGTCAAGAAAAACTGGAAGCAGTATCTGCTCGACGTGCGGGCGTACTGCTTCGAGGAGAACGTCGGCCATGCCGATGTCGCCGACGATTGGCGGGTTGAAAACAACCCCACACGCCGCTGGTATCACATGCCCTGGCAGCATTACGGCGACAAGGGCCGCGAAGGCATTCACGGAATGACCAAGGAGGCCCCCGTCCAGCCGCGCCAATTGGCACGGACGCAAACTCATTCCGCGCGCACCCCGGACGCCCGCACAATGAATCGTTGGGTGCGCGGCGGGAATGTCAAGTTTGTTGATCGACAAAGTTGAAGACCGCCCCAGGGGTGGTACGCGCGCACAATTGGCGCTGTTGGCGCCCTTTACATTTTCCAAGTAGAAAACCGCGTGTTTCTTCCAGAATCAAAGGCGACACGTGTCTTCGTTGATCCGCCGGCGGCGAAGATTTGATCGCCACGCGGTTCGCTCTCGCGGAAAATCGGGCAAAGCGCTATAATCCCCGCACAGAATTCATTCGGAGGCAGTGGATATGTCGCGTTCGAATCTTGCCTGGTTGCTGGGCGTGCCGGCGGTGATCGTGCTGGGGTTGACGATCGCCTTCGCGGCGCCGCGCGGGAAGGTCAAGGATCAGGATTACGAGTTGGTCCAACTGGTCGTGGAAGTGCTCGACGAGGTGGATCACGATTTCGTTCGCGAGTTGTCGCCGGCGCAGAAGCGGAAGCTGGTCGCCGACATGATCAATGGCGGGCTCGACCGGCTCGATCCGTACTCGGCTTTTTACGACGTGGATGAATACGCCCGATTGCAACAGCGGAACGAGGGCTCGTTCGGCGGCGTTGGCATCGAGGTCGATGTCGATCGGCAGACCGGGCTGGTGAAGGTGGCGTCGTCGATGGTTGGCACGCCGGCGTATGACGCTGGGGTGCAGGCGGGGGACCTGATCATCAAGGTCGATGGCAAGCCGCTCGAAACCAGCCAGTTCAGCGAAATTACGAAAGCGATTCAAGGCCCGCCTGGCTCGGAAATCACGCTCACCGTGCTGCACGAAGGAGCCAAGCAGACGGTGGACCTGACCATGAAACGGGCCAAGATCGAATATCCGTCGATCCTGGGCGATCGCCGCAAGCCCGATAATCCGGCTCAATGGGAATTCTTCGTCGATAAGGAAAACAAGATCGCCTACATTCGCCTGGTGTCGTTCAGCGAGCACTCGGAGATCGATTTGCAAAAGGCGGTCGAGCAGGTGCAAGGTGAAGGCGCTCGCGGATTGATTCTCGATTTGCGCGACAATCCCGGCGGCTTGTTAACGCAGGCGGCGGCGATCAGCGATTTGTTCTTGAATCATGGCAAGATCGTGAGCCTGCGCGATCGCCGCGGCAAGGGCAAGACTTACGAGGCGAAGAACGACGGGACGCTACTCGAACCCGCCGAGACCCACCCGATGGCGATTCTGGTCAATCGCAACACCGCCAGCGCCAGCGAGATCGTGTCGGCGGCGCTGCAGGACAACAACCGGGCCGTCATCGTCGGCGAGCGAACCTTCGGCAAAGGCTGCGTGCAAAATGTGATCGAACTGGGCGACCACGAGCCCAAAGTCGGCTTGAAACTGACCACCGCGAGCTACTGGCGGCCCAACGGCACGAACATCCATCGCGCTGCGGACGCCAAGGAAACCGACGAATGGGGCGTGAAACCGAACCCCGGCCTGGAAGTGAAACTCGAAGCGCCCGAGCGCGTGCAGTACCTGCAATGGCGAAAGCACCGCGACATCGTTCATGGCAAACCCGGCGCCACGACCACTCGACATCACGACAATGACAAGCCATTTACCGATCGTTGCCTGGAGACGGCATTGAAGTATGTTCGCGGGCAGTTGAAGAAGTGATTGATGCGTTCGATTCTTTATGAAGACAATCAGATCATCGCGGTCAACAAGCCGGCTGCGCTGTTGACGCAAGCGCCGCCGGGCATTCCCTCGCTCGAAGCGCTGCTCAAAGCCTGGATCAAGGAAAAACGCAACAAGCCGGCGGGCGTCTATCTCGGCGTGCCGCATCGGCTCGATCGCCCGGTATCCGGCGCGATCGTTTTCGCCCGAAATAGCAAAGCTGCACGCCGCCTGGCGGAACAGTTTCAACAACGCAAGGCGGAAAAGGTTTACTGGGCACTGGTTGAAGGCGACGTTCAGCCCGAGGCCGGGAAGTGGGAAGATTGGTTGCGAAAGATTCCCGAGGAGTCGCGCACGGAAATTGCGGCGCCGGAGTCGCCGGGGGCAAAGCCGGCGGTTTTGAATTACCGCAAGTTGCAGTCGCTGCTCGGAGCGAGCTTGCTGGAAATTCGCCCGCTGACCGGGCGATCGCATCAGATCCGGGTGCAGGCAGCGTCGCGGGGCCATCCAATTGTCGGCGATTTTATTTATGGCTCGGCGCGGGCTTTTGGGCCGCCCGCCGAGCAGCCTCGCGATCGCGTGATCGCGCTGCACGCGCGAAGCCTGACGGTCGTGCACCCGACGAAATGGGAACCGGTGACATTCGTTGCGCCGTTGCCGGAGTATTGGAATGTTTCTGGATCGAGTGAGGGCGAAACGTAAACGCGGGGCTATCGTTCGCGCCAGGCTTCGGCCGCTGACATTCCGAGCGCGACCACGCCCGAGCCGAGCAGCCAACCGCCGACCACGTCGCTCAGCCAGTGGGCCCCGAGATACACGCGGCTGAATCCAATTGCGAAAATGAGCAACGCAAACAGCGGGGCCAGGATCCAGCCGAGCCGGCGGGTGAAGCGGATCAGCAAATAAGTGAGCAAGCCGAAGACCAGCGTCGCGCCGGCGGTGTGAGCGCT
Organism: uncultured Gemmataceae bacterium; assembly: GCA_963815035.1. Classification (GTDB taxonomy): domain Bacteria; phylum Planctomycetota; class Planctomycetia; order Gemmatales; family Gemmataceae; genus JBGQCZ01. Next base: position 161,272 of record CAWFFC010000019.1, read on the forward strand.
GGGCATGCTGGCGGACCATTCCTGCACGATCGGCTCGATGAATTCGGGGCGGGGCCGGGCATAATACGCTTTTAGCAATTCCACGAGTTTGAATCCGCCAAAGGTCACCGCCAGCCAAATGGCGGCGAGGCGCCGATGCCGCCGAAACACCAGCACGGTCAACACCGCGACGGTGAAAAGCATCAACGCGGGTTGGCCGGCGAGATTCGTGAGCGCAAGAAAGAATTTTCTTGGCGTTTCCCGCGTTAGCGCATGTTGATGCAGCGAACTGCTGCTGAGCATGTCCGACTGGTAAAAAACCTTGCGTTGAAGCGTCGCCTCGCTCATCAGGCCAAACGATGTCAGGAGCAACACGCCCGTGGCCGCGAGAATGAAGGCACGCAGTTTTCGCGCGTCATCCAGGTCCGTGTTCGGCGAGAATTCAGCCATGTGGAAACAGTGGCACAAAAGCACGACGGCGACAAGGGGCATTGAATGCGCTACCCGCCCGCGGAGTCAATTGGTAGTGTGGACCTTTGACGTGGAGCCCTTCATTTTCCGAACCTCTGAGGAGACATCCCGATGAATCGCCGCGAAATGTTGCTGACTGCAGGCGCCGGGGCCGCCGCGCTGTTGTTGCCGAAATTTGCCTTCGCCGACGAGAAGGGCGGATACACGCTGCCCAAGTTGCCCTACGACTACGACGCGCTCGAACCAATCATCGACAAGACCACGATGATGATTCACCACGACAAACATCACCAGGGCTACGTGACCAATTTGAACAAAGCGGTCGCCGGCACCGATTTCGCGAATATGCCGATCGCCGAACTGATGAAGAAGGTTAGGGAAATTCCGCGAGACAAACGCCAAGCCATCATTAACAACGGCGGCGGACATTACAACCACACCTTCTTCTGGACGATCATGGCCCCGAAAGGTCAGGGCGGCGAACCCAGCGCCGATCTCATGAAAGCCATCGAGGACTTCGGCGGCATGGACAAACTTAAGAAGGACGTCAACGCCAAGGGATTGACTCGGTTCGGCAGCGGCTGGACCTGGGTGGTGGTTGACAAGGATGGAAAACTGAAGGTCGAAAGCACGGCGAATCAGAATTGCCCGCTGTCGGCGGGTGAGACGCCGGTGCTCGGCATCGACGTGTGGGAACACGCCTATTACCTGAAATATCAAAATCGCCGCGGCGATTATCTCAAGGCCTGGTGGGAGATCGCCAACTGGAAGCAGATCAGCGACAACTACGCCATGGCCAAGAAGGCCTAGCCATTTTCCGCTTGCGGCTTTGTAGTTTCTCCTGCAAAGCCGCAAGCGGCACGGCGGGCCCATCTCAACTTTGCCGAGCGCGAGCGCGGATTGCCGAAGCGCTCCTCTTCGCCGGCCCGGAGCGGCTCATCGGACGCCGCGGAGTAAATCCCCGTTCGCAGCCCGTCGCGAAAGGCTTGCTTGACGCGGCGATCCTCGCCGCTGTGAAAGCTGATGATGGCGATGCGGCCGCTGGGATTCAAGCTTTCCGGCAAGGTGCGCAGCAAGGCCTCGAGGTTCGCCATTTCGCGATTGACGAGAATTCGCAGGGCTTGAAAGACGCGGGCGACCGGACGGATGCGCTGCTGCCGCGGCGTGCCCTGTCCGGGGCCGTGCACGATTTTCACTGGCGCGGCCTGTTGAATCAGGTTGGCCAATTCGACCGTGCGCCGCGGCGGCGAACTTTTTCGCGCTGCGACAATGGCTGCAGCGATGCCGTCGGCTTGCGGTTCGTCGCCAAATTCGCGGAACGCCTCGGCCAGTTCCGCTTGCGAAAGGGTCGCCAATAGTTCCCCGGCCGTGCGCCGCGCGTCGGATCCATGCGCATATCGAGCGGGCCATCGCGAACGAACGAAAAGCCGCGTTCGGATTGATCGACTTGCATGCTCGACATGCCGAGATCGGCGAGGACGACATCGGCGCGCACGGTTTCGGCAGCGAGGGTGGCAGCGATCGCGGCGAAATTGCCATGATGCAGGGCGAAGTTTTCGCCAACGGCGCAAAGACGATCGCGCGCGGTTTCGAGATTGGCGGAATCGAGGTCGAAGGCGATCAGCCGTCCGCTCGGGCCGATCCAGCGGAGTAACTCGGCCGCGTGGCCGCCGCGGCCCAGCGTGCAATCGACGGCGATTTCGCCCGGCTTGGGATCGAGCGCCGCCAACACTTCCGCCAGCATGACCGGCCGATGCTCGCCTTCCGGAGTGCTGCGCCCGCGCCGCGGCATGGGGACTCCTCTCGGTGGAAAGGAATTTTGAACCGCGAAACACGAAAACCTGTTTTCATTTCGTGTCTTTGCGTGTTTCGTACTTTCCAAGATGATATCGATTCATTCATCCTATATCGGGCAGTGGTTCGTGCTATCCTTTCGCAGCCTGAGCGCGAGCCCGATTCATGCCGAATTTATTGTTCGCCGACCTGGACGCCTTGCGGTTGGTTTTGGCTAGCGGCGCGGCCCCGACCGAGGTATCGACGGCGCCGGCGCGCAGGGGTTCGATCAGCAGGGCCGCGTCTGGCTGCACATCGATCGTGAACTTCCGCGCACGACCGCCGCGGCGTTAACGCGACTCGGCATTCCCATTCTGGGCGGACGTGCCGACGCCGACCTTCGGCCGATCAGTTGCTGGTTTGAGGTGTTTCCGCCGTTGCCCTCGAAAGACATGTGGCCGGCGGAGGCGGCGGTCCTTCTTTGGATCGCAAGCGGCGATGCGGCCCGGGCCATCGCCGACATCAGGCGAATGTCGCCCAATTCCCAAATCCGCTTCAATATCTCCGAGTCGAACGACGAACTGCTCGTACGCGTCAGTCCATGCCCGACGTTTACGATCCTGTCGGCCCGTGGCGACGCCGGGTCCGGAACGCCGCGAACGGCCTTTTTCGAGCGATTGCCGCACATCTTTGTCGAAGCGGGGTTCGAACATCCGATGATTCATCTGGTCGAGTTGCCCGGCCAGCGATCGGTACTTATCGACCGGTGGGGCAAATGGAACTGGTTGCCCGGCGAACCGTTCCAGGCGGAAATTGGCTTATTTGAAATGGCGAGGTCGCCAACTCGGTTTCGCGACGCGGATTCACCGCCGAAATTGACCATTCCTTTGCGGCTGTGCGAGGCCCGCTCGAACGAGCTTCCTGAATTGTGGGTAATCCAGGAACAGCCGTTTGAGCAAGTCGAAGCCCTCGTTCGCCGGTCCGGGCAGGAATTCGTTGACCGGTTTCGTTGGGCAATCGCCTCGGCCAGCGATCGGGCAATTGTTTTGCTGTGGGCGGAGCCGTCTGCATTGGGGCCGCCGGCGGCGCTGATTGAGGGGATTGGCTTTCGGCCTTACCTGAAGATGCCGCATCTGTTCGTACCGTGCGGATTTCGCCTGAATCCGCCGCTACGACGCGACGCCGCGCGTGAGATCATGGGAGATGAATCGAGTCAGATCACGCTTCTGATGCCGGAATCGAGCGGCGGATTCGCCCCCGTTTGCGTGCCAAAATCGGCATTCGAGCCGCTTTCTCAGGGAGTCGATGTTGTCGTTGACGCTCCGAAGCGGCCGATCGAGCAAATCGTCTGGTCGCCGGCATTGGACTGGGAAAACTTCGTCGTCGCGGAATCGGCTGCCAAGCCGGTTCGATTTCCTCCGATCCGATCTCGGCCGGTGCGGACCATTTCACCGGCCGCCACGAAGGCTGGCTTGTTGAGCCGACTGGGCGCCTGGTGGCGGCCCGCACGCGGCAAGGCCAAGGCCGATCTCGGCGATGCCATTCGCAAGGCGATTCCTGACGACGCGCGGCGGCCTTTCGCCGAACCCGCCTGCAGGCATTCCGATTTACTCGCGCGGCGAACCAAGCTCGAGGCTCGATTTGTGGAAGCGATGCACGCGCTGGATCCCGGCGAGCGCGTCGCCCTGCTGCCGGAATTGGCGGCGGCGAACGCCCAGCTCGGCCACCTCACGGATGCGGCGGCCTGCTGGTTGACGGCGATCTGGCAGCACCCGGCGCCGCCACGATATTGGCTTTGGGGTTGGCTGCAGGTGGAAAAAAAGCTCGGCCGCACGCCATTCGACGAGTCCGATATTCGCATGCTCATCGAGGCGACGCCCTCGCCGCCGTCTGTGCGGGCGCTGGCCGCGAGCGTGGTCTGGCTCGCCGGACAGCAGAATCCTCCGACTTCGCTTGCCGAGTGCGCCGGAGCGATTCGCGCTGTACTCGAGGCAAACGAGCGATGGCTGCCGGTCCGCGCCGCCTGGTCTGCGCAATATGGCCTGGCGAAAGCCGCGGGCGCGGACCGGCTGGCTCTGGCGCGGACGCGTGATCGGCTCAACGAGCGATTGTTTGAACAGGGATTAAGCGTCGAGCTCGACTTGCCGTCGTTTTTGCGGTTTTCCGGGCGCGGCACCGGCGGCGCTTCTCGGCCGTGCGGGATTGGCTGCTGCGTCTACGCGATTCCACGCATCGTTGGATCGACGGGCATGTTCGCCAGCGGCCCGCCGGTTACATTTTCAAGCGGCTCGACGGCTGCCCCGACCAGGACGGTCTCGCCACCAAGGCACTGGCGGATTTGATGCTCGCCTGGGGATTAGCACGCCTGGGCGAAGCCACTCCCGCGCGGCATTTGGCTCAGGCGGCGCACGACGCGTTGAGCCGTTTCCAGGACCCGGTGTTCGAATTCGCCGTTCGCATGTTTGAACTGCGACTGAATGAGGCGTTGGCCGGGAGGGCCGCCGACCAAAATCATTCGTCGAGCTTGCTCAGCGAACTCGACGCCATGATCCCGACCGCGAGTGATGATCGACCGCTGCTTGTCCGCTACCGGATTGATTCGTTGCGTCAGCACTCGCGGATCATGGAACCGGCCGAATCAGTCAATCCCTTTCGGGGTGCGTCGCGATTGCCGTTTTTGGACGATTGGCTGCGAACGATCGAGCAACCGGATCGACTGGGCTCATCGATTGAGCGGTTGCTCACCCGGCGAATGTCGGCCGAGGATCGCGCGGAATCGCTCAATACCGCCCTGACGCTCGCCGAGTCCCGAGGCGACCCGTTTGCCGGCGAACTGCTGGGACGGTTAGGTTCAGCCGTCGAACGCATCGGCGAATGGCTGCCGCGGATTTTGATCACCGGGCGAGCCGTGGCAATCGCGTCGCGATTTGGCCTGGCGGAAGCGGGCCGCAGGCTGCTGGCGCAAATGCACCGTTACCTCGAACTTGACAACTGCCGCTTGCCGCGGCTCGTGACGCAACTGCAACAGTCGATGTCGTCGGAACGGCACATGGGCACGGACGATTTGCATCGACTGGAAATGCTGCCGGGATTGTGCTTGCGCGCGGCGTGCCGGTTCGGCATGGAGCGCGACCTGGACTCGTTTCGAACCGCCGCCGTCGGGTGGATCCTTTGCGGCGAGCCGCTGGGGAACCTGCGCCGCGTCCAGCCGGACACCTGGTTGCCAGCGCTGCGCGCGCTATTGCATCTTTCGGGCGGATTCCCGGACGATCGCGACGACGAAACGGGGGGGCGGTTGTTGGACGCTGCCCGGCAATGCCTGCTATACACCGATCTGGCGGCTCACGATAAAACGGCTTTGGCCTGCGCTTATGCCGCCGCTCTCGGGCGGGCGCCGATTCGCATGGCTCAGGGCCGAATCGAGGAGGTTTTCCGCGACTTGACCGGGCTGCACGACTGCCGCCAAACCAATACGCATTTTGCGCTGAGCCCACTACGGCTGATCGACACCGTGGTCCGGGCGTTAGTCGCGGACGAGTTCGTCCTGGGTCCCGGCGTTCGCAGTTGGCTGGCCCACGATGAATACCTGGTTCGCCGCCGCATGCTGCAGGATCTTCAAGCCATCCTTGGAAACGAGCCGATCGGGTAGCATCAATGTTCTTGCATTTCCCGCGTCGATTGATGACAATCTGTCCGCAACATTTTTAAGCAAGGGCTGGCATGGCCTCTTGGTTTCGTCGCATTGTGTCGCGGCGCTGGTTTCTGATCTTATTGGCGCTTGGCGTCGTGCTGGCGGCGATTTGGCCCGCGACACTCGCATGGACGCGCTACACCCCGCCGCGATGGGTAATGCCGTTCACGCTACTGCTTTCCGCAGTCAGCATGGAATCCCGCCGGTTCATCGAATCGCTGCGATCGCCCTGGGCCGCGCTCGCGGCGGTCGCGCTCGGTTACTCGATTCCGCCGCTTGTTGGGCTGGGGATTCGGATCCCTGCTGCCCAATGAATTCCGCAGCGGCTTGTTGATCTGTTCCGCCGCGCCATGCACGTTGGCGTCCGCGGTCATCTGGACTCGAATGGCCGGAGGCGACGATGCAACCGCGATGTTGTCGACCTTCGCGAGCACTGGTCTGAGCTGGCTGGCAACCACGGGTTGGCTGGCGGTAACCACTGGCCAAGTTGTCGCGCTGGGATACGGTTCAATGATGCGCGACCTGGCCCTCATCCTGGTTGTGCCGGTGATCGTGGGGCAGGCGGTTCGCACCGTGCCGGCGCTGGCACGCTTCGCGACTCAGCACAAGCGAGCGATCGGAGTCTGTGCTCGCCTCCTCGTTTTGGTGATTCTGGTGCGAGCCTTGCACGATTTGGCGGTTTACCTTCGTGGGTCATCCAGGCCGATTGGCATCGCATCGCTGGCGGGCGTTGCCGTCGCTTGCCTGGCAACACACACGATTGCACTGGGGTTGGCTTGGCTGGTTGGCGGATGGTTCCGATTCGAGCGGCCGGTCAGAATCGCAGTCGCGCTGGCGGCCAGCCAGAAGAGCCTGCCGGTCTCCTTGGTGTTGCTTGATTTGGTTTTTCCGCGGCTGACGCTGGCGGTTGTGCCGCTTCTGGTATACCATGCCGGACAGCTAACCGTCGATTCGATCATTGCCGAACGCTTGGTTTCCTCCAGACGTGAAGGTGGCGGTTGATTGGACGGTCGTGCCGCATTCATTCAACGGGAGGTAATCATGTCCGCGAAAGTTCCGATTACGTTTGCTTGCAGTCTGATCGCATTTGGATTGGGCGCATTGGTGGGAATCGTGGTGTTGGAATCGGTTGGCTATCAGTTCAACCCCTATGCGATGCAGCCGTCTCTTCTGGATAGACCGGATGCGCCCTCGGCAGCCCCGTCTGGTCCTGGCCGTGGAGGCGCAGGCGGCGGCGCTGCACGCGGGCCGTCGCCCAAAAGCCAGCTCGCGACGCTGGTCACCAAGCTTGACCAATTAACTGCAAAGCCGCTGGCGATCAATTTCACGGCTGACGAAAAAAAGAAGGTTCGGGAACATCTCAGCGGGCTTTCCGCCAAGGATGAAATCAGCGACGAGGACGCCAAGAAACGTCTCGACGGCCTGCTGGAAATCATCGAAGCCGCACAAGGAAACAATGGAAGCAGCCGGATACCGTTGGCCGGGCGGCGGTGGCGCCGGCGGTCGCGGTGGAGCGGGCGGCGGCCGGGGCGGACAGCAGCAGCCGCCGGCGAATCCGTTCAAGGACGGCGACGCCAGCAAGCACTTGAAGTCGCTCGACACCACGTTGGGGAAAGCGTGACAGGCGCCGTCCGAGTCGCGATTGTGTTATTCCTGGCGGCGGACCCCGCCGGATTTGACGGCCGCGGAACCGCCCAATTTCCGCAATCCAGCCAACGACGCGGATCTGCGTTATTGGCTGGAAAACATGGTTTGGCATCATCGCTTCAGCGTCGATGAGATCGCCGCCGCTACTGGGATGGACGCCGGCGGCGTGTCCGCGGCGCTGAAGCGTCTCCACATTACGCTCGCGACCAAACCGAAACGAGCCGCCGATTTGCCGCTGCTCGTCTTGCCGTACCCAGGCGGTCGCCACCCGCGCATCGGTTTTCTAGACGGCGCCGTCAATCCTCAGCGCGAAACGAAGTTCAGCGTTTTCGCTCCGTGGGACGATTCGAGTTATGCGGTCGTCGATCTGCCCGAGGCGATTTGGTCCAATCTCGGGTTGACCTATCTGCGCACACGCATGTGCCCACGATTTGGACGAAACAGAACATTGATTTGCCAAAGCTCGAATGGAACCGGCACGGCGACGGCAGCCTCGACATCGAGCGAAAACTTCCCAACGGCTTTGCCTTCGGCGCCCGGGTGGTTCCCACGAAGGATGCCGCGGAAATGGAAATGTGGGTCAAGAATGGTACGAAGGAAAAGCTCTCGGACCTGCGCGTGCAAATGTGCGTCATGCTCAAGGGAATGAAAGGCTTCAGCAAGCAGACAAACGACAATAAGGTTTTCGCTTCGCCTTACGTCGCCTGCAAGTCCGACGACGGCAAGCATTGGCTGATTTCGGCCTGGGAGCCGTGCCATCGCGCCTGGGGCAATGCCGCCTGCCCGTGTTTGCATTCCGATCCCAAATTTCCGGACTGTGCCCCGGGTGAAACCAAACGCATCCATGGGCGGCTTTGGTTTTATGAAGGGACCGACGTCCGCGCGAATTCGAACGGCTGGACAAAACGGGCTGGCGTTTTGTCCGAACGCCGCAGCGGATTGTCGTTTCTCCCGACAATCATGGCTTCGCCTTCGAAAAATCGAGCAAGCCGTTTGTGCCCTGGGGTTTCAACTACGATCACGATGAGAAGGGCCGATTGATCGAGGATTACTGGGAAGCGGAATGGAAAAAGGTCGAGGCAGACTTTGGCGAGATGCGAGACTTGGGAGCCAATGTCGTTCGCATCCATCTCCAGTTCGGCAAATTCATGAACGACCGCCGAGCGCCCAATGAGAAAGCGTTGGCACGTCTTGGCAAACTGCTGGAACTCGCCGAGCGGACCGGGCTCTATCTCGATCTCACCGGGTTGGGTTGCTATCACAAGTCCGCCGTGCCGAAATGGTACGACGAGTTGACCGAAACCGATCGCTGGGATGCTCAGGTGAGATTTTGGGAAGCGATCGCCAAGGCCTGCGCGAAATCAAACGCGGTCTTTTGCTTCGACCTGATGAACGAGCCGGTGGTTCCCGGCGGCAAGCGCAAAGCGGGCGATTGGCTTGGTCCGCCGTTCGGCGACAAGTATTTCGTGCAGGTGATTACACTGGACCAGGCCGGCCGGCCGCGACCTCAGATCGCGCGAGACTGGACGAAACATCTCGTCGCGGCGATTCGCAAGCACGATTCCGCACACTTGGTCACGGTCGGCTTAGTCGACTGGAGCCTCGATCGACCGGGGCTGACCTCGGGCTTCGTGCCGGAGAAAATCGCGCCGGAGGTCGATTTCCTGTGTATTCACCTGTATCCGGAACGCGGCAAGATAGATGAAGCGTTGAAAACTCTCGCCGGATTCGCGGCCGCGGGCAAACCGGTTTTGATCGAGGAGACATTTCCCTTGAAAGCGGGCCAAGTCGATTTTGCCCGGTTCATTTCCGATTCGCGAAAAACCGCCGCCGGGCATATCGGCTTTTATTGGGGCAAAACGATCGCGGAGTGCCGCAAGTCGAATACGATTGGCGACGCGATCACGCGCCAGTGGCTGGAATACTTCATGGCGGAAGCGAAGAAGCGGACTAAGTAATCGTCGCTGGGATTTATTGATCGGCGTTATCGTTGCTGGCCGCTGGTGGCCTTTCGAATTGGCGCGCTCGCTCGCGAGGACGCGGTACAACCAGCGAGAAGACGAGGTGCGACGGCAGAAACACCACAACCGGATACAGAATCATCGAGGCGAACAAGAAAAGCAGCGGCGGAATAACTTGCTGTTCATGGGCGAATGGGCCGTAGACCCAATTGATGTCGTCTCGGATGGACCCGAAGATGTAACTCAGCGGAAATAGCACCCAGCAACAGAGCAGTTGCAGCCAAATCGCACGGCGATCATAACCGAATCGCCAGAGGCTCCAGGTCAAAATCCACGGCGTCGCGAGGTGAAACAGCGAAGCCAATCGGCAACTAATCGCCAACTGTTCATTAAACAAATACGTCGTCGCTTGAAACGGGTGAATGCCGATCGTCAGCCGGGCGAGCAGGTCAATCGTCCAGATCAAGTCCGCGAGCAGGAGGGCCACGGCTTGCCAAGAAAACAGCAACGGGCTTTCAAGCCAGAATGCGGCCATAAGGATGACGTTGCCGACATGGCACATCCACAAGAAATGTGAAATGGGGTAGCAGTTGGCGTAAATGCCAAACCAAACCGCCACCAAAACGGAAAACGCAATCTTGAACCAGAGAGGAATTCGCATAAACGCTCACGTCGTGCAAGCGGCAATCTAATCCTTCACGGCCGCGGCGGCTGCTTCCTGCAATTCTTGCCGCATTTTCGTGCCATCGGCATTCGGCAGTCCGGTCCGCTGAATCAAAAGCACGACGAACAAATCTTTCTTCGGATCGAGCCATGCCTGGGTGCCGAAGGCGCCGCCGTGGCCAAAACTCCCAGGCGACAGCGCGGCGGTCACGCCCTGAGGCTCGCGCACGATTCCCCAGCCAAGGCCGAACGACATCCCCGGAGCGAAGCCGGCCCGCAGGTCGCCGATTTGAATACTGGTCATCGCCTTGACGCTTTGTTCACTCAGGATGCGGGTTTTGCCAAGCTCGCCATGATTGAGCATCATGCGATAAAACTTCGCAAGATCGGCGCCGGTCGAATACAGTCCGCCCGCGGGAATCGGATGCTTTGCGCCATTCGGCGAGCCGATCAGATCGTCGGGCACTTGAAACAGCTTCCCATTTTTTTTGCCATAGATTGGCGTCGATCGCTCCAGTTGCACTGCAGTCGGGTGGAATGTCGTATCGACCATAGCCAATGGCTCAAAGATGCGTTTTTCTAAGAACGACTCGTATGACATTCCGGATGCGACTTCGATCAGGCGGCCGAGCGTATCGATCCCGGCGTTGCAGTACGACCATTTGCTGCCCGGCTCGAACTGAAGCGGGCGCTGCGAGAAATAGAGCGTGGCCTCGGCGAGCGTGCGATCGCGCTTGACGTAAAGATTCACGAGCCCGCCCGCGCCCGTGCTTTGCAGCCCGGAGGTATGCGTCATCAAGTCTTTGATCGTGATCGGTCGAGCCGGTTTCTTCAAGGTGATCGTGTCGCGGTCTCGCTTCGCGATCAACATCTGGCCTTTGAATTCCGGAAGATATTTCTCGACCGGGTCGTCGATGTGCAGTTTGTCCTCGTCCACCAAGATCATGACGCCGGTGCAGGTGATCGGCTTGGTCATGCTGGCGATGCGAACGAGCGCATCCTTGGGCATGGGCTTATGCGATTCGAGGCTCTGAAGCCCGACGGCGTCCAAGTTGAGTACGCCGGATGTTCGGCCGACAACGGTGACCGCGCCGGCGATCTCACCGTCCTCGACAAACTTTTGCATCCGCGCATGAATCTCGCCCAGCTTGGCCCGATCGACATCGCCGGCCCGCGCGATTGGCGCAAGGCACAAAACCGCGGCAGCGAGAAGCAAACGGCGCATGGGAAAGGTCTCCGGCGGGGAATGGTTGAGCGATATCCTAGCCGAATCGGCAACACTGGAACAGAGATGCCGCGGTCGATAAGGAAATAGGTTGGCCGACCCCAAAACGACCGACCCGCGATTAGAATTGAAACATGGAAAAGATCCCTCCGCTTCAGTTCACACCGATTTTTCAGCCGTACCCCTGGGGTGGCCGGCACCTGGCCAACTGGTTCTCGAGCGCCCGGCGACCGGTCCGATTGCGGAAGCCTGGATCGTCAGCGATGAGCAGAAGTCTCCAAGCCGCGTCGCCGGCGGACCATTGGCGGGTCTGACTCTAGCGGATTTGGTGCACCGTTTTGGCTCACGATTGACTGGCAACGCCCGATGCCCCGGCGGGCATTTCCCGCTTCTATTGAAGTTTCTCGATGCTCGCGAAACGCTGTCGGTTCAGGTTCATCCAACCGACGAACAGGCGGAACGGCTTCGCCCCGGAACGCTCGGCAAAACCGAAGCCTGGGTGATTCTTGATGCCGAGCCTGGAAGCAAACTCTACTTCGGTCTGCAACCCGGTACGGATCGGAATGCGCTGAAACGGGCTATTCGCGACGAGCAGACGCCGGAGGTGATGCAAACGATTGAGCCGCGTCGCGGCGATGTGATCTTCGTTCCGGCTGGGACGGTTCACGCCATCGGGGCGGGATTGATGCTGTTTGAAATTCAACAGACCAGCGACAATACGTTTCGATTGCATGATTGGGGCCGCGGCCGGCCGGTCCACATCGACGAGGCGCTTGCGAGCACCGATTTCGCAGCGGCCGACGCAGGTGTCATCGCTCCGGTACTTGAAGCCGAATCGCCGCGGCGGGAGAAATTAATCGATTGCCAGTATTTCCGGCTCTGGCGGATAAAAAGCGATCACGCCTTTTCCGTGGGCGCTGCGGGCCAATGCAGGATCGCCGTCGTCATCGAGGGACGCGGCGAATTGGTTGCAAACTCCGCTTCGGTCCCAATCCAACCGGGATCGGCCGTGCTCATTCCTGCGGAATTTGGACAGATCGAATGCCGGCCAAATGAATCCATTACATTGCTTGAATGCGGTTGGCCAAAATGACGCTCGAACTCGATCTGAATTGCGACCTGGGCGAAGGCTGCGTGCATGATGCGGAATTGATGCCGCTGATCACCACGGCGAATGTGGCGTGCGGCTTTCACGCCGGCGGGCCGGCGGAGGCAGCCGCGGCGCCTAGTCTTGCCAAACGGCATGGCGTGCAGGTCGGCACTCATCCCGGCTTTCCCGATCGCGAGCATTTCGGCCGCCGCGACCTGGATCGCACGGAGCAACAAGTCTTTGACGATTGCGTGTATCAAATCGGGGCCCTCGAAGGTTTGGCTCGCGCCGCCGGGATTTCGTTGAAACATGTCAAGGCACACGGGGCGCTTTACAATCTCGCGATGCGCGACGATCGTTTCGCGCGGCCGGTGATCGCCGCGGCGGAACTGTTTCACCTTCCGCTTTTTGGCTTGCCCGGCTCGAGTGTCGAGGCGCTTTGTGCCGGCCGCACACCGTTCATACCCGAGGGCTATGCCGATCGGCGCTATCGCCCGGATGGATCGCTCGTTCCGCGTTCTGAGCCGGACGCGTTCGTCAATTCTCCCGCCGAGGCCGTTCAGCAGGCACTGGAATTGCTTCGCGCCGGCCGTATTCGCACGCTCTGTGTTCATGGCGACAATCCGCACGCGGTTGAATTTGTGCGTGAATTGCGAATAGCGCTGCAAGCTCAGGGGGTCGCAATCAAAGCTGTCGGGCGGTAAGGGCGCCACAGCGCTGCGCGCGCGACACAGAATCTGTCATCTTACCCGTTTCCGCGGCGGAGCGGGTGTAAGGGCGCCACAGCGCTCCGCGCGCGACACCAAATCTGTCATCTTACGCCAAATCCGGGCAAAACTGCTGTTTTTCATGCGGCATTCGCCAGCGCACAGCGATAAATCGGTAGGCGCAACCGGAATGAGAATGAAACTCGAAAGAACCTCCACTTCAACAAGAAAGAACCTCCAAAAGCGACAAACCGAGTCCCAATGGTTGGAATTTGTACTTTGATTCTTAAGCCTTCCTGGGAATTTGCTGATTGGAATTTGGAACCTACGAAGTCATGAGTTTCTCGGTACTCGAGCCTGGCCTGCAGTCGCGGATTGTGGATTTCGGGCGGCCCTCGAGTCGCAGTCTGGGCGTGCCGGTTGGCGGGGCGGCGGATCGCTGGTCGTTGGCGCTGGGCAACGCGCTGGTGGGCAACTTGCCCGATGCTCCTGCATTGGAAGTGACACCCACCGGCCCGACGCTTCGTGCCGAGGCCCAGATCGGGGCGGTCTTGTTTCGAGCGCAGAATTTCATGTCGATGTCGATGGCCGGTCGCAAACTTCCGGGAAGTCCTTTACCGTTCAACGAGGCGAGATTTTGCGCGTGCGGGGAATGTCGAAGGGCCTGCGGGCTTACCTGTGCGTGCCGGGCGGTTTCGTCTCACCGATGATTTTGGACAGTCGATCAACGCTGGATCCGATCCAGACCGGCCAGACGCTGGTCTGTGCGCCGAGTTCGCTGCCGTCGCGGTTTCTTGCCGACTCCGCCAACGCCACTCTGCCGGCCCAGTTTCCCCTTGTCCTGCGAGTTTTGCCAGGCTCGCAAGCCGAGTGGTTTGCCCCGGATACGATTTCCTCCCGCGTTTTTACCGTGAGCGGCGACAGCAACCGCATGGGCCTTCGACTAAAAAGCGAGCCGATTTCTCGATCCCAGCGTGAGATGGTTTCCGAGCCGGTTTGCCCTGGCGTTGTTCAGGTCGCCAACGACGGTCAATGCATTATTCTGGGCGTCGATGGCCAGACCATCGGCGGATACCCCAAAATCGCCCAGCTTATCCGGGCGGATCTCGACTACCTCGGTCAACTTCGGCCCGGCGACACGATTCGCTTCGTGCAAGTCGCGCTTGAGGAAGCCGAAGAAGCCGGTCGACGCAGAACGGCTGATTTGCAGCAATGGCTCGCTCGGCTGGCGGTCGCCGTCAATTGATCTGGCATCCAATTTCTTTCCGCGATATAGCCCCGCTTGTACATGGCGAATCAACGCCTCGGCAGGATTCCGGGCGTCTCGAGCGAGGGCCAAAAATGCTGAAAAGATGGCTGATGTACGGGGCGGTGGCGGCGACGGTCGCGGTCGTCTCGGGGACTATCGTGCACAATGCGAGCCGGTACTTCCGAGGACGAGTCCGACACGACCGCGCCCCGATGCAAATCGTCATGCACACGGAAGCAGCGCCGCAGCCGGCTGCTCCGCACAATGGACAGGAAGAATCCGAAGCGCTCGAATTGATTGACCTGTCCGTGTTGCCGAAGCAGACTGACGAACCGCCACTCGCCGGATTCGATGTGCCGCGGGATTTGCCGCGACTCGTCGATCCACCATGCCCGCCGCTCGTTCAAACCAGCGAGCCGGAGGTGGCAGATTTCAAGCCGTTCTCGGCGGATGGCCCCGAACCGCAGACAAAACCTAAGAGCGGCTTTTTGAACTTTTGGAGGAGAATGGCGGAACGATTGTGGGGCGCACATGACGGGTCGGAAGAAAGCGAGGCGTTGCCAACCATGCCAAGGGCCGCCCAATCGGCAGACTGTCCGCACCAAGGCTGTCCGTACGATGGATCCCAATATCGAAAGTCAAACAAGCCGGCCTTGACCGGCGAGGAAGAACAATCGAGGCCCATGGCATTGCCCGGCAATCTCATTCCCAAACCGAACGACAAACACAAGTTCCCGAAAGTGGACACGATGGAGATTCGCCCCGGCGACATTCCCTGGGCCTGGGCCGTCCGTCCGTTTTGATCTAAATGAACATGGAATGGTTAAGAGAGCCCAAAAGAATGAATGAGGAAGGCAGGAAAACAGGTAAAAACAGCCGCCTTATTGTTCCTGTCTTCCTGCCTTCCTCATTGGATTAGAACTCCTAATGGAAAAGGGGCATTGGAAAATCCTTTGATTTCCATTGCCCCTTTTCCATTGTTATTTTGACTCCTGGCCCTTCGGACAATCGCGACACGATGCAGGCGCGAGCATCTCCCAGGCGCCCTGGCCATATGGCAAGACCACAACTTCGGAATCGTGGCGGAGATTGACCAATTGCAGTGCCGCCGAGCGCGTGGCGTCGACTCCGAGCCCGGCGACGATGACAAAGGAACGGTTCGGCGATTTGGGATTTGCCCCGGCCGCGATCACCGCGGAGCGCGCATGTGCAAACAGGCTCCCTTCAACCTGGAATGAGTGTGGGCCGAACGTCGCGGGCAGGCCGAAATCGGAATGCGGGTAGCCGATCCAGATGATGTGGCGATCCTTCCAGTCGGCGTCGGTCAGGTCGCGATCGGCGCGGATCGGCACGGTGTAATTCGCGGAACGCCTGCGAATGAGCTTTTGAAGTTCCTCAGCGGCGTCGCGATTGGCCGCAACCTGCTCGTCGGCTTGGTACACGATGATGGTGTCCGGCAGATCGTGCCAGAATGAGCGAACCGTGAACGGCGAATGTCCCAGCGCCGCCCGATCCAGATACTTATTGACGATGACACGCTCAGGCGATGCCGACGCTTCGATTTCGAATTTCGCCTCCGGGCTGGCGAAGTTTACATCCTTGGTCACCTCGCCCTTGGCGGTTTCCACCGTGATGGAAATCGTGCCGCTCTCGAAGCCGGCTCGCTTCACGACCCCGGCGACGACGCATTTGTCGTCGGACTTCGCTGGCTTTTTCACCGCGACCTCGGCCAATTCGTAATGTGGCCAGTCCTTGCCGCGGAACCAGTAGTCGAAGAACTTGCCGAGCTTCTTGCCGCTCGCCTTTTCCATGAATTCCTGGAATTGCGCGTGGTCACCTGCTGGCCGGCGTTTTGTTCGCCGAATTTGTCCATCGCCTTGTCGAAAATATCCGGCGTCAGCAGCAGGCGTAGCTCCTGCAACACCAGAACGCCCTTGCCGGTCGCCCGGCGGTTCCAGTCGTCGGATTCGACGGTGGCTTTGATTTCCGAAAGGGCTACAGGCTTGCCATTCTTGCCGATCGTGGATTCGTACATCGAGCGGAATCGATTGCGTTCCAGTGCCATGCGGCGGCGTTGTTCAATCGA
Organism: uncultured Gemmataceae bacterium; assembly: GCA_963815035.1. Classification (GTDB taxonomy): domain Bacteria; phylum Planctomycetota; class Planctomycetia; order Gemmatales; family Gemmataceae; genus JBGQCZ01. The sequence continues at coordinate 177,814 of CAWFFC010000019.1, forward strand.
CAGCGGCCCATTCGACTGCTGGTAGAAGGCCCGTTCCATCGCCGCGAGCCGTTCGAATTCGGCGAACGACGTGGCCAGCCAAATGTCGCCATCGGCTTTCGGCAAGATCGTTCCATGCCAGGCGGGCGTTGTCAGGCCGGGATCGGCGACACCGTAGCTCTTGGCGAAATGCCCGATCTTGTCCGGCAGATCGACAGCCGTCACCGAGGCGCCTCCCCGATGGAGCACTGCCGCTGAGCAGCGTCCAGGGGTTGGAAACCAGCGGGCGGATATCGGCGTAAGTTCGTTTCTCATTGTCGCTGGGCAGCCAGGTGCGCCCGAGCGGCGGGCCGTACGTTCCGATCGATTTAAGATCCTTCGCTAGGTCGGTTGTCGTCAACTTTGCGTCGAGCGAGGGGTAGGCGGCGAGCGGCGGCGTGGTGAACGCCAGTTTCGCGAAGTCGATGCCGATCTTGCCCTTGTATTGGCGGTAGAGTTTCAGCCAGGCGCGATCGCGCTCGGACGGTCGCCAAACGACGTTTTCGGGCCGCTCGGCGACGCCGGAATAGGAATCGAGCCGGACCTGCAAATCCTTGGTGTTATTGCAGCCCCAGTAAAAGCCTTCGGCTTCGCCAAACCATTGGCCCTTGCTGCTGCGCGACAGGCGAGTTTTGTTGGTCCCAAGTTCGAGCATGGCGATTTCATTGGTCTTGGTATCGCCGATCAGCCATTCGTTGGTGTAAAGTCCGTTGTTGTTTTTCGTGAGCCAATCCGCGACCTGGTCGATGCTGTCGGAATATTGCAGCGCTTTGCGAATGCGGCTGGCGACTGTTTGCCCACGGTCATTGAATCGGGTCTGTTTGATCGTGGTCTCGGCGACGAGCATGCCGGCATCGTTTTGATAATAGTCCATGCCGCTTTGGATGCCGCCGGGATAGGACTGCATCAGCACGCGATGGCCCTTCTCCGGCTTCACGTCGAGCCAGATGTTGAAGAAGTTCCCGGCGTAGAGGCCGAACATGGTGATATGGCCAAAGACGATTTTTCCATCGGCGGTCGCCGGCCCAGTGGCGGCGAAGGCACTGCAATGGCCCATCGGCGGCTCGGGCATCTTCCGCGGCTGCGGTTTGGGAAACTTGATGCCGTTGAGGGCGTTGGGCGTCGCCTCCAACGCCGAATCGAGGGACTCAATCTCTGCCCAACAATTCACCGACACGATATCGACCAGATCGACTGGCCGGCCCTCGAACTTGGCGCCGGCTTCGGCCGCCCCATCGGCGATGCCCTTCATCTCTTCCAGATACTCGGGGTCGAACTTGCGCAGGAAAACGGCGCTTACGAGCGTCCGCGTCATACGCCAGCCGTCGCCCGGCGACTTTGAACACTGCTGCTCGGCAAAGCACTTGACGTAACCCGCGATTTCCGGCGCCAGCAGCGCCGTGTTGGAAGCCGCGCTGATACGGCTTGCCCTCGATGTGCAGCACGATCCAGCCATCCTGCGGATAGCGATACGCCGGTCCGTAGCGCTGCACCGAATTCGGATCGGGCGTAAACGGCGCGGGCCGGCTCGCCATCGAGGGAATCGTAACGATTAGAGCGACCGCTGTCAGAAGAATGTGGCGCATGATGGGGCTCGCTTGCGGAAAAGGGAATATGATTTGATCCTACAAGATTACATAGCCACAACAAGCATTGCACAGATCGACCTTGAAGACCAACGAATGTCAGTCCCCTGCGATCGCGCGTCACGGCGGCTCCAAAGGGAGGGCATGAATTCGAAACCAGGAGCGATCACGCAGTTTTGATGCTGATGCTGATCACGATTGGCCGCGCAATTCCTTGTTTCTTGCTCGAATTGCCTTCTTGAGCTGACCGTACCGCTTCGCGTCGGTACGGCAATTGCGCACGGTTTCGATAGCGCTCGTGAGTGCCGGACCCTTGCATCGGCGGTCTTTTGATTTTGAATCTGGAGCTTCGTGAGACGGTAGTCTGCGTCATTCCGGTCTGAATGCAAGATCGGCAAGATCGCTGCCGACTTGCTCTATTTCGGCATCGCCCGAATTGTCCAAGTGACGCCACACATCGGCATGGGCGGTGGTTCCGCCAACGACCTGCACGTCAGCGCTCTCAACAAATTCCTCGATGCAGTGATGCGCCGCATAGTAGGCGCGGCTGATCGCAGTCCGCCAACTTGCGGGATACGGATGATCGCGCACGAGCATTTCAGCCAACAGCAAGAATTGAAACGGATCCATCAGTCGACGATGTTGTAGGAGAGCCGAATCAGGCGTCGTTGTGGCGGTGGGACCGCAGCGACCCAACGTGCGGTATAGTTTTTTTTCGCCGCCAACGCGTCCTCGACCGAGCCATGAAAATTGACCCGGACAACCAGCCAACGGTCGTCGGTCTCAAAATCCTGCGTCAATTCGCAACTCGCCTCATCGGAGTTGAACCAGTGCTTTGCGAGGTCCATGGCGAGGGCGAGCTTTTCAGTCAAGCCGTGGGATTGGCAGAACTCTCCCACAGACGCCGAAACCGCGCTCAACGCTCCGTTTTCCGTCGGATTCAACGTTGAAAGTGCTTGGCTTTCGGGCTCGGTATGACTTAGCGGCATGTCGCCCTTTTGCATCGTGTTCATTCCAGGATCGTACCAGCGAATAACCTGGACGTCAACGCACGCACCGCCGGGCTTTGTGCGGATGTCTTCACCTAAAGCAACACGGAGGACGCCGCGATAAACGTGTTCGTCGCGGCGTCCTCCGTGTGGTTTCCTACTGCAGGTCACGACTTCTTGGCCGCGTCAACCGTTGCCGGCGTCGCTTCCGCAGTTCTTCAAGAATCTGTTGGAGCGTTGCCGGTTCGGTTGCGGGCGGACTCGCCTTCGCGTGAACCAGGTCGAGCAGAATCTCGAGCACCGGCACGCGATAACCGCGCAGATGCGCCGCGCTCACGATGAGCGTCAGCGCCGCGGCGCCCAGGCCATACCAGACTTCGATCGGGACGTTCATGGCGATCTCCTCCGATTAGAAATGACAACCAAAAGCAGGATGCCGGCGACGGCCCAGCCCCAGCCGGGCATCCTCGGGAACTGGAAATGGGGCAACAGAATGGGCCGGTTGAGGTCGGGATCGTTTTGCGGCCGGTAATGCGGATCGGCCCGGCGAATGGCCTCGGCGAGTTTGTCCGGCCCGCGATATTCATCCTGGCGATGCCGAACCGCGCCATCGGGCGCTTGCAAGTAAATCGTGGGATGGCCGGTTCGCACCAAACCGACATTCGCCACCGCCCAGTGGTCCGGCGGATAGCTTTGGATCAGCAGCCGATCGCGCAACGCGGTCAGGTCGGCGTTGGATTCAAAATCGTTCATCACCGCCTGGCGTTCGGCTTGCGAACCGATGATTGTGAGCCGCAGTTTTTCCGAATCGTCTTCGAGTCGGTCGATCGCGGCGAGCGCTTGGCGAGCGCTGACGGCAGCGCCATTGAGCGAATGGCGTTCATCGTTTCCGGCGAGCCGATCGCGCATCACGCCGAAGTTCTCGACAGGACCTGTGGACGAGGTTTGCATTGGAAAGAGCGGCCGCGGCTCGCTCCAGACGCCGGCGACCGGATCGAAATCACGCCACTGGTCGCGTTCGGCGTCATAGCCGCCGACTTGGCGGCCATCGACGAACAAGTAGAGGCGGCCGGGTTCCTCGGCTCGCGAGTCGCCAATCGACACCTCGCGGCGGGTTTTGACATTTGCCATCTGGGCATGTGAATTGACCGAGCATTGAAGCGAACAGGATGATCTGGCACATGACAGTTCCTCGAAAGGGAATTGGGATGGGAAATGGTTTTTTCGAAAATGATTGGTCAGTTGTGCGGAATGGGGGGTGGTGGCGGCGCTAGCCAGACAAACAACCAGGCGCGGCCGTCGGGGAAACGAATGCGGCGAAGCAATTCCTCGCGGCTCATCCATTCGTAGCCGCGCTCGCCGGGGAAATTGTTGTCGAGCACCACGCCCCAGTTGCCGCCGAACTTCGCACAGCAGACCATGTGGGCGATTTGACCCCGATACCGCGGCGAGTAGCCGTAGGTGATGCAAGCCATGCGGCCGGTCTTTTCGCACAAATCGAGAATGGGACCGGGATTGCGGCCCTCGTATTGCAGATAACGGGGAATTGGAGCGCCCTTGGACTGGCAGAACTCGCGCAACTGTCGATCGACCTTGGCGGGGTAGGCGCCGCCCGGTTGCTTGGCGCACCAATCGCGCAGGCCCTGGAGCATGTCGAGCCCCTGCCAGCGCGCGGCCATTTCGATGCTCGACATGACGCACATGCCGCGGTTGTCGGCGTGCGAACCGATGTTTTTCAATTGCTCGGTTGCCGGGAGATCGCAGGTGATTGCGGCGCCTGCGTGCTCGCGACCGTTGACGAAACTGGGGCGGCCGTACTGCCCGATGGAGTTGGCCGCCAGCAGCGCCAAAACGCCCAGGGTTATCAGAAATCGCATGGAAAGGCCTCCGAGGTGATAGGTGACTAACGTTCACATGCCAAACGATTGGGTACTCTTGGGGCAATGCAAGTGGCGGAGAAAAAATATTGCAGGCGCGGACAGCATCGCCCGCGATGTGTAATGCAAAAAGACAGATGATCTTGTCCGCATTCGCGGATTGGCCGGGAGCCGTATGGTTGTCACCGAACGCTTGGAAAGCGAACGCCATTTTCACGACGGGCAGGCGCGGCAGCGGGCCGAGGATTTTCGCCGTCGACCGGGCGGATTGCAATTCGGCGACAACGACTATCTCGACCACGAAACCTGGATTCGGCCGGCGTTTGCCAAATTGGGCCACGTGCTCGGAAAGCGGGTGCTCGACTTCGGCTGCGGGCACGGAATGGCGGCAGTCGTCCTGCGCGGCGCGGAGCGCTGGTCGCCGGATTTGATCTTTCCGCTGATTATGTGGCGGAGGCCCAGGCCCGCGCTCAGGCAAACAGCGTGCAAATCGAATTCATTCAGGCCGACGGGCACGCCTTGCCGTTCGCCGATTCGACGTTCGACGCGATTTGGGGCAATGCGGTCTTACATCACCTGGATTTGCGGATCGCGGCTGCCGAAATTCAGCGCGTGATGAAGCCGGGAGGCGTAGCGGTGTTTTGCGAGCCGTGGGCAGAAAATCCGCTATTGCGTCTGGCCCGCAGGCGTTTGCCGTACCGCGGCAAGGGCCACACGCCCGACGAGGAGCCATTACGGCGACAAGATTTGGCCGCGTTGAGAAACGTGTTCCCCAATTTGAGATGGGAAGGATTCCAACTGTTGTCGATGGTTCGCCGCGCCGTTGCGGTTCCGCGCTGGCTGGACCGCTGCGATCGGCTTCTGCTGCGGACGATTCCTCCGCTTCAAAACTGGTGCCGGTATGTTGTCTTGAGCATGCGGTGCGAGTAGCTTAAGAATTAGCTCCGAAGCCTCGGTTGGGTTCGTGATGTCCGCGCCGCTCCCTAACCAACCGCCATCGACAACAGCATGGCCGCGGACCGCGCAGTGGGCCGCGGCATTTGCTTTGGCGCGGCCGCAATCCTCTTGGCAAATCGCGTCCTTCCCATTTTTGACCACCCACGACCCACCGAACGGGAACGGATCGTCGTGGTCGCGATCGATCTGAATTCCGCCAGCAAGTCCGATATCTTGCAGTTGCCGGGCGTCGGCGAAAAAATGGCCGACCGAATCCTTGCGGCACGCGAGGAAACCGACGGCGACGTTTCTGTACAGACGTTGCGAAACGTGAAAGGCATCGGCGTGAAGCGCTACGCAGCGCTGAAACCGCATTTTTCCGATGCCGGCGACGAGAAATATCTGAAGTCGCCCGGGAAATCCGTGCCCGCTTCCAAGGCGACAACGAAATCGGCGCGGCGGAAGAAGGAAATCCCGCCGGGGACCAAGATCGATATCAATCGGGCAACCGTTGAAGAATTGCAAATGCTCGAAGGGATTGGCCCGGTCACCGCCGCGAAGATTGTTGAGGAGCGCAAAAAGGGCCGGTTTGATAAGCCGGACGACCTGCGGCGGGTGAACGGCATCGGCCCCAAGAAGATGGAAAAGATCCGGCCTTTTGTTGCGGTCGGAGATTCAGAATAGCAAGTTACTTGGCCTTCGCTTTTCGCGCAGCGATTTCGTCCTTGAACAGTTCCCGCACTTTCTTCGCCGCGATCCGATCGGCAAGTCGCGGTAGGATTCGGCTCACCAGCGTCAGCAACTTGCCCTGGATGGTCAACACGGTTCGATCCTTGCCGCGTTCGATCGCTCGAAGCGTTGCCGCGGCGACGTCCTCGGCGGTCATGCCGCGCATGTGATCCATCGGCATCAGCGCTTTCTGCTCGATCATGTTCTTGGAGAAATTGGTCCGCGTGAGACCGGGCGCGACCACCAGCACGTCAATGCCAAATTTGACCAGCTCGGTGCGCAGCGCTTCGCTGAATCCCTCGACCGCGAACTTGCTGGCGGAATAGTCGCTGCGGGCCGGAATTGCACGTTGCCCGGCAATCGAGGAAATATTCACGATCGCCGGCTTGTTTCCTACGCGAAGTAGCGGCAGGAAGGCACGCGTCGTTTCGGTCAGACCGAAGAAATTCACTTCCATGATTTGCCGCAGCCGATCGGGCGATGCCTCCACGAAATGACCGGTGGCGCCGATTCCCGCATTGTTCACGAGCACATCCAGGCCGCCAAAATGCGTCTTCGCGGCCTCGACCATTTTCTGGCGATCTTCGGGCTTGGTCACATCGGCGGCGACGATTTCGAGTTGCTGGCCGGAGTCGGCAAGTGCTTTTGGAGTTGCTCGAGCAATTCGGCGGAACGTGCGGCGGCCAGAACCCTCGCGCCGCGCGCGCCGCCGCCTCGGTGAGCGCCAGGCCGATGCCCTGCGAGGCGCCGGTAATCAGCATGCGGCAGCCGGCAATCGAACGGCGCTGGCCCATCGGAGTTCCTCACGGGTCAATCCACTCTCCAGGTATCGTCGGATCGGAACAGATCATTGACTGATCGATCGCTCGAGTGCGGCCCCGTCGTGGCTTGCAGCGTTAAATCCTGGTCAAAGGTCGAACGCGAAATGCTGCGGAAGACGCCCATGCATTCCGGGAAATCGGGCCCGGTCAGGCCGGCGAGCAATCGGGCCAGGGCCGGCCGTTCGGCACGTTCGTCATGAACCAGGATGTCGGGCGGGACTGATTCGCCGTGAATTTCGACGATTTGAGCGTCGAGCTCCGCCAGGCGGATGCCCTTGTTGCGATCCTTCCCAAACAAGAGCGGTTGACCATGCTCCAGAAACAGAACATGGTCGGCTTTCATTGATTTATCGGTCGCGTATTCAAACACGCCGTCATTGAAGATTTTGCAGTTTTGGTAGATTTCAACGAAGGCGGCGCCGCGGTGCTCGGCAGCGCGGTGCAGCGTTTGGGCGAGCCGCTCGCCATCCACATCGACGGCGCGAGCGGCAAACGTCAGCGCCGGCGTCGAGCGCCACTTCCAGCGGCCGTAGCGGCTGCTCCATCGATCCGGTCGGGCTCGTGCGAGTTCGCGTGCCCAGCCGCGTCGTGGGGGAAAACTGGCCCTTGCTCAAGCCATGCACCTCGTTATTGAAGAGGAGCACTTTGATATCGACATTTCTGCGAAGGGCGTGCAACAGGTAGCTCATGCCGCTGCCCAGCCCGTCGCCGTCGCCGGTGACCACCCACACGGTCAATTCCGGCGGCGCGACCTTCAGGCCCGTGGCGATCGCGGGGGCACGTCCGGGAATTGTGTGGTAGCCATAGGTGTTCAAGTAGTAGGGCAAGCGGCTCGAACAGCCGATGCCCGATATGAAAACATGCCGTTCGCGCGGCCAACCGAGGTCGGCCAATACTTGTTTTAATTGGGCGAGCACGGCGTAATCGCCGCAGGATGGGCACCAGCGCACCTCCTGGTCGCTGTCGAAATCCTTCGCGCTGAGGGTGGTTGGCGCCGTGATCATGATTTCTTTGTCAACTCCTCGATGGCCTGTTCAATTTCGGCTGCGAGGAATGGTCGCCCCTGAACTTTGTGGAGTCCGGCGATGTCGATCAAGAATTTGGTGCGCAGCAACATTTGCAGTTGCCCGCTATTCAATTCCGGAACCAGGACCGCTCGAAACCGGGTCAGCAGGTCGCCAAGGTTTCGGGGCAGGGGATTCAAGTAGCGCAAATGGGCATGAGACACGTCGATCCCGCGACGGCGCGCCTGCGCCACCGCCATCGAAATCGCGCCAAATGTGCTGCCCCAGCCGATCACCAGCAACTTGCCGGTTGCCGGGCCGTCAATTTGGATTTCTGGAACATCCTCGGCGATTTTCGCGATTTTGGCGGCTCGCAACTGCACCATCTTTTCGTGGTTGGCCGGATCATAGCTCACGGCGCCTGTGCCGTCTTCCTTTTCGAGCCCGCCAATGCGATGCTCTCGACCGGGCGTGCCCGGAGTTTCCCAGGGCCGCGCCAGCCAGTCATTTCGCGCATAGGGAAGAAATGGCTCGGAGGCGTCGAAACTCGGGGCGTCGATGGCCGGCAATTGATCCGCCGCGGGAACCAGCCACGGTTCGGATCCGCTGGCGAGAAAGACGTCCGTGAGCAGCACGACCGGCGTCATGAATTTGCACGCAATGCGGGCGGCCTCGAGCGTGACGGCGAAACTGTCAACCGGCGATTGCGGGGCCAGCACCGGCATGGGGCACTCGCCATTGCGTCCAAATAACGCCTGAAGCAGATCGGTCTGTTCGGTTTTGGTGGGCAAACCGAGGCTCGGCCCGCCGCGCTGCACGTCGATGACGACGAGCGGCAATTCGGTCATCGTGGCCAGGGCGATGGTCTCGCTCATTTGGCCCAGGCCCGAGCCGCTGGTCGCGGTGGCGGCGATTGATCCGCCAAAGGCCGCGCCCAACGCCATACATGCGGCCGCGCTCGCATCCTCGGCTTGAATCGGCCTCACGTCCGGGCGCGGCTTTTCCAAGAACCGATGCAGCAATTCGCTCGCTGGGGTCATCGGCGTACCCGCGAAGACGAGTGACCGGCCGGCCAGCCGTGCCGCGGCTTGCAATCCTAGCATCAGACCGTCAACGCCCGTCAGGTGCCGATATTGCCCGGCCGGCAAATTCGCCTTGAGAACGTAGAATCGCGTCGGCCAGTCGGCTTGCTCGCCGTGCTTGTATCCCGCCTTGAAGGCCTTCAAGTTTCCTTCCAGCGCGGCGGGGTTGGTAGCGAATTTAGTTTTGATCCATTTCGTCACCGGCTCGGTGACGCGATCGAACAGCCAGCAGACCAGTCCGAGGGCGAAGAAATTTTTGCAGCGATCCGCCTCGCGCGGCGTGAGCGCCAATTTGGCGACCGCTTCGCGAGTCAACATGTCCATGGAAACCGGGTACACGCGATACGCGTTGAGCGTATCGTCGTCGAGCGGATTCACCGCGTAGCCGGCCTTGGCGCATTCCTCGGCTGTGAAGGCGTCGGAATTGAGCATGACGATGCCATCGCGATCGAGATCCTTCAGATTGGCTTGCAGCGCGGCGGGATTCATCGCCACCAGCGCGGTCAAATGGTCGCCGGGCGTTACGGTCGCGATCGAGGAAAACTGAACCTGAAATCCGGAAACGCCGGCGAGGGTTCCGGCGGGGGCGCGGATCTCCGCCGGGTAATCCGGGAGGCTGCAAACGGCGTTGCCCATGCGGGCGGACACGCGAGCCAACTGGCGCCGGCCAACTGCATCCCGTCGCCCGAATCGCCGCACAGGCGCACCGTCGCCGACTCCAACTTGTGGAGCGAGGCGGACTCGGCGTGGTATCGCGGCGCGCTGCTCATTGATCCGTTCTGGTCCAACCGGGAACACCTGCATAACGGCGATCATCTGCTCGCCGTTGGCTTCAACGACAGAAGGAGATTGGGTCGGCGAACACTTCACGCCCCTTCCCGCTTTTGCGGGACCGCATTGGAATTGGGCGGCTGCGTGTAGACCAGGTTGGGGAAGTGCTCGACCAAATAATGAACAATTCGTTTGATCGACAGAATCCCTACCAGTCGTTCTTTTTCGTCGAGGACCGGGAGATGGCGATAGCCTCCTTGTTCCATTCGTTCGATCGCGGCGCGAATCGATTCCTTCGAGGAAACCGTAATCGGTTCGGGCGTCATGCAGTCCGAAACCGGCGTGGTCATCGGCAGCCCCGGGGCAAAGACCCGCCGCATCAGGTCGCGCTCGGTCAGGATCCCGATCAAGCGGCCGTCGCGGCACACCACCAGGCAGCCGACGTTTTTGCGCCGCATCATTTCCACGGCGTCAGCAACAGTCTGATCCGGATCAATCTGATGCGGCGGCGTGGGAAATAGCCGGGAGACGCTATCGATCTTCAAGTTCCGATCGAGTTCCATTCAGCAATCACTCGTACCATCGGACGCGCGATCAAATCTGGAAAACCTTACCATCTTTTCCCGGGAAGGGACAATCCAGGTTGTCGCTTGCAGTTTCGTTGTGCATCATAAAGTAGTCTCTGAAGAGAATTGTCGGAACGCCGCCCAGACAAGGCAAGATGAACGAAAATTGCCACGATTGGCGTCAACCATGCCAGACCCGGAAAAACTTCTCAATACCATTCGCCGAGCCATCGATCATACCCAAGCGACGCCGGGGCGGACGGGCCGAATTGTCCGCATCCCCGACGAGGATGAGGTGGTGGTTGCCGGCGATTTGCATGGAAATATCGCCAACTTTCAGCTACTGATCAAGGCCGCCGATTTGGCAAATCACCCGCGGCGTCATCTGGTGGTTCAGGAACTGATTCACGGAAGCTTTCGCTACGCCGATGGAAGTGAAAAGTCGCACCAGGCGGTCGATCTGTGGTGCGCATTGAAGTGCCAGTTTCCCACGAGAGCGCATTATCTGCCCGGCAACCACGAGCTGGCGCAGTGGACCAATCGACCCATTTCGAAAAACGACATCGACCTCAATGCGAACTTTCTGGACGGCGTGCGCACCGCCTACGGCCGGCGCGGCGAAGACATTTACCAAGCGTACCTCTATCTGTTCGCGAGTTTGCCGCTGGTGATCCGGACCGCCAATCGCGTGCTGTTGAGCCACACGCTGCCCTCGCCGGCGGGACTGCCCAAGTTCAATCCAACCAAACTGGAACGCGGGGCTTACCAGCCGACCGATCTGCAACCGGGCGGCATGGTGTATGCATTACTATGGGGCCGGGATGTCTCGCAGATCAACGTCGAGGCATTTCTCGCGAAAGCCGACGCCGATTGGTTGATATCCGGCCATATCCCGAGCGAGGAGGGGTTCATCGTGCCGAACGACCGGCAGATCATCCTCGATAGCCTGGGAACGCCGGCCGCTTACTGCTTGTTTCCCGCGGGCCCGCCGATCACTCATGCCGAACTTGTCGAGCGGGTGAAAATTCTGCAATGATCCCGACCGAACCTCACTTGCCGGAAACGCCCTGGGACGCGTTAGGCGAATTGTACCGCGAGACCGTCCATGTCGAAGGCCGCGCGTTTCAAATTGACCGGCCCAGTCAGTCGGACAAGTTGCTCGATCATCCGGCAATTCGGGCCGCCTTTGCCGCCGATGAATATATGCCGTACTGGGCCGACCTTTGGCCCGCCTCACGAATGCTAGCCCGGGCGATTTTGCGCGGCGACTGGCCGCCTGGGCTCACCGCGATTGAAGTGGGATGCGGCCTGGGTTTGCCGGGCATTGCGGCACTGGCGAAAGGCATGCGTGTGGTTTTCAGCGATTGCGATCGCACCGCGATGCGCTTCGCCGCGATGAACGCGAAGCTAAATGGTTTTACTAATTTCGAGTTGCTGCCGATCGACTGGCGCCATCCGCCTGACGACGCACAATTTCCGCTGATCCTCGGCTCCGACCTGGTCTATGAACGGCGGCACGTCGATCCATTGGTCAACCTGATTGACAGAATTCTCGCGCCGGACGGGCTTTGCTTGTTGACCGATCAGGATCGGCCGCCGTCGGAGTATTTGCGTGAGATGCTAATGAGTTCGGGATTGAAATTCGCCGCTGAGACGATGCGCGCCGGTGAACCGGGCGGCCATCGCTATAAGGGCACCCTGTACCGAATTACGCGAGCGGGTTAGTGCCGGTTTCAAATTCTCGTAGCGGCGGCCTCTGGCCGCCGAACGCCCAGCGGCCAGCGGTCGCCGCTACGACAACTCGCACCTTACAGTGGCCGAATTGTCACTCCTTCTTTTGCACAAACACCGGCCACGGAGTCAGCGTCAATTCCGCCTTGTCGTTCTTGACCGGCACGGTCGACGATTCGGGTTTCGTTTGCCCCGGTTTGTCAATCATCTTTTCCACGATCAACGTCTCGGCGTTCACCTCGAACTTGAATTTCGTGCTCGGCAGTCTCGATCCTTGCAGGAAAAGCCGGCCCGGATCATGCCAGGCGACCCACACGGTCGCGCCGCCCTTTGAAAACTTGTACATGCGCACCTTGGCGTTGTAGGTCCGCACTCGCTCAACCGATTGATAACCTTTCAAATGCTTTTGCAGTTGCTGGATCGCGTAATACGAGGGTCGCAGCGATCGAATCGTTCGCACTTGCGTGAGCGGGTTCATCTCGGTTTCCGCCATGCCGGACCAGGCACTCGTGCCGGCGCCCGCCTGCATGAGCCGGGTCTTGAACACGCCCAGGTCTTCCATGAATGCCGTGTTGATCAGCACGACGCCCTGATTGGCCGCGATCACCACTTTTTTCAGCATGTCGGCCGCGGCGAAGGCATGATTCCAATCGGTCGCGGCTTTATCGCCGTCGATCAAGCGGCGAAAATAGTCGTTCAACGCCGGGCGATCGTCCTCGGTCGCGGGAGGAGTCATGATGCCGACAGCTTTGTGATTGATGCCAAACAGCGTTTGCGGCGGCATGCGCGTGGCCGGGCCCCAGCCAATCAACGGGTTCGGCATCGTGTCCGAAATTACGATCGGTTTGTTGATTTTTCGCTGCCGCATTTCGTAGCGCAGCCAGGCAATGGTATCTTCAATCTCGTTCGGATCGGTCAGGGCGTGGAAATTGATCATGTCAAAATGACGGTGAGCGTCGAGCACCTTGCGCATGCCGTCCAATCCGTGCATTTTCACCCGTTCTTCCACGCGGGCAAATTCCGCCGCATATTTCTCCGGCCGCGGGTGATTGCGAAAGACCGTCGGCGTCAGAAACGCGGCGTGAAGGACGATTGCTTTCGCCGACGCCGAATGCGCCGCCCAATGCGCCGGTCCAGCATCGGCAGGTACTCCTCGGCGGCTTCCGGCTCGAAACTGCTGAATTCGCTGCCGACTTCAAAGAACCTCACCGGGTGTTTGAGCCCGGGCATGTCGTCCTTGCCGTCGCCATCGTACCGCTCCACCACCGATCTCACCCATGCCTCGTACAGGTCGAGGAATTGCGGCCTCTGCGCCAAATTGAACAAGACGTTTTTTGACGCCCAGCGCGAGGTTGGCTTCAGCACCAATACCAATTCGGTGAAGCCGGCATTCTGATATTCGCTGACAAATCGATCCATCCTCGAAAAATCGATCGGCAATGCCGGAGCGGGTTGCATTTCGCCCCAGGTAATCGAGTCGGGATACAGCTTCGCAAGCGGCACGCCCAGCTTGGCAAACGTCTGAGCGCCGCCCGGATAAGCGTATTCAACGCCGATCAGGATCGGCTTTTTCGCCGGCTGCGCAATCGCAAGCGAGGCGAACAACAGGCTTGCGGAAATGACGCGGGCTGCAAACATGACTCAATCCAACAGGAATCGGGACGATCAATGACTATCCGAGTGTAACAAATTATTTGAGACGATGCGAAACCCCTCGAACCAGTCGGTGACAATCGGCAGTCACTCGCTCCAAGCACCGAGCCGGAATTGGAACCGCAAAAGCTTTGTTTGAGAAAAGAGAAGAATGATCAATCCGTCGAAGTGTCCATACCTTTCACTGTTGTCGAATGATTGTTGAATGCTGAGTCGGCCTCAGGCAAATCAGCTTCGGTAGTCCAGCATCGTCTTGTTGCTTTTTGCGGGAAATACAACGGCTCGTGCAATCGCTTCGATATTGTGGTTTGAATCGAATCGTTTGGCTTCAGTTCCGTGCCACTGGTGCACCGAGTCGGCGAACCAGCGGTATTCGGTCAACGAGTCCATGGTGAAATACAGTCGTTCACCGTTATGAAAAACAATCGTCAGCGAATCGGACGTTCGTTGCAGATTGGTGTTGTCGGCCTCCGACATGGCCGCCGCGAGCGCTCCAATGAGCCCAAACTGCATGGCGGCGACGTTGCGCGTCGGATTGGTGTCGATGGCCACGCGTTCGGCCGACGCGATTTCCAGCCAGCCCGCCAACCGCGGCGTGCGCCCCTGCATCCACCGAAGGCCGCTCGCGCAAACCTGAATTCGCGACGCGCGGTGTATGTACGTATCGAGGTTTGACGACAGGATGTACATCAGAACGGTAAACGCCACAAGCGTCAAAACCCCCATCAAGATCGCGACGCTGGGACCCGTTTCTTTCGCGGCGGCGGCCCCCGCCGTCAACAGCGAGGCGATCACAAACAACAACACCAGGGCGGCCGCGCCGCACAAGACGATGTTCTGCACGAGGCCGAGGATCTTGAAGTCGTGCGACGACTGCTCCAAGTCGGTTGCCACCAATTTGCGCGCTGCTTTAGAATTTCAACGGGGTTGACGATCGAGCGCGGAATCGTCGAGATGTATGTCGTCGTTACGCCCCGACCGATGTCAGACCGATTCACTCGACAAACCGCTTCCTCAATTTTGGGATTTTGTTCGTGCGAAGCCATGAGGAATGAACCGATCAGCCCGAAGAAGAAGAAGACGCCGGCTCCGGCGAACGCGATCGTCGCATGCATCGGGTTCATCAAGATCTTGCTTGTCAGCACGATCTTGGTGAGCGGCACGGCCATCACCGGCTCGCTCAAAATTGTTGTCTTGTCGAGGTTGATGCTCGAATGCGCCAGGAATAGGCCCGAACTGATATTGGCGCCCCAATAGCTCTTCTTCAGGGGGCCGCTCGAGACAAACGCGTGAAGAATTGGTGATCGAAGGAACTCGTCGAGCTGCTTCTGGTCGCGAATGCGCGTGGTTCGAAAGAACAAGACCGGCTTGGCCGCTGTTTTGACTTTGCCTGAATCTTGCGGACTAACGGGGACCCAGACACGATCCCACCGAGCGCCGGTTTGGTCGATCACCGGTTTGCCAAACTGGAAGTCGGTAATTTCAACGTGCAGGTTGTCGCCGGGGCCGTTCTTGATCAGCGCCCTGCGCTGATTTGCTGCGGCTCCGCACGCGCCGCCCGGCTCAGCGTTCGCATTTGCCAGCCATAATAAAGAAAAAGGTGCATGAGACAAACCCTAAGCAGGCCAGGGCCAATCCTAACAGAGTGCGGAGCAGTTTCATGGCGACCTCCTCGGCAGACCTCGAGTCTGCTCAAGGATAGCTCAAAAAACCGTCCGAATTGTCGAAAAGCCGTAGGCTCACGCGTCTTCGAGATAAAACAGCACGTCGGTCAGCTCATTGCAGGACTGGTTGAGCGGCTCCCACTTGCGGTCGGTCAAATGGACGCGGACCTTTTCCATCAACTTGTCAAGTTCCGCCTGATCCTCGGCGGTCACTTTTTGACGGATCCGTTCGGCTTTTTCCAGCAGGGCGCGGGCCTGAACCGTCTCGCGCTGGCCCTCGCGCGGGGCGGGGGCGAGTTCGGGCTCCAACAGTTCGTCGCCTTCGCCGAATTCGTCTTCCATGGATTCATCGTCGATCATGCCGCTGCCCAGAAACGAATCGATCGACGCCTCG
Organism: uncultured Gemmataceae bacterium; assembly: GCA_963815035.1. Classification (GTDB taxonomy): domain Bacteria; phylum Planctomycetota; class Planctomycetia; order Gemmatales; family Gemmataceae; genus JBGQCZ01. The sequence goes on from CAWFFC010000019.1 coordinate 193,635, forward strand.
GACGGCGGGGCAAACAGCCGATCGAGCCGTTCGCGCGGCCTGCGTTTCGCCTTCAACTTGGGCCAAGGCGTTTTGAATCGTGATTTGCTTTTGCAATCCGGTCGCTTTTTCGCGAGCGGAGACCCGCAGCATGCCGTTCAGATCGAGATCGAGCTGGACGACCAACTGGTTGCCCGCGGCCACTGGCGCCAGTCCCTCAATGGTGAATTTGCCGACCAGATGATTGCGTCGAACGTCGGCGTTTTCGCCCTGATAAACATCGACCTGCACCGTCGGCTGCCGATCGACGACGGTTTCGAAGGCCTCGCTGCGGCTGGCGGGCAATGGCGTGTTGCGATGCAAAATCGCGGCGAACTTGAAATTGAACGGCGCCCCAAATGGTCCCGCCTCTTGCGAAAAATCGAGGCAGCGGATGCCGAGCGAATGCGGCGTGATGTCCACGAGCACGGCGCCGACGCTTTCGCCGGCGATCAGGCCGGCCTGGATCGCGGCGCCCATCGCCACCACCAGGTCCGGATTGACTTCGCAGTGCGGCGACTGGCCGAGCCGTTCCTCCAACATGTGTGAGACCATCGGCGTGCGCGTGCTGCCGCCCACGAGCACGACCTTGTCGATCTGCCGGGCCGACAATTTCGCGTCGGTCAGGGCACGCTGGACGCAATCCATCGTGCGGTCAATCCAGGGCCGGATCAGATCCTCGAATTGTTCGCGGCTGATTTCCAAATTGAGATGGAGCGATACGCCATCCTTCTCGGCGATGAACTCTTCCTCGATTCGAGTAAACGGGTGGAACGAAAGCTGTTTCTTGGCCTCTTCGACGGCCTTCAACAGCCGAGCCTTGGTCACAATGTTGTCGCGAAGATCGATGCTGTGTTGCTGCTGAAACTGATCGGCGACAAACGTGAGCAAGGCGTCGTCGAAATCGTCGCCGCCCAAATGCGTGTCGCCGTGGCTGGCCAGCACCTCGACGACGCCCTCCTGCGACTGCACGATCGACACGTCAAACGTGCCGCCGCCCAGATCGTAAACCATGACTCGCTTCAGTTCTTGATGGCTCGGGTCGTAACAGAGCGAGGCGGCGGTCGGTTCATTGAGAATGCGGATGACTTCGAGTCCGGCGATGGCCCCAGCTTCCTTGGTCGCCTGCCGCTGCGAATCGTTGAAGAAGGCTGGCACGGTGATGACGGCCTTCTTGACCTCAACGCCGAGTTCGCGGCTGGCTCGATCCTTCAGCGCCCGCAGGATCATCGCGGAGATTTCTTGCGGCGTGTATTCGTGGTCGCCTAACTGGACTTTGACATTGTCGCCCATTTTGTCGCTTGATCGATTTAAGCGTGCGTTCGGGCGCCAGCACCCACTGATTGCGGGCAGCGCGGCCGACCAGAAGTTTGCCGTCTTCCGACAGGCCGACGAACGAGGGCAGGATCGGGTCGCCGTTTTCCTCAAGCACGTGCGGTTGACCGTCACGGATGATGGCGATTTCGCTATTGGTGGTGCCGAGATCGATGCCGACGATGATTTCCGACATGGGTGTCCTCCCGCGGTCGCGATCCGGTCACTTCGCGACCTTTACCTGGGCGTAGCGAAACAAATTTCCATTCCAAAGGTAGCCGCGGCGGATTTCCTCGACGACTTCGCCCGGCGTCGTGTCCGTGCCGATGGCCACTTCGATTGCTTCCATGCTTTCCGGGTCGAAGCCGCGTCCGACGGCGGGAATCGGCTCCAACCCGTGTTGCCGCATTGTCCGCTCGATGCGCTGAAGTCCCATCGCCAGACCCGCGGCGGCCGATTCGACCATGCCGCGGATCCGGTCGGCTTCCGGAATTGTCGGAGCGAGCTTGCGTTCCAGGTCCGCTAGCTGCGACTGAAATCGGCCGGCTCCGAAGAATCGGCCGAGCAGGCCCGGTCGCGTCATGGTGGCCGGCTTCCGTTCCGCATCCAGGGCCGCATTTACTCCTTCGACCACTCGTTGCAACTCCCGGGCCGCAAGGATCTGCATATCCGCGATCTCAATCAGCGCCTTGAGCAGCGGTTCGATCGAGGAATCAGCGGATGGAACTTCAGTTTCGCGGGCCGCCGATTCGATTTGTTCAACGATTTGAGCGGTCTGCTCCTGTTCGGCGCGGACTGCTCGGGTTTGCAAATTCACTTCCTGCCGCAAGGCCGTGAACTGGGCGACCAACGTGTACAGATCGACTGGTTCGGGCGACGGTTCGACGGACGCCGCCGATTCGGTGCATTCCGCGAGCCAGTTGCGGAAGTCGGCGAGAACCGCGTCGATTTCTTCTTGCGTCATGAGCGAGCCTGCACGACTTGGAGCAACGTCTCCAGCGACAATCGGCGGCGCGGTCCCCGACATGAAAGCTCCTCAATCAGCAAATCGATCGAATCGGGCCGATGCCGATCAAATAAACGCCGCTGCAGGCGCGTGTTCAGGTCCTTCAACGATTCATAGGCGGCCCGAACCTCCGCGAACTTCGCCGGATGCCGGTCGGGCGAGTAGGTTCGCACCAACTCCAGATACTTGCGCCGAATGTCGTCGTCCGTGGCCTCGGTCGAGAGCCCTAACACGGCGTACGGGTCGGTTACCATGGATCGTCGTCCTCCCACTCATCGGGGTCGCCTTGGTCATCCATGAAATCATTCGCGAACTGGTCGAACAGGCTGGCATATGGGTTCAAGTCATGAAACTGTTGCAGCATGGCATCGGCTCGCGCGAGCACGAAATCGCGGTCGCAGCCCGCCGGCATCGCCTCGGCGAGCTGCTTCGCTTCCGCGGCCATTGGCTTGAGTCGCCACAGCGGCCAACGGGAGTCGTCTTTCCACAAATAGGTGTCGATGTCGAACAGGATCGGATACGGATTCGCGGGAAAGTCCAGTTTCCATTTCGCGGCGAATTTGCGGAGCACTCGCTCGGATCGCATTGTCGAAAGGGCCATGCCCAGGCGCTGCATGTCTTTTTCGGTAAAGGACTTCGACGTTGTTTTGCCGACTAGGGCCAGCATTTTTTTCTCGTGCGACTTGCCGCCGTAATACTCAAAGCCGTCGGCCTTGTAGCGCGAAAACAGGATCGCTAGCGCCGCGGCCTGTCCAGGCGTCGGATCGGCGGCCAGCGTTTCCTTCCACTGCTTGTCGAAGCGAGACTTGATTGGTTTGGCGAGTTTGAAGTGCGCGGCGAGAGCCGCCATATAGCCAGCGATGGCAATGCGGTTATCTTCGCGGGCGTTGGCCTGGTTTAGAAGCTCTTCGGCTTTGGCGTCGTTTCCCGCCACGAACTCGCACGCCGCCCAATCGCACAACGGCATCAAATCGTCGATTGGATCTACCAATTCAAGGGCCGATTGAAACGCCGCCCGCGCCGAGTCGAACTTTCCTTGCTCGGTGTGCCGCATGCCCAGAAGCCGCCGGGTGCGCCCAAATTGCTTTCGCAGTTCGCGGTTCAGCGGGTCCGCCTCGAACGCGCGCTCCATGAGTTTCTCGGCGACCTCGAACTTCCCGCGCTCTGCGCTCCAATTCGGCCAGGTTTTCCAAGGTGGGCAAATGCTGTGGAAAACGTTCCAGCAACTTGTGTCCGGCCGCGGCGGCTGGCGCGGGCTTATTTTGGTGCTGCAACTCATCGAACAACGCAAACGACGGCTCGAGCCAATCCGGCGCGACCGCGATTGACTTTTGCAGGCATTCCTCAATGCCCGGTTTCAGCGGTTTCGGTTTTTGGACCGGGCCGAACGGCAGCCGGAACAAGTCTTGCGTCGCGTCAACCAAATCGGCCTGCCGCCGGGCATTGAGCGCCATGCGGAACCAGACCATGGCTCGCGGTGCGCTGGCGCTCCGGCTCCCCAAGGTGCGGGTGATGCTCGAGAAATTCGCCATAGCGCTGCCATTCCTGGTTGGCAGGAGCGTACGCGGATTCCCCTTCCAACGCCAGAGCGTTCATCCGCGAAAACTCGGGGTCATCGACCGGGCGGCCAAAGGTGTCGCGATAACGTTGGATGTCATTCGGAGAGCCGCGGTCCACGATCTCCCAATAGAAAATGTCGGCGAGCCGATGCACCAGATCGGGTCGCTGCTGTTTCAACGCGGGCAGCACGGACTGAAGCTCGCGCTGCGCGGCTTGCAGATTGTTCGAACCGTGAAGCAGTCGTCGCAGATTCCGTAAGTTGGCGGCGAGTGGATTGCCGGTCAGCTTTTCGCTTTGCTTCGAAAAACGTTCCTGAGCTTCCGGCGACTGAGCCGAGCGAAACGCGGGGTCGATCGGCCAGCGCAATGGCGCCGCGAGCCGGGCCGAGAATCGCGTCGAGTCGAGCCGCGACCAGTTGTCCATGGCGCGGGCATCGTCGTTCTGGTAGTAGGCCAGCAGGCCGCGCAAGAACAATTTCCATTCCAGAAACGGCGAGGAGAGTCCGATGCCTTGCATCACCTCCTTGGCCCGGTCGTCCTGACCCATTTCCAGATGGCTGAACGCTTGGCGCACGCGATCGAAATCGATGCGCATCGACTCGGGCAGCAGTGCGCGGCCGTTGGCTCCGCGCTGAATGGCGACATCCGCGGCGAGCGGCAGCACTCGGTTGGCCGGCTTCGGCTCCGGCAGCCGCGCGACCAGCTGCAGTGCCTTTTGAATCTCGGCAGCGGCCGCCAGTTCCTCGGCGACTTTCACCAGCCGGGCTGGATCGTTGGCCATGTACGGCACGGCGGCATCCAGCACCGTTGCCGCGTCGCGTGTCGAACCCTGGTCGCGCAATTGCTTCGCCCGGCCAAAGTAGCACTTGACCAACAGCTCGCGATGTTCGGCCGTCGGCTCATGTTTGTTTAACTGCTTGGCGAGGTCGAGGGCAGTCTGAAAGCGGCGTTCGTCGATGCAACGATTAATCCGGGCGCGCAGTTCTTGCGGCGAATTGACGGCCGCCTTGGCATGTTTCAACTTGGCCACGCGAGCGACTCCGTCGGGGTGGCGATTGGCTCCCTAGCCTCACTATATCGAAAGCGCCGTAAACTGAAACTGAACGACAGGACTAACTCTCGCCACGCGCATCGATAAATCGAAAGTATGAAAAATCGCACTGCGTTTCTACTGTCGCCTTACGATTTGCCGACCGATCATCCGCTCATGCTCTCGGATTCGGAGATGTCGGCCTGGTGGAACGGCTACCTGTCGTTATGGCATCCGGCGGTGCTGGCCGGCTTGCAGGGACCGCCCAAGCAAGCCTCGCAATACGATCACGAAACTCCCGCAACCGATCACATCTTTGCCTTGCCCGAGGCCCCCGAACTGTACATGCCCGACGACTGGCGGAATCGGGTCCAGGAGGCCCATGCCGCCGCGTTCAACGCGACCGCGAGCCGAATCGAGACGCTCGTGGATATGAAGAAGGAACTCGCTGCCTTCGACACCTCGCCCGAGGCGATCGCCCGGTTGGAACTGTCGGACGAACGTGTAAAACCGTTTTTCGCGATCGGATTCGGCTATCTGGTGATTGAGCATCTTTTCGATGCGATGCAACACGAGCACATGCTTTCCGACGGCGAGTTTTGGAGCGATGTGCAAAACGCGGTCAACGCCGTCGCCGATCCCGATCCAAGCAAGTTCCGAGGATTCCTCAAGTCAGCCGCCGAGAAATTGCAGTCGGCTCGCGAGGTGCTTTATCCGGTCGCGATTCATCTGCTCGATTTCGTGTTGCCCGATGAACGCAAGCTGGCGGACACACTGCCGAAGAGTTTTGACAGTCAAAATCCATTGAATCTAATTGCGAGCGGCTCGCTTTTAGAGCGAATCCGCGAGGAATTTCCCGAACGCTTCGCCGAGATCAAGACGCGCGTCGGCGATCCCTCCGACACGGCCGCGCTTGAGATTTGCTCCGGGGCCTATGTCGAGCGCGACGATTCGTTGTTGCCGGTCGAATCGCAGATGTGGAACTTGCGCCGCGGCATCGACTGCGCGAAGGATCTGCTCGGGGCCGAGGTGAGAGTCTTTGCGCGGCGAAAAAGCGCGTTTTCGCCGCAAACGCCGCAATTCCTCCTTGCCGCCGGCTATGAAAAGGCGCTACTGCTGTCATTCGATGGGGCCGTGGTGCCATCGCATCGTTCCACGGTTGTGGGTTGGTCGTCGCCCGACGGCAAGCAGTTGGATGCTTTCGCACGCACGCCACAGCCGGCCCATCAGGCGCAGACATTTTTTAATATCGTCCATGCGTTGCATGAAACCATCATGCAGGACACCGCGGCGACGTTGGCGTTCCTGCACACCGAGAATCCGCCCGCCGATTGCTATTTCGACTGGCTAGAGTTGAACCGGTTCGCGCCGGTGCTAGGGCAATTTACGACGATTTCGCGCTACCTGAGCGAGGCCACCGCGGGCGAATATGCCCCGGCGAGCACCGCGGACGATTTTTCCGCCGACTACCTCGACGAGCGTTCGACCAATCGGCTGCCCGACGCGGTCAGCGGCTTCGCGCGGCATTTGCGGCAGCGCCGCCGGCTCGATACCGGCCTGGGGCATCTGGCGATGCTTCGCGGTCTGGGCGCCGGCGACTTCGCCGCCGACGCGGATTCGCTGCAACAAGAACTGGCACAATGCGAAGCGCGGCTCGAAGGCGAGCCCGGCGGATCGATGTCGGAGTTGGTCGAGATCGAACAAAAGGCCGCGAAACTATTGGCCGATCGCTTGCAATTGCGTGCGCCGGAGGGAACGCAAGGATTCCTGTTGTTGAACCCGTGCAGCTTCATCCGCCGGATGTCGGTGGAATTGGAAGGCGTGACCGGTCCGATTCCCGTGGAAGCCCCCATAAAGGCGGCCCAGTTCGACGCCGAGAAGGCCCGTCTTGTCGTCGAGGTGCCGGCGTTTGGCTTCGCCTGGATTCCGCGTTCGGTTCCCGGCGCGTCCCCGACCAAGGCCCGCATGAAACTGGCCGACGCGAATATTGTTCGCAATGAATTCTTCGAAGCCGAGATCGACACGAAAACGGGCGGGCTCAAAGCGTTTCGCGATCCGCGCACCCGCATCAGCCGCTTGGGCCAGCAGTTGGTCTTCAATCCCGGCAGCGTCATGCAGGCCAAGCAGGTGACGGTCACTTGCGTCGGACCGGCTCTGGGCGAAGTCACCAGCGAAGGCGGCATCCTCGACGAGCAGGGTAACGTGCTCGCGACCTTTCGCCAGCGTTTCCGCGCGTGGCTTGGCCGGCCGCTATTAGAAATGCATGTCGAGATTTTTCCCGAGAAGCCGCCCGAGGGCTATCCCTGGCACGCGTATTTCGGCAGCCGCTTCGCCTGGCGGGACGAACGCGCGACGTTGCTACGCGGCTGGAACGCCAATAGCCACATCACCAACCACACCCGGCCGGTGACGCCCGAATTCCTGGAAATCCGCATCGGCTCGGAGCGCACCACGATCTTCCCCGGCGGGCTGCCGTTCCTCAATCGCCATGGCGGCCGCATGGTCGATGTGATTCTGATTCCGGAAGGCGAGCAGTCGAAAAGTTTCGACCTGGCGGTCGGGCTCGATCGCGAATATCCGGCACAAACCGCGCTGGGCTTGAGCACGCCGGCGAGCATCGTGCCGACGGCGAAAGGCCCACCGCATATCGGCGCCAGCGGCTGGTTGTTCCACCTCGATTCGCCCAACCTGGCGATGACCGGTCTGCGTCCGGCCAAGCCCGGCGACGGCGCGGCCTCGGCCATGCTCTTCCGATTTCTCGAATGCACGAGCTTTGGCGGCGCCGCCGAACTGCGATGCGCTCGCAATCCGGTCCGCGCAGTCTCCCTCGACGCCGCTGGCAACACGCTAACCGAACTTTCGGTCAACGGCGACGCCGTCTCCCTCGATGTCCTCGCCAGCGACATGCAGCAGGTGCGGGTGGATTTTGGGTGAGACGCCGGGCTCGAATGCACGATACAATGCTGACTGGCGTGGGGCACGGTGAGGTCGTCAAAATGCCCGTTCATGATTGGACAAAAGTTGACTCCGGCATTTTTCATCATTTCCATCACGAATGGATTTCAGAAATATCGCGCTCATTGAACGAGATTCTTCACGGGACCGAATACTATGCTCTGGCGGAACAGATCACTGGGGGACTCGGTCCAGATGTGCTGACCTTGCAGCGGCCAATGCCTGGTCCCCTGGCGCCCGTTTCGGGACCCAAGCGCCGGCACGGAGGGGTCGCCTTAGCCAAGTCGCCGCCGAAGCTGCGATTTCGCATCAGCAATCCGTCGCTCTGGTATGCCAGCAAGAAAAAATCGGTCACGATCCGGCACGTTAGCGACCACCGCGTCGTGGCAGTGCTGGAAATCGTCTCACCGGGCAACAAGTCGAGCCGAAGCGCGATTACGCGCATTCATTTCGAAGGCGCAGGAACTGCTGTCTGGCGGTGTGCATCTGGCCTTCGTCGACTTATTTCCACCGACGCCACGCGATCCCGAAGGGATTCACCCGCTGCTTTATGGCGAAGATCCCAATCACGTTTTTCAATTCGACCGAGCCAAGCCGCTCTGCTGCGCGTCGTACATCGGCGGAGTCGGGGCGGAAGCATTCGTCGAACCCGTCGCGGTGGGCGATCAATTGCCCGCGATCCCATTATTCCTGACCGGTGACGAATATATCGAAATTCCGCTGGAGAAAACGTATCGAGCTGCGTTTGCCGCCGTACCCGATGTGTGGAGAGACGCCCTGACCGTCAGCGAGCCCTGACGTGCACAACCAAGTTCGCAGAATCGCCGCCATTCTCTGGCATCGCCGCGGGCGATTGGTTACAATTCTCCCATCCCAGCCCCAACACTCGCGAGTCGATCATGAGCCTTCAACTGCACATTGTCGCCGGACCCGATGCCGGCCGAACGCATACGGTTCAACCCGGCGCCGACATGGTCATCGGTCGCGGCAGTCATGCGTATTATCGTTTGAATGACCCGCGCGTTTCGCGGTCGCACTGCCAGATCCTGCTCGAAGGCGACCAGGCGACGGTGGTTTGCCTGGGCGGCTCCGGCGGCACGCGCGTCAACGGCAAACCCGTGGAAAAACAGGTGCTCAAGCTGGGCGACGTGCTGCAAGTCGGCGACACCCAGCTGCGCTTGCGGATGGGCGATTTCCCGCTCGCCGACGCCATGGCCGCCATGCAGACTCACGCGCCAACCGAAGCCAAACCCGCCGCCGATCCGGAGAAACTCGAAACACTGGCCGGTACGACCCTTGGCCGATTTGACATCGGCCCGGTGATCGGCCGCGGCACCACCAGCATCGTCTTTTGCGCCAACGACACCGACGACGATCGCCCGGTCGCCCTCAAAGTGCTCTTGCCCGAATTCAGCCACAATGAGGAAGACTTGCAGCGCTTCGTTCGTGCCATGAAGACCATGATGCCGCTGAAGCATCCGAATCTGGTTCGACTGCACGGCGCGGGTCGCACCGGCCCCTATTGCTGGGTCGCGATGGAATATATCGCCGGGGAAAACCTCATGCAATTGATCGAGCGCATGGGCGTGGTCGGCATGCTTGACTGGAAAACCGCCTTCACGATTGCCGTGCAAGTGGCGCGAGCGCCTCCAGTATGCACACGACAAGCAAATCATTCATCGCAACGTGACGCCGAAAAACATCCTTCGCGACGCCACGACCAAGGACGTGAAACTCGGCGACCTGATGCTTTCCAAGGCCGTCGAAGGCAATATGGCCCAACACATCAGCCGCACCGGCGAAATTGTCGGCGACGTGGCCTACATGTCGCCCGAGTGCAGCGCGCGGCATTGCCGACATCGACCAACGCTCCGACCTGTATGGTCTGGCGCCACCCTCTATGCGCTGCTGACCGGCCTGCGCACCCTTCGAGGGGAAAACGCTGGTGGAAAAGATCACCAAGATCCGCCAAGAGCCGCCGGTGAAGCCGACGAAGTACCAACTCGCGATCCCACACCCATTTGAACAGATCGTCATGAAATTGCTCGAGAAGCGCGTCGAAGACCGCTATCAATCGGCGGCCGAACTACTTCGCGACCTGGAGCGCTTCGGCAAGGTGCAAGGCATTGAGGTGTGATGGTTCATGCTTGCGCCGAGATATCGCCGGCGTTTCCCATCCGCGTGCGGGCCCGTCGCCGCAATTCATACCATCGATCGAACACCAATCGGTGGGCGAATTTCCGCGCCCGCCCGCTTTTTCGGGAGCGTGGCATGTCGATCATGGGAATGTTGGCCGGCCTGGCTTTGATCGGCCTCGTTCTTATCGATAGTTTCGAAACCACCGTGCTGCCGCGGCGAGTGACGCATCGGTTTCGCTTCGCCCGGCTCTTCTACCGGACCAATTGGCGACTCTCGCGCGCGGTGGCCTTGCGAATTCCCCCGGGCAAACGTCGCGAAGCGTTCCTAGCTGTCTTCGGCCCTTTGTCGTTGTTCGGTCTCCTGGTCGCGTGGGTCTGCGGATTGGTCCTCGGCTTTGCTTTGTTCCATTGGTCGATCGGAACCCGCCTGCAGCTCACCGGCGACTCGCCTAGCTTCGCTACCTATCTCTATTGGAGCGGCGGAACCTTTTTCACCCTGGGCTACGGCGACATCACTCCCTTGGACCCGCTCGGCCGGCTGCTAGCAGTCGTCGAGTCGGGCACGGGCTTCGGCTTCCTGGCCGCCGTGATTGGTTATTTGCCGGTCCTTTATCAGTCATTCTCGCGGCGCGAGGGGTTGATCGCGCTGCTCGATGCGCGGGCGGGCTCGCCGCCGTCCGGCTCGCAACTGCTCATCCGCCTCGGCGCCGCTCACAATGTCGGATCAATCAATTCGTTTCTGGCGGAGTCCGACGCTGGGCCGCTGAGATCCTGGAAAGCCATTTGTCGTTTCCGTTGCTGTGCTACTACCGGTCGCAACACGACAACCAATCGTGGCTCGCCGCGCTGACGGCCATGCTCGATGGGTGCAGCCTGCTCATCGCGGGGGTCAAGGGCTGCAACACCTACCAGGTGCAATTGACCTTCGCGATGGCGCGGCACGCGGCGGTCGACTTGGCGCTGGTGTTGAAAGTTCCGCCGCTCGCGCCGAAGCCGGACCGCCTGCCGGACGAGCAACTTCAGCGGCTGCGCGAACGGTTCCGCGAAGCGGGCCTGGACGTCGCCGAGGGGCCCGCGGTCGATGCCAGGCTCGCGGAATTGCGGGAAATGTATGAACCGTTTGTCAACGGTCTGGCGGATCGGCTCTTGTTCACCCTGCCGGCGATTCTCGTGGAGAATCCTGACGCGGACAACTGGCAGCGCAGCGCCTGGCAACCGCGCACGCCTGGATTTGGCAGCCTCTCGGTCGCCGAGGAGGATCAGCATTTTGGATGATTTGGAATCACAGCAGCAATTGCAGTGATACTGTCGTGTGCTTGAAAATCAAACCAACGATTGCTCGCTCTGGTCAAATTCTGAACGTTTAAGGTCCCGAATTTACCGAAGTTGAAGCAGTTCCCGTTCGCGTTGTTTAAGCGCCAGTTTCGTTTTCCAGAGTTCTATCTCCATCAGATCATTCTTCGACTTCATGGCATGACATCTGTCTCGCATTTGTTGGATCGCCTCTTTATGACGAGAAGGCAAACTGAACAGAATGATTTGGCCGGTCACGAGGAAGGCGATACCAAGGACCGGGTGCCAAATCGAGACAAACCCGGCGGCGATGAGCGAGCCGCCCAAAAATCGCCGCGGTTGCTTCCAGCGGCCTCCGATACGCCCTTTGCAATGTTCGCTTCAGCGGACCGATTGGCACTGCGTCGATCGGCTCGCCCCGGAGCCAGCGCTCCAATTCCTCGGCCAGACCTTCCGCCGAGCCATAGCGCTTCGCCGGGTCTTTCTCCAAGCACTTCAAGGCGATCACCGACAAATCACGATCGGCTTTCGGACCCAACTTGCGTGGATGGAGCGGTTCTTGCTCGATCACCTGCACGATCGTGTCCAACTGCGTCGCACCCTTGAACGGCGGCCGGCCCGTGAGCAGTTCATAAAGAATCGCGCCCAGTGAGTAGACATCCACCGCCGTGCTCAGTTGTTTCTCGGCCCGCGCCTGCTCCGGGCCCATGTAGCTGGGCGTGCCGACGATCGCGCCGGTTTGCGTCAGGGCGCTGTCGGCCTCCACTTTCTTCGCCAGCCCAAAGTCGGTGACGTAGGGAATGCGATCGCGATCGAGCAACACATTTGCCGGCTTCAGGTCGCGATGCAAAATGCCGCGCCGATGCGCAAATGCACCGCTCGGCACACCTTCGCCAGAATTTCGACCTTTTGCCGAATGTTCAATCCTGAATCCTGTCCCCTGACTCCGGCCAGCGATCCGCCCTCGATCAACTTCATGCTGAAATAATGCTGCCCTTCGTGGGTGCCAACTTCGTAAATCGGCAGGATGTTGGGGTGATCGAGATTGGCAGCCGCTTCCGCCTCGGCGTGGAAACGTTGCACGTCCGCGTCGCCGGCCAATTGCCCCGCGAGGATCATCTTCACAGCGACCAGTCGGTTTAAGCTGACTTGGCGGGCTTTCCAGACCACGCCCATTCCCCCACGGGCGATTTCTTCGAGCAATTCGTAATCGCCGAAGTAGCGGAGGATATTGGATGTTCCGGCGGCCTCGGTTCCCGGCGCCATCGTCTTATCCGAATCGAGCGGTTCGGCGGCGTGGCGAAACGCCGAGTGATCGGCGAGGAACTGTTCCAACTCCGATCTTAAATCGGGGTATTTCGCGAGCCAAACGTCGCGCCTCGGGTGGCGAACCTGCCTCGGCGGCTTGCATGTACTCCGCAATCGCGGCGTCGATTCGGGATTCGTTCATGGTTCATTCCAGTCCGTAGTGGGCGGGCCACCAATTTCCACCAGTCGGTGCTTGTATTTTCGCCAAGTATTGGCGCTTAGCGGCCGAACGTCGCCGCTCTCCGTCAATTCCATGCCGGTGATAACTTTCACCCACAGGCTGAGCCGCTCCGGCGACCCTTCAAGCGGAACGGGAGCGGAATACAGCCGAGTTTTCCCTTCCGGATCGATGAGCACCATGGATCTGCCATCCAAGGTCGGGGCGAAACTGTTGACTCGAGAAATGGGATCGACGAGGCGAGGCGCTTTCCGCTCATTGCTTCAAACCAACTGACGCCGCCGTTGGCGAGAACCGCAAAGCAACGGCCATCGGCGCTAATTCCGCAAACATTGGCGTCGCCGGCGTCGCCGACAAATGGCTCCCCGAGCGGTTCGCGTCGTATCAGGTCCCAGCGCTGCTTGGAATTCGGGCGTCCCGAGCCTGCGCGGTCCATTCTGCAATGAATGTGCGGCCGTCTGGAGAAAAAACCACGTTTTCGAGATCGCCCGGCGCTAGCCGCGGCTCGCCGAGCAATCGCCAATTGGTCGGGTCCAGGAACACGATTTTCGCAGCAGTCGTGGCAATCGCGGTGCGGCCATCAGGGGAAATGCGTATGCGACGAATCTCGCCGACATCGGCATCAGGCAGTTTAAGTGAGCCGAGTGAATGGCAATCCCACAGTTCCGTCTTCATTGGATTGCGCCCGTCAGCGTCCATCTGTTCCTGATAACGCCAAACAAAAACTGCTTGGTCGTCGGGTGAAAACGATACATCCAAAGTCTCCCACCCGCCGAGTTCCGGCTGTCTCTCTGCCACGAGCGCTCGGGTCCGCACATCCCACAATTGAATCATTTCGTCCCATTCCGATCCGGGTTTTGCGTTGGGTTTTCGCGGTTTGAGAACCTTGCAATGAACCGCCAACAGCGTCCCGCTTGAGTTGACCGCTACCTGCCAAACACTCAACCTGGTCCGCAACGGTTCGCCGATTTCTTTGCCGCTTCGGCCGTCCAAGACATGCAACAGGTTTTCCGTCCCGCCGCAGAAAAAGAACTTGCCATCGGGACTGAACACCGATCGCCCCGCGATGTAGTGCAAGCCAAAGCGCCCGACCTCGGTTGCATTCATCACATTCCAGATCCGGCTCGAATAATTCGCACCTTCGCCATGCGCCAAAACAACGTGCATCCGATCTGGACTGAAGAGCGGATAAGCAGCATCGGATCGTACTCGAGGAGGGAATGGCGGGCCGAGTATCCTACCCGTATCGCCGTCGAATGCTTGATATTGGCCGTTCTCAAGGTGTGCCAAGCAAAGTCCCTTGTTGATCCACAGTTCTTGAACCTCGCCAGCCAATGCGATGAAACGGCCAAAAGTCTTTTCTGACATCAGTCGCCGCTGCGTCCAACGCTGCCGAGAAAGTCCCACGACAAGTTCATTTTTCGGTGACACCCAGGCTTGAGATTCCGGCGGTTCAATTGCGCCGCCCATCTGCGCTCCCGAATTCAGATTGAACAAACGTGTTGTCGACGTTGTTGAGGAGCCAGCTGCTTTCAAGTCGAGAAGACTCACGGCCAGTCTGGCGTCGCTTGCGGTGACGATCTGGCTGCCTCTTAGCTCCTTGAATTCGTCCGGCGTTACTTTGCGAATTCTTGAGTCGATTCGACTTGGCATGAGGTCCCATCTGAAATACTCGCCGTTCTCACCATGTACGATTAACGACCGGTTCTTGTAGCCGAATCCCAGGCTCGGAAATCGGTTCGGGATGGTTCAACACCGGTCCAAACTGCTCGCCGGTGCGCGTCGCCCAAATCCGAATTTGACGATCGTCTCCAAAAGTTGCGAGACGCTCGCCATCGGGGCTAAAGGCGGCGCCCCGCACCGTGCCGTCATGCACCATCGCCTTGCCGACCGGCTTCGCAGTCGCGGTGTCGAGCAATCGAGCGGATTTCGGCCCTTGTTTAAACACGATCAAGCGCCCGTCCATACTGAAGTCCGGCGCATCGACCCGTACGGGCCCTGCGCGTGAAGGAATGGCTCGCCAATCGGCTTGGCGGTCATCGAATCCCACAATTGGAAGTACGTAAGGCCATCGAGTGACTTCTTTGACATGACGGTGAGCACAAAGCGGCCATCGCCGCCGATCGATGACCAATCACTTGAACGATCCGATTTCGCGGCACCCGTCAACTTGGAGCCGCCCGTGGCGATCTGCTCGCCGGTCGTGTAGTTCCATCGATGAAACTGGTTGTCGGCGGTCAATGTGATGACGTTGGCCGCGTCGGCCGCGAAGTCCGCCTGTAGGATTTTCGCGTCGTGCTTCATGGGCTTGCCGATTGGCCGAGTCGTGTTCAATTCAAGCACCTGGGCGATGGTTGGGTCGTCGTCCCGCTCAACACGTACCACCATCAATTTCACATCGTTGCTGAAAGCGAGCGGTTCAAATTGAATTGTTCCGACGAGGTCCTCTACGTGAATTAAGGGCGCCACATCCCGGCTCCAGCCGGCCAGATGCAGGCGAATGG
Organism: uncultured Gemmataceae bacterium; assembly: GCA_963815035.1. Classification (GTDB taxonomy): domain Bacteria; phylum Planctomycetota; class Planctomycetia; order Gemmatales; family Gemmataceae; genus JBGQCZ01. The sequence goes on from CAWFFC010000019.1 coordinate 208,938, forward strand.
ACTGTTCGAGAGCATCGTTCCCTTCCGGTAACGCTTCCAGGGCCTGAGTTAGCCACAATAGCCCTTGCGAGGGCTTGCGCTCTTGGCAAAGCGCGATGCCACGTCCGGCGGCCAGAGCGGCGGCCCGTCGTAACGCTGCTTTTCGGTTCTCGTCGATTCGCGTCAGGTTATCGTTCACTTCCCGCATTTCCACGAGATGTTTGCCGGCCGATTTCTTGGCTTCATTCTGCGAAATACCGAACATGACCAACAAGACAATCGCCGACACCGCGGCCGCGCTCGCGAGACCCATCGCGGCGGCCAGCGCCGGTCGCCGTTTCGCCCATTTCCAGCTTTTGTCGAGAGGGCTGGTCGGCCGCGCCAGAATCGGTTCACCGCACAGCCAGCGCTCCAGTTCCTCTGCCAGCGCTTCCGCCGAGCCATACCGCTTCACCGGCTCCTTTTCCAAACACTTCAGCGCAATCACACACAAATCGCGATCGGCGTTCGCATTCAACTTGCGTGGATCGACCGGCTCGCGCTCGATGACTTGCAGAATCGTGTCGAGCTGCGTCGCGGCCCGAAATGGCGGTTGACCGGTGAGCAATTCGTACAGGATTGCACCGAGCGAATAGACGTCCACAGCCGTGCTGAGTTGCTTCTGTGAGCCGCGCCTGTTCCGGGGCCATATAGCTGGGCGTGCCGACAATCGCGCCGGTTTGCGTCAGGGCGCTGTCGGTATCGACCTTTTTCGCCAGGCCAAAATCGGTCACGTAAGGAGTGCGATCGCGATCCAACAACACATTCGCCGGCTTCAGGTCCCGATGCAAAATGCCGCGCTGATGCGCAAAGTGCACCGCCCGGCACACTCTGATCAGAATCTCGACTGCCTGTTTCGCGCCGGCGCTGCCGGCTCGGATCACGTCCGCCAAACTGCCGCCATCAATCAACTTCATGCTGAAATAGTGCTGGCCTTCGTGCGTGCCGACCTCGTAAATGGGCAGGATGTTGGGGTGATCGAGGTTGGCGGCCGCCTCGGCCTCGGCGTGGAAGCGCTGAACATCGGCTTCGCTGGCCAATTGACCGGCGAGGATCATCTTCACCGCGACCAGGCGATTGAGACTGACCTGGCGGGCTTTCCAGACCACGCCCATTCCCCCGCGGGCGATTTCTTCGATGAGTTCATAGTCGCCGAAGTAACGCAGGACTTTCGAATCACCAGGAGCACCGGCAATCGGGGCGATCGTCTTGTCGGGATCGAGCGGTTCGGCGGCATGGCGAAATGCCGAGCGATCAAGAAGGAATTGTTCGAGTTCGCCGCGTAGGTCGGGATATTTCGCGAGCCAGGCCTCGCGCTCCGGCGGCGAACCGGCCTCGGCGGCTTGCAAATACTCGGCGATCGCGGCGTCGATGCGGGATTCATTCATCGGTCACTCCGAGTCGGCCAGGGCGATTCGCAATTGCCGCAGGCCGCGCTTGAGCAGGCCGGCCACCGCTGCGGGCGTGCGGTTCAAATGTCCGGCGATTTGCGACAGCGTCCAACCATGCCAATGCTGCAGGATGAGTGCGTCGCGCTGGGCTTTGGGCAAACTCTCGAGCGCTGCGGCTACTTGCAGTGCTTTTTCTTCTCGGTTCAGCCGGGCGCTTGGCGTCGACTGCTTGGCGGCCAGTAGTTCGCCGAGCCGCATGGACGTGGCCGTCAGGTTCGCCTCCAGCGATCGTTCGCGGCCGATGTCGCGCTTTTCGGTTCGGAGCCTGCGCAATTCATCGGCGAGATTGTGAGCCAACAGCCGCCGCAGCCACGTCCCCCAACCCGCGCGATCCGGCGCCGATTGCCACGCCTCCAACAATGTTTGTTGAACCACGCCTTCCAAATCAAGGCGCGCATGCAGGTCCGGCTCGACCTGGGCTTGGGCGAGGACCAATAGGTAGCCTCGATAGCGGGCGTCGAGTTTGCCAAATTCCGAAGGATCGTCGGCCATTCACCGCCTCCCAGATCTCAGGCGGATTCCCGGCGAGGATTCGGGGCGGCGAGGCGCGAGTTTCTTCAGTTTCGAGTCGCCGGTTATTCTACTCGACGGGTCGTGGGCTGTTGCCAAGTCCCTGCGTGCTTCGCGAACCACTTGTCGTCGGCTGACGAATTGGCAAGATGCTCTTGCGGTCTTCCCCGTTCAGATCGAAGCCGGCGATGGCGTCACCGAAAGCCTTGAGACGCTGATTGAGCGCGGTCGAGCGGCGTTGGCACGCTGCAAGACGGACGCCGCGAGTTTGGACCAATCGATTGGAAGCACAACTTGAATCGGAGGCCTCATGGATCGTCGAGAAGTGTTCAAAGCGTTCGCTGCGTTGGGCGCCGGCATAGTCGTTGGCGAACAAACCGCGCACGCGGACCATGACAAGCCCGCGTCCGGCCCGCTGCACGCGCCGCACGTCCATTTCTGCGGCATTCACATTGCCAAGAACAACCCCAAGTTTCAACTGACGGTTCAGCATTATTTCGCCGCTCACACCACCGACGAGCATGGCGACCCCATGTTCCAGTGCGTCCTCTTCGATTCGATGGGCAAAAACGCCAAGCTGCTCGGCGTCGAGTACGTGATCACCGACAACGCGTATCGAAGCCTCCCCGATGCGGAAAAGAAATTCTGGCACGCCCACACCTATGAAGTGCTCGGCGGCGGACTGATCGCGCCCGGAATGGAAGACGCCGAAGAGAAAAAGTTCATGAAAATGCTCCTGACCACCTGGGGCAAAACCTGGCACACCTGGCCCGATCCCTCGACCTCGACGCCCCTGGGCGAACCGCTTTTGATCTGGTCGCTCACCGCCGACGGTCAGATCGACGAAAAGGTGCTCGCCGAGCGCGACAAGGAATTCAAAGTATCGACCGCGAAAATCCGCGAGCAGCGCTGCAAGGAACTCGGGCTGGAAGTGCCCAACGTGCCGCTGCCCGATTCGCTGGAAACGCGGGGCCGGCAATGGACCAAGGACGGCGACGACAAGCCGACGCGACGAAAGTGACGATCGACAAGAAAAGCCGGTGAGGTTTCGCCGCCGAGGGTTACGACGCGGTCGCTGCGTCACTCGTTGATGCAGCGACCGTGTTGTTTTGTTCAATGATCATCTTCAGTCCATCGTCCGGCGCGAGTGAAATTCCCTGCCGCACCGGCTTTGAGACATGCGCCGTCGGGTCGTCGCAGGTTCACCTGGTTGAGAATCGTCGCCAGCACGACTTTCATCTCGTAAAGGGCGAAGGTCATGCCGATGCAGACGCGGTTGCCGCCGCCGAAGGGAAACCACTCGGTCGGGCCATACTTTCGTTCGAGAAAGCGTTCGGCCCGGAAGCGCTCCGACTCTGGGTAAAGATCCTCGCGGCGATGCACCAGATGGCTGCACGGCGCGAGCATCACTCCGGGCGGATATTCGCGGCTTCCCGCGGTGAATGGCTTCTTGGTGAGGCGCACGACGAAGGGAATGATCGTTCGCAAGCGCATCGATTCGCGGATAGCGGCGTCGAGATACTCGAGCTTGGGCAGATGCTCGTCCGTGAGCGGCCCGCCCGAAGTCGTCTCAGCGATCCCGCGCGAATCCGCGCGACCACATCGGGGAGCGGCACAATCTGCTCCAACGCCCAGGCAAGAGCGATCGACGTCGTGTCGAATCCGGCCGTGAGAATCGTCACGATCGCATCGCGGATCTCCTGGTCGCTCAGCGGTTGCCCATCGGCATGCGGCGTCGCGAGCAAGTCGTCGAGCACGTTGTTTCCCACCACCGCAGTGCCTTGGGTCCGTCGCCGGCGAATAAACGCGAAGAGTGCCTCGTTGAGTTGTCGCAATTGGCGAAAGTATGGGACCCAGCGCGAATTGGCGAACAGCTTCACCGGCACGATCGCCAGCATCACGATCGAGTAGCGGTTGGGCCGTGCGTACCGGGCCATCCGTTCGACCTTGCGTTCGAGATCGTCCAATTCCGGACCGGGCGGCAAGCCCAGCGTGATTCGCAGAATGGTTCGCAGCGTAATTCGCCGCATCGCCGGCAGCATGCGGATGGGCCGGTTCGCCGGCCAGGTCTTGATGCTCCCAGTTGTTTCGGCGCGGATCGCATCGAAGAAGGCCCGCATCCGCTCGCCCTTGAGCGGCGGCAGCAACACGCGCCGCTGTTCGGCATGCGCGTCCTCATCGAGCACCAGCACCGAATTGTTCCCCACGGTGACGCTCAGGAATTCGTTCCCTTCGCCGGAATGCAGGGCGCGCGGATCGCCGCGAAAAACATCGCGAATCGCTTCCGGGTCGGTCAGGAAGACGAACGTGCCGTAACGCGCCCAGCGAATGGTGAACGGATCGCCGAATTGGCGCAAACATTTTTCGAAGAACGACAGAGGCGACTGCGCGTAGCACAACAATTGCCAGACGCTCGAAGATCTTGGCCCGGGCGGCAAGGGTTGGTCGGTTTTGGACATGGTCGGCGGCTCCGGAAATGTCCGAGGTTGGAACATGATTCGACCGCGAAAACGCCACGAATGAGCCAAAGCGATTCAGTTGGACCAATCTATTCGTTCGACCGACATTTGGGTTTTATTCGCCGCCGGACAGTTTCGCCATCAATTCGCACAAACTTGATCAGAATAGTGTTCAAATGAGTACCGATTTCGCCCGACGAGGTGGATTGCATTTTTTCGCGAAGATTCTCGAAGATTACATGCGCAGAAACTGCGCAATCTTCGTAATCTTCGGGTGAAAACGCGTGTTTTCTGCGCAATCTTCGGAAAAAACAGGCAAAAAAGGTCGGTGTAGTTCAGCATCGGGGAGCAAACTCCATCCGCCAAAGAGGTTCGGAAGAGCGGTCTCCAAGCCATTCGAATTCACCAGTTTGACCTCGAGTCGCTTGACTCTCGCTCGCAACCGGAGACAATTGACGCCAGTTTCCGTTTACCGGCTCTCCCGGAGGTTTGTGCAATGAGTACCGCGACTGCCCCAGCCGCTTCGCGCGTGAAGCCGCCCAAGGTCAAGACCCAGCAGCCGATGTTCATCGGCGGCAAATGGGTCGATAGCGTCTCGGGCAAGACGTTTGCCGACCCTCAACCCCGCCACCGGCGAAACCATCTGCCAGGTCGCCGAGGGCGACAAGGCCGACATCGACCTGGCCGTCAAGGCCGCCCGCAAGGCGTTCGAGGACGGCCCGTGGCCGAAGATGAGCGCCGCCGAGCGCGGCCGGCTGCTCAACAAGCTGGCCGACCTCATCGAGAGCAACAAGGACGAACTGGCCGCCCTCGAATCGCTCGACAACGGCAAGCCGCTACGCGATTCGCTCGCCGCCGACCTGCCGCTGACCATCAAGTGCTACCGCTACTACGCCGGCTGGGCCGACAAGATCCACGGCAAGACCATCCCCGTCGAGGGCACCGTACTTCTGCTACACGCGGCACGAGCCGGTCGGCGTGGTCGGCCAGATCATCCCGTGGAACTTCCCGCTGCTGATGCAGGCGTGGAAGTGGGGCCCGGCCCTGGCGATGCGGCTGCACCGTCGTGCTCAAGCCGGCCGAGCAGACGCCGCTGACGGCGCTGCGCGTCGCCGAGCTGGCCCAGGAAGCCGGCTTCCCCGACGGCGTCATCAACGTCGTGCCCGGCTACGGCCCGACCGCCGGCGCGGCCTCTGCCGGCCACATGGACGTGGACAAGGTCGCCTTCACCGGCGAGCACACGACCGGCAAGATCATCATGGACGGCCGCGGCGCAGAGCAACCTCAAGCGCGTCAGCCTGGAACTGGGCGGCAAGAGCCCGAACGTCGTCTTCGCCGACGCCGATCTCGACGCCGCCGTCGAGGGGGCGTACTTCGGCCTGTTCTTCAACCAGGGCCAGTGCTGCTGCGCCGGCAGCCGGCTGTTCGTCGAGGAGAAGGTTCACGACGAGTTCGTCGAGAAGATGCTGCAAGAAGGCCAAGGCGCAGAAGGTCGGCGACCCGTTCGACCCCGACACGACGCAGGGGCCGCAGGTGTCGCAGGAGCAGTTCGACCGCGTCATGGGCTACATCGACGCCGGCAAGAAGGAAGGCGCCAAGCTGCTCACCGGCGGCAACCGCGTCGGCGACAAGCGGCTACTTCATCGAGCCGACCGTCTTCGCCGACGTGAAGGACGACATGAAGATCGCCCAGGAGGAGATCTTCGGGCCGGTGATGAACATCCTGAAGTTCAAGGACGTCGACGAGGTCGATCGAGCGCGGCAACCGCACCTTCTACGGCCTGGCCGCGGCGGTCTGGACGCGCGACATCAGCAAGGCGCATCGGCTGGCCAACGGCCTGCGGGCCGGCACGGTGTGGGTCAACTGCTACGACGTGTTCGACGCCGCGGCCCCGTTCGGCGGCTTCAAGATGAGCGGCATCGGCCGCGAACTCGGCGAGTACGCCCTGCAGCTGTACACCGAGGTCAAGACGGTGACGGTGGCGCTCTAAGGGCTGCGTTTCGCGCTCGCTCGAGTTTCTCAGCGAGCGCGTAACGCCTGAGCTGCTAGAATTGGAATTACGAGTTGTTCAAATGCGTTTTCGAGGGCATTTCCATGCCGCGCATCATTGTGGATGAATCCCTGAAGAATAAGCTTGATCAATTGGATGAGCCGGCGGAGATTTGTGATCAGGATGGTCGAGTTCTCGGGAAGTTTCTGCCCGCGTTCAATCCGGACGAATACGAAGGCTTGGAGCCGCCGATCAGCGAGCAAGAAATCGAAGCGCGAATGAAATCCAAGGGGAAGACGTACACGACCGGCGAGGTATTGACGCACTTGGAGAAACTGTGATGTTTCAAGTCCAGTGGATTCAACAAGCGCTCAACGACTTGGCGAACACCTGGACTCAAGCCGATTCCGCAACCCGACAACGGATCACACGCGCGACAAATGAAATGGAACGTGAACTCAGTCGAAATCCGTATCGCGCAAGTGAGGCCCGTTCCGACGATTCGGAAAAGCGGATTCTCTTCATTTATCCCATCGCAGCAATGATCGAAATCGATCTATCCCAGCGAATCGTTTGGGTCGCGAGCGTCTGGCGGTTCCGACGCCGCGGCGAATAAAAGAAAAGCGGCGAAACGTAAACGGTTTTGTCCCATTTCCTGCTTGCAATGCGCCGCAAGAGCGGAAATGATATGAGGCTCGGGTACCATTTCGCTTCATGTTCCTCGTTCCCGCAGGAAAGGACCCTACGATGTCTCCTAATCGCTTGATTGTCGCCGCGATTCTTGCGGCCGGATTGTTGGCGGGCCCCGCGGGCCGACCTGACTTCGAATCTCTCCAAAGGCAACGTCGAACTGAAATCGCCCGGGCCGATGGCCTTTGGGCCGGACAATGTGCTTTTCGTCGGCGACGTCGGCAGCGCCACCATCTTCGCGATCGGCACCGGCGACCAGGCCACCGGCGATCGCAAGGCTGCCCTCAATATCGAAAAGCTCGACGCCAAGGTCGCCGAACTCCTCGGCGCCATGCCCAAGGACTTCACCATCCGCGATCTCAAAGTCAATCCCAGCACCGGCAATGTGTTCGTGTCGGTGCGCGGAACGCGGGCGGCGGCGTGATCCTCCGGATCGACAAGGCCGGCAAGATCACCGAACAGCCGCTCAAGGACATCCTTTGCGCCGAGTTTCACCCTGAGCAACTTGCCGAAGAGCCAAAAAGGCCGGATGCAATCGATCACCTGCCTGGCGTTCGTGAAGGATCGCGTTTTCGTCGCCGGGCTCTCCAATGAAGAATTCAACTCGACGCTGCGGTCGATCCCGTTCCCCTTCAAGGAATCGGACCAGACCACGCCGGTTGAGATTTATCACGGCTCGCACGGCAGGTGGGAAACCGCCTCGCCGGTGCGAACCTTCCTGGCCACCGAGATCGGCGGCAAGAGCAATCTGCTCGCGGCATACACCTGCACGCCGCTGGTGAAATTCCCCGTCGACAATCTCAAAGCCGGCGAAAAAATTCGCGGCGTCACCGTCGCCGAACTGGGCAACTACAACTCGCCACTCTCCATGGTCGAGTATCAAAAAGACGGCAAGTCATACATTCTCATCGGCAACACGTCCCGCGGCGTGATGCGGCTCGCCAAGGACGACCTCGGCGGCGCCGAACAGATACCCGAGAAGAAAGTTTCCAAAACCGCCGGGCCCAAATACGAAACCGTCATGAAGCCGGCGGGCGAAGTTCGCGTTGACTTGCTAAACGACACCATGGTCGTAATGCTCGTCAAGTCGAAGAACGGCGCCATCGACCTGAAATCGGTGGATTTGCCGTGACCAAACCGGCAACCAATTTCCGCAAGCCCAGCCGATTCTTCGGCTGGGCTTTGTCGATTTCAACCTGCCTGTTCGCGAGCGCGTCGGCGGGCGAACCGTCGCTGCGTTTTCTGCCGCCGAAGAAGAATCAAAAACTGGTCGTCGAGGTGACTGGGCTCTCGGCCACCGCGCTCGAGCGGCTGCAATCACGTTCCGATTCGGAGATGTCTGAGATTCTCACCGTTCGCGTCGGGTCGGCTCGGTCGGCAATGCTCGGAACCTACCGTGTCGAAAAAGATCGATTGCGCTTCGAGTCGCGCTTTCCGGGATCCGCCGGGCTGACCTATCACGCCGAGTTCCATCCGGCGAAGGTTCCGCTTGGCGGCGGCTCGACCGATCGCGGCGACCCTCGCGGTTCCCAAGCCGCCCGTCGTCGCCACGACGGAACTGGTCAAGGTGTATCCGACTCGAGATCATTTGCCGGAAAATCAATTGAAATTCTACTTGCACTTTTCCGCGCCGATGGGACGCGGCGAAGCTTACTCGCACGTTCGCTTGATCGATGCTAGGGGCAAGGCGGTCTTCAATCCGTTTCTCGAGCTCGGCGAGGAACTTTGGGACGCCGACGCCAAGCGCTTCACCCTGTTTCTGCATCCCGGCCGCATCAAGCGCGGCCTGCAAATGCGAAACGACCTGGGGCCGATTTTGGAGGAAGGCAAACGATTCACCCTGGTGATCGACACAAAATGGCTCGACGCGGAAGGCAATCCGCTTAAGAAGGAATTTCGCAAGTCATTCCGAGTCGGCAAGCCGGACGACACGCAGCCGGATCCAAAGGCCTGGACCGTGGAATCCCCGAGCGCCGGCACAAAGGAATCGGTCATCGTTGGCTTTCCCGAGCCGCTCGATCACGCCCTGCTTAACCGCGTTGTTTGGATCGAGGATGCAAACGGGAAGCGAGTCGAAGGCACTGTCGAGATTTCACGGGAGGAAACACGCTGGCAATTTACGCCGAAGCATCCGTGGAAATTCGGAAAATATAGGCTGGTCACTGAGACGATTCTGGAAGACCTTGCCGGCAATAGCATTGCAAGGCCGTTCGAAGTGGACATTGTTCAGCCGCTACCGTCGCCGGCGCGAGCCAAGACGGTGACGCGATCATTCGAAATTCGCTGATTTGCGGCGTGCTCAGGGGTTGTCGTCGAGAAAGCGTGCCTTGATGCCCGGACCGTTAAACACCGGAGTCGCATCCCAAAAGCGAATGTAGTTGTCGTCGTTCGATGAGACGAGCACGTTCCCGTCGGCGCTGAAGGCGAGGCAACGCACATCATCGGTGTGACCCTTCAAGGTCATCACCAACTGGCCGCGACGAATATCCCAGACCATGATTGTCTTGTCTTCGCTGCCCGACATCAAGCGATCGCCGTTGGGCGTGAACGCCAGGCACCAGATGCTAAGTTCGTGGCCTTTCAGTTCGAGCTTCATCTTGCCCGACTGCGCGTCCCAGAGCCGAATCTGGACTGGAACTTGAGTGCTGTCCCGGTTGCCGTTCGCGGTAGCCAGGGTTTTTCCGTCGGGGCTGAACGCCACGCAAGTGGCTCGCGTGGCATGCGCTTGAATGGATTGGATGACTCCGCCTGTCGCTGGGTCCCAGAGGACAACAGCGCCGGTCTGATCGGCGGTCGCGACCAAATTCCCATTTGGGCTGAACGCACCGCAAGTCACATCACCCGTGTGCGAGACGAATGCAGCCGCCATTTTCAACGAGGCGACGTGCCATACGGTCGCGTGACGATTGGCGCCGACGGTTAAGACGAGGCGCCCGTCTGGGCTAAAGACAATGCCATCGATCGATTGATCAATTGGAAACTTGCCAATCCGCTTACCCGATTGCGGATCCCAAATCGCTGCTCCATGCTTGTCGTAGCCTACGGCCAATTTGCTGCCGTCGGGGCTGACCGCGAGGGACGAAATCCCTTCGGGGCATTGAATCGTACGAAGCCGCCGTCCATTGCTCATGTCCCAAACGATCAACTGGCCGTCGCCGCTGCCCGACGCGAGCCACTTCATCCCGGGACCGAATGCGACGCCAGGGGTCCATTCATGACCGCAATTCGTGAAGAGCGCCGGCGGGTCGCCTCCAGTGGCTTCCCAGATCTTGAGTTCACCGTTCTGGTCCAATGACGCCGCTCGTCGTCCGTCGGCACTGATGTCCGACCATACGATTGAGCTGGTGTGTCCCACCAGACTGATCGCGGTCGGATTAATTGGCACCGTCCATTTTCGCAAAACATGGTCCAACCCACTGGTCAGCAGTTGTCGCCCGTCAGCGCTGAATGCTGCCTGAGTGATCAATCCGGTATGACCGGAAAGCACGGCGAGTCGATTGCCGTCGTGATCGAACATGAGGGCGCAGTCGCCGTCGCAGACGGCGAAATGTTCACCCTTTGAATCGGCGACGACGATGTAACAAGTCAAATTCGAAGATTGGAACTCGCGAATCGTTGTGCCCGTTTCGCCATCCCAAAACGCCAGCGAAATGCCGCGGCGCATCAGCGCCAGTCGCGATGTGCCCGGCACAAAGCAGAGGCTGACATAGCTCGGTTCATCGGGGGAAATCTCGCGTGTCCAAAGCGGCTTTCCGGCGGCAAGGTCGTAAACCGCGACGCCGTCGCCGTGCCACTCGCTCTGACCGTGATAGACGCTCCACCGGCCGGTCGTGGCGGCGAGACACTTGCCATCATTGCGAAACGTGAACTGCAATGGTTCGCCAGGAGGGAGTTCCCAGGCAAACTTCAAGTTACCCGTCTCCGTTTCCCAAACCGCGACGCCGCGGGCGACCTTGCCCTGAGCCTGCAGGATGTCGCAGCCGGCGGCGACGATTCGCGTGTCGGCCGAGAAAGCTCCCTTGGTCAATTTGCAGCTGTCCAAAATCTTGCCGCCGCGCTTAAGTCGCACTTCGCGAATGGCCGTTCCGGTGTTGGCCCGTCGCAGCACGACCCGGCCGTCGACAGTGACCGTGGCAAGCGCGCGATTGTCCGGCGTGAATTTCAGGCCGACAATTTCGCCAGGCCGCAGCGGCACGGTCGCGGCGCTGCCGTCCACGCGGCGGCAAGTAGTCCCATTCCCAGGAGCGCATTCGCGGATTACATTGTTCGAGCAATTCGATAGCCCTCGTGGCGTCGCCGGTGGCAAATTCGTGCTCTGCCTGGTTCAACTTCGCCAGGTAATCGAATCGATCCGCACGCTGCTGAGCATCTCGGGCTGCCGCCTGCTCGCGATCCATATCGCCTTGCAGGCGAACCAATTCCTGATTGCGTCGCTCGATTTCGGCCTGGGCCGTTCGCGCCGCGCGCCACTGCGAGATGATCGTCGCGTTTGATACCAGCACGCTCACAAGCATGGCCAGCGTGACGAATGCAATCGTCGGGTGCCGGCGCGACCATTTTACGATTCGCTCGATTGGTCCCACGGGCCGCGCAGGATGGCCCGCGCTTCGAGAAACCGGCCCAAGTCCTCCGCGAGTTCCGCGGCGCTGGCGTATCGGCGATGGCGCTCCTTTTCCAGGCATTTCATGCAAATCGTTTCGAGATCGCGCGGCACCTTCGGCTGGTATTGGCTCGGACGCACCACGTCGTTGACGCGCAACCGCATCAAGGTTTCCATTGGCGATCCGCCCTGGAATGGCGGTTGATTGGTGAGCAATTCATACAAAACCGCTCCTAGCGAGTAAACGTCCGCGACCGGTCCGACTAGGTTGGGATCGCCTTCGGCCTGTTCCGGGGCCATGTAGTTCGGCGTGCCGATGACCTCGCCCGGCCGGGAAAATGTGTCCGTGGCGCCTTTCAGTTTTGCCAGCCCAAAATCGGTGATTTTGGGCACTCCCTGTTTGGTCATCAGAATGTTGCCGGGCTTGAGGTCGCGATGAATGATGCCTCGCTGATGCGCGAATTCAACCGCGCAGGCCAGCGTCTGGACGAGTTCCGCGGCGGTGCGCGGCGGGAAGGATTTTTCGGTCAGCTTCTGCATCAGACTGGTGCCTTCCACGTACTCCAGCGCCAGGAAGGGCAGCCCCATGTGATCGCCGACCTCAAAAATCTGCACAATATTGGTGTGTTGCAGCCGCGCGACCGCCTCGGCCTCGCCTCGGAAGCGAGCTAGCGATGTCTGGCAGGCGTGAGCGCCCTGAAAGGATCATTTTTAAGGCGACGGGACGCTTTAATCGTGTATCGATCGCGCGATAAATCACTCCCATGCCGCCCTGAGCCAATACGCCCTGAATTTGATAAGGACCAATATCGTGAATCTGGTCCGGCAGGGTCTCATCGACTGGTGTGAATGCAGGCGATCGTTGTGGGGCTCCGGTCAAGGATGAATCGGCCAGCCAATCGGGCTGGAGCCGAATTGTAGCGCCCGGCTTGCGGCATTTTCAGCGGCTTCAATTTGCTCTGCGTCGTTTTCCGTCGCGGCGTGCAAGGTAGACGGCGAACCGAGCATCTCGCCGGTGGAGAGTTCGGTTTCGGGTGGGTTGAGCCTCGTGCTTTTTCCGTTCGCCTGGTCCATGGTCGTTCCAAGTTGGACTGAATGACTCGAATGACAGCGCCGAACGGATCGCTGTGCCGCGGTCCGAACCGCAGGATCGATTTCAAAACTCTACTTCATGGAATCATCGGTCGCAAAAAAAACGCGATCGTTGGAGTGTTCCCAACAACTCTCACCGGTGTTCAGCGAACTCGGAAGTGAGACCGGCGCGAATTCGCGAGAGATGATCTGATTTGTGTTCGCCCAGCGGCTGCTTTGGTTATCGCGTGTCTGATCCCTACACAGGGAAATAGGCTGAACACTCGCAGGCAGACGCCGGGGTTGCAGGGCTGTCCGGACGTGAATCCGAAGTCATCTGACTCGGCCCTCGGGCGGCGCTGGTTCGTGCCGAATGCGGACACGACTAATCGGGCGCCGCCAAGGGGTTCGGTCAAAAGTAGCTTTGATCAAAAAAAGCCAACCATGTCCGGAAATGTCCGGTTCGTGAACGTTCCATTCGCGGCCGGGAGTGAGTCCGGCAACAGCATGGAATTTTGTCGAACTGATGTTGGCGCGGAGGCGCTCGCGCGATTTATCATTTCATAGACGCCGGCTGTTGTGGCGCGTTGCCGGCGGTCACTTCACCCCGCGCCCGCGTTTCCAGAGGAGAGGAGTTCGTGTCATGTTCAAAGTCACAGGGAAGGTCGTTGGTCCGAGTGTGGACCTGAACAGCCCGATGTTCTTGGGCCTGCAAGGGCTGGAATCATTGCCGCCGCTCGAACCCTGCTCCGAGCAGGACGTGCGGGCGGTGTTGGATCAATTCGGCGTCGCGGATCTGCGTCGCCTGGACCGCGCATTGGATCGCGGCCTGGTTGTCCGCCGCAGCTTTTCGGCGCCGGGAGGCCGCGGCTGTCTGCTGTATCACTTGGACAATGCGATTGTCAGCTTCGGCGGCGCAATCGAAGAGGTTGGGCCACGACGCGCCCGCCTATCGCGCCAGCCAAAAGCTCATTGCCGCTTGGGACAGTGAGCGACTGACGGAAATTGAAATGCGGCGAATTCTCGTGGAAGCCATTTCCGCTCGTGAAGAGCCGACTGCACCAAGAGGCCGAAAACCATCCTGGAAGTGGCGTTGGGTCGGCAAATTGAGCGATACCGTGACGGGACTCTGTGCGAAGGCCGCATCCGAGGCGAAAATGCGACGCGCTTCGGCCAAAATTGGCCCTGTGCGCAGGAAAACGAATCGCTCGGCCGGAGTCAATCGCAAGCCCGCCGTGGTTTGATGCTGGCTGGCCGCAACGGCCCCGCGAGCCTGCGGGGCCGAAATTAATCAAATCAGCGTGCAAGCGTATTTTTCTTCCACCAAATCGATGCCCCAGAGGCATCTCGGCGTCTCCTCCACCTTCTGAAATCCGGCCGATCGATAAAGCCTCGCCGCCGCCGATAAGAGATCCACCGTCCAAAGAACCACGGATTGATATTTCATTTGGCGGCAGAATGCGAGTGCCTGGTTGAGTAGTCGCTTGCCAAGTCCAAGCCCGCGGACAGTGGGATCGACCAAAAACCATCGCAATTGCGCTGCGGTTGGCGATGCGGCAACGATGGCAATGGATCCGACGATTTGGTCATCACGCTCAGCGATCCAGATTCGCTCGCGGGGGGAAGCCAAGATTGCGAACTCGGCCAGAGGTTTGGCGACGTACGCCTCGAAGGTATGATCAAATCCAAATTCCCGAGCGTAAACGACGCCGTGGAATCGAATGATCGAGCCGATGTCGCCCGGCCGCAACTCGGCTCGAACGCTTAGGCCTCGAGCGGTGGTTTGGTTTGCCACGGCAATCACCTGGCGAAAAGGAAAGGGGCTGGACTCGAGGTCAGCCCCTCAAATGTCCGCAGACCCGCCATGTCGGTCGTCAATTTCCGCGCGGCGGCTCGATCTTCAGCTCGAAGGGCTTGCCGAGCATTTCATGCAGTTTCTTTTGCTGTTCGGGCTTCAGCGATTTGGTAATTCTCGCCATATTCTCCTTGTTGATGGCGGTGATTTTTGTTCGCAACTCCCGCATTTTATCCTGATCGCCTTGAGCATCTTGAAACATCTGCTGGAATTTTTGGAACGTTTCTTGGTTAGTCTTTTGAATATCTTGCTTTTGGTCTTCCGTCACGTTGAGCGCCTTTTGCACATCTGGATTCATAAAGACTCGGGTGCTTTGAGTTTGCAGCTCGATTTGTTTGAGTCGTTTCAATTGCTCGGGTTTGAGAATTCCATCGATTGCTTTCATGGTGGAGTCGTTGAACTTTTTCAGGATTTCGATGCGTTCTTCAGGCGCGGCATCGCGTAATTTGCCCAGTTCGTCGCTCATGTCCTCGCGAGCCTTGCGTGCCGCGGCGGTGGCCTTTTCGACTTGACCCTTGTCGAGTTTCAATTCCTCTTGCACGCTTTTGTTGGCCAAGAGCCGTCCGGGGCCAAAGAAAAACCCGCCGCGGGGTTGGGCGACGACAGGCGCGGCCAGCAGGGCCGCGATTCCGAAAGCGATTACGCCGCGCATGATCAATTCTCCCTTAGGTGCAGGAAACAGGTCCAATTGGACGAAAAGCTGCACTGCCCATCATACGCGACGCGCCAATGCAAGTCTCGCGCTATTGCCGTGAATTCTCGCAGGTTATTTCAGCAGGTCCGTGAACTGGTCGTGGTCCGGCCATCTGTTAACTGCGTTCGCGGCTTCGTGAATTCTGGCGTCGATCGAGGCAACCAACGATTTCCCTTGGGAATCGTCGTTCTTGTTAAACAACACGGCCCAATTGAGCCCGTCCCAGCGGCGAACCAGCAACGCTTCGGATCCGCCGATATATCCCGTGTGCCAAACGTTGGACTTGCCCGCGGCGCCGATTGGCCGCACACTCCAACCGCAGCCATAATATGTCTCTTTGAGTTTCCCATCTTGGTCCTTGCCGGCCAACCCTTCGGGTCGAGCCCACATCTGCTGAATCGCTTTAGCGCCGAGAATCGGGCACTGGGCGGGCCGATCAAATGCCGAGGAAAACTTGACGATTTCCACCGCGGAGGCAATCCAACCGCCATGCGCTTCGTATGCTTCGAAGTTATCGGCCCCGTACTGCGCGGGCACCTGCCGCCCCACATTTGGGGGATATAGCGACGGCCCGATGCGCTTCTTCGCGTCGTAGTAGTGCACCTCGTTCGCATCGCGGTTTTTCAACAGAGCGCGTCCCAGTTTCATTTGAACAATGCCCAGCGGAGACAGGATTTCTTTCTTGACGTAGTCCTCGTATTTCTGCCCGCTAACCGATTCGATTAGCCGTCCGAGCACGAGATAACCCAAGTTCGAATATGACATCCGCTCTCCTGGATTGAAATCGAGCGGCCGGCCCATCATCCAGCGAACGATATGCGCCGGCCGGACCGGCGGCGCGATGCCGAGTGCCTTCGCAATTTGCCACGGTCGGTCGATTGGATCGAATGACTGGTTCCGATCCCACCCGCCCCGATGCTGCAAACAATGACGAATCGTGATTTGTTTCCAACGTGAATCGAGTTTCGTGCCTGGCGGCAGGAACGGTTCGAGTTTCATTCGCCCGACCACTCGGTCATCCAAGCCGATCTTGCCTTTCTCGACCAACCGCAAGACCGCCGCGGCCGTAATCGGTTTCGAGACGCTCGCGATTCGGAATAGCGAGGTCGGCTGAACGGGATTCCGGTTTTCGATATCCGCGTAACCGAACCCGCGCGCATAAACGAGTTTTCCGTGGCGACTGACGGCCAGCGCCGCGCCGGGCACTTTGTTTTTCTCGATGAACGAGGTCATGAGCGCGTCGAACGGCTTGAGGCTCGCCTGCGCGATTCCCGTAAACGGGATCTTGTCCTCGGCCGCGCGCGTCAATTCCGCAATAGCAGTGGCCGCGAGCGCGAGGAATTGACGCCGGGTGGCGAGTGCGAATGAATCGTGCATGCGAGTTTCCTGGATTCAGCGGTGCTGAGTTCGTCTCCCGGAACCAACCGCAGTTTAGCAATTTAGCAATTGGCAGGCGTGATTGTCAGTAACGCTCGGAGCTGGATGAAAGGCGAAGTCAACTGGATGCCTAACTGCAGACAAATCGATTTTCGAAATCGAACGTTTCGAGAGAGTTCGCACGTTGCTTCCGGCGACCGCAATTGACATGGGCCTTTCGATTGACCGACAAAAAGCGGGGCGGTCTCGAGGTCGTAACATAGCGGTGGGCAAGCGAAATGGCGTTTCTGGGATCCAGCATCGTTGGTAACCGGAGTTGCAGCTGCTCGGCTGCGCTCAGCCAATCGGGGAACGAGTCGTGGAGTCAGGATCGAGCCTGAGGTTTTGCTGCTTGCAGCGGCGAACCGCGCGTCGCCCGCCCCATTCAATGCGAGGAGGTTGCTCCCCCGTGAAGCCGACTGCGGCGTGGGATGCAATGGTCATGATTAGCACTGCGGCGAGCCGCACGGTTAGGCGCAGCACGGTTGCCGTGACGCCATTCGAGTCGGTCGAGATGCGAGACTCTTCAATCGCCATGTGCAACCGCTTCGCCAGGGCCATCAGCGGTATCGGCGTCCCGTCGACATAGAAGAATTCCACCGGATCGACGAAGGCCAATCTCTTTTGGGCGCGTAAGATCTCGTCGATTCGGATTTGGTTCGCTTGTTCATCATTCAGAGTTTTGATTTGCTGCCAAATCTCAGGGCTTTCAAGCAATTTCGTTGCCAGTCGGACGGCGTGTTGCCCTTCGAGGTTGGAGCCCGCGCGAGGGCAGGCTTTTTCGCCGCAGCGGTACAGGATGAATTCTTGTCTGATTGCCGCGCTTATATACCTTGGCATATAATCTTCTCCATGAGGCCAAGACCCAACGCGGCGCCGGTGACGTTGCAACCGGAACCGATGCCAGCCGATCTGGTGATCCTGAGCCCGCGCGAGCAGCAAGTCCTGGCCATGCGGAAGACCTTGTCGCTGGTGGCGATCGGCCGGAAACTGGGGGTCAGCAAGGAACGCGTCCGGCAAATCCAGAACCGGGCGATTGAGAAACTGGCCAAGCGCATGCCGGGCTTGAAGGTCATCAACGCGCGCGATTTACGAGCGGCAAAACCCCAAACCACCACCGCAGGAACACCCATATCCGCCGAAATCATCGGCGCCCGGCTCCTTCAATTGCTGAAAGCCTCCAGGCTAACTCAGCAGCAACTCGCCGACGCCGTGGGCAGCACGCAGCCGGCCATTAACGACTATTTGCATGGGCGGGTCATGCCCACGCTGCCCATTCTGGAGCGGATCGCCTGGCGCTGGGGGCCCGATTGCGCCAGGTCGTTGATCCGGAGTGAAAAGTCCATCTGGGCCAGCATGGGTGCAATCGCGGCTAGTTCTGCTGTCGAAGGGTGCGCAACGCAGCCCCGTGGGCGGACCCGCGAGAGAGGACTTTCTTGGCCGTAATTGACCGACCAACGCTCACGGCGGCGTTGGCGGATGCGCGTCGAATCATCGAATTGCGGCGAACCGGTGCGGTTCGTTTGATCGTCTTGACGCGGGCGGCTGAGTTCCAGTCAAGTCTCGCCCTTTCTGTAACCATCCGACCGCGGAATGGTCCGCAAGCGGTGCTTCGATGCGCAAAATCCTTTTCCGACATCGATTTGCGTCGCCATCGACGACGGCGAATGGCGCGGCTGCCGCACGGCCGCATTTGCAACCACTTTTGTCTTGGACCGGTCTTGGCCCAATGCCATTCCATGATCGATCTGCAAGCTTTGACGGAACTTCTTTGTTGGCTGAGGAAAGCCGCGATGTTTCGGGCGTTTTTTTGCCCGTTGCTCATCCTGCTCATCTTGCGTTTGATTCCGCGGGTTGATTCGGTCGCGACGCGGTTCCAACACTTCCTCGGCCACTTCCGCCAACAGGTTTTGGTACCGGCGACGCAGCCCGGCAGCGCTCTTGGGGCATTCCGGCAGGCGGCAGCGGAGAAAACTTCAACGTGGCGACAAATGACATTTGCTGCGAGCTCACCTGGGCTTGTTGCGCTGCTTCGACCATCGGACGTCGCACGACGTAATGGCCATTAGCAAGCCGCAGATTTCCTGCACCGCTCCGGCCGACGTTTCGCTCGGCAACACCGGCCGTTGTCGCTGGTGCGTCTTGAGTTCATCAATTGTCAATTCTTCTTCCCAACGCTCGTGGTACAGGACGATCAATCGCTTGGCCGGACGGCGATGGGCGTCCAGCAGCGTGGTCAACAGTCGATGCTTCCGAACGGAACCGGGCCGGCCCGGATCGCCGGAGGTGTCGTCGATGATCCGCAGCACGACGCCATCGGCATCGCGGTTGCGGTGCCGCGGCGACGGGTAGAGCTTGGCCAGATACGACCCGTCGTGCAAACGCCGCCAGGGCACTAAAATCAAATTTTTCTTGACCCGCGCCAGCGGATGGGCTTGTCGCTCTCAAACCTCTTGCACGACCTCTTGCACGCTGGCGTCGCTGAGAAAGTTGCGGTCCCACAACCCCAGCAGATGGTGGGCCATGACGACTTCGCTGCGTCGCTGCGGCTTGACAAGCGACCGCCACTGCACGTGCGTCCCCGCCTGGCACTTACGACAGCACCCCGACCTGCGGAAAAGCGGCCGGGCCCGGTGACTTCCGGGGCGGCCGAAGTCGCGGACATGGCGCGGCGTGTCGGGCACGTCCATGACAAATCCGTCCCACGCCATCAAACGCAGCCCCCAATAAAGGGCCGCTCTCGTCGCGGGCGTGCCCAGCAAACCGGACCACGCGCTCCGCCAGCAGTCGCAGCACAGCCACGCCCAAGCGTTGCCGAGCCTCGCATAGGGTCGAGCGACCGGGCGTGCCACGCCGCCGATGCGGCTGCAACCAACGATAGACTTGACCGTAACAATCGCAGCAGAACAGACCCAGGGCGATAACAAACCAGACCATGAACCACGATGGCAGTCGACGACAGCGACTCGGGTCCTGACCAGTCGCCCGCAACACCGCTTGGTTGTCCGGGCGACGGATGATACGCTTCAAGGCCTGCACTCGTTCCGCCGTGGGTTGCTGCGCCAATTCGGCGATTTCACGTTCCGACGCGTTCATCGTGGCCACCTTGCCAGATTGGGAGTCGTGACAAACCCATCAGGGCAGGAGGTTCCTTTTTCAACTACGCCAATTGAACGGGATTGGGTCTTGGCCGGTCGGTCAACCGAGTGTAGCGAGCGAAGCGGAAAGCGCAGACGCGCGGGAAAAGAATCAGGCAATCCTATGACGATTCACGCCAAGACGTTTGTTTGGCCGTGCCGAATGAGGAAGAGAGTCTTCGGGTTCGCCACCCCGTCGAGGCATTCGCCATGTAAAGGCCCGCCGTCGGCGCGATCGATTCTGCGCCGTATCTGTTCGCAACCAGCAACGTCCAAAGCAGCTGCGGCTGCAGCCAACCCGATTCGGCGTCGGCCGTGAGCGAGTCGGGCAGCGTTACGGCTACACTCTCGCCGTTTGCGCAGCTCTTAAAGAACCAGCAGCAACTCGAGCGGCAGGACCCGACCGCCTTCCAACAGCGGTTGGCCAATACGGCCAACCAGTTGACCGCGCTGGCACAGCAACAGAGTCCGGGCAGCGACTTCGCGAATTTTCTCAAGTATCTGGCGGCGAAGTTTCAGAGCGCGGCCCAGAGCGGCGATTTGTCGGCGCTGTCCGCCGGGCAGGGCCGGCATCATCATCATCGGGCTCAGGCCGCTTACCAGTAGAATACAACGGTGCAGCAGTCGTCGCTCGGGGGTTTAATCAATAACGGCCAAGGCAATGCCTCGAGCTCCGATGGGCGAAGCCGACTGGCCGTCATTTTCGCCCACCTCCAAAGCGCCTTGACGAGCGCCTTGGGGAACTGACCGGCCTGCGGCTCGGCTGAATCTAAATCGGTAAGCCGCTTCGCAAGCGGCTGTGACGCTGCGGCAAATCCCCGACAACTCGATCCGTTCCACCGGCTGCCTTGCTTCGCCCCTGGGCGGGCATCTTCTTCACTAGTGTTCAACTACTCTCATGGTGCCGTTGGCAACATTGCCGTGTCGCGGCCGGGTTCGTCATGGCTCACCGGGCGCAAAAGCCGATCGCCCGCCTGCTCCGCATCCCGCACTGCCCCAGCGTCGTTCATCGGCGTGCACTTCGAGCATGTTGGCCATGGCGACCATCGGCAAGCCGCGCGAAAGACAATGATGCCGCTCCATCAGGCGAACAAACCGCTTCAAGCGGCTGACGATTCCTTAAGACATGGGACTGGGCGAAAAGCGCCCGCGTTCGCGGCCGGCGGGGCAATGGTCGCTCGTGCGGATGGCGATCGCCGACTTGGCCCGGCGCCGGCCAAGCCACCCTGCCGCTTGTTGGATGAAAAACGCCCGGCCACGCTTGACGCGGCCAGTTCGTTTGGCCGGGCGAATCGCCCCAACTAACCAGGCCTTGGCCAGTGAGGCCAATTGACCCTGGCGGTGAGCGCCTCGACGAGCGGTCAGACCGCCCGAGTCAGAACCAGTGCCGATTCTGGATCGTGCCGTGTTGGGTTCTCCGGGTGTGACCAGGCGATCGGGCGAACGCGCGAGCCGCTTAGCCGGGCCGCAAGGTTCCGCTCCGCGTGGCGTTCGCCGATTTGGCGGCGCTCGCCGCCGCCAGGCCATTGGGGATGCAGCGCTCTTCCCAATCGCAGAGGCTTTCATGGCGGTCGAAGATCGTGAGGGAGAGTTCCGCGATTTCGCCCTGACGTCGCTTGATCCGGACGCCGCTTGAGCCCCATCCGCGTGGCCTTGGGGACTTGGCTTAAGGGATTGAGCTGACAGTCACCCTCAAAGATCTCATCGAGGCGCGCGTCCACGATCCAGCGATGGACCTGATGCATCTGGTTGTCCCATGCCACCAGACGCAGCACTTGCTCGGTGCGTTCGATTTTCGAATCGACGTGGATCGTTTGGTTGTCGAAGGTTAAAGTCTTCAGCGCCGTTGGGTTTGTTTTCCGGGCGGCCTTCACCCGGCTTTTCAGTTCTGGCAGGAGCGTCCCGATCTCACGAAACCTGCGCTTGGAAGCGGCGTCCCGCGGCAAGTCGGGTGCGATGTCGTCGAGACATCGGCGCAGCGCTCTGAGAGCCGTGAGGCGACTGGAGAAGTCGGCGTCGGTCAGTTCCAGACCATCGGAAAGCACTCTGGTGCGAACCATGATGCCGGCCTGGCGGGCCGCTGGGGACCGATCCTTGAGCGGCTTTGCGGTCCAGTCGTCGTTCAGAACCTCGATGGGGTCCAGGCAAGCAATCTGCTCGTAGGTCTCAAGAATCGTGTCGATGCGATCGAGGAGTGGCTCGGCCGGACCCGCTTGGATCTCTCGAATTCGTGCCTGGATCTCCGGGTCGTCGAGCAACCGCTTCGATTCCTGAAGCGCATGGGGACCGGTCGCTTTGAATCCCGCCTGGCGATAGGCGCTGACGGGAGACCCGTGTTTGACAAACTCGTGGCAGAATCGTTCCTGTTGTTGCGAAAGCGCCATGGCGTATCCTCCGTGATGTTCTCGCGAACGCGGCGCCGTTCGCGGAGTTTGCTTGTCTCGATCGCAACGATTTGTTGCTGGGGGGTGGATCGAGTCTTGGTCCGGATGCCGGCGGTCGCGCCAAGCGGCGTTCACCAGCGAGCGGTGCGAGCGAACAGTTTCCCGGCCGTTGGGCCCTCCAATAATAGCGCCGATGCATCCGGAAAAACTGGCCAAAATAGCGCGGTGACCGGGTCGGTGCGATGTCACTGCGGAACACCCGATGTGACGTTGCGTCATGGCAGTTTCAACCGAAGTCGCACACCTGCGTCTTTAATAGCGCTGAGTCGGCGCATTTATTTGGCGGTAGTGGCGAAAAATCCCGTCGGGCACGATTTCTGTCCCAAAAATCGGACGTGATATCGCTTGAGGGTGCAGCTCGGCAGTCGCTGGAGCGTTGATTCTCGGGACTTGGACATGCGCCGCGCGAGATTGGCGAAGCGTCTGGGGCCGCGAGTTTCTCCCTGGTTTCCTCGATCGATTACGAAAATGATATCGATTCCGATGCACCGAAATTCCACCAAACTCGCCAGGCGACCGATTCCTGCGTAGCCGAGTTACCCATCATGTCTCTGCCAATCCGGTGTGTCAACAGTGCGGCGGTTACGTGCCAAAGCCGGAATCGTCGATCAACGGCGGCTCCAATGCCAAGGCGTCTCAACGGGCAGCCGTAGCGCCAACGCGCGCAACACAGACCAAGCAGTTGGGAACATTCTTGAAGATGCTGCCCGCCGGCAACTCGCCTTGCAGTCGGCGACGCAGCCGTCCAACATCACCAAATGATATGTCTCGGGATATAGTCTTTATGATGAGGAACAAGAACACGACCATCAAACTCGTACTTGACCCCGAGCCGGCCGCCGAGGATCTGGCGATCTTAAACCCGCGCGAGCAGCGCGCACTGGCGATGCAAAAGAGCTTCTCATTGGTCGCGATCAGCCGGGAACTGCACATGAGCAAGGAACGCGTCCGGCAGATCCAGAACCGGGCCATCGAAGAATTCGCCAAGCGGATTTCCGGGACTGAAGGTGATCACGGCCCGCGATTGGGCCGCCGCATGCGCCGCGGCCGTTGCCGCTAGGACGCCAATTACTGCCGAGATTATCGGCGCCCGCTTGAGGCAATTGCTCAGGGCGTCGGGCCTGACCCAGCAGCAACTCGCCGAGGCGGCGAGCACCACGCAACCGGCGGTCAATGATTATCTTCATGGCCGGGTGATGCCGACGCTGCCCATCCTGGAGCGGATCGCCGGGCGCTCGGGGTTCGACTGCGCCAGGTCGTGGATCCGGATTAAGTGCCTCGTTTCAGCCAGAAGGAAAATCCGATTCGAGAATCGCAAGCTGACAACGGTCGGGCCCACGGCCTGCCTACCTCGATCATCGGAACTGCGGGAGAACCGTTTTGATTCGCCCGGCGACATTTAGACGAATTGCCGCCAATTCTGCAGCCTACGCCGGCGTGACATCAAGTCCTTCGATCTCGGTGTAAGGGTCGCTTCCGCCCAAGTCCTTCATCTGCAAGTTGAGTTGACCATCGGTAACGGTCACCGTGTAAGTGCGGACGACAATCTGACCCGCCGCGCTGGTCACCGTGTCCATTTGCACGCCTTCGAGGAAAATACCCATCTGATCCCGGGCGTAAACCAGGTCGCCGGTCGTCACCGTCACGTTATAGGTGCCATTTGGGACATCGAGGGCGAACGTCCCGTTGGGCGTGTAATTGAGATCGCGGGTTAAATCAGTGCCCGTGCCACGGTCTCGGCTTCCGATGGTGCCGCTTTGCCAGCCATAACCCGACGCCGAGCTATACACAGTGTTGTCTGTCACTTGCGTGTAACCGCTCGCCAGCGGCGATGACGGCATGCCGAAATCGAAGTGCGCACCCGAGAATGCCGCGAGCGTGAAGTTTGCCGTGTAGCGGTCAGCGGGGTCTTCGCCGTTGGTTCCGTTCTGGTTCTGGTTCATGTCGTTGCCGGCCAGGTCGCTAATGTGCGGACCAACCGTCAGGCTGTAGTCGCCAAGCGTTGTCTGGGCCGCGAAGTCGACTTCGTACTGGGTGCTGCTGACCTTCTTGACGGCCGTCGGCGTGATCGAGCCGTTTGGGCCAGTGAAACTATCCACGTCGGCCAGGGTGAAACTGCCGTCGAGAATCGCTTCGCTGAAGGTGAGCGTGACATGATCGACGTTCCTGGAGACAGTGCCACTTGGGGTTGACGCCGTTACCCGCGGGCCGGTCGTATCCGGCGCGGTCGGCACGACATCGAGTCCTTCGATCTCGGTGTAAGGGTCGCTTCCGCCCAAGTCCTTCATCTGCAAGTTGAGTTGACCATCGGTAACGGTCACCGTGTAAGTGCGGACGACAATCTGACCCGCCGCGCTGGTCACCGTGTCCATTTGCACGCCTTCGAGGAAAATACCCATCTGATCCCGGGCGTAAACCAGGTCGCCGGTCGTCACCGTCACGTTGTAGGTGCCATTTGGGACATCGAGGGCGAACGTCCCGTTGGGCGTGTAATTGAGATCGCGGGTTAAATCAGTGCCCGTGCCACGGTCTCGGCTTCCGATGGTGCCGCTTTGCCAGCCATAACTCGACGCCGCCGTGTATTTGGTAGTTTCGGTCACCTGCGTGTAGCCCGATGCCACCGGCGACGACGGCATGCCGAAATCGAAGTGCGCACCCGAGAATGCCGCGAGCGTGAAGTTTGCCGTGTAGCGGTCAGCGGGGTCTTCGCCGTTGGTTCCGTTCTGGTTCTGGTTCATGTCGTTGCCGGCCAGGTCGCTAATGTGCGGACCAACCGTCAGGCTGTAGTCGCCAAGCGTTGTCTGGGCCGCGAAGTCGACTTCGTACTGGGTGCTGCTGACCTTCTTGACGGCCGTCGGCGTGATCGAGCCGTTTGGGCCAGTGAAACTATCCACGTCGGCCAGGGTGAAACCGCCGTCGAGAATCGCTTCGCTGAAGGTGAGCGTGACATGATCGACGTTCCTGGAGACAGTGCCACTTGGGGTTGACGCCGTTACCCGCGGGCCGGTCGTATCCGGCGCGGTCGGCACGACATCGAGTCCTTCGATCTCGGTGTAAGGGTCGCTTCCGCCCAAGTCCTTCATCTGCAAGTTGAGTTGACCATCGGTAACGGTCACCGTGTAAGTGCGGACGACAATCTGACCCGCCGCGCTGGTCACCGTGTCCACTTGCACGCCTTCGAGGAAAATACCCATCTGATCCCGGGCGTAAACCAGGTCGCCGGTCGTCACCGTCACGTTGTAGGTGCCATTTGGGACATCGAGGGCGAACGTCCCGTTGGGCGTGTAATTGAGATCGCGGGTTAAATCAGTGCCCGTGCCACGGTCTCGGCTTCCGATGGTGCCGCTTTGCCAGCCATAACTCGACGCCGAGCTATACACAGTGTTGTCAGTCACTTGCGTGTAGCCCGATGCCACCGGCGACGACGGCATGCCGAAATCGAAGTGCGCACCCGAGAATGCCGCGAGCGTGAAGTTTGCCGTGTAGCGGTCAGCGGGGTCTTCGCCGTTGGTTCCGTTCTGGTTCTGGTTCATGTCGTTGCCGGCCAGGTCGCTAATGTGCGGACCAACCGTCAGGCTGTAGTCGCCAAGCGTTGTCTGGGCCGCGAAGTCGACTTCGTACTGGGTGCTGCTGACCTTCTTGACGGCCGTCGGCGTGATCGAGCCGTTTGGGCCAGTGAAACTATCCACGTCGGCCAGGGTGAAACTGCCGTCGAGAATCGCTTCGCTGAAGGTGAGCGTGACATGATCGACGTTCCTGGAGACAGTGCCACTTGGGGTTGACGCCGTTACCCGCGGGCCGGTCGTATCCGGCGCGGTCGGCACGACATCGAGTCCTTCGATCTCGGTGTAAGGGTCGCTTCCGCCCAAGTCCTTCATCTGCAAGTTGAGTTGACCATCGGTAACGGTCACCGTGTAAGTGCGGACGACAATCTGACCCGCCGCGCTGGTCACCGTGTCCATTTGCACGCCTTCGAGGAAAATACCCATCTGATCCCGGGCGTAAACCAGGTCGCCGGTCGTCACCGTCACGTTGTAGGTGCCATTTGGGACATCGAGGGCGAACGTCCCGTTGGGCGTGTAATTGAGATCGCGGGTTAAATCAGTGCCCGTGCCACGGTCTCGGCTTCCGATGGTGCCGCTTTGCCAGCCATAGCCCAATGCCGCGCTGTACTTGGTGGCCTCCGTTACTTGCGTGTAACCGCTCGCCAGCGGCGATGATGATGTGCCAAAGTCCAAGTGGAACTCGGCGACATTCGTCAGGGTAAAAGCGGCCGTGTACCGATCAGCCGGATCTTCACCATTGGTCCCATTCTGGCTCTGGTCCATGTCGTTGCCGGCCAGGTCGCTGATGTGCGGACCGACTATCAGCGTGTAATCGCCTGCCGTCGATTGGGCCGCAAAGTCAACTTCGTATTGCGTGCTGTTGATCTTGTTCACCGCCGTCGGCGTGATGGCGCCGTTCGGACCGGTGAAGCTGTCCACGTCCGTCAGGGTGAAACTGCCATCGAGAATCGCTTCGTTGAAGGTGAGCGTGACATGATCAACGCTGCCGGAGACGCTACCGCTCGGAGTTGATGCTGTCACCTGCGGACCGATCTTGTCCAAACCGATTGCGAATAACGTGGCGTTGTTGATCGCGTAGACGGTGCCATCTTTGCCGATGATCGTCGGCGTGTAAGCTTCGCCAATGCCGGGCGTCAGCGTGATCACCTGGGTAAACGTGTTGGTGGTCAAGTCCCAGCGATAGAGCTTGCCGTCCTCGCTGTTGGCCAGCACGCTCTTGGTGAACGGATCGACCGCGGCCGAGTTGATGCACCATTCGCGCACGGCATTGGGATGTTGGGCAATGAAATTCGGGTCCGGCGTCGGACCGGCGATCGTCAGCACCTCTTTCATCACGGTCGTGCCGGTGCGCGGATCGATTTGCGTCGCGTTCGGATCGAGAATGGCGATCTTGTTGATGCCGTCTAGGCCAAAGTCAGCGTAGTTGTTGTACTTCGTCAACAGCAAGTACGGCGACGAGCCGGTATACGACGGCACCAGTTTGAATCGGAACGATCGACGCCGTGTCGTCCCAACCGAAAGCGCCGGGCGTTTTCAATTGCGACAGGTCGGCGGAGAAGTGCAGCAGCCAGCCTTTGCTCGCGTACTGGCCATTGTTTTCGAGTACGCCAAAGTAGACATCCCCGTCGGGACCGACCGTCGGCGAGGCCGAGCCATCGTCGGGCAGGTAGGCATCATTGGTCGGCACTTCGGCGTCTTTCAGCCGCACCCGAGCCAGCGTTTGTAATGTGGTGCTGTCGAGCCGCAACAGATACCCCGAGTTTCCGTTGCTCGTGCCATTGCCGTTGTTGACGGCGACATAAAGCGATTGGCCGTCGTTGCTCAACGCCGGTGCGATGTTGTGAACCACCTTGGTCATGCCCAGGTCGCTCGCGGCGGTCTTTGCGGGAACCCAGGTTCCGGTGCCATCGGCTGCGATGCGGGCAATGCCGCCTTGCAGGTTGCCCGGCCCGGTGCCCGTCACCATGAAACCGAAATAGATATTCCCCGCTTTGTCCGCCGTGATCGGCGTGTTGATGAAAACGCTGCTGTTGTAAAGACTGGGATTGGCGGTGTAATTCGATAGGCCGTAAAAGGCGAGTTGTCCGCTCGTCGTCGCGCCATTGGCGTCGGGATTCGTGATGTAATAAACTGTCCCGCCGGCCCGGCAAAATAAAGTCGGCCATTCGGGGCCAATGTCGGTGAATAGCTTGGCACCCAGTTGTGCGGCGGCAGAATGTAGTCCGATGTCTGCGTCCATTTCAGCGCCCAGTGGCGCCGTCAATCCCCTCCACTTCAAAACCGCCCGTGGCACCGGTCTTTACCGGCACGATCACCGTGTTTGCCTGCGTAGTCAATGGCGAACCATAGTGAATCAACAGGTCGTTGCCACTGAATTGGGGATTGAGATCCACCGGTGTTTGCCAATGAATGCTTTGCAACGGCTGCGATGGCGCGGTCGAGACGGCGGTATGTTGCGGATCGCGGGAGTAGCCGTTCCAAATATCGTGATCGACCGCTGCGTTCGCATTGACGATGCCCCCGGTGATGGTTTTCCCAACCAGCGCCGCATCCGGCGTGGTCGTGCTCGTGACCTGTTGTATTACCTGCGAAATACTCCAGGTGGGATGTTGACTGATGGCCAGACTGACCACGCCGGTGACATGCGGCGTAGCCATCGACGTGCCGCTCAGAAAGCCATAGCTGTTATTGGGCAGCGTGCTGTAGATATTGACGCCCGGAGCACCCAAGTCCACCGTGGTCGGCCCATAGTTGGAAAAAGAAGCCAGTGCCCCACTGCTGCTGGTTGCCGCCACCACGATCATGTTCGACAAATGGTAGCTCGCCGGAGAGAAAAAAGTCGTGTCGTCGTTGGCGGTGCTGTTGCCCGCCGCGGCCACGAAGATATGACCCTTCGTACCCGCGTAAATAATGGCATCGTGGATCGGAGTGCTCGTTCCTCCACCGCCCCAACTATTGTTGGAAACCTGGGCGCCGTGGTCGGCCGCGTAGCGAATGGCCAGGGCTCCGTTGGTGTCGCTGCCGGAGCCGTTTTGATCGAGGAACTTCAACGGCATGATCTGCGCCTGCCAGTTTACACCGACTACACCTGTCCCATTGTTGCCGATGGCCCCGATCGTCCCAGCGGTGTGCGTGCCGTGATAATGATCGTCGAACGGGTTGTTGGTGTTGTTGACGAAATTCCAGCCGACTAGGTCATCCAAATGGGCGGTGTCGCCATCCTCGGAAACCCCGTCGGCCCAGCCGCCCAAACCGTTATCGACACCGGCAGTCTTTTGCATCGGAGCGAGAATGTCGGAGGCGTCGATGCGGCCATCGCCATTGATGTCCGAGATTTTCCCCAGGCCTTGATTACGCGGATCGTTGAGATCGTAAAAGGTGATGTGGTTGTCGCCATCCACGTCGATCAAGTGGGCCTTGCGTGAGGCCGGAATCTCGGCCTGATTGATCCAGACGTTCAAGTATAAATCCGGATGATTGTAGTCCATGCCGGTGTCGATGTCGGCGACGGTGACATAGCTGTTGCCGATCGTGGCATTCCACGCGCTCGGGGCATTAATCCCGTTGGTTCCATTCAGGCCGTAGAGTGTGTTATCGGTGAACTTCGGGTCGTTGGGTGTCAGGGCCACGCTCATCGTGATTTCGGGTTCGGCGTAGCGGACATAGTTCGCGCTGCCCAGAGTGTTGGCGAATTGCGTCAACGACGCCCGGCTGCCGTGGGCGGCATAGACATCGGGAAGGCCGGTCATCCCGAGTGCATCGCCGTTCGCGGCCGCAATCGGCGTCAGCAGATTGATCGGGTTGTTCGTCTCGGGCAGCACTCCTATCAAAAGTATGCTGGCCTCGTCGCTGCCGGTCGCGGTAGACCAATCGAGTGATATCGGCGAAATACCCGACCCGGCCGGCGCGTCGCGTCGCTCCAGTTCCTCCAAGCGAAGCCTCAGCGGCAGTTTGTGCCAACAATGATGAAAAGAACCCCGAACTTTGTTCGATTGGCTGCGACGATTCATGTGCGTCCACTTCCGTCAGATAAGGAATTGAATTGCGCTACGAGCCGACAGTCAGGGCCAGCGAGTCCAACTGAAGAATGGGCGATCGCCATTTGCTTCGCCAATTCCCTTGGGAAAGCAATCATCCGAAACGCCTGCACTTGGGCGCGCTTGGGACATGAGCGAAGGCGCTTGCTTTCCAGGCACTATTCCTATGGCAATTCGGCTTCGGGAAAAGATTAAGAAATGCGGAAAATTGTGAAATTGTGAACGGCGAGTGGGCTCGTCATGTCCGCCGTGTCAATCCCATTTTCGGATTTTCGACCCATTGATACGCCAGCTCACCAGCGGCACCAGAATTCCAACGATTGCCAACGGATACCACGGCCCAGGCAACGGGGTCGCTGGCGAAACGGCGTCGGTTTCCATGCCCGCGCACCGAGTCTTATCGCGTGTCCATATGAAAATGAGCGTCAACTCAAGCAACGCAATCGGGACCGCCAACCAAACAAACCTTCCGAACGTTTACACATCAACATTATCACGCGGCCGATTGCAATACCCCTCAAAACTGAGAATCTCGTTGGACATTACCATTTCGATCTGACAAACGGTCTCACTCGGATGCAATCGAGCATCGGAGTCGCTGGCATGAGTCTTACAGATTCCGTTGGTCACAGCCGCGATTTGACCTTGGCGGTTCCAATGATGCTCCGTCGACGACGATCCGGGGATGGTCGCGCCCGCCTTTGGAGGCTTGGTGAAAGCGCGAGCACTGCCGAGGTCGTTTCGAAACTCGGACACGGCCCGTTGGGCCGCTACGATCGAAATGCCGAGGCCTCGACTCTCGTATCTTCGCACGCTGATAGCCTGGGTGACATGGCAATCAGACCGAGCAAGAACCGGCGCGGAGCCACTTCTCAGTCCATGCGGCCTCAAAGCGTCATTGTTATCGACGAAATCGTCGCAGACGGGTCAATCCAAGCGAAGCCATGCCGACCATGGCCATGATGGCTGTCGGTGGAACCGGCACTGGGGTAGGGACCTCGGCGGCGCCGAAACTCGTTCCACCAACCCATCCGCTGTCGTGATCGCCGGTATTCTGCACGTGAACGGCCCCTTCGAGGCCGCCGCCTTGCTGATGTTGAGGATCGCTCAGATACTCAAAATCGCTTGCCTCAATCGCACCATCGGAGGACGTAATCAAGTAAGTCTGGCTTTCCCCCTCTCGAAATGCCTGTGTGCGCTTCTTGTAAGTCAACAAGATGTCGAATTTTCCACCGAGACCGCCGGCCTTGAACTTATCTGATCCCGTTAAGACCTTCGCCGTCTTCGACAGCCCCGAAGAGCTTAACAGTGCAAACGAAAGTTTGGTCACGTCCTTGCTTGGATTGAAATTCAGATACAGCGCCTTGCGAGGGTCCAGTTGCTCGTTGCCGACGAGGCTGCTGACGATCGTCAATTCGACGCCGCCGTCAACGGTGAGAAACGACACCGACAGGCTTCCGGCCGGCGCGGTGCCTGCAAACGTGTTTCCCGAATCGAAATTCAGGGTGAAATCCGCATAGGCGGGGGCCCGGGCAAATCCGCAGGCCAGCGCCGCCAACAGAAACAACGACGCGCTGCCCGGTCGTCGCGACGAATGCACCGCGCATAGCTTCTTCATGATTTTCATCCCAGTGACTGTTAAAGGCAACTTGAACCAAATCTGGTCCGCTTTGTCCCTTCAAACCGGGCACCATGGAACCAATGATAATCAGACTCAGAAACATCTACCGCGCCATCCAGATGGACAGCCGGCTGTTGGGAATCCTTCACAGACAGGCAACTTACCAGAACGCGCAGAACTGGGCGTAAATGCGCAACCACCACTTTAGTTCGGATTCACGGGTTGTCAAGCAACGGGACGATTGTTTTTCCCGAAATTCCCAATTTACGCCGTTTGCCTTCATCATTTGAGCTGGAGACTCAGAACTTCGTTCGGATCTTCGGGTAACGCCCACCGTACCTATTCTGGATCGGATCGCGTTTGCGCTAGGTGCTCGTCGCCGCTAAGTCGTCGATCCCAGTTGAAGACCTCCTCCTCCTAGTCTTTGACTATATATATTTACGTATATAACTGGTAGGTAGGAGGCTACCCAGGGCGCGGCGGTGTTTGCAGTCGGTCACGTTGATTATTCCAGTTTTATCCGACAAATACATCGATATCGCCAATCGCAGCGCGACGGATTGACGTAGGCGACTAAATAATTTGTACACTTGTCACTATTCGCGCCAATCATAAAAAACTGGCATTGACCGGCGCAATTCCGCACATGGTGCGCGGCGGGTTTGCCGGTCGTATTCTGGGGTTCTTTGAATTGCCAACCGGCGCCAAGCCATTGGCACCGCGTTCAAATGCGGGGCCGGAAATGCGTAAACATCTCCGGCCCCTGACAAACCCCTTACTATTCAAGGAGTCTGCCATGAATCATCAGATTGAATCCGCATGCCGTGTCAAGCAATCCCCGTGCAACGAAGCAACATTGAAACGTTTGCAAAACGAATACATGGAACTCGTGCCGCATATTCGCCAGCGCACCGCGTTCCGATTCCGCGCGATTCGTTGTCCGGGTCGCCATGCCGACATGGTCGCCGAAGCGGTCGCGCTCGGATGGAAACTGTACTTGCGATTTCACGAGCGCGGCATCAACTTAAAGCGATGGCATCGATGGTTTACATACATCGCCGCGCAATTGCCGCGGCAACACCGCGTCGCGGGCATCAAACGCCAAGATGTTTTGGATAGGCTCAATCGTGTTTCGACTGTGACCTATGCTGATGCATTTTCAACCGATCGGACGGGGAAATGTCGTTCGCGGTAAGGAACTTTACCACTTTCGCGGTTTGGGCCGTGTCGCGGTAGGGTTGCCGCGAGGGCGAGATTTGCAACTTCGATTGCGAGGCGTGAGAGCGCGGACGATGGGCGATGGGGTATGAGGGCTCAGCGTTTGGGGGCAGGTTTGGCTTTGGTCTGGTGGGCGCGATGGGCGCGGTAGCTTTTGCCGTTGATCTTCAAGATGATCGCTCCGTCGACGATGCGATCGAGGAACGCCATGGCCAGCGGTGGGTCGCCGAGGTAATCGCCCCAGGCGTCGAAGTCGATGTTGGTGATCAGGGCGGTGGAACGCTGCCGGCTGCGGGCGTCGATGATCTTGTAGAGCAGATTGGCGGCCTGCGGCGATTCGGCGCGTTCAATTCTTTCGAAGCCGAATTCATCGATTACCAATAAGTCGAAGCGCGCGTAGTAGCGCACGCGCTTGGGCAGGGTCTGGTCGGCCAGGGACTTGGTCAAGTCGATCAAGAGCGCGGCACTGGTGGTGTAGCGGACCGAGTAACCCAGGACACACGCGGATTCGGCAATCGCTTGCACGAGATACGATTTCCCAACCCCGGACTGGCCCACCAGAACCAGGTTGTCCTGGCGCTGAACAAACGCGCCGGTGGCCAGTTCTTCGATCTGGACGCGATCGATGGCGGACTTGTTGAAGTCCCAGTCGAACTCGCCGAGCGGCTTGCGTTCAACGAAGTGGGCCTCGCGGATGCGATGGGCGATCGAGCGTTCGCGGCGTTGGTTGGCTTGCTCGGCGACGAGCAGATGCAGGAACTGCTGGTGCGACAGTCCTTCGCGCTCGGCGCGAGCCAGGATGGCGTCGAACGCCGCGGCGGCCAGCGGCACCTTGAGGGCGGCGAAGTCGGCGAGGATGCGTTCACGCAGGTCGGTCGGCATCGTCGTGGGGTTCGTCGGCGGCGGGGTGGGTGGGCGTGGGGTCTTGCGGCGGGCCATGAGCGGTCGATTCCTCCACGAGGTTGCGGTATTCAGTAGTGGGTCGCGGGATCACCGGGTCGTCGCGCAGATGGTCGGGCAAATGCCGGCGCTCGCGATCGGCGAGGGCATCCAGAATACTCTGCGGCGTGGCTCGGGCCGCGAGGATGCGTTCGACGGCGTTGAGCGAATAGGCGCCGAAGCGAACGGCCCGTTCCAGGGCGGCGAGCAGATCGGCGCGGGCATAGGTGCTTTGCAGGGCCAGGATCTTGAACGCCTGCTGGTTGCTGTAGCGCTGGTCGCGGATCAGGCCGTCGAGGAAGCGCCCGGCCAGCGGGCCGAGTTCGGCGAAGCGTTCGTGCAGGAGGGCTTGCTGCGCGGGGGTCGGCCACGGGCCGATGCGACTTCTGTTCGGAACGCTGGCCCGTCTGACCGCGTGGGAACAGTCGATGTCGAGCAATCTCCTCGACCTGGGGGCCGTAGGCGATCAACTCGCTCTCGCTGACGCGCACCGGCAGCGCCAGGCCGATGAGCCGCCAGGGGACCGAGTAGAAGTTCTGCCGGTAGGCGATGAAGCCTTCGACGTTGACGACGCGGTATTCGACGGCGGCGACCGCATAGGGTGTGGCCGGCAGCGGGATCAGGTGGGGCTGTTCCTCGGCGTGGCGATCAATGGGCCGTTGCTTCGTCTCGCGATGGCTGCGCACGTCGGCGACCTCGGCCAGCCAGCGGGCGGTGACTTCGTTGAGGTGTTCCAGCGAGTGGAAGGTTCGGCCGTTGAGCAGGTTCGTCTCGACGTAATGGAACTGTCGTTCGACCTTGCCCTTCAACTGAGCCGTCAACTGCGCACGGTGGCAATCCGCCGGAGCGAACCGTCCGGGTAACTCACCCGTTTCATCCTCTCTTCGGCCACGCGTTCCGGCTCGTGGATTACCAGCGCAATTGGGGCGAGGACCGCGTCTACGTCACCGACAACTCGGGCGCAACCAGCTGGTTTCCTGCATCTTGGACTGACGTCGAACCCCTGGAGCCGTTCGTGGCGATGTCGGCGGGACGCGCCGCCTTTCACTTCCGGGACCTACTGGATTTGGCTGGCCTGATCGCGGCGCTGCAACCGGCGCCGGTTCGCCGGAGGAAGCGCAAAGTGTAAAGACAATTATGCCTACTGTGTAAAGATAATTATGCCGATCGCTGCAAGTGCGGCCGGGGACAGTCGCAATGAATGATCGCGATATCCCTTCAATTGCCAAGCGATCTCGACGAAATCCCTCGACGATGCTAGAGACACAGTACATAATTACAATTACACACGATCCCACCTACCCACCACCGGGGCCGCGCCGATGACTCCGTCTCCGGAAGACCCGCCCAGCGCCGCCAAGCAGCTTGCCCTCAAACAGAGCGGCGCTCTCAATCCGCATCCACAAGACGTTCGGGACGACCTGTTCCAGAGCAACGAGTTCTTCGATGCCCGCGATCTGGTCCAGGTCAAGTACGAGATGCTGCGCCGCGTCCAGGTCGAGGGGCTCTCGATCGCTCGGGTCGCGGAACTGTTCGGTTTTTCGCGGCCGGCGTTCTACCACGCGCTCCAGGCGTACACGAGTGCGGGCTTGCCCGGCTTGATCCGCAAGCGGCCCGGGCCGCGTGGGGCGCACAAATTATCTGACAAGGTCATGCAGTACATTGCGGTCCTGCGTGCCGAGGACGCGAACCTCTCCAGTCACGAGATCGCCACCAAGGTGCGCCGGAAGTTTCGTCTGGCCGTTCATCCCCGCAGCATCGAGCGTGCCCTGAAGCGGCAGAAAAAAAAGGGGCAATAGCGGGTCGTTCGAGCGACGCCGCCGCCGAACAAGCGGTGACGGCGTGGGCGGACCGTTACGAAGCGATCCGCCGACAAGTGCTTGACGATGTGGGGCACAGCGGGGGCTTGGCCCTGTTGCTGCGAAGTGGATTGGTGGCGTGGCTGCGGGTCTGGCCGACCGCTGCCGATGGCCATGCCGACAAGGAGAAGGCGACGCAGCGGTCGGAATCCTCCGAGACGCCGGAACGACCGGGAGAACTGTCGCAAGAGATCACGCGCATTCTGGTCAACATGTTCCTCGATCAAACCCAGGAGACTGTGCCATGAATCCAGGTGCTCAACAAAAAGTGACGTCGAGCCATCTGAAGCGCAATGCCTACCTCTACATCCGGCAATCGACGCTCCGGCAGGTCCTGGAGAATACGGAAAGCACGCAGCGGCAGTACGCCTTGAAGCAGCAAGCTGTTCGCCTGGGTTGGCCCCAGGAACAGGTGGTCGTCATCGATTGCGATCAGGGACAATCTGGAGCCTCAGCCGTGGACCGCGAAGGCTTCCAGCGCTTGGTAACCGAAGTGAGCCTCGGGCGGGCCGGCATCGTTCTGGGTCTTGAAGTATCGCGGCTGGCGCGCAACTCGACCGATTGGCATCGCTTGCTGGAGATCTGCGCCCTGACCGACACTCTGATCTTGGATGAAGACGGCCTGTACGATCCGAGGCACTTCAACGACAGGCTCCTCTTGGGAATGAAGGGCGCTTTATCTGAGGCAGAACTTCATGTACTGCATGCCCGTCTTCAGGGCGGTCTCCTCAGTAAAGCGCGGCGCGGTGAACTCCGCAAGCCACTGCCGACCGGCTTGATCTACAACGCTCAGGATCAGGTGGTTTTGGATCCGGATCGGCAGGTCCGGCAGATGCTCGTCACCTTCTTCCGCACCTTCGAGCGGCTTGGCTCGGCCGTGGCGACCGTGAAGTTCTTCCACAAGAAGAAGTTGCTGTTCCCCCGGCGGCTCCGGCGTGGATTGCGCCAGGTCTGGGCGCCGCTGACGCACAGTCTGGCATTGCATCTGTTGCACAATCCCCGCTACGCCGGCTGTTATGTGCACGGCCGCTCGCGCACGCGTCGGACCCTCGAAGGCAAACTCAAGACGGCCAAGCTCGCGCTGGAGGACTGGGATGTCATTTTACCCGAAGCCCATCCAGGCTTCATAACTTGGGATCAGTACCAGCGAAACCGCGAGGTGTTGCGTAAGAACTCACGGGCCCACGGTCTCGAACGTCGTCACCCACCGCGGGAAGGGCCGGCTCTGCTGCAAGGGCTTGCCATCTGCGGCCGCTGCGGCAGACGAATGACCGTCCGCTACCACATTTGGAAAGACACATTGCGGCCCGAATATCTCTGCCAGCACGACGGCATCGAAAACGGTGAGCCGATCTGCCAACGTATCCCAGGCATGGCGATCGACGAGGAGATCGGCGTCTTACTGATGCAGATGATTCAACCGATGACTCTGGAGGTTTCCATCGCAGTCCAACAGGAGCTGGAGTCCCGTCTGGACGAGGCCGAACAGCTTCGCCTGCAGCACGTCCAACGGGCTCGTCACGAAGCGGATTTGGCTCGCGACCGATTCATGCAGGTCGATCCGCGTAACCGATTGGTGGCCGATACATTGGAAGCCGAGTGGAATGCCAAGCTACGCGACCTACAGGAAGCGCAAAAGCAATTCGAGCAGCAGCGGCAGGCCGACCGGCAGGCGCTCACCGACAAGAATCGGGAGCTGATCCGTTCTCTCGCCAGCGGCTTCTCGAAGTTGTGGAACGATCCGCAGACCGCGCATCGCGATCGCAAGCGGATGGTGCAGTTGTTAATCGAAGACGTCACCTTGAATCGTGTCGAGCAGATCACCGTGCAGATTCGCTTCCGAGGAGGAGCAACCCAGACTCTTGCGCTCCCCGCCCCGCAGCCGTCGTATAAATCTTGGGAAACAGATCCAAAAGTCGTCGCGCTGATTGATCAGTGGCTCGACGAGTTGTCGGACCAGCAGGTCGCCGCCCGCTTGAACGAACAGGGGTATCGGTCTGGCAAAGGCAAAGTCTTCACCGGCATGACGGTCACGAACATCCGAAAGTCGCACGCGATCAAGAGCCGATACGATCGGCTCCGCGAGAAAGGATTGCTCACGCTAACGGAAATCCGCCAGCAGCTCGAGGTGGACCGACACACAATTCAAATCTGGCGACATCATGGTCTGCTCAAGGGCCACTACACGGGCAAAGTCTTCCTCTACGAACCCGTCGATCCTGCGACCGTTCGAAAATGGCAAGGC
This sequence comes from uncultured Gemmataceae bacterium, assembly GCA_963815035.1. GTDB lineage: Bacteria > Planctomycetota > Planctomycetia > Gemmatales > Gemmataceae > JBGQCZ01. The sequence goes on from CAWFFC010000019.1 coordinate 246,759, forward strand.
GTCAAATTCACTGATCCGCGTCGAACCCAAAACCCAGTTCCCGCCACTCAACAGGAAGAGGTGTAGTATGAAACCTATGCGTTGGTCTGGCTGCGGCGGACGCGGCAGGCCCAGGGCGTGTAGCCGTAGTGCGTGGCAAAGGCGAGGAACTTGGGGTTGTACAGCGGCCCCTCGTCGCCGTGCCGCAGGACCACCACCTTCATGTTGTCGTACAGGCAGGTGCGGGCGACGCCGCCCAGATGCTCGAAGGCACGGATGTGTTCGCGCAAGGTCGTGGCCAGGTCCTGCGTCTCGACGAAGCGCAGGTACGAGCGGCGTGAGTAGCTGAGGATGTAGCTGAAGAGATGAACGCGGCGGCGGCCCTCGCCGGGGCCGGTGAAGTCGAGGTCGTAGCTGCTGTAGTCCATCTGGGCCTGGGCGCCCGGCCCGGTCTCGAAGCGCTCGACCGGTGGGCGATGGGGCCGGGGCCGCAACTGGTTGACCCGGGCGCGGAGGATGGTGTACTGGCCAGCGAAGCCTTGCCTGCGCAGTTCTTCCAGCAGGCGGGTGACGGTAATGTGGGGATGACGGTCGAGCCAGTGGCGGATCGCTTCGTCGTAGGCATCGAGCAAACTCGATCGCTTTGGCGGTGACGCTGGGGGCGCTTCGGGGCCGGCCCGATCGGCTTGCCAGCGGCGAATCACGCCGCGCACGGTCTGGCGGGCCAACTTCAAGTCGTCGGCGATTTGCCGGACCGAAGCCCCGCCCTGATGGCGACGCACGATGTCGTGACGGAGCGCTTCGTTCATGGCAACTCGTCCGCGGATAAACGGGGCCACAGATCATCGATCCGGTCGGCGACGCGGCGTCCATCGCCAGCCAGCCGCCAGAAGCTGGGCGCCAGCAACCGGCGGTCGTCGCGCTTCAACTCGGCCAGTCCGGGATGACGCTGCCAACTCTCGAGCCGGCCGAGCACGTCGATCATCAACGCGAGTTGGCGAGCCAGCCGGTTGCCCGCCGGGCTCAAGCGTGGATCGCGGACCGGCACGCCTTCGGTCTGACGCAAGGCCGCGCGCGGGTCGTGGAGCACGTACTCTTCCTGCTCTTGCGATGCCCCGCGCAACAAATCGACGACGCCCTGGACTTCGAGCGCGGTCAGGCAATCCCGTCGCGCGGCGCTCAGCACGGCCGCCTGGTTGCCCGTGGGCAACCGCGTCAACTGTCGCGCCAGGCCCGGCGACATCAGGCCCAGACGCAACTCCGCCTGGGCTTCGGGCCCCAGCCGTTCCAGGAGTGCCAGTCGCCGGCACACCCAACTCTTATGCTTGTTCAGCAACTGCGCCGCTTCCACCTGCGACAGCCCGTCTTCACGCACCAGGGCCTGCACGATCCAGGCTTCCTCCAACTCACTCGGCTGCTGACCCGCATGGTTGAGCCCGAAGATCGCCGCCTTGGCCGACCGCTCATCGACATCGACCAGCCGCACGCTCAACGTCGGCCACCCGACTTGAGCCGCGGCCGCGTGCCGCTTGAACCCATCGAGCAGTTCGGCCTGGCCGTCCCGCCAGCACGCCGTCACTGGGGCCAACTGCCCATACGAACAGAGCGACCGGGCCATCGCCGCCTCGGCCGCCGGGTCCGTCAGTCGGTAGCGACGATACCGCGCGCCCAACTCAGACAAGGTCAGCGGCCGGGCTTCGATGGTCGCGATGGCGGGCAAGGCTTCTCCTCCCCCACCCCCCAACGGGAAGGAACGGGGGGACCGGGAGTACCGGAACCCACCCGTTGCCTTCTCCGTCTTTGGGGGCACGGAGCGATCATCCCCAGCGGACGCGCGAGCATACAATCGGTAAAGACGTCACGGCGGCCGCGACGGAGCCGAAGGCGAGCGACGACGCGAGCGGTCGATACCCCGCCCGTCGACGCTGCCGATAGCGGGCTTCCCGATCCAGCACGTTGCGTAAGGCTCGGCGGCAGCCGCTCGAACAGAAGCGCTGCGGCGACAACGCCCAGGCAACCGCGAACCACTCGTAGCAGCCGGGACGTTCACACCAGCGAAGGGAAAAATCGTCAGATTTTAACGCTGGGCGCTGGCCCTCGCGCGCCTCGGGGGCCTCCGGAGCCGGAAGAACGGACGCCTCCGCGGGAGCCGAAAGGGCGGGTGACTCCGGAGAACGTTCCGGCTCCGCCGGTCCTGCCGTGAACAACGATTCGGGAAGGACGACCAGCGGAATCCGCCGTCGATAGCGCTGCGCCTGCTCCCGGCGGCAAGCCTTGCCCGGCGCGCTGGCCCGCCAAGCCCGGCTGGCCTGCCGACCCCGCCAGCGCCTCGGCTTCGCGGACGCAGTGGTCCGAACAGTATCGACTCTGGGGATGAGTCGGCCGATAGAGCCGTTCGCAGCCTTTGAGCAGGCAACGCCGGCATCGAAAATGACCCGACGACGCCGCTGGACCTTGTCCAGGGTCGCCACGCAGGGGAAACTGAGAATGGCCCAAGGGAGGTCTTGCTCCCGAAGGTCACGTCTCGGGGCGAGCTCCTACTCGCTCCGAGACCCTTCATCTCGAAATCATCCTATCCAGGTTATGTGGTGCTGAAATGCCTTGCCAAGAGGTGATCGACCGCCCGCTCGTTGCCGCGCCCTAAACCGCGATCGACAAATCGCGGTCAGCCGCGATCGTCACCGCGAAATTGGTAAAGTCGCTCGCCGCGACTGACACTGGTGGCGCGTGCCGCTGTGCTTGTCGCCGCCGGTTACCATCAACACAAGCGCGGAAATTGGAGAAAAAAACGTGAACCAAAACGAAAAATCACAGGCGGATTTCAAGGTGCCCGAGTCGATTGAAGAATTGAAAGGCATGCTCAAACGCGCCGAGTCCGGCGATCAGGCGGCATTGCCATTGGTAAAGCAAATTGTTGAATTTCCGGGAGGAATCGACGTCCTTGGCGGAGATCTCGCGAAAACGGCCGAACAATCCTTTATCTTGGCCTTGTCGGCCGATAACCTGTCGTTTCAAATCGCGTCTGACGCGCAAACTGGAACTGATGCGTGCCGAGCTTGCCGGATCCGATCCGACGCCACTTGAGCGATTGTTGGTTGAGCGAGTGGTCGCGTGTTGGTTGCAAATGCAAGATGCCGATCTTCGTTACGCTCAAGGTCAACAGAGACTCGCCCCGCGCGAAATCGACTATTATCAGCGGCGAATGGACCGTGCTCACCTTCGCTATATGACCGCGATCAAATCGCTGGCCGTGGTGCGAAAACTGGCCGTTCCAGTGTTGCGAGCAAAATTCGAAAGCCTTCGACCCCAAGAAACCGCTGCCGGCACGGCGGAGACCGCGACCCAGCGACCCGTGAAAACCAAGAAGATCGGTGCATCCCGCGTGATTGATGGCGAATCGAAATCACGCGGACGTGGCGGTCGGGGCCGTGATCGAGGAAGCCGGTCCCGTTTTCTCACCAGCGGGGCCCGGTTTTGACAAAAACCGCCATCGGCCGCCGCCAAACGCTCGATTGGAACACCGACGATTCCACCGCGCACACAATGGTTTACCAGTTGCGCTCCGTCAGGAGCGGATGCGACGTGTTGAAAACTGGCTCGCAATTCCCGTGCGATCTGTTTTCGCAGCGTGGTCGTTCAAGCTTCGGACTGGCTAAATCTCAATGAGATTGGGCCACGGTCAATCGACCGACGAACAGACAATCGATGCGAATTCCATCGCGATCGTGGCTGTCGTCGGCCTCTGATTCCAGAGCCATCAATCCCGCCGCCGTGGCCAAGCGAGCGGTGCCCACCGTCGGATAACCCCGACTGTCCCCGGACACGTTTGCCGCGGCGCGCGTATCCGATTGCGGAACCTGGCTGGGACACCATTGTGGCCCAGTTCAGGGCCAATCGAGCAACTCGAAGGAGATCTCATTGTGCATTGGCGTCGCGCAACCATGGACTTCTCGGCCGATCAGGTCGCGATCGCCATGAGCCTAGGCCCGCGAAAATCCCTCGATGCGAGCTTGATCAACGGCTAGAAACCGCAAGACGTTCCTTACAAACAGATGCTTGATGGCGTCCAGTATTTGAGCAATCCGCGCTGTCCCGTAAATCCGGATGTGCTGGTCTACGGTGGCGGCGCCGACCGATCGCACCGTTGCGAGCGCAACAAAGTGCCAAGAGACCCTGTTCTCGGGGAAGGAATGGCATCGCGGCACTGGCATTCTTCGACGTGCCGATTCTACCTCGACCGGATACTCGTAAATAACAAGCCGATCGCGATAAAACGCTCGCTTTCCCTCGATCACACGGCCCCCATGAGATTTCAATCATGCTTCGATGCCGCGCGTTTGCAATGATCTTGCTGTTTTCGTTCGGCTTTGCGGCGCGATCGGCCGATCCCCCAAAATCATTTCAGCAAAAACTGGCGCAAGAGCCCCTAGCGGAATTGGCCGAGGCCGCCCGAGATCGTGGCGACGCCGCTCGCGGGGCAGTCCTGTTCTTCCAGCCGTTCTTGACCTGCGCCAAGTGCCATGATGGCGAGGCGGGGACGCAACTGGGCCCCGACCTGGC
>CAWFFC010000020.1:0-155625 GCA_963815035.1 uncultured Gemmataceae bacterium
TGCGGCGGACGCGGCAGGCCCAGGGCGTGTAGCCGTAGTGCGTGGCAAAGGCGAGGAACTTGGGGTTGTACAGCGGCCCCCGTCGCCGTGCCGCAGGACCACCACCTTCATGTTGTCGTACAGGCAGGTGCGGGCGACGCCGCCCAGATGCTCGAAGGCACGGATGTGTTCGCGCAAGGTCGTGGCCAGGTCCTGCGTCTCGACGAACGCAGGTACGAGCGGCGTGAGTAGCTGAGGATGTAGCTGAAGAGATGAACGCGGCGGCGGCCCTCGCCGGGGCCGGTGAAGTCGAGGTCGTAGCTGCTGTAGTCCATCTGGCCCTGGGCGCCCGGCCCGGTCTCGAACGCTCGACCGGTGGGCGATGGGGCCGGGGCCGCAACTGGTTGACCCGGGCGCGGAGGATGGTGTACTGGCCAGCGAAGCCTTGCCTGCGCAGTTCTTCCAGCAGGCGGGTGACGGTAATGTGGGGATGACGGTCGAGCCAGTGGCGGATCGCTTCGTCGTAGGCATCGAGCAAACTCGATCGCTTTGGCGGTGACGCTGGGGCGCTTCGGGGCCGGCCCGATCGGCTTGCCAGCGGCGAATCACGCCGCGCACGGGCTGGCGGGCCAACTTCAAGTCGTCGGCGATTTGCCGGACCGAAGCCCCGCCCTGATGGCGACGCACGATGTCGTGACGGAGCGCTTCGTTCATGGCAACTCGTCCGCGGATAAACGGGGCCACAGATCATCGATCCGGTCGGCGACGCGGCGTCCATCGCCAGCCAGCCGCCAGAAGCTCGGCGCCAGCAACTGGCGGTCGTCGCGTTCAACTCGGCCAGTCCGGGATGACGCTGCCAACTCTCGAGCCGGCCGAGCACGTCGATCACCAACGCGAGTTGGCGAGCCAGCCGGTTGCCCGCCGGGCTCAAGCGTGGATCGCGGACCGGCACGCCTTCGGTCTGACGCAAGGCCGCGCACGGGTCGTGGAGCACGTACTCTTCCTGCTCTTGCGATGCCCCGCGCAACAAATCGACGACGCCCTGGACTTCGAGCGCGGTCAGGCAATCCCGTCGCGCAGCGCTCAGCACGGCCGCCTGGTTGCCCGTGGGCAACCGCGTCAACTGTCGCGCCAGGCCCGGCGACATCAGGCCCAGACGCAACTCCGCCTGGGCTTCGGGCCCCAGCCGTTCCAGGAGTGCCCAGTCGCCGGCACACCCAACTCTTATGCTTGTTCAGCAACTGCGCCGCTTCCACCTGCGACAGCCCGTCTTCACGCACCAGGGCCTGCACGATCCAGGCTTCCTCCAACTCACTCGGCTGCTGACCCGCATGGTTGAGCCCGAAGATCGCCGCCTTGGCCGACCGCTCATCGACATCGACCAGCCGCACGCTCAACGTCGGCCACCCGACTTGAGCCGCGGCCGCGTGCCGCTTGAACCCATCGAGCAGTTCGGCCTGGCCGTCCCGCCAGCACGCCGTCACTGGGGCCAACTGCCCATACGAACAGAGCGACCGGGCCATCGCCGCCTCGGCCGCCGGGTCCGTCAGTCGGTAGCGACGATACCGCGCCGCCCAACTCAGACAAGGTCAGCGGCCGGGCTTCGATGGTCGCGATGGCGGGCAAGGCTTCTCCTCCCCCACCCCCCAACGGGAAGGAACGGGGGGACCGGGAGTACCGGAACCCACCCGTTGCCTTCTCCGTCTTTGGGGGCACGGGCGATCATCCCCAAACGCTCGACCGATCACAACCGGTAAAGACGTCACGGCGGCCGCATCGAAGCCGGCCGCGAGCGCCGCTGGAGTGGCCGATCGCCGTCGCGCCGTCGTTGTCGATAGCGGGCTTCCCGATCCAGCACGTTGCGTAAGGCTCGGCGGCAGCCGCTCGAACAGAAGCGCTGCGGCGACAACGCCCAGGCAACCGCGAACCACTCGTAGCAGCCGGGACGTTCACACCAGCGAAGGGAAAAATCGTCAGATTTTAACGCTGGGCGCTGGCCCTCGCGCACCTCCGGGGCCTCCGGAGCCGGAAGAACGGACGCCTCCGCGGGAGCCGAAAGGGCGGGTGACTCCGGAAAACGTTCCGGCTCCGCCGGTCCTGCCGTGAACAACGATTCGGGAAGGACGACCAGCGGAATCCGCCGTCGATAGCGCTGCCTGCTCCCGGCGGCAAGCCTTGCCCTGCGCGCTGGCCCGCCAAGCCCGGCTGGCCTGCCGACCCCGCCAGCGCTCGGCTTCGCGGACGCAGTGGTCCGAACAGTATCGACTCTGGGGATGAGTCGGCCGATAGAGCCGTTCGCAGCCTTTGAGCAGGCAACGCCGGCATCGAAAATGACCCGACGACGCCGCTGGACCTTGTCCAGGGACGCCACGCAGGGGAAACTGAGAATGGCCCAAGGGAGGTCTTGCTCCCGAAGGTCACGTCTCGGGGCGAGCTCCTACTCGCTCCGAGACCCTTCATCTCGAAATCATCCCATCCAGGTTATGTGGTGCTGAAATGCCTTGCCAAGAGGTGATCGACCGCCCGCTCGTTGCCGCGCCCTAAACCGCGATCGACAAATCGCGGTCAGCCGCGATCGTCACCGCGAAATTGGTAAAGTCGCTCGCCGCGACTGACATGCGGTCGCTGCGATGCTGCGCCGGCGCCCCGCCCAACGCCCACACCGCGTTCTGAAACCCGGCGCTGAAACTCTCGAAACTCTCGGAGAAGCACACGCTGACATGTTCCCAGTTCGAGTAGGTCAACACGAAGTGGTAGACCAGGTGCTCGAACGGCACGCCGGCAATCGTCACCCCCAACTCGTTTAGGTGCGTGAAGTCCGAGGCGCCCAGTTGCCCGGGCACATGCTCCTGGGCGAAGAACACCTCCTTGTCCGGACCACGCCTGGCCCGCCACTGCTTGATCCGCCGTTGCAGCGTCCGCAGTTGCCCGGCGGCGAACCGGCCGGGGTAACGGCGTTGCAGTTCCTCGAACAACGTCTTCGCTTCCCAGCCCGAGGCCTGGTCCAGCAACGCTTCCACTTCACTCCAGACCTCGACGAACGGGTCCGGACGGGTTCGATAGCTCCGTCCGCCCGCCTGGTCGCGGATCTGCGAAGGCAACTGCTGGCTGTGCCGATACTTCCGGGCCGTTTTGCGATCCATGCCGGCCTTCGCCGCCGCCATACTCAGCGACGCCTCCCGCTGGGTCCAATCCCACAGCATGCGTACCTGCCGATCCGTCACCATCGCGGACTCCTTCCGGGCGAAGGGCGTCCCGACAGTCTAAGACCAACAGCGAAATTCGCGGAAAACGGGCCTCAAGCGAGACCCGGCAAGTGGGGAATTCTAATTGTCGTCAGTGGGGAAATGTAATTGTCGTTCATCAGCCGCGATTTGCTAAGCCCAATTTGGTCAAGAGCTTACGTGAGGATTAAGTGCCATTCCACTGACACCAATTATTCGGGAACGACAGAGCGAGCAATCATGGCGAACTGCTGCTTGATCTCTGCAAAACGCACGCGCGAAGCAATCGTTCTTTACCTCTAAAACCATTCCATCGGCTGCTTTTGCGGTCCGACAATTCCCGCCAATTCTCCTTCTCGTAAAAACAAACGGTCACCGACTCTGTGGCCTGAAGCGACCGTTGTGTTGCTCTGATCCTGGTCAGAACCTGTGACTGCTGGTCCTCGTTCATTGCTCCATAGACCGAGATTTGGATCTCGCGATGTCCCGGCAACCAGTAGTAGGTGAACTGTGGAATCTGCGATTCCAAATCCTGTACTACCTTGAACCCATCGCTCGATTCTCCTTGTTCCTCATAACTAAGTATGACATATCTGTAGAGGGCGACAACCAAAGTGCCAATTGCCAATGAAAACAGCAGAGCACTACCAATTCGACGGAGCCAGATTGAATGAATCTTATTTTTGTAGCTCATCGGGGACCTGCATTCCTGATTGTGCGCGCACACCAGATATAGAGTTTTGTCATCTTGGCCATCCCATAGCCTACGACTGCATAAATGGTGTCGCTTCATTTATTTGCCAATTGTAACTCGCGGTGCCAGCGAATAACTGAAGCGACACCGTTTATTATACTATTCGTGGAACTGTGGTTCAGACAGGCCCGCGATTAATTTGTCTACGGGAAGCTGGCAAACAAATATCGCGAAAAGCCATTACTTGCAAACAGTGTTGTTTGCGCGCCACTGACTTCAATCTGCGCCAATGGCTTGTGCGCGGGACGTGCGAGCACAGCACTATGTGATCAATTCAAGCTTGCGCATAAGGGCGCTCAATAAATACTCGAAATCGGAAGGGTGTGTGCTGTCTCGACACCGATTTTCAGCAGTTCCAACAAAGGCACTAAGAATGCGACCGATGATCGCTCGATAAGTTATTTCCAGGTAGCAATCCAGTGATCCGCCAAGAGGGTTTGAAATCTGATGTTCATGAATCGTCTCGTCTGCAATCTCCCTACAGATAATTGAAAACACCGCTCCGTTATTTTGGCACCAAAAGGAATTCTTTGGCGTTCGCTTGCCAAATGCGTCGACTCCTTCGCTCTTTCTTAGCATGAAGCCAGTGACGAACTCCCACATGTGAACTTCTGGGTAATGCGTATCATTGGGCTCGCAACTCGATGTGTAATGGGCGAAATCATCATAGGCGGTACGCAAGATTTTATTCGCTTCGCGATCACCCCGCTTCATGGCGCCATCCAGGATGCAGCGTGCCCCACCAGCAAGTAAAACCATTCCACGCAAATGCCTGCAATATAGATTCTCCGGAGACAAGCGGATGCAGTGATTCAAATCATCGACTGAACTCTGCCAAGTGTTTTCGTCATTAAGCTGAATATAAGCTCGAAATGCGCGGTACTCGACGCGATCTCGCAATGAAATCGCGTCATTGATATCGCGGAGTGCATTGTAAACGTTACCAAGGAAGAACCAGAAATGACTTCGCTTGTAAAAGTATATTGGTCGTGAATTGTGCTCGATTGCATGAGAGATTGAGTCAATGGCGGTTTCAAGATGCCAAGTACTTGCAAGAATAGTTGCCTTTATATGATGTGCGCGTGCTGATCTTGGCGAGATTTCAAGTGCAGAGTCAATATCCAGAATTGCGCGGTCATACTGCGAGAGCCGATAATAACAAACCGCACGAGAAAGAAAAGTCCTCGATAACGTTAGCCTCTCAATGCATTCGGAAAAGTCCTGGATCGCGTCTTGATATTGATGGAGCGCCAAGTTAAGTTTGCCTCTTTTGAAAAGCAGAAAATGAGATCGGTCCCGCGCAAGCTGCCGGTCAATTGCAATTAGCTGCCTTCGGTCGTTGTCATTCATGTCGGTTTGAAGATAATCGGCTACTCAACAGAGTAACAGGCTCTTGACGCATCGTTCGCCAAAGTGGGAGACCTGGTCAAGACGGCGGTAGCGCCTGCCAAAAGGAAGAAAAAACCCTTCAATCACGACTCCACTAGTACAAGATTTAGAGACTGATCCATGAGTCCCTGTTTGAACATCGAAAACCCGAGAAACTCGATGTTTTTTCGATCCTTTGGAATAATTGGTGTCGCTTCATTTACTTTTCCAAGGAACGTCGATTGAAACAGTAAGATTTAGCGATACCAATTGTTCTGGAAGCGATCCGTCGCCGTGCCGCTCGAGGTCTTGATCCAGCGCTGATCGACCACGCGGCCGAAGCGATCCAGCCCCGTGTACTGGTCGCCGGCGTCGCTGTTCGATTCACCGGACTGTTTCACATAAGTAAGATCGACGCCCGGCTGAGAATGGCTGCGAATCACGACTGTGCCCAGCCCCAGGTAGGAATAGCTCTCCAGCGTCCCGCTCGTGTCCGAAATCGAACTCAAGCGGCTGATCGCATCGTCTAACCCGCTCGCATAATTGTAACTCAGCGTCATGCCGTCCGGATAAACAATTCCGGTCAACCGCGAGTGATTCGCGCCGCCGGACATCTCGCTGTAGGTGTATTGCACCTTCGGCGACGTGCTGGTATTAACAGCGCCGCCATGCTCTTGATACTCGGTGATCAACTGCCCGAGTCCATTGTACTCGCGCTGAATTTGATTCACGATGTTTCCGCTCGACGCGGCGTCGTAACTGGTAATCAGATACGCGTTCCCCTGGCCGTCATAGGCGTACTCGATCCGCCGCACCGAGCCATCGACGTTGGTGCCCAGGGGTGTCGCGGCGTCGGAAGTCACACGACCAAGAATCGCGTGAAAAAAGTATTGCTGCTCTGAAAATAAAACCTCAATTGTAATGAGATTTCCACTGACGGTCTTGGGTGCCAATCGCTTCGAGTTTTCATTGACTCAACGTGCCGCCCAGCGCGCGTGACGACTGTCACCAATTATCTCTTCTTTTCAGGACTTCTCACTGGCAATGGTTGCTTCGAGAGTCTCAAAGGCGAATTCAGTTCGCGAACTGATGATCTCGATTGCCAATCGCCCGACACGAATTCATAGTTTCCGTCCGATCGCCTCCTCAAAAAGATCAGGTAATCGGGCGCCGGGAACACGCGGCTGTTTTCCTCAATGGGCTTATTCCGAAATCGGACATGCAAGGGCATGAATAATTGGTGTCAGTTCATGTTTTCACTTGAATAAATGGTGTCAGTTCATTTTTCCACTTGCTCTTCCCGCCCGTGTCTGCTTTAGTCATTCCCATGCCACGCTTGCCCCGACTCATTGACGACGGTCTGGTTTACCACGCCATCAATCGCGGCAATAATCGCCAGGTGGTCTTTCGCCGCAACACCGACTTTCGCGCCTTTCTCGACGCCCTGCGAAAAACCCGCGACGCTGCCCGTTCGATCTCTCCACCTATTGCCTGATGCCCAACCATTTTCACCTGGTGCTGGCGCCGCGGCGCGGCCAGTCGATCAGCCGCATCTTGCAATCGCTGACGGTCGCCCACACCTGGCGAGTTCATCGCGGGCGACAGTCGAGCGGGCATGTGTGGCAGGGCCGGTTCAAGAGTCCAGTGATCGAAGGCGACGAGCATCTGTTGACGGTCATGCGTTACGCGGAGTGCAATCCGCTGCGTGCCGGCCTGGTGGGCGACTTGGCCGATTGGCTGTGGTGGAGCTATCGCGTTCACGTCGGGCTGGACAGCGATGACTTGGTGAGCGAGTCGCCGGTGTGGTCGCAGTTGGGCGCTGACGAGACGAAACGGCGTGCGTACTGGAAGCGCTGGCTACACACGCCGCAAACCGAACAGGAACTCGCGGCGTTGCGGCAGTCGGTGGTTTCGGGCCGGCCATTTGGCTCGGAGCGCTGGGTCAAGCGCATGGCTCAGCGGCTGGGCGTGCCGCTGCTGCCGCGCCCGCGTGGTCGGCCAAGGAAGATGGAAATTTGATCTGACACTATTTATTCCGGGCGGCTCGGGCTCGTTTACCGCACGCGGGATTGGGAAGACTTTGTGCGCTGGCGGTCACGGAGGCTCGCCAGTACGGCAATACCAGCATTCAAGTTGCCCGGGCGCATGGCGCGATGCTCGCTGATCTGATTCAAACCTTGTCGAAGGACCGAACGGCATTGCTCCAAAAAGAGCTCGACCTGTTGCATCGTTCGTCGGATCGGTCGTTCCCGGAACCCGAGGATCGAGCCTTGGCGGAAATCAGTGATTTTCAGGGCGTTGGCGGGAAGCACGCTGCCACAGAAACCGAGCCTGACGACGAACGGAAGTCGGCGACGTAGTGGAATATCATTTCGAACACAAACAGCCGATGTCGATTCGGTCGCGACCTGAGAAATGAAGCTGAAACTCGGTTTTGGGCCAGGCATTTGCTTAAGCCACCCATGCTGCGACGGACTGGCGTCTTTGGAAATGCAAATGTCGCGAAATGTGGTTGAAATTGCAGCGTCAATGAGGTGGCGGCATGTTCCCGACTGGTCTGGAATTGTCGCGGTGCTCCGACGCTGGTGTGCGTAAATGGCACACGTCGTTGGCAACGAGGCTTCAGCGGACCATGTTGCTGGGTTTTCAAACCATCGTGTGGCGTTTCTCGCTCTGACCTGTAGACGGGTTCAATCTCGACAGCACAGGCAAGGAACTAACGAAGTAAGCGCGAGAACAAGACCCAACGAAAAGGGATTTTAACTCGAGGCCATTGATCAGCAAGCTCTGGAGGGGCAACAAATGCAAACGACCAGGAAACGATCTGTGGCACTGTATGTAGACAAAGCCACGCAACAATGGATCGTTCGAGATTGCGACGGCAGTTTTTGGGTTCTTCCGTCAATAGAAGACGCCTGGGACCACCGCCAGCCATTCGAGGCGAACGAGGAAACAATGCTCGAACCCGTGCCTGGGCATTACAAATATGTCCTCGGCATAACGTTTTAACAGAAAGAAAGGTGTTTCATGATCGCTGAGCAAGCCCGGCTCGATGAGGCGCGCGAGCAGAAGGCTCCCTGGAAGAAATGGGGACCTTATCTGAGCGAACGTCAGTGGGGAACAGTTCGCGAAGACTATAGCGAAGGAGGCAACGCCTGGGACTACTTCAGCCACGATCAGGCGCGGTCGCGTGCCTATCGCTGGGGTGAGGATGGACTGGCCGGCATCTCCGACGACCAGCAGCAACTCTGCTTCGCATTGGCGTTGTGGAACGGCAAGGATCCGATTCTTAAGGAGCGGCTATTTGGCCTGACCAACAGTGAAAGCAATCATGGCGAGGATGTCAAGGAATACTACTTTTACCTCGACAGCACGCCGACGCATTCGTACATGCATTATCTCTACAAGTATCCCCAGGCGGAGTACCCCTACAGCCATCTGGTCGAGACCAGCAAGCGAAAGAGCCGCACGGAATTCGAGTATGAATTGCTCGACACGGGGGTTTTCGATGAGAATCGTTATTTCGACGTCTTTGTCGAATATGCAAAGGCGACGCCGGATGACATCCTGATCCAAATCAGCGTCCACAACCGCGGCCCCGAGGCGGCCGAACTACATGTCTTGCCGACACTTTGGTTCCGCAATCAATGGTCCTGGCTGGGTGTGGCCGAACGGCCTTCACTGCAGGCGCTGCCCGGTAAGAAAGGCATCGTCAAAGCCGTCCATCCAAGCCTCGGCGAATACTTCCTGGCTTGCGAAGGCGACCCGCCGCTGCTGTTCACCGAAAACGAAACCAATACGCAGCGAATCTTTGGCGTGGCCAACCGGAACCCGTACGTCAAGGACAGCATTGACAGTTACATCGTGCATGGTCAAAAGGACGCGGTCAATCCCGAGAAAAAAGGGACGAAGGTCGCCGCGCATTATCACCTGACGGTGAAACCCGGCGAATGTGAGGTGATCCGGCTGCGGTTATCGAATGTCGCCCCGGACAAGGTTGGTTCCTTTGGCGATTTCGACGACGTGCTCGATGCCCGCCACAAGGATGCGGATCAATTCTACGACACGGTCATTCCACGCTCGCTCAATGCCGACCAGGCCAACGTCATGCGACAGGCGTTGGCGGGAATGATGTGGAGCAAGCAGTTCTACCATTACGACGTGGACAAGTGGCTCGAAGAGCGCGGTTCCGATCCGTTCAAGGCGAATCGCAAACAGGCCCCGCGCAACGACGCCTGGCACCACATGTACAACGGCGACATCATCTCGATGCCGGACAAGTGGGAATATCCCTGGTATGCCGCCTGGGACCTGGCCTTCCATGTTCTCGCCCTGACGCTCGTCGATCCCGATTTCGGAAAACAGCAATTGAAACTGATGCTGCGTGAACGATACATGCATCCCAACGGCCAGATTCCGGCGTATGAATGGAATTTCGGCGACGTGAACCCGCCCGTGCATGCCTGGTCCACGATCTTCACCTATCGCCTGGAGACGGCGAAGACCGGCAAGGGCGACAAGGAATGGCTCAAGAGCCTTTTCCAGAAGTTACTCCTCAATTTCACCTGGTGGGTCAACCGCAAGGACCGGACTGGGCGAAACGTCTTCGAGGGCGGCTTCCTTGGGCTAGACAACATTGGCGTGTTCGACCGCAGCGCGCCGTTGCCCACTGGCGGCTACCTCGAACAGGCCGACGGCACCGCCTGGATGGCCCTGTTCTGCCAGAACATGCTCGAAATTGCCGCGGAACTCTCCCGCACCGATCCGGATTACGTCGACATGGCGCTCAAGTTCGTGGAACATTTCCTTTGGATCGCCTCGTCGATGTCGCACATGGGTGGCGAAACCGGCATGTGGGATGAGGAGGACGGCTTCTTTTATGACGTGCTGCGGTTGCCCAATGGCCAAGCTCAGCGGCTCAAAGTGCGGTCGATGGTGGGGCTGCTTCCGATGTGTGCGGCGACCGTTTTCGACGGGGACCTGTTGAAGAAGTACCCAAAGCTCTACGAGCGAGTTCTGCGATTCATCGAATCGCGTCCGGAAGTGGTGGCGAGCATCCACGACCCGCGGAAATCCGGCGTGGCCGGCCGGCGTCTGGCTGCCATTCTGGATGAGACCAAGCTGCGCCGCGTGCTCTCCAACATGCTCGACGAGAACGAGTTCCTCAGCCCGTATGGAATTCGTTCGTTGTCGCGCTTCCACGCTGATCACCCGTACGTTTTCAATGTCGGCGGCCAGGAGTACCGCGTCTCGTACCTGCCGGCGGAATCCGACACCGGCATGTTCGGCGGCAACTCCAACTGGCGCGGCCCCATCTGGATGCCGGTCAATGCGCTGATCATCCGCGCCTTGAACGCAATACTACACCTACTTCGGCAATGATTTCAAAGTGGAATGTCCCACCGGTTCGGGCCGGCAAATGAACCTGTATCAGGTGGCCGAGGAAATCGCTCGCCGGCTCGCGAGCATCTTTCTCAAAGACAAGGATGGCCGGCGGCCGGTCTATGGCGGGACACAAAAGTTTCAAGAAGACCCGCACTGGCGCGATCTGATCAACTTCTTCGAGTATTTCCACGGAGACAACGGCGCCGGCCTCGGGGCAAGCCACCAGACCGGCTGGACCGGCGTTGTCGCTCGCATGATGCATCTTTTCGCGACGTCATCGCCGGAACAGGCGCTGCAGTTGGGCAAGATTGCCGGCTTCACCGAGATCCAACAGCCCAGGGTCCGTCAGTTGGCGGGCGCTGGCGGCGCGGAATAGGAGCGTTCGCTTTGGAGGGTTTCGTTCGAACCTGCGTGCGACTACCATGAATACCGATCCGCTGGATGCCGTTCCACTTTGGGGCCTTTTTCTCGCCGCCTGCGCACTGGCCTGGCTCGCCCTGGAAGGCGGCTATCGCTTGGGCGCTGGCGGCACCAGAAGGATGCCGATGAGAAGGAGAGTTCGGTCGGAGGGATGGTCGCCTCCATTCTCGGCTTGCTGGCGTTCCTGCTCGCGTTCACGTTCGGGATGGCGGGCAGTCGCTTTGACACGCGACGGGAAACCGTCCTCCAAGAGGCCAATGCGATCGGCACAACTTATTTGCGTGCCCGCCTGTTGCCCGAGCCGCAGCGGACCGAGATCGCCAGGCTATTACGTGAATATGTCGACGTGCGCGTGCGGGGCATCCAGGAACGCAAAGTAGCGGAAGCCATCGCGCGGTCCGAAGAATTGCAGGAGATGATCTGGTCGGAAGCCGTCAAGGCATCGCAGAACGAGAATGCCAATCCGGTCATGACGAGTTTATTTATCCAATCACTGAACGAGATGATCGACCTACACGCCAAGCGCGTGCAGGTCGGCATCCGCAACCGGATTCCGTTTAGCATCTGGTTGAGCCTGATTGCACTCAGCTTCCTCAGCATGCTCGGCGTGGGCTATCAGGCGGGACTGTCGGCGACGCGGCGCTCGCCGGCCATGGCGGGATTGGTGTTGGCTTTCGCCGGGGTTCTTTTCCTCATCGCCGATCTGGATCGAGGCCACGAGGGGTTTCTCACCGTCAGCCAGGAGGCAATGATCGACTTGCAGAAGAGCATGCGCACTGCCGAACATTGAGAGGCAGCAATGGCGGCCGCAGCGTGATTGGAAGAAATGCCATGAGTTCAATAGCGACGGGAGATCGACCGCCCAGGGCACCCCCGCCCGTGATCGCCATCAGCGGCATGATCTTTTCCGCAATGTTTATCGGGAGTTTGGTGCTCATTCGACTCGCAGTTCCAGCCGATCCGAAGGAACCGGGCGCCTGGATTGCCGACGCCTCATTAAGGCATTGGGTGAGCTTGGCGCTGAACTTGATTCCCTTTACGGGCATTGCGTTCCTTTGGTTCATGGGTGTGCTGCGCAATCGAATCGGCGGCCACGAAGATCGATTCATGGCGACGGTATTCCTCGGCAGCGGATTGTTGTTTGTCGCGATGCTGTTTGTCGCGTCCGCCGCTTCCCAAGCCTTGCTGGATACCTTCGCCATCGAGAGCAAACTCCCCGCCGAGAGCGAAACATACGCGGCATTTCGGGCGATGGGCTACGCGATGGTGAACACATTCGCCGTGAAGATGGCGGCCGTGTTCATTATCGTGACCTCGACGATTGGATTCCGCACAGCGGTGTTTCCGCGCTGGATAGCGTTCCTCGGCCTTATCTTCGCACTGGTGCTGTTGCTGACGATCACCAACTTCGCCTGGATCGCACTGGTCTTGCCGGCGTGGGTAGTTCTTCTGAGCGCCTACATTCTGGTCACCGACACTGGCCACGGACGGGACTTGCGCAAGTTGGAATTGAAATGAAGAACCTGCACGTCCTCACTGCCTTGCTCGAAGTTGTCACCGGCATAGCGCTGCTGGTGTCGCCTGCGGCGACAGTGGCACTGGTGGTCGGCGCGGCGCTCGATACGCCGGGCGGGCTGGAGTGGCGCGCGTCGCGGCGGCGCTACTGGCGCTGGGCCTCGCCTGTTGGTTGGCGCGCGACGATGGACACAGCGTTGCCGCGCGAGGACTGGTTGCGGCCATGTTGCTCTATAACGGGTCGGCGGTAGCGGTGCTCGTTTACGCGAGCCTCGGTTTGACGCTTTCCGCCATCGTCCTCTGGCCCGCCGTTGCATTGCATGTGGCGTTGGCGCTCTGGTGCGGCGTGTGCCTGCGGAACAGTCGAGCGCCGAAGCAGCCGACGAGCAGATTTTGATCAGTTTGCCTGTATGGTGATCACCGGCAAACTCTCCTTTGCCCCCGTGTCGGCGAGCGCCAGGAGCACTAGGAGGAAGCCCATAGTTCGCTTGGAACGAGAATCGCTCTTTTCAATCCAGAACCAATGGCGCTCATAACACACGGCAATAAAGGCGTCATCGGGTTTCGTGGGGCAACTCAGGACGCGGAACATCGAGTCGGAGTCGGTCTCTGGCTCGCCGACGGGAGGTGCGATGCCGCTAGCAAGATGATCGGCCGGCACTTGGACATTTGCGGCGAGATCCTGAAGGATTTGAACGACGGAGCGTGACACAATGGCGATCTCGTTTGGGTTGGTTGCCGATGTACCGAACACAATCCGGAAGTCGCGTCGGTCTGGATCGAGTCGAAGCATTCTTCGGACGTCGGCGAGTTCCTTGGCGAGTTCGGGATCGATTTCCTTGTCCTGGAAGAAGAGAGCGACAGTGTCCTTTTTGTCCTTCCCTTGATCAACGCGGATTCCAACATTGCCGGAGATTTGTGCCTTGCGCAGGCTGGCGACGATGCGAGTGAATTCCGGGTCCGCGGGTCGTAACTGAGCCCCGGAAACGGAGCGATTCCTGATTCCATTGATTGAGGTTACGGTGAGATTGAACACGACGTCGGCGGGGTATCCCGACTGGAGCAAAAACATAACCGAACCCGGGTTGATCGGGGTAGTCAAGTTGCGGATGAACTGTGATCCGGTTTGCGGTTGATACGAAATGGTGGGCCGGTCCTGGTAGGCCCCCTGTAGGTTTAAGGTAGCTCCGAGCTGTTGCCCAAATGATGCCAAATTGCTTACCGGCGGAAAGATGCCGCCATTGGCGGTCGCGATGCCTTGCACCGTGTAGCCGCTTGTCATTTGGGGAATATCGACGAAGAACGGCGTGTCCATATAGCGCAGCCGCACGATGTTTAATAGCGTCTGTTCTTTCCAAGATGTGGCAATCGCGTCGTTGTACGGAATGCGGTCGGCGACGATCGAGCGCGGACCGAAATGCCGGCAGCCAGATAGACTTGGCACCACCGACAACGCAACGAGCAGCGCAAAGTCACTTGGTTTCATTGAGGTTGCCACTAGAGGGCGCAGCGGCCGTAGCAATCGACCGCAGGCCGTTGTAATGTCAATCTGTGGTAACTTTGAGTATTGTTCGGCTGTCAACGGCGAAAGCCTAAGAAATTGCGCGAATCGCGCAGATTTTGATTGACGAGAAGTTAACTGCGTTTTCCAGTTTGCCAACGCCGGCGCGGAACCAGAAGAAAAGTAGTGAACCCAGCGAATTCTTTGACGTTACGATGAAGAGAACAAGGAACCGCACATGAGTTTAGCCCCCCGACCCGGTCCCCGATATCCATCATTATTCCAGATCAATACTCGTGTTTGGCTTACCGAACTTTCCAGTAAGCTGGGCCGTCAGGCGAAGCTCGACGACATTCCAGATGGCGAACTCGATCGCCTGGCCGCGATGGGTTTTGACTGGGTCTGGTTTCTGAGCGTCTGGCAAACCGGTCCGGAAGCGCAAAAGGTGTCGCGCAGCAACCCGGAATGGCGCAAGGAGTTCCAGGAAACGCTGCCCGACTTGCGCGACGAGGACATTCCCGGCTCGGGTTTCGCCATCACTGGTTATACGGTGCATCAAAACCTCGGCGGCGACGCAGCGCTTGCCCGGCTTCGCGAGCGGCTCAGAAAGCGAGGCCTCAAACTTATGCTCGATTTCGTGCCGAATCATATGGGGCTCGGACATCACTGGGTTGAAGATCATCCGGATTATTTCGTCAAGGGCACGGAACTGGACCTCGCGCGGGCTCCACAGAATTACACCTGGGTCAATCGTCGGAGGGGCGACCTGCTGTTGGCCCACGGTCGCGATCCGTATTTCCCCGGTTGGCCCGACACGTTGCAACTCAATTACGCCAATCCCGCCACCCAGGAAGCAATGATCGGCGAACTGTTGAAGATTTCCAGCCAATGCGACGGCGTGCGCTGCGACATGGCCATGCTCGTTCTACCGGATGTTTTCGAGCGAACCTGGGGCCAGCGTGCGCCGCTTTTTTGGCCCACAGCGACTCAGCGAGTTCGCCAACGAACGCCAGGCTTTACGTTCATGGCCGAGGTTTATTGGGAGCTGGAATGGACAATGCAGCAGCAGGGATTCGACTACGCCTACGACAAGCGGCTTTACGATCGCCTTCGCGAGCATCATCCCGGAGCGGTGCGGGAGCATTTCCATGCGGGACTTGACTATCAGGACAAATTAGCCCGTTTTTTGGAGAATCATGACGAGCCACGCGCAGCGGCGACCTTCCCGCTCGATGTTCACCAGGCGGCGGCAGCCATCACGTTTCTGTCTCCCGGCCTGCGCTTCTTCCATCAGGGCCAATTTGAAGGCCGAAGAAAGCGCATTTCCCCGCATCTGACTCGTGCGCCGCACGAGCCGGACGATGATCGCCTCGCACAGTTTTATGCTCGACTCATCGAGGTCTTAAAGGAGCCCGCGATTCGAAACGGGCAATGGCGACTGCTCGAGTGCACGTCCGGTTGGGAGGGCAATTGGACCTCGGCCTGTTTCCTGGCATTTTCTTGGGATAAACTCGGCGACGCGAATCTGCTTGTTGTCGTGAACTATGCGGCGAATCAAAGCCAATGCTACATCAAGCTGCCTTTCGCCGGCCTCGCCGATCGCAAAGTTGAGTTGCACGATTTGCTCGGCACCGACGTGTTTGTTCGTGACGGCTCCGAGATGGCCAACCGGGGCCTGTATGTCGATGCCAGACCCTGGCAAGCATCGGGTTTCCGTCTCAAGGCTTTGCCATAGGCGCAAGGTGAGGTTTCATCGGTGGAATCGCGGGCCATACAAGCGAGCGGATTTTGGCGGTTGCCTTAAGATCAATCTCGATCATTCGAATCGGCAACTTGGCTTGAGAATAATTGGTGTCAGTTCTTTTTTTTCTTGTTTTTCCCACCTGTATCTGCTTAAATCTCGGCATGCCACGCCTGCCCCGACTCATTGACGACGGCTTGGTTTACCACGCCATCAATCGCGGCAATAATCGCCAGGTGGTCTTTCGCCGCGATGCCGACTTTCGCGCCTTTCTCGACGCGTTGCGGAAAACTCGCGAACGCTATCCGTTCGATCTCTACGCCTATTGCCTGATGCCCAACCACTTTCACCTGGTGCTGGCGCCGCAGCAGGGACAGTCGATCAGCCGCATCCTGCAATCGCTGACAGTCGCCCACACCTGGCGTGTTCATCGCGGGCGACGGTCCAGCGGCCACGTGTGGCAGGGCCGGTTCAAGAGTCCGGTGATCGAAGGCGACGAGCACCTGCTGACCGCGATGCGGTACGCGGAGTGCAATCCGCTGCGGGCCGGCACGGTGAGCAACTTGGCCGATTGGCGGTGGTCGAGCTATCGCGTTCACGTGGGTCTGGACAGCGATGACTTGGTGAGCGAGTCGCCGGTGTGGTCGCAGTTGGGCGCAGACGAGGCGAAGCGGCGAGCCTACTGGAAGCGTTGGCTGCACACGCCGCAAACCGAACAGGAACTCGCGGCGTTGCGTCAGTCGATCGTGTCGGGCCGGCCATTTGGCTCGGAGCGCTGGGTCAAGCGCATGGCTCAGCGTCTCGGTGTGCCCTTGCTGCCGCGCCGCGCGGCCGGCCGAGGAAGCTGGAAATATGAACCGATACTATTTATTTATTCGCCGGATTAATGGCTCTCGCATTCATCGTGGTGTCACACCCCCCGTACAAGGTAGCGGATGAATTGAAACATTCGCACTCGAAACGGGGGCCGGCCATGAAGAAGGTCATTTGTGCATGCATTCCGTTGGTTCTGATCGCCGGGTTGGCGGCGTTGGCGCCGGCGGATGATGGGAAGCCGGTCGAGGTCGCGGGCGGCGGGCGGTTCATTGATCCCGAGGGCGATTGCAAGCTGCGGCAGGAAAACGGCAAATGGTTGGTCGATGTGCCGGGCGTTTATCATGATCTGTGGCCGAAGAAGGGGAAGGTGAATGCGCCGCGGATTCTTCGCGATGTCGAGGGCGATTTCACCGCGCAGGTGAAAATTCCGGGCATGATCTCGGCGGAGAAGGGGAGCGCCATTCCGGGACTGGCCAGCAGTGCGGCCTTCCGCGCCGGCAGCTTACTCATCTGGCAGGATGAAAACAATTTCGCCCGCATGGACCGGGCCGGCATGAACAAGGACGGGAAGGATTATTCGTTTTGCTATTACCACATTTTCAAGGATGGCGATCGCATCGTGCAGGAGAGCCGGGCGTTGAAAAACATCGATACCGACTTCCGACTGGAACGCCGCGGCGGCAAGATCAAAGCCGCGTACAGCCAGGATGGCGGCAAGAGTTGGCGATCGCTGTCGACCAAGAATTTCGAATTCAAGGGCAAGCTCGAGGCGGGCGTGGCCGTGCTGAATACGACCAATAAGCCGCTGACCGTGGAGTTCGCGGGGTTTTCCGTTTCGCCGATTCGAAAGTGATGCGGGCGTTCAAGACGAACCACAGAGTCACCGAGATTTCAGAGAAGAAATTGCATTTGTCTTCTCTGTGATCTCGGTGACTCTGTGGTTCGTCATTAAAAGTCAGCACTAGAGCTGCCGGCAATCGAAGCGCCGGGTCGAGCCATTTGCGATCAATTCGCGATAAAGAAATGCAGCTGTCAGTCATAGTGATGAAACTCAAATCGAATTGTATTTGACTTACAGGCCACGCCGGCCTAAAAACAGCAGCGCATTCGCCCGAGTCTCATGGATGCAAGGCCGGATCATCGGACGCCCCCCCTCGCCGAATTCGGAGAGCGAATGCAGCAACTCACCTTTTCAACTGGAGGATCCTCATGCGGTCAACCGTCCTGGCCATGGTGTTGGTGTTGGTTCCGGTCTGGTCGATAGCGGGGCAGGAGCGGCCGGCCCCGGCGCACACGGTGAGATTTCAAGTTGGCGCGAACACGTCTTACTACGCGGACTACTATGGCGATTCGCGAGGCAAACTTCGGCTCGGCGCGATTCGGGAGTCCGGCAAATCGCCGGCGACATTCTCCGGCAAGTTCATGAATCAAGCCGACGCCGACAAGCGAGCCGATGGGCTCGCGGGCAACTCGGGAGCATCGAATGAGGCCAAGCTCGCGCAGGCGATGCGAATGTTGGACCCGGCGTCGGCGCGCTGATCGACGATCGCATCGTGCGCACCGCGGCCGCGAACTACTTGAAAAGCGGCGACCTCAGTCAGTGGCTTGACTACCTGATTCGTTCGAACGCCGGAAACGTCGAGCCGGCCTACGGGCGATATACCCGGTACTACGACAATTCCTGGTCGTACTCCGTGCCCGCATGGTATTCCGCGTGGCCCTATTATTATCGGAACTTTGCGCCGACCTCTTGGTGGTGCTATCCATAATTGATCGGCGATCAAAACAACAAAGTCCGGGGCGTGAGTAAACCTTGCGCCCGGACTTTGTAGTTTCTGTGCAGATCACTGATTGAAAATGAACTCCTTGGTGTTGATCAGGGCCCAGATGATGTTTTCGTAGGCCACTTTCTTGTTCTTCGCGTTCTTCGTGATGTGGTCGAGGGCCACTTTCATGTCCTGGGCCGTCGGCTTGCGGGCAAAGGCCCAAAGGAACAATTCGGTGATCTTTTCAGCGTCGGGCCGCTTGTTCTTGCTGAGTTGATCGGCGCGGCCGCCGCCTCGGGTCAGTTTGTTCTGCACCTCGTCGCTGTTGAGCAGGTGCAGAGCCTGAGCCAGGTTCGCCTCGCTGACGCGTTCGCATTCGCAGGCGCTGATGCGCTGCGGGCGGCCGAACACATCCAGGAAGTAGGACGTGAATGACTCGTCGGGTAGCATGATGGCCCGGTTCGGAGCGAACTTATCAGTGGGTAGGCCGCCGAACTGCGTCGGGCTGCCGGTGACCTGATTTACAGCGTCGAGCAGCACTTCGGCGCTGAGCCGCTTGGGATAGTAGCGGGCGTAGGTCTGCTTGTCGCTCTTGTTGAACTCGTTGGGCATCGACGACAACTGATAGGTGCGGCTCTTGCAGATCGTCTTGATCAATGTCTTGAGGCTGTAGTTGTTGTCGGTGACAACCTTGGCCAGGGCGTCGAGCAGTTCGCGATTGCTCGGCGGATTGGTAACGCGCATGTCATCGAGCGGATCGACGATGCCCCGGCCAAAGAAATGGGCCCAGTAGCGATTGGCGACCGCGCGAGCGAAGAACGGGTTCTTCGGATCGGTCATCCAGGCCACCAGGTTTTGGCGCGGATCCTGGTCCTTCGCGAGGCTGGTCAATGCCTCGCCGTCGAGCGGTTTGGCGATTGCCGCCTTGTGGGTGCGCTTATTGATCACGTTGCCGCTGTTGGCCTTCGTGTAAACGATCACCCGTTGATTCTGCTGGTTCTGCCGGCCCGGGACGGCGATATTCTTGCGCACGACCTTGCCGAAAAATGCCGCCATGCCCCAGTAATCGTCCTGGCTCCATTTTTCGTAGGGGTGATGATGGCAGTTCGCACAGGCGATGCGCAGCCCGAGAAAGACCTGAGCCGTGTCATCGACGAACTGTTCGGGGTTGGTCAATTCCTTGTACCAGACGGTCGGCGGGTTGCGTTCCTCGCTGCCGCTGGCCGCGAGAATCGCCCCGGCGAAATCGCTGAAGGGCATGTCGCGGGCGATGGCGTCGCGGATCCAATCGTGGAATGCGAAGGTGCCCTCGGCGCGATCGGGTTGGCCGCGGCGCTTCACGCGAAGAATATCAGCCCATTTATTTGCAAAGAAGTACGAATATTCGGGCGACTCAAGTAGGCGATCGACGAGCTTGTCGCGCTTCTTCGGGTCCTTGTCGGCCACGAATTGCATGACTTCCTCGGGCGTCGGCATGGTCCCGGCGATGTCGAGCGACAGGCGGCGAATGAACTGATCGTCGGTGCAAAGCTTGGATGGCGCCAGGCCAAGCTGCTGCCACTTCTTGAGCGTGTATTGATCGACGACGGTTTGAATGGGGAAGTTGTACTTGGGTGTATTGCCGCCAAGCGGGACGGTGGCGCGGAAGACCGAGACGTGGCCCTGGTAGCGGGCCATGATCGCCGCCTCGCCGCTCATGCTCAGCGTGCGAACCAGGCCCGACGGATCGACCGTGGCGATCTCCTGATCGTTGCTGTCGTATTGTGCCCGGCGGGTCACGTCCTCGATCGTGCCATCGGTGTATTTGGCATAGACGGCGAATTGCTGCCGGTTTTGCCGCGTCATGATACGATGTTCGGGGTAGACCGTGATGCCGGCTACGGTCGGGTCCTTGTCGCTGCCGAAGGGCATGCCGGCGGCGATCCAGCGGCGAACGATCTTATATTCGTCTGAGTTTTTGTCCATCTTCTTGCCGCCGCCGTGGGCGATCGTGCCGGTGGCTTTCAGCAGCAACAGGCTGTGATCGGGGGCGGCGGGGAACAGTCGCCGGCCGCGCGCTTCCTTCACCAGCGCGTTGTAATCCAACTCCGGATCGAAACCGAGAAGCGAGAGCTTGAAGCCGTTTTGCCCGCTGGCCTTGCCGTGACAGCCGCCGCTATTGCAGCCGAGTTTGGTGAAGACCGGCACCACCTGATTGCCGAAATTGATCGGCAGGTTCTCGCCGATGTGCGCCGCCGAAACTGAAACGGTGACGCTCTTGTCCAGGAATTTGGCAGAGATGGTGGTGGAGCCATTGCCGACCGGAATGACGCGGCCGTCTTTCGTGACGTTGACGACCTTCTCATTCGCGACTGAATATTGGACATTGCCGCTGAGATCTTGCAGCCGACCGCTCGTCAGGCCGGCAGTGATGATCAGCTGGCTCGCATCATCGGCGCCCTGCGAGCGCGATTTTCGCGGGGTAGGCGGTGAGTTCGTTGATTTCACCGGGCTTGGGCAAAACGACGGTGCTGGCCGAGCCTGAATCGGATGAGTACAGGTCGCCGGCACGAAGCGATCCGCTGGCGGAAAAAAGTGAGGCCAGCACCAGCGCAGAGGTAGCAATGTGTGCGCTCTTCATAGGCGGGAAACCTCTCCGGGTTTGGGTTGGATGGGCATGGGGCGGGCGGGATGTAAACCGGCAGCATAGGTATTGTCGCTTATTTGGGTAGGGAATGCAACAGAAAACGCCAAGGGGAAAGCAAATGCAATTGAGCCCGCAACATTTCGTCGTAGTCTGTCCGGTGAATGGTTATTCGCCGGGGAGTCAGAACATTTGCGCCGCGAAATCATCGAGCAGTTTGCTTTTGCGCAGTCGAGATCAGCCCAGGCTTGACTGCCAGTGGCCAACGTCGTGTGACTTGAGTTGCCCTTGAAAATACCCGCCGCAACAATCAGATTGATCAAATGGCGCGCGGAATGAATCGAGGCGCCGATTTCTCGCAGGCGGGGCATTGTCATGAGCGAAAATCCCGGTGGAAAAAAACTGGCGATTCTGGTGGGCGGCGGACCGGCGCCCGGGATCAATGGCGTGATCAGCGCCGCGACCATCGAAGCGATCAACCGCGGCCTCAAGGTGATCGGCGTTCAGGACGGATACAAGTGGCTGGTCGAGGGGCGCCTCGAAAAGACTCGCGAATTGACGATTGCCGAGGTGGTTAAGATTTACAATAAGGGCGGTTCGATCCTGGGCACGTCGCGAACCAACCCCGCCGAAAAAGAAGAGTACATGAGCAAGGTGCTCGAGTGCTTTCGGCAACTGGGCGTGACGCATCTGGTTTCGATCGGCGGCGACGACACCGCCTTTTCCGCCAACAAGGTTTACAGATCCTCGCGCGGCGAAATCCGCGTCGCTCATGTGCCCAAGACGATCGACAACGATATCCCGCTTCCCGGCTGGGCGCCGACATTCGGTTTCGAGACCGCCCGCGAACTTGGCACCGAAGTGGCGGGGCGCTGGGCGAGGACGCGAAGACCACCTCGCGCTGGTATATCATCGTGAGCATGGGCCGGGCCGCCGGACACTTAGCAATGGGGATCGGCAAGGCCACCGCCGCCCACCTGACAATCATTCCGGAGGAATTCGCCGGTGCACAGCGCCCGGATTATCCGGCGAACACCCCGAAGGAGGATATGGACGGCTTCGTTCGCTTCGAGGAAATCGTTGATCTGATCGTCGGCTCGATCCTCAAGCGCCGGGCGGTGGGCAAGGAATACGGCATGGTCGTATTGGCAGAGGGGCTGATCGAGTCGATCGGAATCAAGTGGCTGCGCGAGGCAATGGTCAAACTGGCCGAGAGGCGCGGTTACAACGCGACCAACCACTATGGCACGATGAAACGCGACAAACACGGCCACTTGCGGCTTGGCGAAATCGAATTCGGCCGCATGGTCAAGGACGCGCTGGAAATCTACGGCCCGGAGTTTAAGATCCAATCGACCTTCGTGGACAAGGATCTGGGCTACGAACTTCGTTGCGCGGACCCAATTTCGTTTGACGTTGAATACACGCGCAACCTCGGATTCAGCGCGGTGAAGTATTTGATGTCGCCGGCCGGCGGGCAGGACGGCGCGCTCATCAGCTTCTGCCAAGGCCGCATGGAGCCGCTGTTGTTCGGCGAAATATTCGCCGAGAAGGATCGGCTGCCGACGCGGCGAGTTGGAATTGATACTGAATCGTACGAAGTCGCGCTGCATTACATGTACCGGCTAGAACGGTCCGACTTTGACAATACGGTGGCGGTTCGAAGCATCGCGGACGCCGCCGGCATGAGCGAGCAGCAGTTGCGCGAGCGGTTCGGGTATTTAGTCGGCCTCGGTCAGCCGCCCGTGTAAATTGGATGCGAAGCGTTATATTTCCGCGGGGACGCCGCCTCAAGAATTGAGGCGAATCATCGTTCCCCGGAGTTGGTCATGTTATACGGTTTTCTGGCAGATCTCGTTGTCGTCATTCATGTCGGCTACGTCGCATATGTCATTGTGGGGCAGGCGGCGATCTTGCTTGACTGGGCGCTGCGGCGACAGTGGGCGCGAAACTTCTGGTTCCGGGCCACACATTTGCTCGCGATTTCGTTCGTGGCGTTTGAAGAAGGGATTGGGATGGTTTGTCCGCTGACGAACTGGGAAAACAGCTTGCGTCAGCTCGCCGGCCAGGAAACTCGAGCCGGAACCTTCATGGGCCGGTTGTTTCATGACGTGATCTTCCTAAACTTGCCTGCGTCGTATTTCACCTGGATGCACGTGGGTTTCGCGGCCCTGGTAATCGGCACTTTCCTGCTATTCCCGCCGCGATTGCCAAGTTGGATGCGTCCGCGCCGGTCAGACTCGCGGCCGGCTTGAATCGGGAGGAAGGGATGCCCGTCATCATCGCAGGGATGCACCGCTCCGGCACGTCAATGATCAGCCGGTTATTGAATCTCTGCGGACTCGATCTGGGTCCCGAAGACCAGTTGATGCCGCCGTCCGAGGCGAATGCCGAAGGATATTGGGAATCGCTTTCGTTCGTTCACGTCAATGACAACATTCTCGGCTTGCTCGGAGCGACTTGGGAGTTGCCTCCGCCCATTATGCCCGGGTGGGAAACGTCACCTTTGCTCGACGCATACCACGAGATGGCCCGTGATCTGCCGGCGTCGATGAGGCTGGTCGAGCCGTGGGGCTGGAAGGACCCGCGGAATTCTCTCACGCTGCCGTTTTGGCGATCGTTGTGGCCCGATTCGAAGGTCGTCATTTGCGTGCGTAATCCGCTTGAGGTCGCCAATTCGTTGCTCGACCGCGATCGCTTCGCCGTCGGCGATGCACTCAAGCTCTGGCTCGAACATTACCGATGTCTGCTCGATTCGATTTCGCCCGATCGCGCCCTGGTGACGCACTACGATGCCTTTTTTCTCGATCCACTCGCGGAACTGACGCGGCTCGTCGAATTCCTGGGATTACCCGCGGAGCCCGCGACAATCGAAATGGCGTGCGAGTCGGTTTCTCGCGGGATGCGGCATCGATGCTTGGGCATCGGCGAATTGCGACGGGCCTACGTCGGCGATGAGGTTGAGGCTTGCTATCGCCGACTTTGCGATCTTGGCGGCCCGACCCTGGCTAGTTGTCTTGCCGAGTCGGCGTCGCTGCGAAAGGACGAGGCAAATCTGGTTCGCCTGGCGCTCGAACAGGAGCAGCGAATTGGCCAACTTGAGACGAAGTTGCGCACGGCGGAATTCCGCGGCGACGAGTTTCGACGATTGGCTGAGGAAGCAGCGTATCAGGCGATGGCCCACGAGCTTCGACTGAGTGCCCGCCGGCACCGCTACGCCGATCGAGTAGCCAACGCATTGTTGAAGCTTTCGAAGCCGCTGCGCACTTCCGCCGCAAACTAACCTGACTATTCTTCGCCGTGCTTTAGTTCGAAAACGAAATCGTTTTTCCCACTCTTCACCGCCGCTCGCAAGGGCGACGTGCCTGGCTTGAGATACTTCGCCGGGATTTCAATTCCTGATGGCAATTTGGTTTTATTTCCACCGGCGACGACGGTCACAATATACTGGCCGGCCGGCGCACCATCACCCGCCGCGTAGGTGCTCATGACAAACGATCCGTCGGACTCGACGATGGCGTCGCCCGCATGTGTCGGCCGACTGGAAGGCGATTCAAGTCGATAGAACACGACGACCGAGTCGACGGCCGGCACCCCGTCGATGTATACTGTGCCTTTGACCGGATGGCATGGCTTGCGGTTGTATTGCGTGACTGGTTCCACCGTCTCGCGGATGGTGAGGTTTTCAGGATAGATGCCGTCGAGCATCACGTTGGCCAGGATGGGGCCGTTGTTTTTCATCGTGACCCAGACGACGTGGTCGAACTCGCCGTAACGTACGCCGCGAAGCCGGCTGCCGCCGCCCGTGGTCGCAAGTTGATAGTAATTCATTCCCTGCCGGACGAATTTCTGATAGCGGTGCACATGTCCCGCGAAAACGGTGTAATTTCGCCCGTTCAGGGCCTTTTCCACTTCGAGCCAACCGTTGGCCGCCAGGTCCGCATGCGTCCAGATCGGTTTGTGTAAAGCCACGATGGTCCAGCGAACATCGGCGTTTTCTTGCAGCGTCTTCTGCACGTAATCAATTTGGGCCTTTGACAACGTACCGCTGGCGGGTGGATCGTCGGAATTCAGAATCAAGAACAGGACGCCCTTGTAAACGAAATGGTAATAGAGCTTGCCGAATTTTTCCTTCCATAGTTTAGCGAGATAGGGATTAGCGACATCGTGATTGCCGGGCGCGTAAAAGAACGGCATCTGCAATCGCGAGGCGAAGCTCTGAAACTCACGCCATTCCTTGCCGGCCTTGTCTGGGTCAGTGGTGTAGCCTTCGATCAAGTCGCCAACTGAAAGCACGAATTCCGGCTGCAGGAGGTTGATTTGCTCGACCGCTCGCGAGAAAACCTTCTCGCGATGACCTCCTGTACGATCGGAGACCACGACAAACTGGAAGTCCGCCGGGGCGTTGTTGAGCTTCAGATGCGTCCAGGGATTGCGATCGCCGACCTCGATCTTGAGCGGCGAGGGCGCCACGACTGACGTCGGAATGTTCTGCGAAAAGACGAAAGCGGCCGCGAACAGTGAAAGGAGCATGCCGCCCAGGCAGAGTCGTTTCATGAGACAATCTCGCGATGTTGACTTGCCAACAGTGTAGCTTGGGATTGATCAGCGGAAAATGAATTATTCGCGAAAACTGTATTGAGCTTGCGCTCCGCGCAAGCTCAATACGAAAACCATCCGAGGATCACTTCAGATCGAACGGCTCCAATTTGTTTTTCCCACTTTTCACGGTGACATGAATTTGGGAACGATCGCGGTTGGAATAGGCCCCTTGGAGCGTGTCCTCCGTCTCCGGTAAGCTCGTGGAGATTCCGTTGCCCGCCCGCTTTACTTCTCGGGAACAGGTGATGGTGACCACGTACTCGCCAGCCGGAGCGCCGTCCTTTGGTCCGGTCGTGAGGGTAAACGTGCCGTCGTTTTTCGTGTAGCCGACCGACGACACGGTTCTGAAATCGGTTTGCCCCTTGGGGTGAAAACTCACCAGCGCACCGTCCAGCGGCTGGCCCTTGTAAATGACCTTTCCTTCAACTGGATTGAGGCCCCCGCCGGAACAGGATAGACCGGTGAGGCTGAACAGGCCGACGAATGAGCAGCACAGAAGAATCGACAAGCGTTTCATCGAAATTGCTCGAGTTGGAAAACCGGCCGAGAATCCGCGCGAGCGAATTCCCGGCACTGGAGTTGAAGTTGGCATGAAAGGCAGATCAGTTGTCGGAGAACACTTCACCGCCCGCGCGAGTAATCATCGCCGCCAGCACGCCCGGGTTCGTCGAGTCGCGCAAGAAGTTCACCGAACCATCGGCGCGCAGGGCGTTGACACCGCCCGTGTGGAACGAATAGAACTGGTTGACGTTGTTGCAATTGATGACGCAGCAACCGCCGTCCGGGATCAACCCGTCATTGCTGAAACCGCGCACCTCGATCTTAATGTTGTAATCGAAGTAGGCGGCGTTCAGCGTCCAGCCGATTTGTCCCGGCGAGTTTGGCGTCACCATTCTACCCTTGGCGTAAACCTGATGGCGTCCCGCGTCCTCGGTGAACATGATCGTGTTGGACAAGCCATCGGTGATATTCGCAAACTTGGCCTTGCCCCTTTTCATACCGTCCGGAGTCCATTGTCCGAACACGCCCAAGACGCCGGACTCGTTAGTCGGCGTCGGCATGCTGGGAGCGCAGGCGTTGCGGAAACTGTCTCGTGCTCCGCGGACCGGCGAGTAGTCGGTGGCGCCAATTACGAATGGGCCCTTGTCGGGCAGTCCCAGAGAAACGAAATACGGTCCATAGTCGATCTGCGGCTCCGGCGACGACGGACAGACGTAACTCTTCACCGTGGCGCTCGCTGCCGGATTGGGACCCCAATTGGGCGGCCAGCTATTCGGATCGATGACCGACCATTCCGGATGTAATGCGTTCAGCACGTTCTGTTGTTCCATAAATGGAAGAATCATCCCGAGCACGCAGTGGCCCTGGCGTTGATCGCCCAGCGGATTGGCGGTATTCGGATTGTAGGTGAAGTCAAAGCCATAAGGCGGCATGTAGCCGTACGTGCCTTCGTAATTGTGCAATGCCAGGCCAATCTGCTTGAGATTGTTGGAACATTTCATTCGCGCGGCGGCTTCGCGGACCTTTTGGACCGCCGGCAACAACAAGCCAATGAGGATCGCGATGATCGCGATGACCACGAGCAACTCGATCAGTGTAAACCCTTTGCGCCGATCATTTCGAGAGGGGGACATGCGTGACTCCGAGATCGTGTGAATTTTGCCTTCCATCCAGAGTGGATTCCCCGAGTTTAACCGAGCCATTGCCGGTGTCCAGCGAAAAAACAAAGAAGTTGGACGAAGATTTTGAGGGGACTATTGGACGGG
The DNA here is from genome assembly GCA_963815035.1 of uncultured Gemmataceae bacterium. Taxonomy (GTDB): domain Bacteria; phylum Planctomycetota; class Planctomycetia; order Gemmatales; family Gemmataceae; genus JBGQCZ01. The sequence goes on from CAWFFC010000020.1 coordinate 27,461, forward strand.
GGCATGTCGGCCGATCATGGCTTTGGCCGTGCGTAGGCCATCGACTGCAGCACTGACGATTCCTCCGGCGTAACCGGCCCCTTCGCCAACCGGATAGATGCCCCTCAGTCCAATCGATTCGCGCGAGCGGTCATCGCGGGGCATCCGGATGGGCGAGCTGCCGCGGGCCTCAGGAGCGGCCAAGACGGCTTCGGGCAGAAATCTGCCATGCCAGCGGCGGTCCATGATCGGCAGTCCATGGCGAATTGCCGCGGCGACCAGCGGCGGGAGTAGATCTTCCAAATTCGCGGAGACCCCGCCGCGCGGATAACTGGTCGGCGGTTCACTCGCGGAGAACCGCCCGTTGAGGAAATCTTCCGCTCGTTGGACCGGGCAGCGATAATCTCCGCGACCGAGTTCGAATGCCCGCTTTTCATAATGTTGCTGCAAACGAACGCCCGCCAAAACATCCGAGGCGCCGAACGCCTCGGTCGGAATCGTGACGACCAGCCCGCTGTTGGCCCAGAACGAATTGCGCTTCGACAGGCTCATGCCGTTGGTGCAGAAGTAGCCGGCCTCGGAAACGCTGGGAATGATGTAACCGCCCGCGCACATGCAAAATGTGAACAGATCGTTGCGGCCCTGGGCGACCAGCGAGTAATCGGCGGCGCCGAGTTTTTCTTCGAGGCGACGCGACCCGTACTGGACACGGTTGACCAATTCTTGCGGATGCTCGACTCGAACGCCGAACTGGAATGGTTTCTGGACCATCGGCACGCCGCGGCGAGCCAACATCGTGTAGGTGTCGCGCGCACTGTGGCCGATCGCCAGCACGATCGCCTCGGCGGCGATGTATCCCGACGAGGTGCCGACGCCGCGAACCCGACCATCCGAGATATCGAGATCTTCCACTCGGCAGCCGAATCGCACTTCACCGCCCATTTGCTCGATGCGTCGGCGCATCGCCTTGACAACCGCCGGCAGCCGATTGCTGCCCAGGTGGGGCCGATGCTCATAGAGAATCGACGGCTTTCCTTTGCACTCGGCGAACAATTCGAGAATCCGCCGAACGTCCGGACCCGAGAGGCGGCAAGTGAGTTTGCCGTCGCTAAAAGTGCCTGCGCCGCCCTCGCCGAAGAGGTAATTGCTCTCGGGCAGAAATTCACCGCCCTCGTCGAACGCTTTCACGTCGCGAATGCGCCGGCCAACCGCCGGTCCGCGCTCGAGCAAAAGCGGCCGATAGCCCTGTTCGGCGAGAAAGTACGCCGCGGCCAGTCCGCCGGGGCCGGAGCCGACAACGATCGGTCGATGGCGGAGCCGCATTTCGCCCGGCGAGGGCATCGAAAAGGGCAGCTCTTCGAACTGCTCGACCGTCACACGCGAATGGGAATGTTGCAGGACCGATTGATCGTCCGTCGTGTTGGCCTCGATCGAAAAAACGAACTGGATCGCGCTTCTGTCGCGGCTGTCGAGGCTCTTTCGTAGGACTCGCCAGGAAATCAAGTCCGATCGCGGAATGCCGAGCGACTTGGCCAGTAGGGCCGGCAGGCTGCTCTCGGGTTCATCGATCGGCAAACGCAGGTTGGATACGCGCAGAGGCATCGGTCAGTTCCGGTCCTTGATGTCGGCGGCCATGAACCGCACGCCCACGACGCCCGTGACCGAGTATTCCTTACCCTGAAATTCGGTTAGCCCGTGCCGAAGCTGCACGCGCCAGGTGATTGGATCGTTCGCCCCGAGATCCTTCAGCGCCATCGCCGCGGCTTGGTCTGACGGATCCGAGCAAATGACGGTCTCACGCTCCTCGCCCGGGGGCAGTGGCTTATCGTCGTTGTCTTGCCCGGCGATGTATTTGCGTTTGACCTGCTTCCAGTCGGTGGCGAGGAAGTCGATTGGCCCGCCGTAGTATTTGTGACCGGCAAAGTCTAGCAACATGTATGGTTTGGCGCTGCGGCTGCGGCGATCGTAATAACGATCAAAAAACGGGTCGGTGGGGGAGAAGTCAATATCCCTCGAAACGTTTTTCAAGCGCAAATGCATGACTAGGGCCATGCCGCTGAGCGCAGCGAATTGATCTGGTAGTTTTGCAGCACCGTGTACTCTTTGAGTCTTGTTCGCTCAATCCTTTCCGGCGTCACCTCGAGCGAGCCGATTCGAATGGTATCGCCCAATTTCACTTTGAGCTTGTCGGGCAATTCCGCGTCGGGGCTGGGCATTTTTTGAAGAATGGCGGTGAACTGATGCCGCACCGCCGGGTCGAACTGCGCACGAATGTCGGGGATCTGGGCAAACGGATGCGACGCCTCCGCGGCATTGCGAGCCTTGATGAAATAGTAACCCGCCAGCATCGTCACGATCACCGAGTACGGACCAAGAATGGTGAGCATGAGGCTCGACAATCGTCGCTGTTCGCGGCTTTGGATCGGTCGGCGAATTGGCGGCGCTTCGAGGTGCGCATCGGCAGCGAAACTCGGCTCGTTCGACCCCACGGAAGGCCAGTGATTCGATTCGGACTCCGCCGGCAGCCATTGATCGGGCTGAGCCTGTGTCGAAGATGGGGCGGTTTCCGGTTCGGGAAGCGGTTGACCCTGGGGAATTTTCACCGCGGCGATCGGCGGATCGGTCGCCGGTTGGGCCGCTTCGACCAGGCCGTTCGAGGCGGGCATCGGCGGCATTCCCGGCGCAAAGGTCGCGAAATTCGACGCTGGGCGATCCGGCGGATTGGGCGTCAGCGGCGGCCCCTCGGGAATTTCAAGCCTGGGTGGGCGCGATCCAAATACATCCTCATCCTGCACTTCGCCGAAAATGCTATCGGTGTCTTCTTCTTTGCCGAGTTCGAACAAGATTTCGGAACCCGAGCCACTCGACTTCGGTTCGGCGGGGGCATTCGCCGCTTGAGGCGTTGGGACTGCGTTCGGCGCGATGATGACTTTCTTGCAGGTGGGACATTGAACCTGCCGGCCAAGCAGGTCGAGGACAACGGCCATCAAGTTTTTGCAATGCGGACAGGAAAACGTGAGCGTTTGCATAATGCCCGGAAGGAGTTCGGTGACAGCCGAGATCGCGCTTATTTAGCGGGAGGAACCGTTGGTTCGACATTATCGTTATATCACGCTTTGGCTGGCGGTGCGAATCGCCGCACGCCCGCGAGTCATCCACTATAGTTGTCGTATGAATCAATCGCCCGAGCAATTTCGGCTACCCTGGCCCAACGCCTTGAGCCTGTTGCTGCTCGTTGCCCTGGCGTTCACTTGGTATCGCTCGCCTGTCGATCTCGATTTCTGCTGGCAAATTCGCACCGGCCAGCGCATCCTGGCGACGGGCGAACTGCGGCAGGCCGACCGGTTCAGCTATACCATTGCCGGCAAGCAGGTTCCCGATCACGAATGGCTTTACGAAACAGTTCTGGCGTTTCTTTGGAATCAATTCGGATACGCCGGCCTGAAACTCCTTCGCACTGGTTTTTATGTTGCCCCCGTGGCGATCCTGGCGTGGCAACTGCACACGCGCGGTACGCCTCGGCATGCGATTGCCGTGGTCGTGGCCATCGCATTTTTTGTTTTTCTGTTCTTCGAACGGCTGCGGCCATTGGTTGGATCAACGATCGGATTGCAATTGGTCGCCGGCTGGCTGCAGGATCATGTCCATGGACGGCGCCGACTCGACTGGAAACTGCCGCTCACGATGCTGCTGTGGGGCAATTTGCATCCCGCCGTGATCATGGGGCAAGCGTTGATTTTAGGGGTCGTCGCCTCACACGTGGTCTTGCAGCGATTCCGCTCAGGCAAATACGAAAATGATCGAAAGATGGTGGTCGGCCTTCTCGCGTGGGGCGGCTTGGCATTGTTGGCGTCATTTGTCACCCCGGCCCCAATCGACCGGCTGCTGTATCCGTTTTCCGCCGAACTGCGGCACCCTGCCCAGCGGATGTTCGAGGAGATTAAATCGCCGTTCCAGCACCTGGGGAAGTCGCCGTTTGTCGTCGAAATGCTCTTGGGGCTCGCAATCTTTTACTCGGTTGTGCTTTGGTTTCGCCGCCGAGAGTTATTCGCCTGGGAATGGGCGCTCTTCGCCGGCGTCAGCGGGCTCTTTCTTGTCGCGATCCGCAGCGCTGGCGATTTTCTAATGGTCGGCTCGCTGTTGGCCGTGCCGCAAATCGGAGCCCAGCTGCGGGCCATCGCGCGCGCGCCAAATCGGCGGCGGTTTCGCTGGCTCATTCATTCAGCCAACGAATTCAAGCGCATGCTCAACGGGCCTGTGCTCCGGCTGCAGCCGATTTGGCCGGCGATCGGACTTGGACTACTCACGCTCGCGTCGGCGTGGCCTTGGGCCGACAAGGTTCCCAACGCCGAGCGAACCGACTGGCCGCACGCCGCGGCGGATTGGATCGCCGCTGGCGGCTTGTCCGGCCCCGGACCCTGGAAAGTATTCAGCGGGCAGAACGAAGGCTCCTACTTGATCTGGCGATTCGACGGCCGCGTGAAGGTCCACAGCGACACCCGCGGCTTTTATTATCCCGGCGACTTATTGCTCGAAAGCTTCTGGCTGCCGCGGGCACTCGGCGACTGGCGTTCGCAGCTCGACGATGTGTTGAGCTACAACCCGGACTACTTTCTGCTCCAGGTCCATGGGACCGATGGCTCCCGCTATCGCCTGTGGCAATTGCTCGAGCCGCAGATTCCCCATCCACTCTATCGCGACGAACAATTTGTCATCGTTTCCGCTGACCAAATTCGCCAGGCGGCCGAATCCATTCCGCGCGACGAATGAGCGAGGCGCCGTGCCTGGCTCGCGGCCGAAAAACCAGAATTGCCGCTTGGTTCTTGCAATCACATTTTGGTTCGGTTATGACAGATCAAGCGTCAATTCCACTCTCCATGAAAGGACCCTTCCCATGAGACGCATCATTCGACTTGGTGCTGGAATTTCTTTGCTGATGCTTGCGATTCCCGCGCTTCAGGCGGCGGACAAGCCGATCGCGATCGAATTGAGCAAGTTCGAATTCAAGGTGCCCGACAATCTCAAGGAGTTATTCGGCTACAACGAGGGGGAAAGCAAACTCTTCTTCTACACCAACGGCGCCGGGACCGCGACCGTCGATGTTCCCGCCGATGGCGAATACGAGATCACCGTGAAAGCCTCATGCACGAAGGCCGAGAAGGAATTCGCCAAATTCAAGCTCTCGGCGGACGGCAAACAAGTCGGCAAAGAAACCACCTGCACGACCGAGGATGAAAAGGAATACACGCTCACCACGAACCTGAAAAAGGGCCAGCACAAGATTTCAATCGAGTTCACGAACGATGTGTACAAAGAGAATGAATACGACCGCAATTTGTTTGTGAGTGGGGTGAGCGTGAAGAAGAAATAGAACTCAACTGTTTACATTTCGCGCACGCGCTACGCCTTAGCGTGCGCGAATCGTAAACGTTATCCTTCCTCTTCCTCTCTCAATTTGGCCAGCACGCTCAAGTCTTCGAGTGTCGTCGTGTCCTGCGTGGTCGCCTTGCCGCCGGCGACGTCGCGCAGGAGTCGCCGCATGATTTTACCCGAGCGAGTCTTGGGCAGGGCGTCGGTGAAGCGAATATCGTCGGGCTTGGCGAGCGAGCCGATTTCCTTCACCACATGCTGCGTCAATTCCTTCTTGAGTTCGTCGCTCGGTGGGATTCCGGCTTTGAGCGTGACGAAGCAGGCGATCGCTTCGCCCTTGATTTCATCCGGGCGGCCGACGACCGCGGCCTCGGCGACTTTTGGATGATGCACCAGGGCGCTTTCCACTTCCATCGTGCTCAGTCGATGGCCGCTGACATTCAGCACATCATCGACGCGGCCCATGATCCAGAGATAGCCGTCTTCGTCCATGCGAGCGCCGTCGGACGTGAAATAGTTGCCGGGAACTCGCGTCCAGTATTGCTGCTTGAAGCGCTCGTCGTCGCCCCAGATTGTCCGCAGCATGCTCGGCCACGGCTTGCGAATCACGAGCAAACCGCCAGTATTGCGTGGCATCTCGCGACCGTGGCCATCGACCACCTCGGCGACGATTCCGGGCATCGGCCGCGTTGCGCTGCCCGGTTTGGTGGCGATCGCGCCGGGCAACGGCGAAATCATGATCATGCCCGTTTCAGTCTGCCACCAGGTGTCGACAATCGGGCAGCGGCCTTTGCCAATGACATGGTGATACCAGATCCAGGCCTCGGGATTAATCGGCTCGCCGACGGTTCCCAGCAGGCGCAGGCTGGAAAGATCGTGGCGGTCGGGCCAGTGATCCCCCCACTTGATGAAGGCGCGAATCGCCGTCGGGGCCGTGTAAAAAACGCTGACGCGATATTTCTCAATTAAATCCCAAAAGCGGTCTTTCTGCGGGTAATCGGGCGCCCCCTCATACATGACGGTCGTCGAGCCGTTGCAAAGCGGGCCATAAACCACGTAGCTATGCCCGGTGACCCAGCCGATGTCGGCGCTGCACCAGTAGGTGTCGTCTTCCTTGATGTCGAACACCAGGCGATGCGAGTACGACACACCCAGCAAATAACCCGCCGTGGTGTGCAAAATACCTTTTGGCTTCCCGGTGCTGCCGGAAGTATAGAGGATGTACAGCGGATGTTCGCTGTCGAGTTGCTCCGGCGGGCAGTCGGCGGTCGCGTTCGCCATCAATTCGTGCCACCAGAGATCGCGGCCGGCTTGCATTTCCACCGGGTGATTGCAGCGGTTGTAGACGATGCAATGCTTGACGGTGGGCGACTTGCCCAGGGCGGCATCGACATTTTGCTTCAGCGGCACGACTTTGCCGCGACGCCAGCCGCCATCGGCGGTGATGACCAGTTTCGCCTGGGCATCATTGTTTCGTTCGGCGACGGCGTCGGCGCTGAAGCCGCCAAAAATCACCGAATGCGTCGCGCCGATCCGCGTGCAGGCAAGCATGGCGATCGCCGCCTCGGGCACCAGCGGCATATATATGGTGACGCGATCGCCTGGCTTGATGCCGAGACTCTTGAGCACATTCGCGAATTTGCACACCTCGCGATGCAGATCCTGATAACGAAGAATGCGCGAATCGCCCGGCTCGCCTTCCCAGATCAGGGCGGCCTTGTTGCCGCGGCCGGCGGCGATGTGGCGATCGAGGCAGTTGTAACTGACATTGATCTTGCCGCCGACGAACCACTTCGCGAACGGGGCGTTCCACTCGAGCACGCGATCCCACTTCTTGAACCACGACAGCGACTCCGCCTGCTCGGCCCAGAATTTCTCGGGGTCTTCTTTCGCCCGCTGCCAGAGCGCCTCATACTCGGCGACGCTCTTCACATGAGCCTTGGCGGCGAAATCCGCGGGCGGCGCAAAGGTGCGGGCTTCCTTCAAAATGCTGGTGATATTCGTCGAGGGAGAGGACATCGCGACGGCTCCACGGGGCGCAATTGGTGCGAATTTCCGTGAATTGTAAGCGGGGCCGATCGAAATGACGAGGGAAATCGTTGGCGGCCTTCGCTGCCGCCCGTCGATAAACCCGCTGTGTTCTGCTTGGAAAACTCAAAGGGCGCCAAAGGGCGCCACGTGTGCGCGCGTACCACCCCTGGCGGTCTTCGACTTTCTTGATCAAGATAGTATACATTAGTTCATATCGGCGGCGAGACGCCGCCACTACGGATTCGTCTCACTCGTAGCGGCGGCCTCTGGCCGCCGCGGGAAATTGCCGTGGCGGCCAGAGGCCGCCACTACGGATTCGTCTCACTCGTAGCGGCGGCCTCTGGCCGCCGAGGGAAATTGCCGTGGCGGCCAGAGGCCGCCACTACGAGTTGGGTCCTTCACTTCTTCTGGCCGACGCCGAGGTGAACCGTCAGCATCCAGATCATTTCCTGCTTTTTCTTGGCGTCCGGGGCCGAGCGAATGACGACCGTTTCGCCGTTGGCGATATCGGCGCTTACGCGGAAAGCACTTTTGTTGACTGCGCCGGGGCCGACAATTCGAACAGGGACTGTTTGTTTCGTTTTTGTCGAGACTTGCGTGTCTTTTTTGGGCTTGATCGGAATTTCAATTATGCCGCCGATCAATTCCGCGGAATTCGATTCCACTGAGAGCGTCACGCGCTTCCCATCGGCCGAGATCTTGGGCGTGACCATGAGCGACACGCCAAGATCGAGCTTCTTGGTCGTGGGAATGTACACTGTTTTGCCGTTTTGTGTTGATGGTTCCAATTCGGTAATGGCCTCGACTTGCTCGTCGGCGCAGATTCGCGCCGCCTGTAGGCTCATGGTCACAATCGTTGGGCGAGAAATCATTTCCTTTGTGCGTTCCGTCCGGATTAGCGATGTCAACATACGGGTCTCACGCTGCGTGAGTGTCCAAAGGGTTGTCGTGGCCGGGTTATCTGTTGTCGCTGTTGTGTTAGCGGATAGTCCCACGTCTTCGCAGAATCCTGCCCGCATTCGAAGACACATTCCTTGGACGTGGACGAACCAATCGCCCGCGCTGCCATTTGCGGCGATGTCAGCTAATCCGTTCTTCGCAAGTGCCTCTTCCTTCTGCCAACTGGGCTGCGAAAGCTGCTCGGTTATGGGTAGAAATGGAGCATTCGTCGCCACCGCTTTCTCCGCTGCCGCCCCAGGTTGCACCGCAACCGCCGGCGCGGCCATTGGCGGCGCGATCTTCTTGCCATCCTTCCCATCGGCCAGTACAAACCCAAGTCCACCCAGGCCGATCGCCGAGGCGACCACCAGTTGCACGATTTTTCGGGTCATCGATTTCATCGCAATTCCTTTCGCGAGAAGCGCCGGCGTGCAGGAGAGCGCCGCCCCGCCGGACAGATAATCAAACACCAATTCGACCATTCGCTCCGTCAATTTTGGCGGCATGACGGCGGAAACTTTTTCCACGCCCGCCGACAGCCCGACCGCGACGGCGGGAACGACGCCGCGGCGAACCAGCCGCGTTTTCAGCAGGCGCTTGGCCTCGTCGAGCCGGCGACGAAGCGTCCGCGGGTCGAAGCCGAGTTCCGCCGCGACCTGATCCTGCGTCCGCCCCTGCAACAGGCATGAAACGATCGGCCCGCGCAATCGATCGGGCAGCCGCGTCAATTCCTCATCAAGAATGCGAAATTGCTCGCGCAAATCTGGCCCGGCGTCGGGCGGGTAGGAGGGATTTGCTTCGCTGGCGGCGAATTCGTGCCGGCCGCGCCGCAGCGCCGAGCGCTGCATCTGCCGGGCAACGCGCCCGGCGACGCCGACGAGCCAGCCGCCGACGGAATGAGCGGAACGCGCCGCCTCCAGCCGGTTCGCCAGCACCAAAAAGGTCGCCTGAAAGGCATCGTCGGCGTTCGACGGCCCGATCAGCCGCCGGCAAATGCGATAAACCACCGGCCCATGCCGCCGAACCAACTCGGCGAACGAATCTTGATCGCGCGAGTCGGCGAACCGCGTCAGCAATTCCCCATCGGAAACCGCCGCCTCGGGCCGCCGAATCTGTCGAGCCAGGAGAAGCAAGAGTGGTGTCGCCATCCGTGGCACCTGAATGAGTAACGTCCGCCGTCAAGAAGGAATGCCCGCTCGCGGGGCGAGGCGGACAGGGATTTTTTATAGGGAAATGGTTCGCGAAGGCTTAACAGGGTGTGCCGACCAATTCACTCGGGACAAATTGCGGAGTGTGTTGTGCGCAGGCTGGTTGAAATCAAATCGGACCCTTCGAGTCTCTCGGGCCGTTTCTTCCCCCTCACCCCAACCCCTCTCCCCCGCCTGCGAGTCGCTGACAGATATTCGAGCTTTTGCAGGCGGGGGAGAGGGGCTCTTGGGGTTCGATCACTCTAGAAGTTTTGCGGATGTGCCTGTTGTTCGCATGCTCTCCTTCCCCCTCACCCCAACCCCTCTCCCCCGCCTTCAAGATTCTGACAATCGTCAAGCCGTTGAAGGCGGGGGAGAGGGGCGGTCGGGGTTCGCTTGTGCTGAACGACGTGTGAGTGACGCGCGATAACGGCAACCAATGTCAACCCGACTTACCCCGCGGCCGCCCCTCTCCCCCCGCTGTCAGCGGTTTGCCTTGATGCCGCGGTTAACTGCGGGGGGAGAGGGGATGGGGGTGAGGGGGGAATTCAGCCAGCGGCTTGACGGGTCTCGCATGCGCGAAAGATCGTTTCTTTCACACATTCAAGATCATCATAGATTGTTGTGTTCCAAAAACGGACAACTTGCCAGCCTTCGGCCTCAAGGAATTCGGTGCGCTTTGCGTCCTCTTTTTGGCGGGTGAGATGAGATTTGCCATCCGATTCGATGACAACTTTGCATTCCACGCAGGCGAAATCAACGACATATGGCCCGATCGGATGCTGGCGGCGAAATTTGAATCCGCCCTGGGCGCGATTGCGGAGGATTTTCCATAATAGCGCTTCGGTGGGGACGTCGGCTTTGCGGAGAGCGCGGGCCGTTTCCGTTTTGCGAGTCTCTCGGGCCATTCTTTCCCCCTCACCCCAACCCCTCTCCCCCGCCTGCGAGTCGCTGATAAACGTTACGCCTTTGCAGGCGGGGGAGAGGGGCTTTTTGGGCTCGGTCATTTTATAGATGGTGCGAATGTGTCCTGCCATTCATCTCTTAGCGTTCCCATCCACACCAACGCTCCACTGGGGCGCAGGTTACGAGGGTTGACCTGCGTAACCATGAAAATAGGTGCCGATTCCAGCGTTTCGTATCCCCATCACAACTTGCCGGCGATCGCCTTGAATTCGTTTTCATCAAACGCGCGGCAGAGCATGGTGTGAACATTGTCGAGTCGGCCGAGGTCCAGGGCCAAGGCGGTGGCGGCGGCTTCGTCGGGGGCCGACATCACCACCAGGCCGTCATACTTGCCGAGCAGCCAATACTGAGCGTCGATGGTCACTCCGGCTTTCTTGGCCGCGGCGCAAAGGCATCGGCCCGGTTGGGCGAATCCTTGACGTTGGCGATTCCTTTGTCCGTGAATTTCAGGAGCAGTGCGTAGTGCGGCATGAGAGTGTCTCCTCAAGAGGTTGGACTCAGGTCACGAAATCAACCGGCGCAGCCCCGATGGTAACGCGCTCGCGGCGTCTTGACCAGAAAAACGGTGGGCCTCGAAGACTCGACCCACCCTACATGTGCGGAGACGGTGGGCCTCGAAGACTCGACCCACCCTACATGTGCGGAGTCGGTGGGCCTCGAAGACTCGACCCACCCTACATGTGCGGAGTCGGTGGGCCTCGAAGACTCGACCCACCCTACACATTTTGCGGTGGGCTCGACCCACCCTACACATTTTGCGGTGGGCCTCGAAGACTCGACCCACCCTACATGTGCGGAGTCGGTGGGCCTCGAAGACTCGACCCACCCTACCAATCAAAGAATGAACGGTGGGCCTCGCATCCTGCTCGACCCAATCGACATGCTGGCTCGGAGTCTAGCGGCTGGGCAATTTCGCCAGTGACTGTTGGAAGCTCTTGAGAAACTGCGTGTCAAGGGAACGTTGACTCGCGGCGATCGAATTCATGAAATTCCGGCTCGCGTTGGCGACCTTCTCGATCTGCGCGAGCATCTCCCGTATTTCCTTCGGCGCTTGCAGCTTGAGGTGCAGCGATTTCATCACGCCTTCGAGCGCCTTGTCCGCCATCGCTTGCAGCGGCTTCAGCACGGGGCCGGCGATGTTCTTCGGCCCTTCGAGCACCTGCCGCACGGTAAAGTTGTAATGGAGTTTGAAGAGATTGATGGTCAATTTCTTGTTCAGGACTTTGTTCAGATCCACGGCGACATCGTTGAACGGCTTGAGGGCCTTCGTGAAGTCGTCGATGCCCGGTTGCAAGGCGGTCAGCGCTTTCAGGCTGGCCGCGACGAGATTGATCTGCTTCTCGATATCGCCGGTGGCGCGATCGACGGTCGCGATTCCCGAGGCCGCGGGTCGGACGGCCGTTCGAACAGCTTTCGCCGTTCGTTCAAGGCCGGCCACTTCCGCGGGGCGGCTCCCGTGCAGTTCGATCAACTTCCGCGAGCCGTCGAGCCCGGCACGAGCCAGGCCCGTTTTCGAGGACGTGTCTTTCACGTCGTAAATCGTCACGCGCAGGTCGCGAATCACGTCCTTGAGCTTGGCGTCGAGCGGCTTGAGCGCCTCGGCGTTGAACTTGTCGCCCTTCAGGCGGGCCGCATGCAATTGCTTGTGGACGCCCTCAAGCATCTTGACGACCGGCGGCAGCATTTTGAGTTGCGGCATATTGCTGAGCGTTTTCAATTGCTTGATGATGCGATTCAATTCGTCATCCGCCTGGCCGACCTTTCGGATCAACGCCGAAGCCAGCTTGACTTTCGTTTGTGCCGACTCGGCCTCCTTGTTGGTCCGCTCCAGCCGCTTCGCCAGATTGTCGAGCGAATTGTGAGCTTTGGTCAATTCTTCGTGCAAGGCGGTCGTTTCGCGGAACGACGCCGCGTTGGAAATTGCCGGAACGAAAGCGACTGCGAATACGGCTAAAATGTGACAGGTGAAGGCGCTTCATAATTGGTTCTCCTTTCGAAAAAGCGAGCAATCGAGGGCAATTCCCGGGCCGCGAGTCGCAGCTCGGCCTGCCTATCCATCACAGCGCAGAAGTGTGAAAAGTGTTACATCGAAATTCCTGAAAGAAATCGGATTGACCTAAAGTGGCAATTTCACCGGCTTTCCGTCGCGCTGGGAGCGATAGATCGCCGTGAACATTTCGACGACGACGCGGCCTTCTTCGCCGGTGACCAGCGGCGGGCGGTCGTTCAAAACTGCTTGCAGGAAATCTTGAATTTGCAGGGCGTGATAGTGGCCGGTGGCGTCGAGTTGGCGGATGCGGTCGCGGTCGTCGGCTTGCAATTGGGGCAGGAGGTGCTCTTCGCCGGGGATGGTCCAGAGGTCGTTGAAGGGCGGCTCGGCGATGCCGGACATGCCGGCGACGAAGGTTGCGCCGCGGTCGGTTTGCACGCCGACCGAGGCGCCGTTGCTGCCGTGGATGTGGACCTTGGTGTAGATGCCGGGCTTCTGGGCGAGGCTGGTGACGATCGAACCGAGGCCGCCGTTTTGGAAGCGAACAGTCGCGACGGCGGTGTCCTCGACTTCGATGGACGGGTGATTGAGGTTGGCCCAGTAGCCGCTGATCTCGGCGATCGGGCCCATGAACCATTGCAGCAGATCAAGTTGGTGCGGCGATTGATTGACGAGCACGCCGCCGCCCTCGGTGTCCCAGCGGCCGCGCCACGGGTCGGAGCGATAATAGGCCTCGTCGCGCCAACTGTACATGACGAAGACGCCGAGCACCGGGCGGCCGATCTTGCCGGCGTCGATCGCGTCCTTCATTCGCCGCACCGGCTCGTAAAAGCGGCGTTGGCTGATGACGCCGAGCTTGACGCCGGCCTTGTTTGCCGCGGCGATCATGGCGTCGCAATCGGCGAAGATTGGCGGCCAGCGGCTTCTCGACCAGGACGTGGACGCCCGCCTCGGCCGCGGCGATTGTCGGCCTCGGCGTGCAGCGGGTGCGGGCGTGCCACGCTGATCGCCTCGACGCCCGATTCTCGAAGCATCGTGCGAACATCGGCGAACGGCCGGACGTTGAACTTGGCGGCGAACGATTCGGCTCGCTTCGGGTCGGCGTCGCAAACGGCGACGAAATCCGCCTCCGGCAGCGATTGCAACGCCTGGGCGTGGATCTGGCCGACCTTGCCGCAGCCGACCAGCCCGACGCGGAGCGCGTCATGTCACTCCTCCATCGTTAGCCGCGACCCAACGGGGATTGCGTGAGGCTCAGGCTCCTCGTGAGTCGCGCTAAACCCGACCTCATGGGAAATACTTCGCCGCCATGCGCCGCAGGAACGCCAGCGACTCGGCCATTTCGTCCATGCCGTTCATGCCGTCCTCGATGCTGATCCAGCCGCGATAGCGTGCTCGGCCAGGATGCGGAAGATGGCGTCGTAGTCGTTCAGGCCCTTGCCGGTGACGCCGTGCCGCAGGTTCGGCGAGTAGCCGAGCGTGCCGTCGGCTCTGGCGCAGGTCGTCGAGCGTCGCCCCCTCGGCCAGGTAGCGGTCGCTGGCGTGCATGCTGACGACGCGATCGGCGACCGGCGCAACAGTTCGATCGGATCGTCGCCGGCGACGATGGCGTTCGAGGGGTCGTACTGCACGCCGAAGTGCTTGCGGTCGGGGATCGCGTTGACGCAGTTCGAGGAACACGTCCTTTTTCTGGGCGAACTCGGGATACTTCCAGAAGCCGTCCTTGTAATGGTTCTCCAGCCCGAGGACGATGTCGCTGTTCGCGGGCGGCCGGCAGCACCTGCTCGATGCACTCGACGACCCAGGCCAGCCCCTGTTCGCGGCTCACTTCGCGGATAGCGCTGGCCGCTGAGCACGCGGCAGACGGCGCCGGGGCCGCCGAGCCGGCGCGTGACGCCGACCATCTGGACTTCGCGCTCGATGGCGCGCTTGCGGGCGTCGGCGTCGGGATTGGTGAAGTCGGGCGAGCAGCAGAGCATCGGCATGGCGAAGCCGGCGGCGTGGATCGCCTCGCCGACCTGGTCGAGATAGCCGGGTTCGAGGCTGGTGAAAAAGCCCTCGTACATCTCCAGGCCGTCGGCGTCGAGCGACTGGGCCATCTCGATCCAGTCGAAGCACCGACATTTCGCCGCGCGGCGATCTTGTCGATGTAGCATTTCGGGAAAGCAGAGATTCTTGGCATGGCATTCGAATTAATAACCACCGAGTCACAGAGGACACTGAGAAAACAATAACTAATTCTCTTCTCGGTGTCCTCTGTGACTCTGTGGTTCAACTTCTGTTAAGCAAGTAATTCTTGAATCACGCGCAAGGGTTCGACGCCGGTGAGGCGTTGGTCGAGACCCTGGTATTTCACGGTGAACTTTTCGTGATCGAAGCCGAGCAGGTGCAGCACGGTGGCGTGGAAATCGTGGATGTGCACCGGATCCTTGACGATGTTGTAGCTGAAGTCGTCCGTTTCGCCGTAGATCGTGCCCGGCCTTGAGCCGCCGCCGGCCATCCACATGGTGAAGCAGCGCGGATGATGATCGCGGCCGTAGTTCGTCTTCGTCAGCCCGCCCTGCGAATAAATCGTGCGGCCGAATTCGCCGCCCCAGATGACCAGCGTGTCGTCGAGCATGCCGCGTTGTTTCAGATCCTGAATCAGCCCGTAGCACGCCTGATCGACATCCTTGCATTGATCGGGCAGGCGGCCGGCGACGTTGGCGTGCGTGTCCCAGTTGTTGTGATAAATCTGCACGAAGCGCACGCCGCGCTCGACCAGCCGCCGCGCGAGCAGCGCGGTGTTGGCGAACGTGCCGGGCTTCTTGCGCGTCGTCGCCGTAGAGCTTGAGCGTGGCGGCCGGTTCGTTCGCGACAGTTCGGTCAGCTCCGGCACGCTGGCCTGCATGCGGAAGGCCAGTTCGTATTGCTGAATGCGCGTGTGCGTTTCCGGATCGCCGACGGTTTTGAAGGTTCATTTCGTTCAGCGCCTTGAGGCCGTCGAGCGTCTTGCGGCGGACTCTGAGTGGGCACGCCCGGCGGATTGTTGATGTAGAGGATCGGATCGCCGGCGGTGCGGAAGGAGACGCCGGCGTGTTCGCCGGGCAGATAGCCGGCTTGCCACAGCCGGGCCGAGATCGCCTGCACCTGTTCGGTGTTCGTCGGCTGGGCGACCAGCACCACGAACGTCGGCAGGTTGTCGATTCAGCGAGCCGAGGCCGTAGGAGGCCCAGGCGCCGAGGCAGGGCCGGCCGGTGATCTGGTTGCCGGTCTGCATGAAGGTGATGGCCGGCTCGTGGTTGATCGCCTCGGTGTGCATGCGTGCGGATGAAGCACATGTCGTCGACCATCTTGCGCCGTCCAGGGCAGCAGTTCGCTCACCCACATGCCGCGATTTGCCGTGCTGGGCGAACTTGAACTTCGACGGCGCGATCGGGAAGCGAGCCTGGCCGCTGGTCATGGTGGTGAGGCGCTGGCCCATGCGGACGGAGTCGGGCAGGTCCTTGTCGTACCACTCGCCCATTTTCGGCTTGTAGTCGTACAGGTCCATCTGCGCGGGGCCGCCGACCATGTGCAGGTAGATGACATGCTTGGCCTTGCCGGGAAAATCGGCACCAGACGGCGGCCTGTTGCGTTTTTCGCTTGCCGGAGGCATGCTCGGCCGAGCAGCGAGGCGAGGGCAGCCCCGCCCAGGAGGTGCGAACCCGCTTGGAAGAAATGACGCCGAGTCATGTTCAAGCGAAATTGATCGAATGGGTTCATGGCAGACCTCGCTACGCAGGAAATTCCAAATTTCGGAGCGGTGGGCCTCGAAGACTCGACCCACCCTACACATTCTGTGGTGGGCCTCGACCTCGCCTCACGGCTCGGCTCGACCCACCCTACAAATTCGAGCTTTATTTATTCAACACTTCATCCAAGTTCATCATCTGGTTCGCCAGCATGGTCCAGGCGGCGAGGGTCGCTGGATCGAGCGAGGAATCGGGTTTCGATTCGCCTAGGGCGATCAGTTTCTTCGCGTCTTCGGGATTCGCCTGGTAGAGGGCGAACAGATCGTCGGCGATCGGCCTGATCACCTTCAGTTCCTCCGGACGGAGCGGCCGTGCGAGCAGTCGCTTCGCGATGAAATCGATTCGCGATTCGAATTCGTCGCCGCCTTTCTTGAGGGCGATCTGGGCCAGATGCCGGGCGGCCTCGACGAACTGCGGATCGTTCAGCGTCACCAGCGCCTGCAACGGCGTGTCGGTGCGCTCGCGGCGAACGGTGCAGGTCTCGCGCGATCGGCGCGTTGAAAATCTCCATCGACGCCGGCGGGGCGGACCGTTTCCAGAACGTGTACATGCTGCGGCGATACAGGTTCGTCGCCCGTGTCCTGCTTGTAATCGCGGGTGTTGCTGCCGATCATCGCGACCGCTTCCCAGACGCCGTCGGCTGATACGGCTTGACGCTCGGGCCGCCGACTTTTCGAACCAGCAGGCCGCTGGCGGCCAGGGCATAATCGCGGATCATTTCGGCGTCCATGCGGAAGCGCGGGCCGCGCGAGAGCAGGCGGTTGTCGCGGTCCTTTTCGAGTTTTTCGGGCGTGGCGATCGCCGCCTGCCGATAGGCCGCCGAGGTGACCAACAGTTTGAAGAAACTCTTCACGTCCCAGCCGCTCTCGCGGAACTCGACCGCCAGCCAGTCGAGCAGTTCGGGATGCGACGGCAATTCGCCGGTGACGCCGAAATCGCCGGAGGTCCGCACGATGCCGGTGCCGAAGAGTTCCTGCCAGAAGCGATTGACCGTCACGCGGGCGGTCAGCGGGTTTTCCGGGGCGCAGCAGCCATTTGGCGAAGCCGAGTCGGTTGAGCGGCAGCTCGGGCGGCATCGGCGGCAGGAATTTCGGCGTGGCCGGCGTGACTGCTCCTTGCGCTTGTCGTACTCGCCGCGATTGAGAACATACGCCTCGGCGGCGTCGGCCGCTCTTGCATCACGTAGGCGACCGTGCCGCGCACGCGCAACAGGCCTTCCTGCTTGGCTAATTCGGTCAATTTCCTGCTGCTCTGCTGATACGGCTGGTCGAACGAGCCGAGCCACCAGTCGTAAAGCTCCTTCTTCTCGGCGTCGGTCCGCTTGTCTTCGGGCTTCTTGAGGATGGTCACGGCCTTCGAGGATCGGGCCAGCGCTTCGACCTCCGGGGCGACAGGACGCGGTTGTAAATGCGCAGATCCTGCAGCGCGACGCCATCGATCCGGGAAGATTGATTTCGCTGCGACAGTTTGAACGGCACGTTGGTCTTGATGCTGCCCTTGAGGCTATCGGCTTCGACACGTCGTTTGCTGCAGGCGCCATCGATGTAGACCTTGATGCCGGCCGCGCTTGCCGCTGCCGTCGTAGGTGATGAAGACATGGTGCCATTGCTTCGGCTTCAACTGCTGCGTCGCCACGGCCTTGACCGCGTCAGTTTGCCATTTGCTGATGATGTGAGCGCCGGGCAAGTTGTTTTGCACCCACAGATCCCAGCCGCGATAATCGTTGGCTTCATCCATGCGGCTGAAGATCGCGCCGGTGAGTCCGCCGCGCGGCAGCTTGACCCAGGCGCCGTATGAGAAGGCTTGATCCGCCGTCGAAGTCGCCGACGTCCGAAAGCGAAACCACTTGGCCCGGCTGAGCGCGATAGGCCCTGGCGTCGAGCTTGCCGGCCGCCCAGGCAAGCGTCCTTGCCGAGCGTCACCGGCCGATCCTTGCCGTCAACCGTGAAGTGCAACGTCTTGCCGGTCCCCTCATTCAACTCGGCGACGCTTTGCAAGCCATGCGTCGGGATCGGGGTTTCGAGCGATTCCGGCTTGACCGACTTTGCCCACTTGGCGAATTCGGCGTGTGCGGCTTTCTTGCGCGCCTCCTGTTGCCGGCGAGCGTCGGCCATGTCGCGCTCGATCGCGTGGTACTTCGGCCGGTCCTCGTCGCGCGGCACGAAGATCGTGGGCGGCGTGTCCTTGATGTTGCCATCCATCGCCCGCTGCGTCGTATTGTTGAACAAGGCCGACATCGAATAAAAATCGCGCATGCGTGAACGGATCAAACTTGTGGTCGTGGCAGACGCAGCAACCCATCGTGCTGCCTAGCCAAACCTGGGCGACCGTCTCGGTGCGATCGCGGGCATAGAGCACTAGATATTCCTCATTGATCGCGCCGCCCTCGTTGGTGGTGATGTTGCAGCGATTGAAGCCGGAGGCGATTTGCTGGTCGAGCGTGCGGTGGGGCAACAGGTCGCCGGCCAATTGTTCGATGGTGAATTCATCGAACTTCATGTTCTTGTTAAAGGCCTTGATGACCCAATCGCGGTAGGCCCAAATTTCGCGGAAATTGTCGAAGTGGATGCCGTGCGTGTCGGCGTAGCGGGCGGCGTCGAGCCAATAGCGGCCGCGATGTTCGCCCCAGTGCGGCGACTCCATCAGCTTGTCAACAAACTTCTCGTAATATTCGGGCGACTTGTCATTGACGAACGCCTCCACGTCGGCCGGTTCCGGGGGCAGCCCAGTCAGATCGAGGCTGAGGCGGCGAGCCAGCGTGCGCCGGTCGGCCTCGGGCGCCGGCGTCAGGCCTTTTTCTTCCAGCTTCGCCAGGATGAAGCGATCGATCGGATTGCGCACCCAGCCGATGTTCTTCACCGCCGGCAGCGGCGGGCGAGTCGGCGCGATCAGCGACCAGTGTTTCTGATATTCGGCTCCCTCCGCGATCCAGCGCTGCAGCTTGTCCATTTCCGACTTGGTGAGGACTTTTTTCGTCGCCAGCGGCGGCATGTGCTCCTTGTTGGCGGCATGAATCCGCCGGATCATGTCGCTGTCGCCGGGCTTGTTGGGCGTGATCGCGCCGGCCTCGATCGCGGTCTCACGATGATCGAGCCGCAATCCCGCTTTTCGCGAGGCGCTGTCGGGGCCATGGCAGGCGAAGCAATTCTCGGCGAGGATGGGGCGGATGTCGCGGTTGTATTGGAGCTTGCCCTGAGCCAAAGCATCTTGACTTGCGATCAAGCTCAGCGCGAAAAAACAGAAAGCTCTTGGGAGATTCGCGTTTTTCATGTTGTGAATCGAATTTGAGGCCGGTGGGATTCAACCCATTCATTGTATCACGATATACGTCGGCGTCAGGGTGGGGAACGACGCAGTTTTGTGCCGAATGCAAACTCGCTTGTTACTTCTTTTTCAATCGCCTATGATACCGGCGCAATCAAGCATCGAGGGGGATGGATATGCCTGAATTTGTTGAAATACTGCCATCAAATCGCGAACTCGCCGAGAAGATTTCGAGCGAGACCCGCCGCGATCCAAACTCTCCTTACCGAGGCAAGATCGTGGGACTGGCAAACGGCACAGTCGTGGCGGTCGCCGACAATTGGGACGACATCGCGCGCTGGTTCGCGAAACAGAATCGGACCCAAATAAGGCCTATTGTTTCGAGCCGGACGTCGATTATCCGGAGGTCGAGGAGATTTGGAGGCTGGGTTAATGCCGTGCGCGACCTGGCCGATTGTCCGTGGGCGCCCGCGGATTCAAGTCGTCCTACCAAATCCGTCGATGGGCAACTCAGTAATTCGGGATCTTTTGTCCGACTCAGGCGCCGGTTCGCTGCAATCGGGGTTTGAGATCGTGCTTTCCAGAGCCGACTGCATCGCGCTTGGCGGATTGCCGGTTCCGCCGGTGCAACTCGCCGGCGCTTATTCTGGTTTGTTCCCCGTCTACTTGGTTCGCGTACGAATACCAACCTTGGGGTTTGATGGTCAAGTGCGCGGCCGGAGTTTCGACCATTCCAGTCGCATTTCGGCGGCATTGCCTGCTTCAAGTTTCTGAGCCGGTTTACCTATGGAAACTTCGGAGCCCGACACGGATTTGGATTGGAAACGTAACACTGAGTGACTCCGCTAAGCCGGTCGCCTAAATCGCTCGAACACATTTTTGGTAATCCGCTGCACGCGTTCATCCGGGCCCTGCGGACGGCCGTGATGCGAGATCGGCGGCATGTGGCCTGGCGGTTGCGACAATCCCTGCGACCAGAAGATCGTCGAGGCGTTGAATACGAAATTCCCTTTCGACCCAGGATAGATCGTCGCCTCGTAGTGCGATTCTTTGTCGTCGGCGGTGAAGGTGTTGCCCGCGGCGACGATTTCGAGACCGGGAATGTCGGCGTGGGCGCCGTGAAACTCCCAGCCGACGAGACCGAGAATCCGGTCGCCCTTCTTCATGCCGGTCCCTTCAAAGATCCAGTGTTCGGGCTTGGTTACGATCCAATCGCCGGAACCGTTGAACGGCGTCACAGTCTGTGCGCCGATCAGCGTCGATTCGTTGGGTGCTTTTTCCGGCAAGTCGGCCATCCAAGGCTCCTCGCCGGGGCGGATACCGCCATAGCGTCCGGCTCGCGTGATGATCCGATTCGGCGTGCCTTTGCTCGAATCGAAAAACGGGGCGACGAAACAGCAGGTGTTTCCGGAAAGGAAAGCGATGTTGACCCCGGCCCTTGCGGCCGCCATGAGGTTGTCGTATTGCCGGCGATCCCAGTATTCGTCGTGCCCGACCGATAGGAACGATTTGCCGCGCGTGACGGTCTTCAAGTCATTCGCCACATCGGAATTCGAGACGTACGTCACGTCGTAGCCATGCTGCTCCATCCAGAAGGCGAGGGGAAATTCCCAGAGCAGGAATTCGCCCGAGCCTTGCGAGAGCGGATTGTCAAAAATCTGCACATATTTGCCGTACGGCCGATCGAAACTGACTTTGACGCCGGAGACCAGCGGCCGCTTATCCGGGCGATCGTTGGTGTAAAGCGAGTAGCTGTCGGGCCATTGGTTGTACGCCTGCCAGGTGTTGTCGCTGCATTGAAAGACAAAATCGGCTTGGCGGTCATCGCGAACGATAAAAATCAAGTAGCTTTGATAGCGATGTTTCTTGGCGGAGAGTTTGCCGAGGTAAACGCCGCTGGGCCAGTCGCTGGGGATTTCGAGCGTGGTGCATGGATGCCACTGGCATTCGCGCAGGCGTTGTTCGCCGACGGGCGGTGTCGGTTGCACCTTCCCTTCCAATGGTCCGAGCCGGCGCATGAAGCGGCCGCCCTTGCCGCGATAGTAGCCCAGGCGATAGATGTCGATGAAAAACGGCGACGCCGGATCGGTGCTGACGAAGAGATCGAGTTTGTCGCCCGCCGCGACCGACTGCCGGCCGGCGTAGCCCTCGATCAACGTCGACCGCCATTTGGTCTTTGGATCGACGCGAGTGTAGGTGAGTTGCCAGTCGAGCGTGCCGTCGCGGTCATTCTCGGCGGCGACAAGCTCACTTCTGCCCGGCGAGCCGGAAGCGTCAGCGCCCGGAGCAAGTG
Organism: uncultured Gemmataceae bacterium; assembly: GCA_963815035.1. GTDB lineage: Bacteria > Planctomycetota > Planctomycetia > Gemmatales > Gemmataceae > JBGQCZ01. The sequence continues at coordinate 49,253 of CAWFFC010000020.1, forward strand.
TCGCGGCGGCCCCGGCGATGGCCGCGAGCATCTGGCGGCGATCAAGGTCGGACATGGTGCGGGCTCGAAAACTCGGTGGCGAATCAAGCAAGTCCGAGTTTATCATACAATGCCGCGAGTTCGCAATTGCTCGAGCGAACTTTTGTCGATGCCGAGCAACTCGTGTAAGACGGTATCCGTATCCTGCCCGAGCATCGGCGGCGTTCGCGGCGCGGGCAAGCTTGCCCCGGCGAGTTGGAATGGACTGCCAAGCAGGTCAATTTCTTTCCCAGCGTGATCGCGCACGTGGATTTTCATGCCGCGATCCAACACTTGCGGATCGCGGAAGACCTGGTCATATTCGCGCACCTCGGCGTGCGGCACGTTCGCCTTGGTGAGAATTTCACGCCATCGAGCGTTCGAATGGCGGCGCATGATCGCGGCGACTTTCGGCACTAGCTCGTCGCGGTGTTCGACCCGTTGCGAATTCTTCAAATATCGAGCGTTGACGGCGAGTTCGTTCTCGCCCGCCGAGATACAAAAATGCTGCCATTGGCCATCATTTCCAACCGCGAGCACGAGCCAGCCATCGGCGGTCTGGAACAACTGGTAGGGCACAATTTGCAAATGGGCGTTTCCCTGCCGCGGAAAAACTTTGCCGCTCGTGAGATACGCTTGGGCGACATTCACCTGGGCCGCCAGGGCGGAGTCATGCAAGGCCAGGTCGATGGCGTAGCCGTGGCCTGAACTTCGCCGGGCGTTAATGCAGGCGAGCACGGCGACCGCGGCATAGAGGCCCGTCAACACATCGCTGACCGCCACGCCGACCTTGCTGGGCGGCCCCTCGACCGGGCCGGTGATCGCCATCAAGCCGCTCAAGGCCTGAATCGCGAAATCGTAGCCCGGCAAGTCCTTCATCGCCCCGGTGCGCCCGTAGCCGCTAATCGAGCAAACAATGAGTTTCGGATGTTTTGCCAGCAATTCTTCCGGCGTCAGGCCGAGCTTGATCGCGCTGTCGCTGCGAAAGTTTTCCAGCAGCACGTCGCAACGGTCGAGCAATTGATGCAAAATCGTCTGACCGTCTGGTTGAGCAATATCGAGCGTGATCGCTCGCTTGTTGCGATTGCACGAAAGATAATAGGCGCTGAGCGCGCCTGCGAAGGGCGGGCCCCAGCCGCGGGTCTCGTCTCCGGCGCCGGGCGCTCGAGTTTAATCACGTCGGCGCCCAGGTCGGCGAGGGTTTGACCACAGAATGGACCAGCCAAAACTCGCGAGGCGTCGAGAACCCGGATATCTTTCAATGGACCATGCGTGTCAGTCTCCATTCAGCCCATAGAACACCAATCTGCGAAGTCGAGCAAGAGCAATGGCCCGCGCATGACCACGATATTCATTCTCATTCCCGATCTCGGCCCGAGCGGGGCGGCAAAGCAAGTTTCGCTGCTGGCGCCGGCGCTGCGCGCGAGGGTTATGCCGTTCATGTCGCGGTGCGAAACGACGATGGGATCTTCGCGGATCAGTTGCACGGCGCGGGGGTCGTGCTTCATTCGCTCCGGTGCGGCCGCCATTGCAAACCGACCGCCGGGCTGACGCTTTCGAAGATGATTGCGTGTGCATCGCCCGACCTGATCGTGACGTCGAGAATTGCCGCGTTGCGACAGATTGGCATCATGGGTTTGCTGCGACGATTGCCGCCGGTCGTCGCCGTCGATGCGTTTTCGGATCCGGCGTCGCTGCTGCTTCGGCGCTGGCTCTTTCGCCGGGCGGCCGCGCTTGTCGCCCGAGGCGAATGGGAACGCCGGCACTGCGCTAAAACTTGGAGTGTCGGCGGAACGAATTCGCGTGATCCCGCCTTGCGTGTCCGAGGCGGCCATCCCGAATCGCGAATCAATTCTGCACGAATTGAAGTTGCCGCCCAACGCACGGCTGGTCGTGTGCGTGGGCCGCATCGAGCCGGGCCATGGATTTCGCGAAGCGGTCTGGGTTTCGAATATCCTCGGCTATGTGTATCCGGAGCTATGGTTGGTGATGATCGGCGACGGATCGGACCGCCGGCGGGTCGCCGAGTTTGCCCGGGCCGGCGGGTCGGTCGAACCGCGGATCCGGTTCGCCGGCGTGCGGCCGGACGCGGCCGCGCTGCTGCGGCTCGCGGATGTCGTTTGGGTTTTGGGAAAGCGGGGCGGGGTCAACGTGGCGCTTGAGGCGCTGGCGGCCGGGCGGCCCGTGGTGGCGCGGCGGCGCGCGGATCTCGCCGAAATCCTGGGCGACGGCGAAACCGGCAATTTGATCCACCAGGCCGACCGCCACGAGGTGGCGCGCGCAACGCGGCGAATTCTGGACCACGCCGATCGGCGATACCAGTTCGAAATGAACGCCCAAAAGCGGGCGGCGCGATTTCGAGTTGAGAACATCCTGCCGCGATGGATCGAGATAATCGAGAAACTGCGACCGCGGAATGAGCCACGGGTCACGCTGCTGAGTTGACGCAATAATCCTCACCACGCGATTAGGTGCTGACGATGAACGACGTGATGACGCTGATCATGGCCGGCGGGAAGGGCACGCGATTGGAGCCGCTGACGCGCGACCGGGCCAAACCCGCGGTGCCGTTTGGCGGCATGTATCGCATCATCGATTTCACGCTCTCCAATTGCATCAACAGTGGTCTGCGAAAGATCCTGGTGCTAACGCAGTTCAAGGCTCGCAGCCTGCATCGGCACATCCGCGACGGTTGGACCTTTCTCAGCGCCGAACTCGGCGACTACATCGATGTGATGCCGCCGCAACAGCAATTGCACGAGCACTGGTATTCGGGCACGGCGGACGCCATTTACCAGAACATTTACAACATCGAACTGGAAAATCCGCGCTACGTGCTGATCCTGGCCGGCGACCATATCTACAAGATGAATTATCGCGAGATGATCAATCACCACCAGAAGAACAACGCCGACGTCACGATCGGCTGCATCCCCGCGCCGCTCTCCGAGAGCAAGAATCTGGGCGTGGTCGAAACCGATGAAAAACTTCAGGTCACGGGCTTCAAGGAAAAGCCGCCAAGCGCCGCGCCAATGCCCGGCGAGTCGGACCATTTCTTCGCCTCGATGGGGATTTACGTTTTTTCCACCAAGGTCATGTATGAGCAATTAATTGCCGACGCGGCCAATGGCGAAAGCCAGCACGATTTCGGCAAGAATGTCATTCCCACGATGATCAAGACGCATCGCGTGTTCGCGTTTCGCTTTCGCGACCCGCTGGGCAAGACGGTGCCCTATTGGCGCAACGTGGGCACGCAGGACGCCTATTATGCCGCGAACATGGATTTGGTTTCAGTTCAACCGGAACTGAATCTTTACGACATGAATTGGCCGATTCGTACGGCCCATCCGCAATCGCCGCCGCCGAAGTTCGTCTTTTTCGAACCAGGCGAAGCGGGCCAGGTTCGCCGCGGGGAGGCCCACGAGAGCATTGTTTGCAATGGCTCGGTTATTTCCGGCGGACGCGTGTGGAAAAGCGTGCTGGCCCCGCATGTTCGGGTCAACAGTTACGCCCAGGTCGAGGAGTCGATCCTGTTTAACGACGTGGATGTCGGGCGGCACTGTCAAATTCGCCGCGCCATCATCGACAAAGACGTTAAAATACCCAAAGGGATGGCGATTGGTTACGATCGCAAACGCGACCTTGCCAACGGCCTGATCATTACGGAAGATGGAATCACGATTGTGCCCAAGGGGCATACGTTCGAGCAAGTGAAATGAGCAATGAAGTGGCGGCCACGACTGCGGCGCGGCGGCGAAATCGAAACTGGCTATGGATCTTCGCCGTCATGGGCTGCCTGGCTCTGCTGGCAATTGGCATCAATTGGGCCTGGAATTCGATGCAGCCGCTGACGCCGGAGCGATTGCAGGCCGCGCGGGCATTATGGAAAGAAAAGGGCCCCGCGGACTATGACTTGAAGATTGCCCGCACCATCATGACCGAATCGTCCGACGGCGTCCGCCAGACGATCGTCGACAAATACAGCGTGAAAGTTCGCGACGGGAAAATCGTCAAGTTTCTGGTCAACGGCAAGGAGCCCGAGCCGCGGTTGAATCGCGACGGCACGCCCAACCCCGAAGCCGACCGCGAGGGACGTTCGCATTTCAGCGTCAATGGAATTTTCGACGACGTCGAAGAGATCATGGCCAAGGACAAGAAGGGCGATGTCAAATCGTTCCTGCGGGCGCGCTTCAACAAAGAGGACGGCCACCTCATGCTGTTTTCGCGACAGGTTAACGGCCTGCGGAATCCGTACATTCAAGTCGATTTCAAGCCCGTTAACGGTTCCTGAATCAAGCCGCGCGGCGCAATTCCTCGCTGGGCATTGGCGGGGTGAACTCCTTCAAAACCCGGACATGCTTGCAAATATGGTTCGCGGTCCGCTCGCCGCGATAGATGTGGTCGGCGCAAGTGCAATGCCAGTGCAGGCCGTGACGATCGTCGCGTTCGAGCGAGACCTGATAATCCTCGCGGCCGCCGGTCACGCGCCAGAGCATCAGGCACCCGGCCGCGTCCCAGTCCGGCTGGCGGTAAACCAGCCGATAAGAATAAAGTCGCCTCACGCCGCTTGCGATCCGGCCCCGGCAACGGAGCGATCAGCATGGCTCGGTTCAGGTCGTTCGTGATATTTGAAAATGGCTTGTTCATACTTCGCCTCGGTCGTGTTCCTCTTACATATTCTATCGCGAATGCATCGTTGAACCGAGGTCAGCCGCGACCCTGAGCAAGGCGATTTTTCAATACATGACGCGCCGCAGTTTGTCGCGGTATTCCTCGGACAAATCCGAGCGGACGCCGATGGCGTGAAAGATTTGCACCATGGTTTCCTTGACCGGGCCCTGGGCGAGTTCGCGGTCGCGCTCGGCGGCCGCGTAAAGCTCGGCGAGGGCCTCGGGGTATTGCTTTTTCGCCGCGAGCGCCTTGCCGAGTTCAAGATGAAGTTGGGCGTTTTCCGGATCGGCGGCGACCTGTTTTTTCAGTTCGGCCTCATCGGCGCTCGTCGCCGGCTGGCGGCGAAGATCGCGTTCGGACCGGATGCGTTCGGCCTCCTCGCCCTCATCGCCGCCCGGCGGGATGATTTCCAGTAGCCTTTCGATGGCGTCCAGATCGCCGGCGGCCAATTTCAGGCGCGCCAATCCAAGCCGCGCCGCGACATGGTCCGGCGATTGCTCGAGCACTTTGTTATAGATCGCCTCGGCGTCGGCCGGTTTGGTTTTTTCCATCTCCGCGGCGGCCTTGGTCTGCTTGTCGGTTTCGCTCGGCACGAGCCGATCGAGAAATTCACGCAACGACGGTTCGGGGATCAAACCTTCGAATTGCAGCACGATCTGGGCGTCGCGAATCGCCTTGACCGCGGGGATGCCCTCAATTCCGAAATAGCCCGCGAGTTCGGGATTCTCGTCGACATCGACCCTCGCGAGGAGCACATCGCCGTGGTGGGCATCGATCAGCTTTTCCAGCATCGGGGCGAGTGCCCGGCAGGGGCCGCACCAGGGGGCCCAGAAATCGACCACGATCGGCACTTCCCGCGACTTCTCGACCACCTTGGTTTCGAAGTCGGCGTCGGTCGCATCGAAGATGAATTGGGATTTCGCCATGTTTTGTTCTCGCCTGCCATCGGGTGGGGGAATCTTGCCGTTATGAAATTCTACGCGCGAGCAAGCGATGGAAATGGTAAGCGGCGATTTCGCGCTTGACGCTGAAGCGGCCGACATCGAAGACGCCACTCGCCAGCCCACGTTGAACTTGCTCGCAAATCCCTGCGTCTTCCATCTGCACGCGATCGGCCACCGCGATGCTCTCGGCGCGAAAGGCGGGATCGGACGGCGGCCCGTCATCGGCAAAATAGAAATCGAAGATCACGCGGCAGCGATCGATGCCGAGCGGCAGGACCAGGTTCGTGTCCATGACGCCGTCGTAGAGATTCAGCATCAGGTTGGGGAAGACGTACCAGTACTGGGCGCGACCGGAGCGAACCGCGCCGCTGCTAGTCGTCAGCGGACTGCTTTGCAGGCTGGTCCAGTCAAATATCTCAGTGCGGTATTGTGAGTAATCAAGCATGCCGGCCAATTCCGGGTGCACCGTGTTGACGTGGTAACCGCCATCGAGGTAATTATCGACGAACAGTTTCCAGTTGCAGGCGAGGTCGTACTCGCGACGTTCGACGAAGTTCAAAGCCTGCAAACCGGCTTCAACGTGCGAGGGCAGGGGAGCCAGATAATCGGCGAAGCCGGTCGCCGGCGTGCCCAAATGCACTGCGACGAGCGGGCCCCAAGTCTGGACGGCAAGTTCGTGAAGCCCGTTGGCCTCGCGATCGAACTCGGCGACGCCGTCGAATTCCGGCGTGCCGCGAAGGCGGCCGGCCAGGTCATAGGTCCAGCCATGATACCGGCAGCGCAGTTTCGTCGCCTGGCCGCAGGATTCCGTGAGTAGCGGCGCGGCGCGATGCCGGCAGACGTTGAAAAACGCGCGGAAGGCGCCGTTGCCGTCGCGGACGGCAAGAATGGGCCGGCCCGCGATCTCCGCGGTCAAAAATGAACCTGGAGCAGCAATCTGGTCCACCCGCCCGACCACGATCCACGAGTCGCCGAACGCGCGTTCGCGTTCGGCCCCGGCGATTTCCGGGCTCAGATACCACGGCGCGGGAATTGTCCGCGCCCGCTCGAGGGGCAAGCTCGGGTCGAACGCGGCCAGCAGATCGCGCAGGCGGTCATTCATTTCTTCTTTGGTCGTGCGAATTGCATGATGTCGAGGCCGTTGCCGCCCAGGCGATCGTCAAGCAAGTCCACCTGGCCATTGGCTTTCAAGTTCGCGAACACTTGCCCCATTTCCGACCACCAAATGGCCGTGAGAATGTTTGGATTGTCCTTCCGGAGGCGATGGTATTGTTCGACCCGGGCGAGGAACGCCTCGGCCTCGGCTTGCGCGAGCCGCTTGCGGCCCTCGGCGTAGGCGTCGGCCAACTGGTGGGCTTGGTCGGCCTCGGCGAGCGCCTGGCGCTTCAAACGCTCGGCGTCCTGCCGGGCGTTGTTTTCGAGCGTGCGAATCTCGGATTGTTTGATCGCCACGCGCTCAAATTCCGGTTTGACTTCATCCGGTGCGGCCAGCCAGGTGATGCTGGCCGCCTGAATCTTGATGCCCAGATCATACGGCTTGATGCGGTCTTGCACGCGCGGAACGAGATAGTCGCGAAGCGCCACTTTTCCGGTCAACAGGACTTCGTCTATGGTGTGGCCGGCGACCCATTCGGCCAGCACCGCCTCGGCGGCGCGGGAAATCGCCGGCTCGATGCGGTCGCGATGGATGACGTAGGCGACGACCTCGTCGTCAGCGCCGACGCTGTAGTCGATTGCCGCCTGAATGTTGACCAGATTTTGATCGCCGGTGAGTAATTGGCCGGCGGGCATGAGCGAGTCTGCGTCCGCATCCGGGCGAAAGCCGACCTGCAGCCGGCGAACGAAGTTGACCGGCACGCGATCGACGCGATCCATTCCCCACGGCAAGCCGACCCAAAGTCCCGGCGCGGCTGCGCGGCGACGCGACCGAACCGCCGCACGACCGTGCGCTCGCCGGGCCGCACCTGGGCGATGCCGGTGAGCAGATAGGCGGCCAACATCACCGCCAGCAGCAGCGCGACTCGCTTGGCCATTTTCATCAAGGTTTCGGAACCATCGGACGGTCGTTGTTCATTGTTTTGTCAACCGGTTTCGGCGGAGCCTCGTGCTTCTCCGCGGGCGGATTCAACAAAAGCTGAAACAGCGGATGGCGGGCGGAAAGCAGCAGCAGGTCGCTCGTTTTGGCCAGCATCTGCTTGTAGGCGTCGAGCTTGCGCAGGAAAACGTAGAAGTCGCGATCCTTGGCACTGCGCCTCGTTGCGGATGCGGTCGGCCTCGGCGTCGGCCTGCTTGCGGATCAAGTCGGCCTTCGCCTGAGCCGTGGTCTTGGTGATTTCGGCGTCACGCTCGGCGGCCGAGCGGATTTCCTTGGCTCGCTTTTCGCCGTCGCTTTCGTAATCGGCGGCCTTGCGATTTCGCTCGCTCTTGATGCGGTTGAAAATCGCCTGGCGAACGCTGTCGGGATAGTTCAGCCGCCGCAACCGCACGTCGATCAGGGTGATGCCATATTCCTCGCGGACTTGTTCGCGGAGATCGTCCACTTGTCCAATGCCCAGGATTTCCCGCTGGATTCGATTCGCGCGTGCGTCGAGGTCGGCGAGGCGGTTATTGCCCGCGCTGACATGAATCAGATCGTCGAGTTTCATGCGGCTGATGACGGCGCCAACTCGGCCGGCGATTCGCGGGCCCAGAATCTCGCGGGCTCGCTCGGACGTGCCGACGGTGCGAATGAACCGATCGACGCCTGATTCATCGTCGATTCGCCAGGCGACATAGCCGTCCACGGTCAACATTTTGTCAATGGTTTGACCCTGCGGATCGAATGTGGGAAGCTCCGTGCCGGGGAGATCGAACATTTGCAGCCGGCGATCGATCCGCTGAACCGATTGAATCGGCCAAGGCCATTTGAAGTGCAAACCCGATTCGTTGGCTCCGTCATGGGTGGCGACATGACGCCCAAACTGCGTGACGTAGGCGAATTCCGAGCGATCCACCGCATAGGGGCTCGATGACACGACGAGCAGCAGAACGATAATCGCGACAATGCACGCGGCGGTTTTCATGTCCGCCTCCTGAAAAGCGACAATCAAGAATTTACAGGAAGCGTGCGGCTTTCGCCACTATTCCGGTTGCCAGGCAAACAAAAAGCCCGCCGCGAGAAGGCTCGCGGCGGGCCGGGAATGGTTGCATGGCTGGGCGGATCAACCGACGTAGACGCCGCCCAGGAAAGACGCCGGCATCGCCGCGAAGTCCAGAATTCGGGCCCAGGAGCGCTGCTGTAGACGCGGATGCGCGGCTCTTCAGCACGCCCGGGCCGGTGATCACGTCGCTGAGGCCGTCGCCGTCGATATCGGCGGTGGCGACCCGCATGCCGGACGAGTTGAACTGATCCGTGGAGATCTGGCTCGGCGGCAGGAGGAAGCCGGTCGAATTCGCCAGCAGATCCTTGATCAACGTGCCGTCGGTGCCGTCCCAGACGCGAACGTTGGGCAGGTGGCCGGCCTCGGGGCCGGTGACGATGTCGGCGAAGGCGTCGCCGTTGAAGTTGCCGGTGGCGACGAAGACGCCCCGGGTGAACGTCGGTTCGTAGGCGTTGAACTGGCGGAGCATCGTCGGCGTCTGGCCGGTGCCGAACGAAGAACCGTCGAAGATGCGGACGGTCGGGGCCATGCCGGCGCCCGGCGAGGTAATGATGTCGGCGAAGCCGTCGCCGTTCACGTCGCCGCCCGCCACGCGGACGCCGCCGCGGAAGAACGGCGAATAGGCCAGGAACTGGAACAGTTGGATGCCGGTGAGACCGTCGTAGACTCGGACTTCCGGCGAACCGCTGGCGTCGGTGCCGACAATGATGTCCTGCGTTCCGTCGTGATTGATATCGGCGGTCGCGACAAAGACACCGCCCTTCCAGTTCCCGTCGAAAGCGTCGAACGAACGGACCAGCTTGCCGGTCGTGCCATCGTAGATATTGACCTGCGGAGCCATGCCGGCGCCGGGGGCGGTGATGATGTCGTTGACGTTGTCGCCGGTGACATCGCCCTTGGCGACGCGGACGCCGCCTCGGAAGGTCGCCGCGTAGGGCACGATGCTAAACATCTGCATGCCCTTGTTGTCGAAGGCGATCGCCAGCGGGCTGCTGCCGGCGCCGCTGCCGGCCAGGATCTGAGTCGCCGGTGCCGCCGCCGCCGGGTCCGCCGCCGCCCTTCTTGTTGCCGAAGTTCAGGGCGGTGACATCCGTGCCGCTAATGACGTTGATCGTGTAGAAGCCGGTGGCCGGGGCCGTTTGCGTGTATCCGGTCGGCACCTTTTCGTACACTTCCCACTTCGTGTAAATGCCGTTGGCCGGGGTGCCCTTGCTGCCGGGGCCGCCGGGGCCGACATTGGTGAACGCGTAGTTGCCGCTCAGGTCGGTGACGGTCTCGGAGAGCAGCAGCTTCGCGCCGGTCTTGGCGTCGTAGCCGTACAGGTCGATAAACACGCCGGAAAGCGGTCCTTCGCCGGCGTCTTTTAGCCCGTTGCCGTTCAAGTCCTCGAACTTGTTGCCGCTGATCTTAATCAGCTTGAAGTTGCCGAAATCGACGCCGGTCACCGCCGAGCCCGCGGTGATCTGCACCGGATTCGGAACCGGCGCGTGGGTCTGGATCCAGCCGAGCTTTTGAACCTCGGCGATCGAGTAGACGCCGTCGATCAGCGCGGGAACGAGTAGTTGCCGCTGGCGTCGGTGAAGGCCTTCAGGTCGATCGTTCCGTCGTTGTTGTAATCGAGGTCGATTTCCCAACCGGACAATCCCGGTTCGTTTAGATCCTGGATGCCGTTGCCGTTGAGATCGTTGAACTTGATGCCGTTGACCAGGCCGGTCGCGTCGGTCGATTGAACAGCCTTGCCCATTTCGGACGTGTTGCCGAGCGAATCGGTGGCGGTGGCCGACACCCACCAGCCGCTCGCAAGGGGAGTGAGGGTCGAGAAGATGATGTTGTCCGCGCTGCCGAAGCCATCGGTGGTCACGTCGGTCGAGCCGAGGAAGACCTTGCCTTGGCCGAAGCCGTTTGGCACGCCCGTGGGATTCGAAATGTCGTTTCCGAAGAACTCGATGTGATACAGGGTGCTCGGGGCGGCGTCCAGCTTGGCTTGGACCATGGTGCCAACGCTGCCGGCCTGGGCCGCGACGATCTCCGGGTAGTTGACCGAGTTGTTGGCGCCGCCGTCGGTGTCGAGCGGATCGTTGTCGTCCACCAAGCCGATGTTGCCGTTCAGGTCGATCGCCAGCAGTCCGTTGCCGAAGATTGAGTTGCCGCGGATGGTGTTGCCGAAAGCCGCCCCATTGTCGGTCACGACGCTGACGCCGTTGGTGCCGCTGTTGGCAATGATGTTGCCCTGCTCGAGCTTCAACTTGACGTCGTGAACCGTTCCGCCGATCAGGTTGTTGGTGCCGCCATCGATGTAGATGCCGGCGTTGCCATTGCCGAAATTACCGGTCCCGTTGAAGCCAACGCCGATGTAGTTGCCCTGAATCTTGTTGTTGTCGCTGACAATCGGGAAGAATGGGTTCGAGAAGTCGGGCTTGAAGTAGACGCCGTTGATCGTGTTCGACGAGATGATGTTGCGTTCGGCGGCGGTTTGACCGCCGATCTGATTGTTCGAACTTCCTTCGAGTAGGATGCCGGTTTCCCGGCTATTGCCGAAGGTGTTGCCGAGGACGGTCGTGAGCGTGGTGCCCTGGGCCAGATGCAGGCCGTTGCGGTTGCCGGAAACGAAATTCCCGGAGAGGGTGAGCGTTCCGCCGACGGTGGCCCCGGTGATCGCGTCAAGCCGAATGCCGTCATCGGTGTTGCCAAGCAACAGCGTGCCGGCCCGGTTCGAGCCGATCTCATTGTGCTGGATGGTGAAATTGGCGGAGCCGTTGATGACGCGAACGCCGTTGCGGTTGCCGCTAATGACGTTGTCGCCGAACTGGAACGGGGCGCCGACGGAGACATTGTTGGAGCCGTCGATAATGACGCCGTCCTCGGATTGGCCGAAGCCGACGATCGTGGTGCCGCCGCGATCGGTGCCGATGAAGTTGCCTTGCAAGGCCACCTGAGTCGAATTCAGGAGACGGATGCCGTCCCGATTGCCGCTGACCTGGTTGCCAATGACGGCGGAGCCGGTGCCGCCGATCAGCAGGTTGGACGAGCTATCAACGAGGATGCCTTCCTCCGCATTGAAGTTGACGTTGTACTGTTGAATGTTGATTTGCGATGAACCCGGCAGGATATTGATGCCCTTGCGGTTCTTCGAAACCGTGCCGCCGGCCGCCGCGAGCGGACCGCCGATGGTGACATTCGGGACCCCATTAATGAGAATGCCGTCGAGCAAATTGTTGTTCGACGAGGTGTTGATGATCTTCGCCCCTTGCGAGCCAAAACCTCGAAGTTCGATGCCGTTGAGGTTGTTTCCGGTGATCACGTTGGCCGCGGTCACGGTGCTGCCGATTGCCACGTTGGCGACATTATCAATCAGAATGCCGTCGCCGGAATTCGGGGCGACCTGCGTGCCAATGATGTTGCTCTGGATCTGAGCGCCGCGGAATTGACGCCAAAGATATTGATGCCGTTTTCGGTGTTGCCCGAGATGTTATTGCCGGCATCGGCCGTCACGCCGCCGATCAACGTCAACGGCGAATTCTGAATACGAACGCCGTCGAAGTGATTCGGGAACAGATTGGTCGGATCGCCGATGGTGGAACGTTGGATGCGGGTGCCGCTGCTGTTGACAACAAAGATGCCGTTCGCGGCAGCGGCCCGGATGCTGACCCCGGTCCCGCCCACGAAACCGCCGATGGTGTTGTTGTTGCGCGCTTGAATCCAGATGCCGTTGCCGCCAGGGCCGCCGATGCCCGTGCCGATAAAGGTCTGCTGGACAAGATTATTCGTCGATAGGGCGCCAATGATGTTGACGCCGGTTCCGGCGATGGTGTTGATATTCACTGCCTGAATAGCGCCCGAGCCACCGACGATGTTATTGGGCGACTGATTGATCTGAACGCCGTCGCTCCCGAAGCTATCAATGCGCACGTCCTGAATGTTCGCCCCACCATACTTGCTGTCGAGTGCAATGCCGATTCCCGCGGCCTGAGCCGGAAACTGAGAGGTGACGAATGACTACCAAGTCGGCGGTGGCGTTCGGGTTCGAGAACTGTGCCTGGGTCGTGGGATTGTCACTTACCACCAGGCCATGCGAGCCTTTGTTGGAATAGATCGTGTAGTCGAGATCGAAGTTTTTGGTGCCGCCCTGAGTTTGTGGCCAGGCCAAATGCGATCCGTCGATGATCACGGTGTCAGTGATGTCCGGCACATCTCCATTTAGGAGCACCCAACGGCTTTCCTGCAAATAAGTGACTGCACCGTTGGTGGGTGTGAATGTGTACTCGGGAGGCAGATCAAAAACGATGCGGTCATCGCCAGGATGCTCGTTGGCAAGTTTGATCGCCATTGCCACCGTCATAGTTCCGTTGTCTGGCGCCAGAAAGACGATGCCGGTTGGTTTCGGTGCGGGTACCGTCAAGTAATAATTGCCGTCGTTATTGACGACGTAGGTATTTGGCCCCGGGGCCCCTTCGATCGCCTGATCGAGCCCAAGCTCGGAAGTGTCGCCGGTGGTCAGATCGGTCGCCGTGGCGGTGATATAGTCGTTCGCCGGCAACAGAAGATCGGCGCGAATGAAAGAAAAGGCCGCGTTGCCGCCGCCGTCTGTGGTGACGTTGATGGAACCGACGTAGTCATTGGCTTGGCCGTAGTTTTTCAGAGTGCCGGTGGTGTTCGGAGTTTGAATGTGGAAGAGTTCGATTCGATAGGTGCGATTCGGCGCGGCGTTCATCACGCCTTGGATCGTTGTGCCGGTGCCCGCCGTCGATTGGGCGAAATTCACCACCGGGAAGTTCTGTAGGTTGTTGGCGCCGGTGTCCACATCGCCGAGATCATTGAGCGTCACGTCGCCGACCGTGCTGCCGAGGTCGATGCCCAAGAGGCCGTTGTTGACCGTTACATTGCCCGATAGCTTGTTTCCGGTCGCCGGCCCGGTGGCTTCAACCACGGCGATGCCGTTGAACAAATTGTTGGCGATAATATTGCCTTCATTGGCCTGGGCGGCGACATCCGCCGTCTGGCTGCCGGCAACCGTGGTCATGCCGACGATGTTGTTCGATGATCCGTCGATCAGGACGCCGTTGCCGCGATTTCCCAGTGTTTTGTCGCCGGTGCTGTCGGTGCCGATGTAATTGCCTTGGACAATGTTGTCGTGACTGCCCGCGACAATAAACACGCCGTCCAGTTGCAGCGTCGTGTCGAAGGCCAAGCGACGATTGTTAATCGAGTTCTTCGCGGCCGTGGTGCTGCCGCCGACAGTGACAAACGAGCTATCCTCGATGCGAATGCCGCTCTGGGAGTTGTTGCGAATCAGGTTGCCCTGAATGGTCACAAACGACGATCCGCCGGACACCTGAATGCCATCCAGATTCTTGGCGATGGTATTCGGAGTTGCCGGCGCCGTGCCGCCGATCGTAACGTTGGTGCTCGCGTCGATAAAGATGCCATCGTCTTGGTTGCCGAGGTCGGGGGTGCGAGTCGCGATTCGTTGAGTTCCAATCAGGTTGTTTTGAATCGTGACGTTGCTCGAACCCTTGGTGATGCTAATTCCGTGACGGTTGTGGCTGATGAGATTGCCGCCATTTTGAGCCGGCGTGCCGATCTTGACATTGCTGGACGACTCGACCAGGATGCCGTCTTCGGCCTGGAAGGCCGGCTCGAAGATTTCCTCAAAGATCGGCGGGAAAATCGCGGAGCCGGTGAAGTTGGGGCCGATCAAGTTACCTTGCATCGTGACCCCGGAGGCATTGATTATGTGAATGCCATTGCGATTGCTGGCGGCCTTGTTGCCTTCCAACGACTGCACGCCGCCGATCTGAATGTTTGTCGAGCTCTCGACACGGATGCCGTCCTGCAAGTTCCCGAGATTCGGATACGTTCCATCGGCTTTTCGGTTCACGCCAAGCTGGTTGCCCTTGATCGTGATATTGTTCGAATTGGACGAGACGAAAACGCCGTTGCGATTCGCGCCGATGATGTTCTGGGCATTGGTGCCGCCGCCGCCGACGGTGACGCCGGTCGCGTTGACAAGCAGAACGCCGTCCTGCACATTTCCCAGTTTGGTGTCAAGCCCCGTGGTAGCCAACGACGTGCCGGTCACGCCGATGCGGTTATTGACAATGATGGTTCCCGTTGAAGCGGCGCCTCGAACTTCCACGCCGTTCAAGTTGTTGCCGGAAATGTAGTTGGCGGCGGTCGTCGTGCTTCCGACAAAGGTGTTCGGCGCGTTTTCAACCAGGATGCCATCGCCGGAATTCGGCATCGCCACGGTGTTGTTCGTGGGATCGATGCCGATCAAATTGCTTTGGATTTGATTGCCCGAGGAGGTGTTGTCCTTGATGTAGATGCCGTTTTCGGTGTTGCCCGAGATCTTGTTGCCAGCGGTGAGATCGTTGCCGCCGATGATGTTAAACGCGGAGCCGTTCTCGATCAAGACGCCGTTGCCGCCGTTGGCCTTGGTGGCGTTGTTGGTGCCGTCGTTGCCGATGAAGTTTCGCTGAATGCGGTTGTTGCTGCTGGCGTTGAGGTGGACGCCGTCGCCGGTATTGCCGTCGATCCTGTTGCCGCTGTTGACCGGGCTGCTGGTGAAGCCGCCGATGATATTGGCGGAGGCGCCGGTGTCGAGGAGAACGCCGTCGCCGGCGTTCTTCTCGATCGTGGCTTGTTGGACCAGGTTATTGGTCGAGGCCGCGCCGGAAATATGAACGCCGTTGCCGTTGTTGGAAAAAATCAGCACGGCCTGGTTGCTGCCGGCGCCGCCGATGATGTTGTTCGGGGAGTTGACGATGACGACGGCGTCGCCGTCGAAGCTATGACCGGCTGTGTCGCCGATGCTGACGTTCTGAAGATTGAAGCCGCCGGCGCCGGTGATCTTGATGCCGTATTCTTTGCCGATCGGGTTGAAATTGTTCGGCCCGTTGTCATCCAGCATGATCAGGTTGCGGATGATCGTGTTCTGCGCGGCGACCGTGAAACCATTGACCACGTCGGTGGCGTTCGCGGAGTTGAAATGGATCACGATCTTGCCATTGCCGCCCGTGCCGTCGATCACCACGGTGTCCGTGATGGTGGGCAGGAGCATCGTCTTGTCAACCAATACATTCGTGATTGACGAGAGGAAATTGATCTGGTCCGTCCCCGGATTGGCGTTGGCCGCGATGACCGCCTGTTGCAGGCTCATCGTGTTGGGGGGTTGAACCGCCGGGTTTTGGCCATCCCAATTGACCGTGAAAATCGCCGGGACCGCTCGATCCTCAAGCAGCTCAGCCGTCAAAGCGACGCCTTCGTTGCGAATGGGTTTTCGAACCTTGGCCCGACGTCGCATCAAGTTGGACAACCATTTCTTGGCCATGAGACCAAAACTCCTTCGGAGGGGTGTGAGCGCCTTGCGGTCGCGGCGCTTTCGCTAGTACGAGAATAAAGACAATATCCGCACCGGCACCATCGGCGCGTTAAAACCCGATTTCAGTCAAACCACTATACCATTCATTGGGGGTTTGCGGACAAATCCAGCGGTTTTTCGGGCTGGGCGCGTTCCTTTTTCCGCTGATTTCATGAAATTCGTTTCATCTGGCAAGGCGACTGGGTTGACCATCGACCCGAATTTCAAGACGATTAAGCGAGATCATCGCTTGATTCTTATGACGCGTAACGCGGCAAAACAGTTTCACCGCTTCGCGCATTTCTTTTAGCTACCTCGAGGAAACCGGTTCGGACCAACCAGCCTCGCGGGTGGTTCCAACGAAACCGACTCCTTCCAACCGGGCGAGCGATGGGCTAGAATAAGGACTTAACCCTCCGAAACGCCTTTGGTTCCGCCCACCTTGGAGCCAATTCCCCATGCCTGTTCGAACCGCCTGTCTATTCTTGGCGACCGTTTGCGCGAGTTTTCCTGCCTTTGCCGGTGAAACCGCCAGTCGGGCTTCAAAGTCGCATTGGGCTTTTCGCCCGGTTCACGCGCCGGCGATTCCCGCCGTCCGGAACGAGTCCTGGCCCGCCACGGCGATCGACCGGTTCGTGTTGACCGCCTTGGAAGCCAAGGGCCTCACGCCCGGATCCGACGCTGATCAACGAACGCTGCTGCGCCGTGTTTCGTTGGACCTTACCGGCCTGCCGCCGAGCTTCGAGGAAGTTCAGGCCTTTGAGCAGGACCGATCGCCGCGGGCGTTCGAACGCGTGGTCGAGCGGCTGCTGGCATCGCCGCAATATGGCGAACGCTGGGGCCGCCACTGGCTCGACGTCGCCCGCTATGCCGATTCCAAGGGCTATGTCTTCCAGGAAGAGCGCCGCTTTCCGTTTTCGTTTACCTATCGCGACTACGTCGTGCGTTCGTTCAATCGCGATCTTCCTTACAACCGCTTTATCATCGAGCAGCTAGCCGCTGACAAATTGCTTCTGGGCGATGACAAACAACCGTTGGCGGCGATGGGCTTTTTAACACTGGGGCGTCGCTTCCTCAATAACGTTCACGACATCATAGACGATCGAATCGACGTAACCACACGCGGATTGATGGGATTGACGGTCGGCTGCGCCCGCTGCCACGACCACAAATACGACCCGATCCCCACGCGTGATTATTATTCGTTGTATGGCGTGTTCGCCAGCTCCATCGAGCCGCGCGAGCTGCCATTGCTGGGCGAGCGAGCCGCCGGTCCTGAGGGCGAGGCCTTTCTCAAGGAACTCGACCGGTTGAAGGCTGAGAAATCACAATATGAAAAAGATCACGAAAAGGAACTGAAGGCGCGCAACCGAAAATTTCGCGAAGGGCTGCGAGCCATTCAAGCCAAGATCGACAAGTTGCTCGCGACGCATCCCGGCTCGCCGCCGCGGGCCATGGTGCTCAACGATGCCGGCGTGCCGCGAACGCCGCATGTGTTGCTGCGCGGCAACCCCAACACGCCGGGGCCCGCGGTGCCGCGGCAGTTTCTGGAAGTGATCGCCGGTCCCGATCGCAAGCCGTTTTCCGACGGCAGCGGCCGGCTCGAACTCGCGAAAGCGATCGCCAGCCCGGATAATCCGCTCACCGCCCGCGTAATCGTCAATCGCGTCTGGGCCTGGCACTTCGGTAAAGGCCTGGTGACCACGACCAGCGACTTCGGCATGCGCAGCGACCCGCCCTCGCACCCGGAACTGCTCGATTGGTTGGCGGCCCGATTCATGGCCGACGGTTGGTCGATCAAAAAACTTCATCGGCTGATCGTGCTGTCCCACACCTATCGGCAGTCGAGCGTCGACCGGCCCGAGGTCACTGGCGTCGATCCGGAAAACCGCCTCGTGGGCCGGATGAATCGCCTGCGGATGGATTTTGAATCGCAGCGCGATTCGATGCTGTTTGTCGCGGGGCGACTCGACCCGGCGCCGGGCGGCCGCGGAGTGAATTTGTTTTCGCCGCCGTTCAGCACTCGTCGCACGATCTACGGCTTTGTCGATCGGCAGAACCTTCCCGGCACGTTGCGGACATTCGACTTCGCGAATCCGGATCAACATTGCCCGCGGCGGCACGAAACCAGCGTTCCCCAGCAGGCACTGTATCTCCTCAACAGTCCGTTTGTGCAGCAGCAGGCGCGCGCCCTGGCTCAGCGCACGAACGAGATCGACCCGAGCCGGCGCATCGAGCATCTTTATCGGCTCGCCTATGGCCGCATGCCCACGCCGGACGAAGTCCGCCTGGGTCTGAAGTTTATCGGCTCGGACACGACCGAAAGCGTGTGGACCCGCTATGCGCAGGTATTGATGGTGAGCAACGAATTTGAATTTGTGGATTGAATCGCCGGCGGGCACTTCAGAAACGATACGGCTGCACGATGCGGGAAGCACCCTGCAGCCGTCATCCGTTTGCGAATGCTACTGAACCGTGATCGACGTTGAACTGAGCGTGCCATCAACGACGCCGTCGTTTGGCGTGACCTCGACCGTGATCGTGTCGCCGGAATCGCCGTTGCCAGCCTGGCTGAGGTCGAGCGTGTCGGTGGCCGACGAACTTGCAGTTGTCGTCTGCACCACCGTGCCGTTCACCTTCCAAACGTAGGTAAAGGTCATGGCGTTACCGTCGGCATCGGTGGCATCGACGGTCGCCGTGAGCGTGTCGTTGGTGCCGGCCGGGTCAGGCGACAACGTGACGGAATTGATCGCCGGCGCCGAGTTCTGCACGACGACGCTGGTGGTCGCGATCGTTCCATCGACGATCCCGTCGTTCGCCGTGACTTCAACCGTGACGGTTTGATTGACATCACCATTGCCGGCGACGCTCAGATCCAGGCGCGTCGGTCAACGACGACGTGGCGGAGGTGGTCTTCACCACATTGCCGTCGACCTTCCAAACGTATGTGAAGGTCATGGCGTCGTTGTCAAAATCGGAGGCCGTAATCGTCGCGGTCAACGTGTCGTTCGTTCCCGGCAGGTTCGGCAGCAGGGTGAGCGTATCCACGGAAGGCGGCGTGTTGACCGTGACACTGGTCGATGCCACGGTCCCGTCGGCCGTGCCGTCGTTTGGCGTCACTTCGACCGTGATGACCTGACCCGCGTCGCCATTCCCGCGCCTGGCTCAAATCAAACGTATCGCTGGTGGCGGACGACGCGGAGGTAGTCTTCATCACATTGCCGTCGACTTTCCAAACATAGGTGAACGTCAGATTGTCGCCGTCGGCGTCGCTGGCGGCGACGGTCGCCGTCAGCGTGGCGTCGGTTCCCGGCTGGTTCGGCAGTAGCGTTAGCGAGTCGATCGCCGGGGCGGTGTTCGCGACCGTCGCCGAAGTCGTGGCCAGCGTGCCATCCACCTGGCCGTCATTCGGCGTCACCTCGACGCTGACGACCTGTCCCGAGTCGCCATTACCGGCCACGCTAAGATCCAGCGTATCGGTCAAGGAGGACGTGGCGGAGGTGGTCTTCACCACCGTGCCGTCGACTTTCCACACGTAGGTGAACGTGATCGGATCATTTTGGGCATCGGACGCGGTTACTGTCGCGGTGACCGTGTCGTTGGTTCCGGGCGGATTGGGCGAGAGCGACAACGAATCAACCTGCGGCGCCGTGTTGCCGACCGTCAACGAAGTGGATGCGACCGCGCCATCGGCGGTTCCGTCGTTCGGAGTGACCTCGACGGTGACCACGTCGCCGTCGTCGCCGTTGCCCGCCGCGCTCAAGTCGAGCGTATCGGTCGTCGATGCCGTGGCGGACGTGGTCTTCATCACGTTGCCGTTGACCTTCCAGACATAGGTGAAGGTCATCGCGTCGTTGTCGGCGTCTGTCGCCGCGACGGTGGCCGTCAGCGTGTCATTGGTGGCGGCCGGATTCGGCGACAAGCTCACATTGTTCACCACGGGGGCGGTATTCTCAATCGTCACGCTGGTGAATGTCAGGGCGCCATCGATCGCGCCGTCATTGGGAGTCACCTCGACGGTGACTGTTTCATTGACATCGCCATTGCCGGCGACGCTCAGATCGAGGGTGTCGCTGGTCGAGGAACTTGCACTGGTGGTCTTCACCACCGTGCCGTTTACTTTCCAAACATAGGTAAATGTGATGGCGTCATTGTCCATGTCCGTGGCCGCGACCGTCGCCGTCAGCGTGTCATTGGTGCCGGGCGGATTGGGCAACAACGTCAACGAGTTGATCGCCGGCGGCGTGTTGACTGTGACGTTTTGAGAAACCACCGCGCCGTCAACCGTGCCGTCGTTCGGCGTCACCTCGACCGTGATCACCTGGCCCTCGTCGCCGTTGCCCGCCTGACTCAAATCGAGGGTATCGCTGGTTGCCGATGTGGCGGAAGTGGTTTTCACCACGTTGCCGTCCACTTTCCACACGTAGGTGAACGTCATCGCGTCGCCGTCGGGATCCGTGGCGGCGACGGTCGCCGTCAGCGTGTTGTCGGTGCCCGGTTGGGCCGGCAAAAGCGTGATCGTATTGACGACCGGCGCGGCGTTGCCGATCGTCACCGAGGTGGTGGATGTCGTTCCGTCAACCGTGCCGTCGTTGGGCGTCACCTCCACGGAAACAGTTTGACCCTTGTCGCCGTTGCCGGCCACGCTCAGGTCCAGCGTGTCGGTGGTGGACGAGGTGGCCGACGTGGTCTTCACGACCGTGCCGTCCACTTTCCAAACGTAAGTCAATGTGATCGGATCATTTTCGGCATCGGCGGCCGCGACGGTCGCCGTCAATGTGTCGGCGGTGCCGGGCGAACTCGGCGCCAGACCCAGGGTATTGATCGCGGGCGGCGTGTTTGGCTGGCCGCCCGACGTGGCGCTGAATTGCACCGAAAACATCAGATCGTCGAAATCCTGCGAGGCCCCATTTGAAACGGTTGTCGCGTGGACGAGAATCGGCCCGTTGGCGCTCGGAGTCGCCTGCGTCACTTGTTCCGGGCTGAAGGTGCGGAAGTGCACCGTGCCGCTGTCGGGATTCGCAGCGCTGAAGGAGAACAGCGCGATGGGCGAACCGTTCGCCGCATTGGTGGGGTTGTTCGCGAGCACGTTCGCGGCGGTGCCGTTGGGCACGACGTAGAAGCCGAAGAACGCCCCGCCGGGAATCGCGGACGAAATCTGCGTTTGCGACGCCGTACCGGTCGAGAACAAAACGTGCCGCGCGTTCAGGGCCGCCTGAGCATAGCCGGCGTCGCCCGGATGCAAATTGCCGATCGCGCCGTCGGGTGAATCGACGATGAAATAGCCGACCTCGCCGGGCGAGGTGGTCGATGTGCCTTGGTTGGAGTTCAGCTTCGATTTCTGGGCGTTTTGCAACTGGAATGTGGCGTTCACGTCGCGAGTCGGGCCGGCGGGCGCCGACAGGACCTGGTTGGCGCTGCCGGTCGCGGATGCGGTCCGGAGCGTGACGACCATGTCGTTGTAATCGCTGTCGCCGCCGTTGAGCAAATCTTCCCAGCTATAGGTTACGAAACCGGAGGAAAGGTCGCCGATCGCCTGGGCATGGATGATTCCGTCGGGGTTGGCCGCGGCGAAACTGAAGAACGCAAGAGGCGCGCCGGTTGTCGCATTGGTCGGATTGTTGGCGACGAAGTTGGCGCTGGTGTCGTTTTGTATGAGATAGAAAGCGAGAACCTGACCGCCTTGCACGTTGATGGTCGTGGTGGCGCCCGCGGTCTGGTTGGCGGCGATCAGCGTGTGCCGGGCGTTCATGGCTGCCTGGACATAGCCGGCGTCGCCGGGAGCCAGGTTTCCGAGGTGGCCTTGAAGGTCATCGACGATGAAATATCCCACTTCGCTTTGGAACGCCGATTCCGTCGAGGTGAGCATCACGGTCACCTGCTGGTTGCTTGCGGCCGCGCCGGGAACCACGAAGATGTTTTGAATGCTCGGTGCGTAAGTCACGACCAGCGGATCGAGACTGATCGGGTTCTGCAACTGCTGCGGGCTGACCGCGGTGCCGGCGATCGTGTTATCGCCGACCATGAGCGTGCCGCTTGGCAGCGTGACGGTGTATAAGCCCGGCGTCGTACCGGATTCGGTCGCGGCAAATGCGCCGCCGCCGTTTACGGTCAATGTCACCGTCATGCCAGTCGGAGCGAACACCGAAAACGTCGGCGTGTCGTCGCCGGTATAATTGTCGTCGTTGTACAATCCGGTGTCGCTCGACGCATTCAGATCGATCTGACCGGAAACGGTCAGGGTGATTTGCTGCGTGTCGAAATTAAACGGGCTGTCGAGCCCGAATCCGCCTGAGCGGTCGGTCTGATCGCGGACTCCCACGAGCAGGTCCACGGCCCGCTGAAGCCGGCGTTCGGCGTGATCGTGCGCGGTGATTCACTTGATCGACCGAAACCGTCACATTGGCCGGCGTTGAACCAAAATTATTCGGATCGGTCACCGTGAAGGTCAACGCGTCATTTTCAAGATCGGTGGCGGGCAAGTTGATCGTGATCGCCGTGCCCACGCCGGTGGTCGCATCGCCGATCGTCCCGAGGAAAGGCGGATCGTTGACCGGATCGGCCACCGCGGTGACGTTGAACGGCTGTTGCGCGCTGCCGTCGCTGGCGGTGGTCCCCGTGACCTCGATGCTGCTGACGCCCGTGAAGCCGTTCGGCGCCGAAATTCGAAGCACGGCGTCATGATCGTCGGTGATCACCGTCGCCGAGTTGATGGTCACCGGGTTGACCGGCTTGCTCACCTCGGGGTTCTGCCCCGACTGAGCCGTCACCTGCGGCGCTCATGATGTCGGAGTAGATGTCGAACCCGCCGACAACTTGGCCGACGATGGTGTAGTTGAAGTTCAAATGCTGCGGCATCTGGGCGAGCGAGAGGTCGGTGTCGGTGATGAAGAACTGAGAATCGCTGGTGTCGTCGCCGGCGTTGGCCAGCGCGACCAGGCCGCCGCTGACGAAGGTGGTGTGCGAATCGAACTCATCGTCGATCGTGCCCAGCGGCGAATTCCCCGTCCCGTCGCCATTGAGCGAACCGCCTTGAGCCATGAAGTTGTCGATCACGCGATGGAAATTATTGTTGGTATAGAAGCCCGAATTCACCAGCGAAATGATGTGCGAGACGGCGTTCGGCGCGAGGCTGTCGAACAGGCGAATGACGATGTCGCCGGCGAAACTGGTGCCGTCGCCCTTGGTCCCGCTGACGTTCAGATCGATCGTGGTTCCGGTCGATTCCACCGTGGCCGCAACGGAAGGATTCGAACTGGTCACGGTGTAGGTGATCGCCTGCCCCGCGGTGTCGGTGCCGGAAAGGGGGACCAGCAGATCCTTGCCGCCCGGAAACGACTGATCGTTGATCGACTGGATCGTCACAGACGGCACATCCCGCATTTCCAGCGCTTCGCAGACCAGGCGGGTCGTCCGTGGACGACGGCGAGCGGTTGGAGAAACATTCGCCGATAGAATTCGCGCAAGGACTTGACCGAGACGCATGCTGAACTCTCCAAGGTGGGCCGCCGTGAAACGGCCGGAAGCAGGAATTATTGTTCAAATCGACGTTGCAAAGGGCGATCATTCAGTCGATCCCGGCCATCCTTGCCGGACAACAACTTCGGACGATCGATTCGGGCGCAGGCGATCGTGAATTTGGGCATCATCAGAAAGAGCATTCTAATGAACTCCACAACGTACTGCAAGAATATAACTCCCGTACGATCCGTTCAGACCGATTTGTTCCAATTTTCATGATTGCGTTAAGAATCGCTTACACCGGCTAGGCGATTGGTCCGGATGTCTTTAGACCCCCGCGGAATCGAAAAGTTCCCACTCACCCTCAACAAAAGCACAGTTTATCAGCCACCAGGCACGCATTTTCGGTTGACCGTCCTGTAAGGAAATGATCAGATTCATCACGTCGTCCGAATAATTGCGTTCGACGTCTTTTCGGCTTGGGATCGGTTGGGAAATCGGGTGCGAATGGTAAATCGCGACCAGGTCGAGGTCAAGGGCGCGCATGGCCTTGTCGGCGGCCAGCATGCCGCGCGGTTCAGACAGATACTCGGTCCGCGGGTCGGCCGCGCAATTGGCGAGTGGAAAATGCCGCGACACGATTACGATTTCTTCGCGGACGACGCCCGCCAGGATCCCGCAGCACTCGCGGGGGAATTCGGCGACCGCGTGGGCCAGCATCGCATTGTGCAGGTCGCACGGGATTTGCAACCGATATCGCTTGTTCAAGTTTGCCCAACCTCGTTAAAATGACAAGGTGATCGCCCGTTCGCAATTGCGGAGAATCGTCGTGGGAGATGACGTCATGGACCTTGAGCAGTTGGCCAGCTTCCTGGGCCGCGACGCGCGGGAAATCGGGAAGCTGGCCAACCGCGGACATCTCCCCGGCCGCAAGGTCGGCGGCAAGTGGCGCTTCGCGTCCGCCGAGATCCATCACTGGGTCGAACGGCACATGCCCGACTGGTCCGACAAAGAACATCGCGGCATCGATCCCGTCTGCCCGACGGCGGGCATCGCGCCGATGATCGCCACGCTGATTCCGCCCGATTGCATCGATGTCCATTTTTCCGCCCGGACCAAAGGCTCGGCGATTCGCGAACTGGTCAAATTGGCGTCGCGTTCGCAGTTGGTCTGGGATCCCGAAGCGATTCAAGCCGCGGTCGAATTCCGCGAGGCAAAAGCCAGCACCGCCTGGCCGGAAGGATTCGCCCTTCCGCACCCGCACCGCCGCCTGCGCAACGCGCTGGGCGATTCGGTCATTGCCTTGGCCCGGGCATCCAGCGGCATTGCGTTTGGCGCCGGCACGGCGCGCTGACCGACCTTTTCTTCCTGGTATGCTGCACGGAGGACCGCCAGCATCTGCGTGTGTTGTCGCGATTGGCGCACATCTTGCGGCGGCCCGGATTTCTGGATGACTGGCTGCGCCGCCGAATCGCCGCTCGAAATTCGCCGACTGATCGAAGGGGCCGAGCTGTCAGCTGCCCAACTAGCGGCGGGCTCGATCAATTCTTGTGCGCCGCCCGCCAGGCTTTCCATTTTTTCTTGGCCGCGTTGCGCTGCGCGTCGTTTTCAAATCCGAGATAATAATACGAGTTGATCCAGCTCGGATTGGTTTTCACCGCCTCGTAGCCGTAGTCGGCGGGTTTCTGACCGCTTAAATGAATCGCCATGGCCAGCGCCACGTCGCCGACCTGCACCCACCCGCGTAGTTTGTTGAACGCGAATTGTTGGACCTGAGTCGTATCGCCAATCAGCGGCTCGATCTTCGGCACCAGGTCCTTGTCGCCCAAGCGCCCGATCGCCGAGAGCACATTGGCGCGAACGTGCGGGGCTGCTTTTTTGTTCGTCGCGATTTTGATGGCCGGTTCCACCAGCTCCTTCACGGCAGTCGCCTGGGCGAGATAGGCGATCATGTAGCCGGTATTGACATCGTCGATGTTTTGGTCGATCCAGGTGAGAAGGAGCGTTTTCATGAGCGCCGCCTGATCGCCCGCGCAGCCAGTCGCGAAGCTCCTGGCGGTAAAGGAATTGATTGATTTGCGCCACCGTCTGGGTTCCGAGTGAGAGATCGGGGTGGCTCCCCAGGAACAAAAGCTGCGCAATCTCAGTTTGCTTGACCGCGTTCGATTGCCGAACCCCACGCGAGAAAAACTGCGGTTGCAGTTGCGCAACGCGCATCTGCAGCTTCTCCTCGCCAAACTGGGCCGGCTGATTTTCGACCGCGTCCATCAGGCGTGCATCCGCTCGAATCATGCCGACAAACAACTCGCGTGCGGCGGCGTCCAGACCGAGCGTCTTCTTGAATCGCGCTAGCCCGGGAAGATCGTGCGGCTTTTTCCCGTCCGGATCGGCCAGAAAATCGTCCAAGCGGGCCTGCAGTTCCAGGTCGTAGATTTTCGGCAACAATTGCCGGCAGCGAAATCGCACCTCGGGATTGGGATCCGACGCGCCGCTTCGTAGCGCCGCGTAGGCGGAACGGCCCAGGTGCAGCAGTTCGCGGCTGGCCTTTTCGCGCGCCTGATACGACGCGTCGCCCAACCCGCGGACCAACGCCGCCGCCCGATCGGCATCCGGATTTGCCGCGGCGAGCGGTCCGAATGACAACACTGTCCCGAGGATGAAGGCACTGCTTCGCATGAAAACGCTCCCGCGCCCGAAGGAAATCGGCGCTCATAGGCAATCTTACCCGAAAAACCAGGCGTGGCCTAGTCCGGCGTCAGCACTTGCACTTGGGGTATTCGCTCGACCGCACCGGCACCTTTGGCAATGGCAGCTACAGCTTCGGCTGCAGAAATTGGAGAAATTGGTGACAGTTTACTCAACGCATTGTCCCCGAATGGTTTGCGGCGAAATTGTGCACATGCTTGATTTCCGCCTTCCTGCTTGCGGCCGGCCCAGCGCTGCGTTCTAATGGCGACACACCCAGCTCTGCAAGGAGTCGCCCATGCCGCGCATACCGCGTCGCAGCCAACTGGCCGATGACGTCTGCTACCACATCATGAATCGCGGTCACAATCGCGAACGCGTCTTTCGCGACGATCAGGACCGCCTGGAGTTCCTCGCCCGGCTCGATCAGGCCAAAAGCCGCCATCGATTTCTCCTGCATCACTATTGCCTGATGAGCAATCATTTTCACCTGGTGATCCGTCCGCGGCGGCCGCTCGACCTGTCGCGGATCGTGGCGGGGCTGCTTCGTTCGTATGTGCATTATTATCACCGGCGTTATCGTTTCGTCGGGCATCTGTGGCAGGGCCGGTTCAAGGGACCGGCGATTCAAGATGGCGTTTATTTGCTCAGTTGCGGCCGCTATGTCGAACGCAATCCGTTGGCGGCGGGGATGGTCAAAGAACCTTGGGAATATCGCTGGTCGAGTTGCCGGCATTACGCGTTGGGTGTGACCGATGAACGCATTGACGATTCGCCGGAGGTCCTGGAGTTGTCGCCGACGACTACGCGGCGGCAAAAGTTGTGGCGGGAGTTTCTCATGGCCGAAGACCAGCGCGAACCGGAAATCGAGTGCGGCGACTGGGCAATCGGCGACGCCAAGTTTCGGCTGCGGCTGTGCCATTTGCACGGTCGAGCGGCGCCGCGCGGCCGGGGCCGGCCGAGAGCAAATGCGTTAATTTTGACGTAACACTTACGCTGACAAGTTGAGTAAAGTGTCACTATTTTACGTACGTACGTGCAATTCAAGAAAGACTGCGACAAAGGTTTAGAACTGAAGGGCTGGAGTCCGGTAGGCACGGGGAATACCCACAGAAAGTAGCCAACGAACTCGAACGCGCCGCGAAAGCTGCCGAGCAGGCAGGCTACCAGGGTTGGAGCGAGTACGTTAAGCGGTTGCGAGAAATCGCAGCGACTTTTGCAAAACGGGCACGGGAATCGCACAGAGGAGGCGGGAGGGGATCATAGTGAGTCTTGAACTTGATGCGATTTGGGACCAGATTTATGACTCAAGAACGGAGTCGGAGGATGGGCGAGTCCGGATCCTAAACGAGCTACTCTCACTCCTAGAGGCTGAATCGAATGCGCATCCCAGTGCAGACGTGTCTTATGCTATAGGGTACCTTTGCTACGTTCACCCTGACAAAAGTGAATGGATGCAGAACAAGCTGCTTGAATCGTTGTTTAAGTCGATTAAACTTGACCCAAGATTTGCCAGCCCGAAGCTGCTTCTTGGACATTACTACTATGATCGTAATAACTATCGAGCAGCATTAGGTTATTTTGAAGAAGCAGCCAAAGGAAACTGGAGTGATTACTATTCTTTGGTAATACAAGAGATGATCCTATGTTGTATGCTTTCGTTACATGACGTCAGGTACGCACTGTCACAACTTGAAATGTACGTCTCGAGATGCTTGAAATCGAATCCAGACGATGTCTTTCCTGACCAGCTCTTCAAATGCTGCTGCCGAGTGTTTTCTGACACTTCAGACATTGGAACGATGGCGACTGCGATCGAGCTATTGAACAAACTTGCTTCCGGAATCGGCCAGGAGTCTGTTTTCCGCGATGACTTAGCGAAGCTTCGCGGGATGGTGGATGAAAGAGGACGTGCTGAATCTACGCAATTCTGATTCCTCTGGCATTGTGGAAATTTGTGGCGACTCGTCTCAAGTAGATTCGAGGAGTCGGGGACGGGAACCTGGGTCAGGGCGAACGCATCAAATTCCACCCCAATTGTTGCGTCGAGGTTGATTCAGACAAGGGAACGGCCCTACGATTCTTCGGAGTTTTTCCCGGAACCTGGAGAATGGCATGGCTGCTACAACTCAGGTCGGTTCGCTCAAGAAACACTTTCGTCCTTTGAAAGACCCTCGCGTCGTCGGTCGGTCCCGCCACCGCCTGATCGACATCATCGTCATCGCCATCTGTGGCGTGATTGCCAATTGCGATGATTGGCCCGACATCGCCTTGTTCGCCCAACAACGCGAATCGTGGTTTCGGCGCTTCTTGGCATTGCCCAACGGCGTGCCGTCGCACGATACCTTCGAGCGGGTCTTTGCCGCGCTGGACCCGCGCGTGTTCGAACGCTGTTGCGTCGCCTGGCTGGGCGAGGTGGCGCAACTGGTGAACGTCGGCCACATCGCCATCGATGGCAAAACCCTATGCGGGTCGGCGGCCGCGGGGCTGAAGCCGTTGCATTTGGTGAGTGCCTGGGCGACACAGGCGCAAGTCAGTTTGGGGCAAGTGGCGGTGGACGGCAAGTCCAACGAAATCACGGCGATTCCCAAGCTCTTGGAATTGTTGGATTTGCACGGAGCGTTGGTGACCATCGACGCCATCGGTTGCCAGAAGGCGATCGCCCAGAAGATTGTGGCCGGCGGCGGCGACTACATTCTGATCGTCAAGAACAATCAGCCGGGGCTGTTGAGCGACATTCAGGAGACGGTCAACCGAGCCTACGACGATGAGATCGCGGCGGCGAAGAAGCGGCAATGCACGACGACGGAGGAGGGCCACGGCCGAGTGGAGCGGCGGTCGTGTCTGGTGATCACCGACCTGGGCGGCATCCGGGATCGCAAGCAGTGGCCGCATCTGAGCGTGGTCGGCATGAGTTATCGCGAGCGGACGATCGACGGCCAGACCACGACGGAGGCGCACTACTTTATCGGCAGCCGGCGGATGGGAGCGTGTCGGTATGCCCAGGCGTTACGCGGTCATTGGGGCATCGAGAACCGCCAGTCAGAAGACTCCTCAAGCGCCGCCTTGTGCGCCCCAGGTGGGGTCTGTTACCATCGCTGTGGAGGCCCTGCTGTCGTTGGCCGCATGGTGCGACCAACGACGTGGCCAAGGAGACGACCCATGCCAATCGACCAACCAATCCTCGCGCCCCCCCGCCCCTAACTCCGCCGTTACCGGCGCCCCCGACGGCGATCTGGGCCCAACTCCCACCCACCCGCCGTCTTCGACTCCAGCGCCTGCTGGCCGAACTGCTGACGCGACCGATGACCACCGAGACGGCTTCGCCGCGGGAGGAGTGTCATGATCGCGACCCCGTATGACCCACCTGCCTCTCCCAAGCTCAAACCGTGGCACTTGAATCGTGCCGCCATCGTGTACGTTCGCCAATCCACCCCGCAACAGGTCGTCGATCATCAGGAGTCCACGGCTCGTCAGTACGCCTTGGTTGATCGGGCCATCCTGTTGGGTTGGTCACGCCCACAAATCCAGGTGATCGATGACGACCTGGGCAAAAGCGGTCAGTCGATCGAAGGCCGGCCCGGGTTCCAGCGATTACTCGCCGAGGTCGCTCTCGACCGCGTCGGGTTGATCCTCGGTCTGGAGATGAGTCGGCTAGCCCGCTCATGTAAGGATTGGCACCATCTGCTGGAGTTGTGCGCCCGCTTCCGCGTGCTGCTGGCCGACGCTGACGGCGTATTCGATCCGACCGAGCACTCGGATCGGCTCGTACTGGGGTTGCATGGCATGATGAACGAAGCGGAGCTTCACGTCCTCAAACAGCGGATGTACCAGGGAAAGCTGAACAAGGCTCGCCGCGGCGAACTCGTGGTCGCCGTCCCGGTCGGTTACGTTAAACACCCTTCCGGCCAAGTGACACTCGACCCCGATGAACAAGCTCAAGGCATCGTTCAATTGATCTTCGACCAGTTCGACGTTCAAGGCACGGTGCATGGCGTGCTCCGTTACTTGATCGCCAATAACATCAAGCTGCCGATGCGATCCCAGGCGGGGGACAACCATGGCCAATTGGAGTGGCGGTCGCCGTGTCGTGAGACGATCCGCCAAATCCTCCGCCACCCGATGTATGCTGGAGCGTACCGCTACGGGCATCGGCCGACCGATTCGCGGCGGCAGACGCCGGGCCACCCGAAGAGTGGCCGCGGTAGTGGGCTGGCATCCGAGGACTGCCTGGTGTTCTTGAAGGATCGGTTCCCGGCGTACATCACCTGGGACCGCTTCGAGGCGAACCAGCAGCGGCTGGCCGCCAACCGGTCGCGTGCCGAATCGGCTGGATCTGTCCGGGACGGTGCCGCCTTGCTGGCCGGCGTGGTGTGGTGCGGGCGGTGCGGGCGACGAATGTACGTGCGCTACCGCCGGCACGACCGACAACCGACCTTTGTGTGTAGCTGGCAGCGGTCCGATTATGGGCTGTCTCTGTGCCAGTCGGTCTCGGCGCGAACGATCGAGACGTGGCTGGCCGAACAGATCCTGGCGGCGCTGCAACCCGCGGCGTTGGCGGCCAGCCTGACGGCGGCGGCCGAAGTCGAGGGTCAACGACGGCAGCTAACGGCGCACAGGGAACAGCGCGTCGAGCGCACCCGCTACGAAGCGGACCGGGCTGCACGGCAGTACCACGCCTGTGAACCGGAGAATCGGTTGGTCGCCCGAACGTTAGAACGACGATGGGACGAGGCATTGCAGGAGGTCCATCGCCTGGAAGCGGAGTTCGATCGATTCACGCGGACATGCCCCCGTATCCTGAGCGACACCGACCGGGAGCAAATCCACCGATTGGCGGGAGAAGTGCCGGCGCTATGGCACGCTCCGACGACCACATCGGCCGATCGGCGCCAGATCGCCAGGCTGTTACTCGAGCGCGTGGTGTTGACCGTCGATCCGGACGACGATCAAGTCGCGGTGCGGGTGGAGTGGGCTGGCGGTGCGGTGCGCGAGCATGCTATCTGCCGGGCCGTGCGCGGTTATCAATACCAGCGGGACTGGCCGCGCTTGTCGGCCCGGCTGGCGACGTTGCACCGCTGTAGGCGGACGCCGGCCGAGATCGCCGCCGTTCTCGACCAGGAGGGATTCCGGCCGCCAAAGCGCGCTGGTCAGTTCACTGCGGCGATGGTGCGGCGGTTGCTGCACGAACTCCAGTTGCGTCCGCGGATGCCGCGCTGTACGGCATCCAGCGATGCTCTGCACGCCCACGAATGGTGGCTGCACGAGTTGGCGGCTCACCTGGATCTGTCCCCGCATACGTTGCACGGGTGGCGGAGAAAGGGATGGATCCATGCGCGTCAAGTGGGCGGACGCGGCGGCCCGTGGGCAGTTTGGGCGACCAAGACCGAACTTGCCCGGTTGCGGGAATTGAAGGACTGCCCGCGCCTATGGACGAACCGGGAGCGGCTGGCGGAACTGCGTTCGCCGCCGCGGCGGAAATAACCAAATCGTGCATCCCCGCCACTTGCTGATCGGTGGCTGGCGGGGCGCATACAACACGTTCCTTGGAGGGTATTGTGCCAGGTGCATCGAGAACCAATTACATTGGCAGTTGGATGTGAGTTTTCGGGAGGATGCGAACCGGGTGGAGAATCGGCACGGTGCGGAAAACCTGGCGTTAATGCGCAAGCTGGCGTTAGGCCTGGTCAAGCAACATCCGCGCAAAGACAGCGTGGCGCGAAAACGCAAAGCCGCCGCGCTGAACACGGATTTTCTCGCTGAAATTCTGACCGGAGCCAACAAGGCAGATAAGATTTGATGCGTTCGCCCTGGAACCTGGGTCAACGATCGCTCCGGCATCAGCACCTCCGGCGTCAACGGCACCTTCCTGTACTCCGCCAGCGGCTCGATGACCGCCTCCGAGAGCGGCTGATCCTCCGGCTGCTACACATTGCACGAGACCGGCAGCTATTGCGACGGCAGTTGGAGCCTCGGCTGCATGCTGCCCGACCAGTCGGGGCAGTTCAACTCCGCCTACAGCTACTCCGGCGGCGACTCCGCCTCGAACACCACCGGCTTCAGCATCGCCGGGAACTTCAACGGTTCCGGCAGCGACGCGGGTTCGATGAGCCTGCACGAGGAAGGAACTTATTCCAATGGAAATTGGAATTTGGGTTCGTACGCGGAGACGGGCAACGAACAGTGGAGCGACTCGTCCGAATACGACGAGAGGCAGACCGACGGCACGGCACTATCCTGCATCGAATGCGTGCGAGTCGCGATCGTTTTCAGGTTTTGATTGTCGCACCGATTGAAGAATGGTAGACTAGATTCCGGCACGAGTGACGATTCGTGCCCCCGCCTGGTTTTCGGATTAAACGCATTTTTGAAATTCTCCCGCAGGAGATGTCCATGAGCCTTGGCCGGCTCGCTCGCTCAAGTTGCACCGATGCGGTTCGGACCCTATCGCCGAGCCGTCGCAGCTTTCTTCGCGCCGGGGTGCTCGGCTATGCCGGTTTGAGCCTGGCCGACCTGTTGCGCGTCGAGGCGAAGGCCGCGCCGTCCAATTCGAAGCGGCCAAGTTCGGTAATCATCCTGTGGATGCGCGGCGGGCCGAGCCACATCGACATGTGGGACCCAAAACCCGACGCACCGCCCGAGTATCGTGGGGAATTCGGGACGATTCCGACCAAGGTTGCGGGCGTTCGCCTCGGCGATTTATTGCCGATGTGCGCCCGCATCATGGATCGATGGTCGATCGTTCGCAGTTTGAATCACAACGACGCGGGTCACTCCAGCGGCGACCAAATCTGCTTCACCGGCTATCCCAGCGGACCCAACCCGGATGAGAATGTCATGCCGAGTTGCGGTTCGATCGTCGCGAAGCAACTGGGCGAAATCAATCCGAAGTTGCCGGCCTATGTGATGATCCCGCGCATGGTGCCGGGGACCGGACCAGCCTATCTCGGCGTCGCCTGCAAGCCGTTCGAGACGCAAGCCGATCCCGCGAATTCCGGCCCGTTTCGCGTGCCCAACTTCGATCTGGCTCAGGGCGTGACGCTGGAACGCGCGGGCAGCCGCCGGCAGTTGCTCGGCGGCTTCGACCGGATTCGCCGCGATCTCGACCTGAGCGGCCAAATGGACGGCCTGGATCGCTATCAACAGAAAGCCTGGGAAATTCTCACCAGTCCGGCGGCTCGCAACGCCTTCGATCTCGACCGCGAAGCGCCCGCCGTGCGCGAGCGCTATGGCTTCATGCCGGCGTTCGATCCCCGGGCGTCGAACCGGTGCGGTTCGCCCGCCTGGTCGCAACGGATCTTGCTGGCCCGACGACTGGTTGAATCCGGCGTGCGGTTGGTGACCGTCGACTTGCGCTGGTGGGACACGCATGTCAAAGGCTTCGAATCGCTGAAGCTCGGTTTTCTGCCGCGATTCGATCGGGCCTACTCGGCCTTGATCGAGGACCTGGAATCGCGGGGGTTGTTGGAATCGACGCTCGTGGTCGCCTGGGGAGAATTTGGCCGCACGCCGCGCGTGAATAACGACGCCGGCCGCGATCATTATCCGAATGTGTTCAGCGCCGCCTTGGCGGGCGGACCGGTAAAGGGCGGCCGCGTCGTCGGCGAATCGGATTCGAAAGGCGCCTTTCCGAAGGCCAATTCCAAGTCGCCGCAGGACGTGCTGGCGCTGATGTATCGCCACCTCGGCATCGACACCAAGGTGAATTACGAAGATGGCTCCGGCCGTCCGCATCCGGTGCTGCCGTTCGGCGAGTCGATCGAAGAATTGTGCTAATCGACGCCGCGACTCACTTCTCGGTCGCTGCAAGTTCGACCAAGCCCAGATTTCGATCCGGAATGCCGCCGTTGAGCGCCTCGCGAACGATTGAGAATGCGAAGTAAACGCGCAGCATGTTGTCGAGCGCGCGAGATTGAATCAAGAGCCGTTCTTCGATTTTGCCGACCGTATCTTCCGGGTGGCCGATTCGGCGCGAGAGTTCCTCGGGCGTCAGGCCCAAGGCGATTCGCCGCGAACGGACTTCCTCGGGCATAAGAAGTCCGACCTTGGCGCGGAGGGCGTCTTCGATTTGGTCGCTCGTGAACAGATCGAACGTCACATCGCCGCAATTTCGGCACTTTGCCACCAGCAGTCGCGGAAATTCCAGGTGGTAAGTAATTTCATCATGACTGCGGTCGGTGCTGTATTCGATCGTGTCCTGGACGACTTCTGTCTTCTTGCACTTCCAGCAGCGCCAGGGAAACGGGCGATTGCGACCAACTCGATCCTGAGCGACACTCATGTGATTCCCTCACGCATCGTGAATGTTGACGAGAATGATTTGTGGATCGTCCGAATCATTCGGATTCGTGTATTCCAACCGTGTTTCGACGTAAAGCTTCCGTGCATTAATGGTCAGACGCAAATCATAGTGATAATCCCAGTCACTCCATTCCGGCCGCGTTTCTCTCACCTCATCGATTTCTCCACTTCCGAGCACATATTCGTGGAGAAGCTGTCGGAATTGGCGTTCCGAAACCTCGAGCTTAAGTTGTTTGAACGCCTCCTCGGCAAATGGAGTAAGCCGAACAAAGCCTGCAAATCGCCAATTCGCCAAAGCGTTTCGATAACATTGCAGCTTTTCTGGATCCGTCAACTTGGCCATGGGCGCGACCTCGCGGATTCTCTGAAATTGTATCACCAGGAAGCGCCGTTATTCCAATTTTTGTCGACTTGCTTGCATCTGCGCAAAGTCTCGACAGAATAAGTCCAACACATACCCCGAGGGCCCCTCCCATGAAGCTTGGCCTCATCAATTCCGCCTGGGTTCAATCCGGACAGGGAACCGCGTACGGCATTCAGATGACCAAAGAGATCGGCTTCGACGCGATTGACATCTTCGCCGATCCGCTCGACATCGATGCCCGCGAACGGCGACTCATTCGCCATGAATGCGCGAAGGCGAGCCTGCCCATCGTCAGCCTCGCCTGTGTGGCGGTCGGTCTGATCGATTTCAATCCATCGGTGCAGCGGTTTCACATGAAGCGCTGCAAGGCCTATCTCGACATGTGCTATGAGTTCGAGGCGAAGAACCTGCTGCTGGTATTGGGCGAATATATCTGGAACCAGGAGGTGATTCCGCCCGCCGAGCAGTGGAAGACCGGCGTGGATCGCCTTCGCGAACTCGGCGAATATGCCGCCAACCTTGGCCTGCAAATCGCCCTCGAACTCGAGCCGTTTCCGCTATCATTGCTCAACAGCGTCAGTTCGATGGAGCGGTTCATCACCGAAGCGGACCACCCGGCGGTGCGGGCCAATATCGATATCTCGCACTTGCATCTCGCCAAAGTCCCGGCGGTCGAGCTTCGCCGGCTCAAGGGCAAGGCGATTCACGTTCATATCAGCGATTGCGACGGCAGCAAGCATGGCGACCTGCCGCCCGGGCGCGGCGTCGTTGACTTCGGGCCATACCTCCGCGAGATCAAAGCGCTCGGCATCGACGGGGCCGTCAGCATCGAACTCGAGTATTCCCCGGAGCCGGACAAAATCGCCGATTGGGTCCGCGAGGCCTACGCCTCGACCGACCGGCTGATGCGTGAATTTCAGCTACGAAGCTGATCGCAGCCAAGCACTTACGGCACCCACTAAAAACTGCTCTTGTCCGAATCCTTATTTTTCCGATAAAGTTAATGACATCGGAAATGGATAAGCTGCGTCGTTGGGGTCGAAATAAGCGATGATCGCGGAAAAATCGACTGTAATGACTGATGAGGATATCGCGGCAGCATGTGAGAGTCTGGCCAACGAGTCGCCACAGACAATTCTTCGCTGGGCGGTCGAGCAATTTCACCCTAAGCTCATGATGGCTACGGCTTTCGGTGCGGAAGGCTGCTGCTTGATTCACATGCTCGCCCAGATCGAGCCCAGTGTCCGCCTTATTAACCTGGAGACCGGCTATCAATTTCCCGAAACGCACGCTTTGCGGGAGCGGATCAAGGAACGTTACGGGATCGCGGTCGAATACATTTACCCGGAGCTTTCCGTCCCGGAATATGAAGCGGAACATGGCGGTCCACTTTACAACATCCGGCCCGATCAATGCTGTTACGACCGCAAAGTGCTGCCGCTGCGCAAGGCGACCGTGGGTTACGCCGCCTGGATCAGTGCGATTCGCGGCGATCAAACCAGCCAACGCAAGGCGGCCGGAACCGTGCAACGCGACGCCAAGTTTGGCTTGATCAAGGTCAATCCGCTTTTGAAATGGACCAAGAAGGACGTTTGGAATTTCATCGTCGAAAACGACGTCCCATATAACCCACTGCACGACCGGCAGTATCCGAGCATCGGTTGCTGGCCCTGCACCGGGCCGGTCGAGGAGGGCGGCGACGAACGCTCCGGTCGATGGGCCGGCAGCCACAAAACGGAATGCGGCTTGCACGTAATCGAGCATCAGGGCGGCAGTGGTATTTAATCATGCGAACCACCCATTTTTCCGCGAAAGCCGAATACGCCTGCATTGCCATGCTCGAGTTGGCCGCGCAGTACGGCGACTCACAGCCGGTGCGCCTGAAAGCCATCGCCGACGCCCATGAGATTCCCGATCGCTTCCTCGTTCAAATCTTGCTGCAACTGAAAGGCGCCGGCCTGGTGGTCAGCACGCGCGGCGCGGCAGGCGGCTATCTCCTCGCTCGCTCGCCCGACCTGATCACCATTGCCGACATTATCCACGTGATCGATCGCCACGACCGCAGCGACCGCATGGACGGCGACCGCAAGAAACCGGTCCCCAAGATCGACAACATGCCGCAAACCAACGCCGTCCAGGCCGTTCGCGCCCTCTGGCGCGATGTCGAGGCGGCCCAGCGGCATATTCTCGAACAAACCACCCTGGCGGAACTCGTGCGCCGCACCCAGGAAAACTTCGCGCTTTCGTATAACATTTGAGAATCTCTTGGCGAGCGAGAATCTCTTGGCGAGCGTCGAGCCGTCAGGCCGACGTGTGAAGTGGCGCGCATGTCGGCCTGACGGCTCGACGCTCGCCTGTTCTTTTTTCAGGAGACGATTCCCATGTCCGATTTGGTCCCTCCGCATGGCGGCGTCAGCGAACCGATCAACCGAACCGTTGCCGACCTCGGCGGCCCATTCGCCAAGAACATTCTTCTCAGCGATGCCGATCTTTCGAGCCTCTATCGCATCGGCGACGGCGGCCTAAGCCCGCTCACCGGCCCCATGACCGGCGACGAATGGAACCGCGTGCTCGATGAAGAAGTCATCGTCCGCGACGGCAAAAGGTATGCGTGGACCATTCCCATCGCGTTCCCGATCACCGATGACGAGGCCGCGGCGATCAAAGTCGGCGACGCCGTCGGCCTCAAGAATAGCAGCGGACAAACAGTCGGAAAATTGACCATTCGCGACATCTACAACTGGGACAAACCGAAATACGTCAAGGGCGTCTACGCCACCGAACGCACCGACCATCCCGGCGGCCGCATGACCATGAACGACCCGCGCACCAAGCTCGTGGGCGGCGAAGTTTGGGCCCTGCCGCAGCCGAAAAACCCGGAATATGGCCAGTTCGTCTTGAGTCCCAAGGAGACGCGGGCGCTGTTCGCGAAAAAAGGCTGGAATCGCGTCGTCGCCTTCCAGACTCGAAATGCGTTGCACCGGGCTCACGAGTACGCCCTGGTGGTCGGCCTCGAGCGGCTCACCCGCGCTGGGCACAACGCCGGCGCCGTCCTCAATCCCCTTATCGGCGAAACCAAAAGCGACGATGTGGACGCTCAATCGCGAATGCGAACGTATCGTGCCTTGCTGGAAAATCGCGCCATCGGCCAGGGCGACAAGGACGAGGCGCTTTGGAAAAGCAAGGGCTACGATCTGAACGACCGCCTGATCCTGCTCGGGCTCGATATCAAGATGTTTTATGGCGGGCCGAAAGAGGCGATCATGCACGCCATCTATCGCCAGAACTACGGCTTCACCGACATCGTCATCGGCCGCAAACATGCCGACGCCCCGTACGACGACGGCAAGGACATCTGGGACGGCCTCGCCGCCCAGCGCAAATTCGACGAATTGAAAGGCGACCTCAAAATCCAGCCGGTGAAGGTCGGCTTCGCGGCGTTTTACGCCGAACTCGGCCGCGTCGCGCTCGTCGATGAAGTGGACAAATCCTGGAAGCCGGTCTCGATCAGCGGCCGCGACCTCCGCGAACAACTCCGCAACGGCGTCATGCCCGACCCGAGCATCATGCGCCCCGAAACCGCGAAGGTGCTCATCGACAAGATGAAGGTCGCTTGACCGCGCTACACCAGCGGCAGCGTCGCCGTATCGTTATTCACACTGAACGCAGTCGTGCCGCCGGTTGCACCGCCGCCGGAAAGGTCCACAATCTGTCCGACCGCATTCGCGGTTTGATCCCAGGCGCGGTAAGTGATCGTGGCGAAGCCGGCTTGACCGGCCTGCGGCACGTAGCGCAGGCGATCGCCCGAGCGGAGCAAACGAGCTGCCGAGTCCGCCACGCTGCTGAAATCGACAAATGCCCCGCCGCCGATCGAATACTGCCAGTGGCCGGACCCAACCGTGCTTAGTCCCGTCACGGCGATCCCCTTCAGCGCGCCTGTGCCCACGTCGGTGACGGACGAGCTTAACAAATTCGCAACGGTGACGATGAATGGCAAATTGGAATTGGCCGGCCCCAGTCGCCGGCGCTGCCGGCGTCAGAGTCGGCGCCGCGTTGACTCGCACCTTGGCGATCTGAGTCTTGATGCTGAACGCCGACTTTCCACCGATGGCCAAGGCCGGTCCCGTCAACCCAGCGACGCCTGTCGTCTGATCCCACGCCCGGAAGGTGATCGACGGCAAAATGCTGAATGTGTTGATTACCGTGTAAGTTGGTTTTGGCACGAATCGAATCAGATGCGTATTGTCGAGCAGGCGGGCCGAAAAGGCCGAAACAGCGCCAAGGTTTGACCAGTTCGCGCCGCCGTCGGTCGAGAATTGCCACGTCCCATTGAACGTACCGGTTTGGCCGATGATCGCGATTCCCGTGAGCGCGCCGGCGTCCGCGTCGCTGATCGACGCTCCGACCAGCGAGGCAACGGTGACGCCGGCCGGATTCAAATCGCCGGCGATGACATCGGGCAGCAGCGGGCTTCCCGTCGCCAGCACCGGTGCGTCATTGACCGGCGCTATGGTGACGTTTCCCGTCGCGAAATTCGTGCTGAACGCGGTCGTGCCGCCGGTCGCGCTGGCGTCGGCGATTCCGCCGGGGAGGCCGACCGTTCGATCCCAGGCGTGGAACGTGAAGGACGCCGTGCCGCTGAAATTGGCGGCGGGCACGAAGCGAATGCGATCGGTGTCGCGTAGCAAACGCGCTGCGGAGTCCGAAGGCGACCCGAAAGCCCGCCAGATTCCACCGCTGAAGTATTGCCACGCGCCATTGGAATTATCAACGCTAGTTACCGCGATCCCCTTGAGCGTGCCGTTGCCGAAATCGCCGATTATCGAGCCGGCAAAACTGGCGACGGTGGCCCCGAAATTCAACGCGTCCTCGTTGATCGTCGGCAGATTCACTGACCCGCCGCTCAGGGTCGGCGCGTCGTTGACGATGATCTGGGCCTTTTGCGTGCCGCTGCTGAACGCCGTCGAACTTCCGAACGCAAAGACGGCGGCGGTGGCGCCCGCCGTGCCGGTGGTCTCATCCCAGGCCCGGAAGGTGAGCGACGGAATGATCGCCGTGGCGGAGGTCAGCGTGTAATTGGCTGCCGGCACGAAGCGGACCAGGTGATTGGCGTCGAGCAACCGCGACGCGCTCGCCGATACCGTGCCCAGGTTGTTCCAGGTCGAACCGCCATTGGTCGAGTACTGCCATGTGCCGCCGATGCTGCCCGTCGAGCCGATGATGGCAATGCCCTGCCCGTCGCCGATGTCGGCATCGAAGATGGACGCGCCGGCCAGCGCGCCGACCGTCACGCCTGCCGGGTTGCTGGCGTTGACGTTGAGCGGCGGCAGGAACGAGACGCCCGGCGCCAGAATCGGGGCATCATTCAACGACAGGACGGTGATGTCCGCCGAATCGGACGCGGCGCTGAAGGCGGTCGTGCCGCCGTTGGTCGTCGCATCGGCGAGCCCGCCCACGATTCCATCCGTGCGATCCCAGGCGCGGAAGGTCAGCGTCGCGCTGCCATGGAAATTCGCGGCAGGAACAAAGCGGATTCGATCCGAATCGCGGAGCAGCAGCGCGGCGGCATCGCTCACGCCGTTGAGATTTTGCCAGCCCGCGCCGATCGAGTATTGCCATTGGCCATTCGAATTGTCCACCGCCGTCACCGCGATGCCCTTGAGCGCCTGCGGATCGGCATCGGTGATCCCCGCGCCCGCCAGCGAAGCGATCACCGCGCCCGGAGGGTTCGCATCGTCCTCGCGCAGCGTCGGCAGCGTCGGGCTCTTCGCCGTGTTCAAGACCGGCGCTGTTGGGCTGTTGGAAATTAACGGTAGCGGTCGTTTGCCCCGAAATGAAATCGACTTCGATGTTGCTCGACGCGACGTTGACCTTGCTCGATCCGACGCCCGAGAACGCGCCGCCCGAAGCGGTGACAGTCATGTCGCCGGCGCCCGCCACCTTGATCGACCAACCGCCCGCGGCGTTGGTCGTAGTATTTTGCCCGCCGACGCTGACGGTCACCCCCGCCAGACCCTCATTCAAATCGTAGCGATGATTTCCATTGAGATCGTTGAAGACCACGCCGGTGAGGAACTTGTCGGTGGTGTTGGTGTAGGCGGTGTGAATGGCCCAGTAATTGTCCAGATCGGAAGTCAGATTGAAGCCGTGCCCG
Source organism: uncultured Gemmataceae bacterium (assembly GCA_963815035.1). Taxonomy (GTDB): domain Bacteria; phylum Planctomycetota; class Planctomycetia; order Gemmatales; family Gemmataceae; genus JBGQCZ01. The sequence goes on from CAWFFC010000020.1 coordinate 90,351, forward strand.
ACGCCGATCTCGCGATGATCCTGGTAGAACGACAACATGGCCAACAACTGAATGCGATGGCCCGGCGGGTTGACACCCGCGTCGATGAGCAGGAGGTTCAATGCCTCCTGCGCCGTGTCGATCGCATTACCCGCGGCGATCGATTCGAGATTGTTGCCGGTCGGGGCAAAAATCAGGTTGAGTGTATAGCCCGCGTCGCGCACCATTTCGTTCGGCGTCAATCCTTCGGGCGTGTTGTGCGCGAAATAGTTGCGGTCCGCCATGTCTTGGGCATGGAATTCCGTCGAATCGAACAGGTTGTCGTTGACGGCGAGCGGTGGCTGCGACGCGATGCCCGCCAGGCTCACCGGCAGCGACTGCTCCGCCTGATATGCCGCCGGATTGTGCCGGGCGAGATTGAGCAGGTAAACGAACAGTTGCTCCTCGGCGGAGATCGTGGCCGGCGTGATGCGGTCTTCGAGGAGCTCGCAACGAAGAAGGGGCTGGCGCCGGATTGGCCGGCGTGGCGAAGATGGTTGGTGCACGGCAGTTGCTCGCTCAAGTGGTGTGGTCGAGCCGCGCTGGGTAGGGGACCGGCCCGACAAATCCTTTGTCGCACCAAATATACGACACATCGTACTTCGGCGCTTTCCCCCCGCCGCGCGAAGCCTCATACACGAAACAGAATAAGAGCGATTGACTGGCTTGTGCGCATTCGATGCAATTGTCATGGTTTGACTCACCGCCAAATTTTCGGCGGAACAATCAATCATGAAAGTACGAAAGATCGAAAGCACGAAAATGAAACCATTTTTTTGTACTTTCGAACTCGATGGTTTCTGGTATCCTTTGAAATGGTGAGTCCAATGCCGCCCGCAGGTTGGCAAAACCCGATCAACGTTGCGCCTGGACAGTTGCAGCAGGGTGTCGATGCTCAGACACTATTGCCAAGTAGACAGGATTTGAGCCGCGCAAGATTGCGATTCCAACATTCGCTCAAACGTGCCGGGACAAAACGGGCGACGCCAATCCTGGTGACGCCGGCCGGTGTCATCTTTGACGGACACCACGCCGTTCGCGCTGCAGCAGAGGATGGTCAAATGGTTGACGTGCTTGTAGTGCCGGACCAAGTATCGCCTTCGGCAAGTTCGATACTCGATTTACCAGTGTGCTGACATGAACTGCCCTCCGGAACTCATACGCCCCCTGTCCGATATCATTCGCCACGGAATCCTGAGTGCGCGGGCTGCTGCGTGGTCGGGCGACAGTCAGCGCGCGGCGGTCGAGGCGGATCACATCCACAACTTGCCGGGCCTTATCGCCGATTTCAGCGAAGATCGCCTGAAGTATTACTGGGAAGCCGAGCGGCAGGATTATCTCGACAAAAGCAAGTCAATTTCAGTTGGTCAATTTGAGCGAGCCTGGGCGAGCATTCAGCGATTCATTGAATCCCAAAGCGGGATGGTTGCATGAAATCGCGAGAATCGAATTAATTCCTTTTCGCGATTTCGATCTTTCGTGCTTTCGTGATCGTTTTCTAATGCAGCGACATCCGGCCAGCCAACTCTTCCCGGTCTCAATCCCGCGCATATCGTAGCGGCATCCTCCAGGAGCCTTTCTCATGAAACGATTGCTCATCATGGCCGCCGCGTTGCTGCCGATTTCGCATCTCGCCGCCGAGCCGATCGACGTGGACATCAAGGTCGAAAAGTCGCACATCGATTTTTTCACCGGGCCGCACCTCATCACTCGCTATCACATCGGTGAGACTGTCGCCAAGCCCTATTTTTGGCCGGTCAACGCCCCCGGCGATGTCCCGGTGACGCGCTCCTGGCCGATGAAAAAAGGCGACCCGAAACAGTCGACCGACCACGTCCATCAAAAATCGCTCTGGTTCTGCCATGGCGACGTGATTCCCGAGGGCGTCGCCATCGTTCACTCCGCCGACAAGCACGTCAAAGGCGTCGATTTCTGGTCGGAAGGGGAAGGCCATGGCGTCATCGCCTGCGTCGAGGTCGGGAAACCGGAACGAGGCTCGATCGTCACGCGCAACGAATGGCGTGACGCCGCGGGCAAGAAGATCCTGGACGAGACGCGCACGATTTCCATGCATCGCGTCGCCGGCGGTTGGCTCTTGACTCTCGAATGCGACCTGCACGCCGACGTCTGCCCGATTACCTTCGGCGACACCAAGGAAGGCTCGATGGGCAGCCGCGTCAACGATCAAATCCGCCTGACCGCCAAGGGCAAACATTCCCAACTCGTGAACGCCGAGGGCAAGAGCGGCGAAAAGGGCGTTTGGGGCATGCTCTCAGATTGGTGCGACTATTCGGGCGTCATCAACGGCAAGCTCGCCGGCATCGCGATCTTCGACGACCCGAAAAACGAACCCCGCGCCGCCTGGCACTCCCGCGGCTACGGCCTCATGGCCGCCAACCCCTTCGGCCGCAACGGCTCCGGCTTCCCCGCTCGAAAAGGCGACAAGGAATTGAAAAAACTCGCCAAGGGCGATCATTTGAAGTTGCGCTACGGCGTCTTCCTGCATGCTAGCGACGCCAAGGAAGGCAAAGTCGCGGAAGCCTTCGCGGCGTTTGCGGGGAAATGATGACGTGGAGCTGCGACCAATGGTAGCCAGGGGTGAAACCCCTGGAGAGAGAGGAAATTGAAATTGTTTGTAGCCGCGGAGCGGCGACCGATGGTAGCCAGGGGTGCAACCCCTGGAGAGAGAGGAAATTGAATTTGTTTGTAGCCGCGGAGCGGCGACCGATGGTAGCCAGGGGTGCAACCCCTGGAAAGGAGCGGCGACCGATGGTAGCCAGGGGTGCAACCCCTGGAGAGAGAGGTAATTGAAATTGTTTGTAGCCGCGGAGCGGCGACCGATGGTAGCCAGGGGTGCAACCCCTGGAAAGGAGCGGCGACCGATGGTAGCCAGGGGTGAAACCCCTGGATCGAAAACCCCCGGAACGAAAACCCGCGCAATTTCGTATCCGTTTCCCCATCGCCCGCGAAGCGGGCGACCAACCGGAGTCGCCCACATGCCCCAATCCTACACCTGCCTCCATTACCACATCGTTTTCAGCACCAAACACCGCGCCCCAATCATCACGCCTGAGATCCGCACTCGCCTCTGGGAATACCTCGGCGGAATCGTAGTCGGCCATCGCGGCATTCCGATTCAAATCGGCGGCGTCGACGACCATGTGCACCTGCTCATCACGCTCCGCCAACAACCGGCGCTCGCTGACTTCATTCGCGCACTGAAGGCCGGTTCGTCGCATTGGGTGCATGACACTTTTCCAGGCGCGCATCAGTTTTCGTGGCAGACCGGCTATGGCGCTTTCACCGTCAGCCATTCGGCACGGGACGCGGTCAAGACGTACATCGCCAATCAAAAGGAACATCACAAGAGACAATTGTTCCAGGATGAATTCCGTGCGTTCTTGAAGAATCATGGAATTGAGTTCGATGAGAAATATCTTTGGGATTGAATCGCCACGTGCTTGCCCCTGCGGGGCTCGCGAGAGGATGTCGGCGTTCCCCGTACCAGGGGTTTCACCCCTGGCTACCATCGGTCGCCGCTCCGCGGCTGCAAACAATTTCAATTTCCTCTCTCTCCAGGGGTTTCACCCCTGGCTACCATCGGTCGCCGCTCCGCGGCTGCAATCCGTGTTGAAATTCGTACCAGGGGTTTCACCCCTGGCTACCATCGGTCGCCGCTCCGCGGCTGCGACCCGAAGACTACTCTCTCATCATCGCCTCCAACTGCTTCGCGCTCAAAAACAACCGATACGGATGCCCCGGGAGTTCCGCGAATTGCCAGCGCTTGTAGAACTGTTTCGCCGCGTCGTTAATGCAATCGAGAATGACGGCGACGAACGCGAAGGTGCGGCCGGCTTCGTAGCAGTCGCGCAGCGCCTGAGCCAGAAGCAATGTCCCGAGTCCTTGCCCTTGGCGGTCCGCGTTGAGGCCGAGCCAGGCCAGCACGGCGACGGGCAATGATCGGCGCGGCAATTTCTTGGCGATTTCGGCGGGCAGATCGCCGAAATCGACCTGGCCCATCGCGAGCGTAAAGAATCCTGCGACGGCGTTCGATTCGTCGATTAGTGCCTTCGTCGCCGAGAGATGTTTGTCCTGATGTTGCAGGGCTTTGGTGGCGAGCCAGTCGTCCACCTCGGTTACGCCGCTGCGAAATGCCTTGCGGCGATGGCCGCGATTCAGGTTTTCCAATCGAAATCCGTCGGGGAAGCGGACTTCGCTCACGATTCGCCTCGCATGATGGCGCCGAGCCGTTTTTGAGCAGCGGTCAGTTCAGCCGGCTCATTCAAGGCGGTCCAAAACGCCAGTTGTTCCTCCGGCGTCAACGCGATCACCTGTTCCCTCGCCGCCCGGACCTCGCGACGCGCCTGTGCCACGGTGACCTCGCGGACATAGTCGCTGACGCTCACGCGCCGCAATTCGGCCGCCTGCGACAAAAGCTTCTTGCTCGTCGGATCGAGCCGGACCATGAGCGGGCTTGCCGGCTTCTTGCGCGATTTGTCCGAACGTGTCGTGGCCATGGAATTGTTCCTCCAGGAGAATTGTATTGCGAATTGCAATACGATCAACTCCGGAATTCTCACGCATGCCTCTGTTCTGGCCCAGTCTCCCGACCGGGAAGGCGGGAAGACCGTAGGTCTCCTTTATCGCCGTGGACAATGCAGGTGCATGGGTCACTTAGCATTGCTTGGCCGCCCTCGAGGTTCCGAATCAGCAGGCTGACGGCTTCAGGAGCATCCCGCATTTGCGATTGCCACTGCTTGGACGCCTGCGAGCGTCTCGCCATCAATCCCAACCGTCGCTGGCGGCCAAGCAGTGCTCCGCGATCGGGATCCATTTGAGGTAATGCCGCGTCGTGACCGGCCACACGGGAACGGCCTGCGCGGCGCATCCGAAATTCTGAAAGCGGCGACAGGTCGCACGCAGTCCAAAGCGAAGGCGCCAAGCGGAGACTCTTTTGCTTTGGACTGCGTGCGACCTGTCGCCGCTTTGGGATTTTGTGAATCGTGACAGTGTGCGAACGACGCGACGCGTTTTCGTAGTGTCGGACTCCGGCCGCCGATGGAACTCCGCGCCGGGATATCCGGAGGAACGCGTGTCGCCGATGCCCAAGTTCACAGAACGTCGCTCCTCGTCCGCGACGTGCAAAAATTGGAGAGAGTCTCTGTCCGATCTCGGTGCCGCTGTTGACTTTGGCGGCCGTGGATGTGTCGTGCACGTTGCCGCACCGTCGCGCTACGAGACGATCAGAAAGCGAAACTTCTTACCGCTCGCTAAGGCGCCCTCTAGCACTCGGCGACATTCGAGCAGTTCTCGCATCAGCACTCCCGGCCAATGAGCTCGTGAAGCAACGGGTTCAAAGTCCAGATCGCCTGGATTTGCCATCAAGTGGTCGTAAAGGTCAATACCGCCGACTTGATAGTAAACGTATTTACACTATAATTCCACAACGGCGGCGATGGGCTGCCGGGACGCCGAATTTGCGCGGGCGCGATTTGGGGGCGAATGTGATGGTAACGATTGGCGATTCTTGGTGGAGATGCTCGCAGGCTAAAGCCATGCGCCAACAGTCCCGACCGTCGCTGGCGGCCAAGCAGTGCTCCTCGGTCGAGATCTATGTTCGACGCGGGTTCGCGGCGGCCATCGCGGCATTCCGATTCAAATCGGCGGCGTTGAGGATCCCGTGCATTTGCTCGTCACGCTGCGCCAACAACCGGCGCTCGCCGACTTCATTCGCGCTCTGAAGGCCGGTTCGTCCCATTGGGTGCATGATACATTTCCGGGCGCATCAGTTCTCGTGGCAAACCGGCTACGGCGCTTTCACCGTCAGCCATTCAGCGCGGGACGCGGTCAAGACGTACATCGCGAATCAAGAGGAACATCACAAGAGACAATTGTTCCAGGATGAATTCCGTGCGTTCTTGAAGAATCATGGCATTGAGTTCGATGAGAAATATCTTTGGGATTGAATCGCCACCTGCTCGCCCCTGCGGGGCTCGCGAGAGATGTCGGCGTTCCCCGTACCAGGGGTTTCACCCCTGGCTACCATCGGTCGCCGCTCCGCGGCTAAAGACAAATTCAATCTCCTCTCTGGCAATGAAATCTGATTTTCGTGATTACCTGCCCCGCATTTGCGATTGCCACTGCTTGGCCGCCGGCGAACGTCTCGCCATTAATCCCGACCGTCGCTGGCGGCCAAGCAGTGCTACGCGACCGAGAGCGCCACGCAACGTGGGTTTGACGTGCCGTCATCCCTATCGATTTTCACGACGACCATTCTCTTCGCCGGCTCGCTCGCCGATCTGTCCCAGTTCGCCACGCGCCCGTGCACGCCGTGCGTCGAGCGATTGACCGACCCACGCCAGTGCGAATGCCACCGCGAACGCGCCAACGACCCAATATGCAAACTGCTTGGGCAAGTGATCAGATCCCAGAAATGCGATTCCGACCGTGCAGAAGCCCAGGCCGAAGCCGAGCGCGGAGAGCCGGCCGACCTTGACGTTCGATCGCTTCCAGGTGCCTCGCTCGGCGGTCTTGTTGGCTGCTTCGCGGAGGGTAAAAATGCCCACGATGAGCAGCGTCAGCCCCAAACTGGCGGTCAGTGGTTCGCCGGGCGGAACCAGCCCGGTCCAGGCCAGGATTGAGAAAGCAAGGAATGCGGCCCCGCTGATGAAGCCTAGAGCCCCGAGAATTGTCCAGACTTTCTTCATGAGACTGCTGCATTGGCGAATGTGCCGGACGGCGAATTTCGTTCAACGCCGTCCCGCATCGGGGCTACACCAAATCTGGACAGAATTCCTCCCCGTTCGCGGTGTCTCTATTGACCCGCACGACCAGAATCAGGTTCGGCCACCTCACAATACGAGGATGCCCAGCAGGGTCAGGGTGACAGCAGCCGCAACAAGCCCAGCCCAGAGCGGTCTGGACTGATGGATCCGATGCGTCGGCGGTAGTCGCCCAAGGACAACCGCCACGCCGCCCGCGAGAAAACCAACGCCCCCGAACACGGCCGGTAATACCAGACCCAGATGCTCTGCGTCAGGGTGGTACGTGATCGCGGACGCGAGTAGTGCCAGTAGAAGGCACACGCCGCAGATGTACCGAAAAAGCCACACGACGGGCATCTCGTCTCCTCCCAACGACACTGCTTGCTTGCCGGACCGGCCCGCGATAAACGTGAAATTCGAAAAACCCGGACGGCTATCCCCCAAGTGACCGTCAGCCGAAACTTATGTCTCTGCCTCAATTGCAAGTGACGCTCGCCCTTTCTTCGCGCGAGCCAGATCTGTCAATTGCCGGGCGAACTGGCCGACTGCCCACGCCTCGGCCCCGAACTCCACGGCCAAGCGCGAAACTTGCTCAGGCCGATGATCTTTCGGCAATCGGCCCAGAGCGAGCCGGCAATGACCGGCGATATGGCCAGAGCGGTCAATCCGATAGAACCGGAACGCAATCAGCCCGATTCCATTGTCCGCGCCCGCTTCAAATGCGGCTGGTGGTCCCCCATCGGAAAACCGGAGCAGGTCATCCGCGAGACGAGTCACCTCCGCTGGAACCGCGTAGGCAGTGGCCCGACCGCGCCATTGCCCCGCGTCGACTGTCGCGGCCAATTCAATCAGGTGCTCATCGACGTACACAACCTCGACAATTAACTCGCGGGCCAGGTCGAGCTCGTCCATCCGATGCTTCCTTTTGTGGCCTGTCTTGTGATTGAACGATTAGTTGCATCGTAACGCGACCCAAGTGAAGTGCAATGCAAATTTGTGGACCGAGCGACCCTCGCGGCTTCAGCACCACTTGATCGCACGCCCCGCGCGCTCTCATGTTGCGCTCACTCTGCGACGCTCGCCGACTCGAGCAGTTCGTCTTGAGCGGCCGATTTGGCCCATCAACTTGATAGTAAACATATTTACACTATAATTCCTCATCGGCGGTGATGGGCGGCCGGGACGTCGAGCTTGCGCGGGCGCGATTTGGAGGCGAATGCGATGGTAACGATTGGCGATTCTTGGTGGAGATGCTCGCAGGCTAAAGCCATGCGCCAACAGACCGGACATGAAACCGGACGGACAAGCGGACGGACATGCGGACGGACAAACCGGACAATTTGTGTGATGTTCTGGAATTCGTCACGCAACCGGCAATGGGAACAAGAAGTTATGACAAAAGCAGGTCGCCTCCCGAAAACGAAAATGTCCGGAAATGTCCGGTTTTTGGAACGGTTCGCGGCGGACAGCGAACAGCCGTCGATCGTCGCCGCGATTGGCCTTTCGCGGCATCGCACATTAGATTGAATTCATCAGGAGCGATTTCAACCCAACCGGATCGAGTGCCGTCCCGCGGATGGTGGGCGCTCGTCGCACTTCCTTATCAATCATGCGTAACTGTCTTATTGCGGTCGCGGTGCTGGTCGTTGGTTTTGCGGTTCGGGCCGAAGAGCCGAAGGGCGGGCCCGAGTATCTCAAGGGCCTGAAATTCCGCAACATTGGGCCCAGCGCCGGCGGACGCGTCGCCCGATCCTGCGGCGTGCCCGGCGATCCGTTCACATACTATGCCGCCACCGCCGCGGGCGGCGTGTGGAAATCGAGCGACGGCGGTTTCACCTGGAAGCCGATCTTCGACGATCAGCCGATCTCCACCATCGGCTCGATCGCGGTGGCCCCGTCCGATCCCAACGTGATCTATGTCGGCAGCGGCGAGGCGAATATTCGCGGCAACGTCGAGGCGGGCAACGGCATTTACAAATCCGAGGACGCCGGCAAGACCTGGAAGCACGTTTGGACCAACATTGGACAGATCGGCACGATGGTCGTGCATCCGACCAACCCGGACATTGCCTTCGCCGCGGTGTTCGGCAATCCGTTTGGGCCGAGCGAAAATCGCGGCGTCTATCGCACCAAGGACGGCGGCAAGAGTTGGGCCAAAGTCCTCTACAAGGATGAAAACACCGGCGCCTCGGACGTCAGCATCGATGTGAACAATCCGCGGGTTCTCTTCGCCGGACTGTGGCAAGCTCGCCGGCGGCCGTGGGAATTGACCAGCGGCGGACCGGGCAGCGGACTGTACGTTTCTCGCGACGGCGGCGACACCTGGAAGCAACTCACGGCCAAACGCAAGGACGAATCGGAGACAGGCTTGCCCAAGGGCATCTGGGGCAAGGTCTGCGTCGTGGTCGCCCCGTCGGATGGCGATCGCATTTACGCCATGATCGAAGCCGAGGACGGCGGCCTGTTCCGCTCCGATGACGGCGGCGAGAAATGGGAGCACGTCAATTCCAAGCGCGCGATTCGTCAGCGGGCCTGGTACTTCAACACCCTCACCGTCGATCCGAGCAACGCGGACGTGATTTACTTCCCACAAGTGCCGATGTTGAAAAGCACCGACGGCGGCAAGACGCTGCAGCGCGTTGACGGCGCACACCATGGCGATCATCACGATATCTGGATCGATCCGAAAAACGCGAAGCGAATGATCAACTCGAATGACGGAGGCGTGGACATCTCCGTGAACGGCGGCGAGACCTGGTATGCTCCGCCGCTGCCGATCGCCCAGTTTTATCACATCGCCTGCGACACGCGGACGCCATATCACGTCGCCGGCAGCATGCAAGACATCGGCACCATGGCCGGGCCGAGCAACAGTCTGACCGCGAATATTCTCATCAGCGATTGGGAAAATGTCGGCGGCGGCGAGGCCGGCCACGTCGCCTTCGACTGGGCCGATCCCGATGTCATTTATGCCGGCGAATATGGCGGCTACATTTCCCGCTTTGATCGCCGCACGCGGCAGTCGCGAAATGTCGGCATCTATCCGTATGACCCATCGGGTCATGGCGGCGAGGATTTGAATGTTCGCTTCCAGTGGACCGCGCCGATCATGGTCTCGCCGCACGACGCCAAGACCGTTTACCACGCGGGTAATTTCCTGTTCCGCACCACGGATGGCGGATTGAGTTGGGAGAAGATCAGCCCGGACTTGACCCGCAACGACAAGCGGAAGCAGAAATGGAGCGGCGGGCCGATCACCGGCGACAACACCGGTGTCGAAATCTATTGCACGATTTTCGCCATTGCCGAATCGCCAAAACAGAAAGGCGTGCTTTGGGCCGGCAGCGATGACGGTCTGGTCCATGTCTCGCGTGACAGCGGCAAGAGTTGGACCAATGTCACCACGAATATCCCGGACATTCCCGAATGGGGCACCGTCCGTTGCATCGAACCATCGCCGTTCGATGCCGGCACGGCGTATTTGGTCGTTGATGCCCATCGCTTGAGCGATTTCCGGCCGTACCTGTGGAAGACCGCGGACTTCGGCAAGAGTTGGAAAAGCTTGAGCGATGCGATGCCCCCGGGTGAATATCTGCATGTCGTCCGCATGGATCCCAAGAAGAAAGGCATCTTGTACGCCGGAAGCGAGCAGGGGATCTGGCTTAGCCACGACGATGGCAAGGCATGGGAGCGATTGAAATTGAACCTGCCGGCGGTCGCCGTTCATGACATGGTGGTGAAGGGTGACGATTTGGTAGTCGGCACGATGGGCCGATCGATCTGGATTTTCGACGATTTGACGCCGGTGCGAGAATGGAAGCCGGCGCAGGCGAACAACCCTTACTTATTGCAACCGACTTCAGCCACTCGCTGGCGCATGTGGGGAGTGCCCGCGGCCGATTTTGATCGCTCCAGCGGCCAGAACCCTCCGGCGGGCGCCGTGTTCACCTACTACTTGCCGGCCAAGGCGAAGCTCGTCACCATCGAGATCCAGGACAAGAGCGGCAAGGCCGTCAAGAAACTGACCAGCAAGAAAGAGGAAAAGCCGGCGGAAGACAATGACATCGGCGCCTATGGCGAATCGCCCGACGCGAAACGGAAACCGTTACCGACCGGGCGCGGCCTGCACCGAGTTGCCTGGAACCTGAAACTGGAAGGCGCGAAGAAAATCGCCGGCGCGGTCGTGGACGCCGGCGACCCGGAGGACGGCCCGACCGCTTTGCCGGGCGATTATACGGTCAAGCTGATTGTGGACGGCAAAGAGTGCCGGACCGTATTGCTTGTTCGCCCGGACCCGCGCCTGACGGAATCGGTTGTCGTCCGTGCAAACAAGTTTGTTCCGGTCGCGGATACGAAAGAGGCCGAGGAGGTCCGCAAGTTGCTGGCGAAGTTGCCGGCCTTGCAGTTCCGCATCGGCGGCGAATCGATCCTGTTGCCGGCCATGCTGGAGACCCAACATGATTTCGCCGTGGCGATTCGCGACGAACTGACGCAGCTTTCCGAGACCGTCAAAGAATTGCGTTCGGTCAAGAAACAGTTGAACGAACGGACCGAGACGCTCAAGGACGAAGCCAGCGCCAAGCCGATGCTGGACGCCGGCAAGAACCTGGTTCAGAAACTCGACGTGCTTGAAAGCGAATTGCACAACCCGAAGGCGCAGACGGTTTATGACATTCTCGGCCAGAAAGGCGGGGCCAAGTTGTATTCGCAACTCTCCTCGCTCTATGCCTTCGCGCTCGATGGCGACGGCGCGCCCACGCAGGGCATGAAAGAAGTTCACGCCGACCTTCAGAAGCAATTGAAACGCCTGGTGGACGATTGGGTCAAGATCCGCTCGACCGACGTGGTCAAGTACAACGAACAGGCGAAGAAACTCGATTTGCCGGGCGTTTGGGTTCGCAAGCGGGAAAAATGAGCGCGACTACGGCGAGTTGGGTGGGATAGCGAAATTCGGCAAACCACTTGGCTGCGGGTTTCTTCTTGCTGGAATGTCGGGCGGCCGGTAGTATCCGCGGATTATGAAGGATCCGGCAGGCGCGGCCGACGGACCGGCCGAAGTGGGTTTCTCGCAGAGACCGCTTTGGGCGCTGGTGCTCTTTGCGCTCGCCGGCGCCCAGCTTTGGGCCGCGCTCGGCCTGTTCGGCGCGGATCGTTCCTGGCAAAATCTGAAGGATGATCGTCCGATTCTGGACGGCAAACATCCGCTGCACTTCTATCACGGCTTGCTGGGCGCTCAGTCGTGGCGGGCCGGCGGCTTCGGATCCTGTTACGATCCGGCCTTCCAGGCCGGGTATCCCAAGACGCCGATATTCGATTCCGGCAGCCGGCCCGCCGAACTGTTTTTGCTGCTGGGAAAAGGTCGTCCGGCCGCGTACAAGTATGGATTGCTAATCTGCTGCTGCCTCCCGCCGCTGATCTTCGCCTGCACATCGCGGCTGTTGGAATGGGGACCGGCAACCGCGTGTATCGCCGCCCTGCTCGGGTCGCTCACGTGGTGGACGACTCCCATTCAGCGGTTGGTGCATCAGGGCGAAATGGACTGGTTGCTCGCCGGGCTGGCGTTGGTCTTGCACGCGGGATTTGTCATCCGGTTTCATCGCGACGGCGGGTCGCTCGGGTGGATCGGCGTGCTGGCAACGGCGGCGATTGGCTGGTTTCTGCACCCGATCTTGTGGCTCGGCTTCGGCTTGCTGTTCGTCCCTTTTTACGTCTGCGTCGCTCTGCAACACAACGCCCTCTGGAATTTCGCACTCTGGCTTGCCTGGATCGGCGGCCTTTTCGCCAATGCCAGTTGGCTAGGTGAGTGGCTGCGGCATTGCTGGATTCAGCGGCCGGTGGCAGTGGCTCCAGCCGAACAACTGAAAAATAGCCTTCTGCAATGGTGGCTGGTCGACGTTTGCGGCGAGCCGGCCGATCGGATGCTCGCGGCGGTGCTACTGGGCGGCGGGATGCTGGGCATCATGGCCATGCTGTCCCGGCGGCAAATCGCCGCGGGACTCACCATTGGCGCCACGGCGATTCTGTTGCCGGCGCTCTCGGCGGGAAGCGGTTTGTGGGAGCCGCTGGCCGCCGTCGGGGCCTCGAAGCTGTTTGTCCTGACCTGTTTCTTCGCCGTGGTCCCATGCGCCATCGCATTCAGCGAGACCTGCCGATTGCTGGGATGGCTGACCCGCCATCCGCATCGTGGGGCGATATTCGGAATTCTAATCGCCGGCGGACTGATCGCCTGGAACTATCAACAGGCCGCGATTCTGCTGCGCCAGGGCATGGCGCCAAAGCCGTTCACGCTGGGCCTGAACTCGGAGCAGAAGTCGCTGATCAACGTGATCCGAGAAACGACTCGGCCCGATTCGCGGATCCTCTGGGAGGAGCAGCCGGGAAATTCCTTGTCGACCTGGACCGCGCTCCTGCCGATGCACTCCCAGCGGGCTTTTCTCGGGGGGCTGGACGCAGACGCGGAAATCGATCACATGTATGCGCGCATGACCTCAACGACGCTGGCCGGGCGGCCGCTGACCGAATGGACTGATTCGGATCTGAATGATTTCTGCGGCCATTACAATGTCGGCTATGTCGTTTGCTGGTCGCCGGCGACGACGGCGCGGTTTCGATCGTGGGCCGAGGCCGAGCCGGCGGCACGACTCGGCGGGGCCACGATCTTCACGCTGAAGCGGCGCAGGTCGTTTATTCTCAAGGGCAAAGCACGGTTGGTGCAAGCCGACGCCGACCGCATCGTGCTGGCCGATGTGGAACCCGAACATGGCGATCTGGTGCTGAGCATGCACTATCAAGCGGGTTTTCATATCTCGCCGGGACCGGCCGCCACGGAGCGAGTCATCGACGCGCACGATCCGATTCCCCTGCTTCGGATTCGCTTGCCCGGCCCCGTCCTGCGACTCACGCTGACCTGGGGAAAGCCGTGAGCTGGAGCGCAAATCGGCGCACCCGCTGTCGGGAAATCCGCCACGACGAAATCTGACATAAGACGCATTCTATCAGAGGCTTAAGTCAACAATCTGAAACAGCGAGAATTGAAAAACAGGGTCATTTTGTGGCGCGCTTTTCGCGATTGCGCCAGTTCGCACGCAGGTACTCCTGCCAGATCTGCAAGCCGTCCGGGCAGAAGCGGAGCCGACTAAAATGGCCGTTCAATTCGCAAATCTCGACAAAGCGTCCCGATTGCACTTCCTCGGGTTGGAATTGAAACGGACCGTTGTGATTCGCACGGTAGACCATGGCGTGAACCGTGGTCTGCTCATCGGAATAGCGGAATGGAAAAAGCGGCTCGGGGTTAAGGTCGACGCCCAGTTCTTCGCCGCTTTCTCGCCGCGCACTGTCATCAAATGATTCGCCCGCGGCGAGAACTCCGCCGACGCAAACGTCCCAGTATGAGGGAAAGACGTCTTTTGACGCCGTGCGCTGATGAATGAGCAGCCGGCCTCGCGAGTCAAACACTAGCACGTAAACACACCGGTGCGGCAATCGACCGCGTCGCATTTCCTGCCGCGTGACAATTCCGACCACATGGCCGGCATCATCGACGACATCCACCAGGTCATTCGCCGGGTCGTTCATGGAACGGAACTCGAATTCGCTGTCGGGGAGTTTGCCGATTCTCCAACGTTGTATTGGCCGGCGACGCCCTTGGTGAGTCGGCCCAATGGCGAACGGAGTCGTTAAGGCTTGACGATCGCGAAACCTGCGGGATTTGGATTTGGCCGGACCGTGCTCGTGCACGCTGAACAATCGGTCGAATCCCCAGAGATTATCAGGGCATCTCGTTTCCCAATTGGAATAGGAGGCCGACTTTACCAAGGACGCAAGGTTGTTACTCGCCGAACAGTTTAAGCTGGAGAAAGTTGGGGAAACGCGGAGTCGGGGTTAAGTTGTGAAGACACGAAGTCTTGCGGCCGAAAGAGACTAGCAGTGCTTCGGGCCCCAGCGCTTCACGGGATGGAAGCAACCGGGAGGATGCAAGTCCGAAGAAGTAGTGGTAAGGCTCGGTAGGGGGAACGATTCCGCCAGAGTCGACTCCACAACCTTGGCCAAGGACCCGCGCCGAAAAATCCCCATATGGAGGTTCGATCGTGAATGCTGCGTTTTTGATTCTAACTTCGGCTTGGTTGGCCGGCGCCGACCCAGCCCCGCCAGCTGCGCCCGCCGCGCCGGCTATGCCGCCGGTCGTCGCGACCGGTTCGAATTGTGGCGGCTGCGGCGCCACTTGCGGCGATTGCTGTGCCGATTCATGCGGCCGTCATCGCCGGCACCTGAATTTGGGCAGCCGATTCCACCGCAACAACGGCTGCTGTGAACAAACCTGCTGCGCCGCGGCTCCGGCCCCGACCTGCTGCGCTCCGGCTCCGGTTTGCAAGCCGGTCTGCCGCCCGGCTCCGTGCCCGCCGCCGTGCCCGCCGAAGCCAGTTTGCTGCGCTCCGGCTCCGACCTGCTGCGCTCCGGCCCCGACCTGCTGCGACACCTGCGAAAAGCATCACCGCCTTGGCTTGTTCGCTCGCATCCGGGGAATTTTCCACCGTCACGGCCATGACTGCTGCGACACGTGCGAATCGTCATGCGGCGGTTGCGGCGGCTGCGGCGCGCCCGCTCCGGCCCCGATCCAACCGGCTCCGATTCCCCCGACGCAACCCAAGAAGATGCCGACCACGATCGGCTCGGCCGCACCGGCAATCATCACCCCGGCCAAGAATGGCGGAGAGGAGCGAGTTCGCAACCCTTTTGATTTGGCCCGTCGGTATCAAGGGAAGGCTGGCGCCTCCGCCGATTACAGCAAGCTCACGGGGCAGCTGTTCTTCGTGCATACTGACGGGGGCCGCTGGGTCGTTCGGTATGCCCCGATCTCCAAGGAAGATAAGTTTGGCGGTTCGGTTGTCCTGGCTCGCGACGTCTCCATGAACGCGTTTCATGATGGCGATCTGATCGGCGTCGAAGGCCAGGTCTTGGCGGATCGAAGTGGGCTGCCACTTGGCGGCGCACTTTTATCAGGCCGCCAAGGTGAACCTCGTCGAACGTGGTCAGGAATTGGCCGCCGAATGACCCCTCCAAATTAGGAACGGCCCCGAAAACCGACTTGGGTTTTCGGGGCCGTTCGCGTTTCATGACACTTCAACCGCACATCAATCCGAGTAGATGCGGGTCGCTTCTTCCTTGGTCACCGGGTCGACTAACAGCGTGCTGGTTAGCCGGCTCTTAAAGTGAACAACGCCCGGCGCGGTCGTCTTCACCGTCACGCGGAAGATCGCGTCGGCCCGCGGCGCGAGTCGCGGAATCGGTTCGAAGACGATTTCGTTTCCGTTTTGTTGAAACTTCGCCGGCCCAGTCGCCGACTTGAACTGCATCTTGTCCGGAATGATGCACACCAGCTTGACGTTCGTTTCGGTCTTGGAGCCGGTATTGGTGACGCGGATTTCATAGGCCGTCTCGGCGCCGACCTCGATCGGATCATCCAGGTCAACCAGTTCCATGAGGATCGACGACAGGCCTTCAACGCGGGTGATCCACTCCGTCTGGTCGTGGATGCCGCGCGACGCCCGAGCTTGGAACTTGTGATGGAACTCGCCCGGATTGACGGCGAGGCACTCGAATTTCACTTCCCGCGACTGATTCGGTCCGAGTTCGCCGACGAACCAGGACACCGTTCGCGTCGAGAAATCGTGCCGGCCGCCGTTATCGGCGCGCAGGAACTTGAATCCCGGCGGGACTACATCGCTCACCATCACGTTGTACGCCGGTGCATCGCCCGGGTTCGAGACGGTGACCGTGTAGACGGCCCGGCGATCGAGATACTTCAGCTTCGGTCCGTCCGCCTGAAGCTTGAGGTTGGGCGTGATCACGTTGGCGATGGCCTTGTCCGCGGCCTTCAGTCCGCCATCGGCCTCGCTGAAGGCCTCGCACTTCTGTTCTCCGCCGGTCTTGGTGCCGCAGATCACTTGCACCGACCGGGTCTCGCCGGCCGCCAGGTTGCCGACATCGAAATCGACCTTGTTGCCCTTGGCGTGCTCGAGGCCGGCGGTCAGATCGCAGTGGATTTTGACGCGCTCTGCGGGATGGTCGCCCGGATTGCTGACCGTGACCAGGAAGGTGCACGGGTCGCCGATCAATACCTTTTCCGGTGCGTTGACCTTGATCATCAGTTTCGGCTCGCGGACGCGGATGCGCATCGCCGAGGAGCCGGTGAAGGTTACCCAAGCCTGGCAGTTGACATCGCCTCGGGTCGGGCAGAGCATTTTCAATTGCAAGTTGCGTTCTTGCTTCGGCAGCAGGGCGCCGACTTCCCACATCAAGACGTTTTCTTCGCTGACCGCTTTCGGTTCGGTTGCCACGACCTGGATGCCTTGGTGCAATCGAACGCGGACCAGAACCTGCTGAACCGCGATATTGCAAACGTTGCGAACCACGATCGTGTAATCGGCCGGCGTGCCGACTTTCGCGGCCGGCGGGCCGATCCATTCCAGGCTGACGGCCGGTTCCTGGCGTCCAGTCGGATTGTTTTCGGTGACGCCGGGGCCGATGTCCTCGCGAGCGCCGACCGATTCGGTATGCATGTCGGCGTGGATCGGCTGTGCGGGTTTCTCGAGCGGAGCAGGGCTCGCACCCGGAATCGTGACCGCGGCGGGTGCGTTGCCGCTCGGCATGGGCAATGAGACGCCCGGCGGTGGTAAACTTCCGTTCATGGGCGGCGTGGTCGGTTCCGGCGTCGGCAACGTGACGACCGGGGCCGGAGGCATTGGACCGGCCGACGGCAATGTCACGCCTGGACCGGTGGGCGGCGCCAACGGCTTCACGTCGGGCGTTGGCAGCGTTACGCCGGGCGGCGGCGCCGGCTCGCTCGATGGCGATTTGGCCGGCGGCGACGGAATCGTCACGGCCGGGCCGGACGGCGGAGGCGCCGGGCTTTGCCCTTGCCCCCAGACGAACATTGCGGACCCGGCGATTCCCAACCCAATCAGCGCCAGGCCCGCCACGCGAGTGATTCTCTTCATCGACTTCCTCCCCACTCCTAAGGTTCGGGCGGTTCTCGCTCTTTCCCCACTGGCCGATTGGCCGGGTGCTTCGTTCGCGAAAACCCGTCTCGGCCGCGGACCATAGCCGGATGCCGCGTGATGTCAATACCGATGTCGAAATGGGAAAGACGCCGATGAAATCAATCGTCCCGTTTGCTAGACCGAAATGCAAAGGCTCAGCAGTCTTGCAAGGCTTTGCAAACTGCCTAGTTGGGCCGGGACGACTTCCATGTACCACGACCAACGTTTCAAATCGCTGATTCAGGAGTTCTTTGCCGATTTTCTTCAACTCTTTTTCGCTCCGTGGGCGGCTCGATTCGATTTGACAAACGTCGAATGGCTCGACAAGGAAGTGCTGCCGGACCCCCCCGAAGGGACGCGCCATTTTCTCGATTTGGTGGCAAAAATCCGGACCCGCGAATCGATCACATCGGATCCGCCCGTTAGCTCGGATCGCTGGCTGGCCTTGATTCACATTGAAATCGAATCCTCCGATCGGACCACTTCGATCAAAACTCGCTTGCCGCGATACTATGTTCACTTGCGCGATCGTTTTCAACTTCCAGTGCTGCCGATTGTGATCTATTTGAAAGTCGGACTCAATGGAATCGGCATCGACACGTATGAGGAAACATTTTGGGAACTGGACGCATTGCGATTGCGTTATCTTTACGTTGGTTTGCCCGGACTTGATGCAGTAAAATACGTTCAAAGTGAAAACCGGCTCGGCGTGGCGTTGTCGGCATTGATGCGAATTCCTCCCGATCGGGTCGCATGGCTTGGACTGGAAGCACTGCGGCGACTCACGGAAGCGCCTCTTTCGGATCAGCAGAGATTCTTGCTTGGCGATTGCGTCCAAGCATACCTGCCGTTGAAGGATGACCAGAAAGTCGAGTACGATCGCCTCCTGGCGACGGAGCCTTATAGCAAGGTGCAAGCGATGAATCAGACGGTATTCGAAAAAGGCATGGGAAAAGGATCGGTGCAATCGTTGCAAGAGTCGGTTCTGCGGCTCGGGCGAAAGAAATTCGGCGTGCCCGCGTCGGCGGCAGTGACCCAGCAGATTCGCGGAATCAATGATCCGGCCAAACTCGAACAGTTGATGGAGCGAATTCTCGATGCTGCTTCCTGGGATGATCTGTTGGCTTCGCCGTGAGTTTCCAATCTCATGATCGATCCCATCCGGCAGGAAGTCCTCGCCTTGGCCCATACGATCGTTGTCAAGGTCGGCACCAATGTGCTGGCTGCCGCTGATGGGCGGCTCGATCGCGGCCGTGTGCAGGCACTGGTTGACCAATTGCAGCGAGTTCGCCTGCTGGGCAAGCGAGTTGTTCTGGTCAGTTCCGGCGCCATCGGCGCCGGCATGGGCAGGCTTGGACTGGGCAGCCGCCCGACCGACCTGCGGCAGCTTCAGGCCTGCGCCGCGGTCGGCCAGAATGCTCTCATGCAGCTTTACCAGGAATGCCTGGCTCCGCCACGGCGTCAATTCCGCCCAGATTCTGCTGACCGCCGGCGACTTCGATAACCGCGCCCGCTATCTCAATGTCCGCAATACCATTCTGACGCTTTTCGAATGGGGCTGTCTTGCCGATCATCAATGAGAACGACACGGTCAGCGTCGCCGAGATCCGATTCGGCGACAACGATCACCTTGCCGCGATGGTCACCAATCTCCTGCAAGCTCCGCTGCTCGTTCATGCTGACGACCGTCGATGGGTTGTACTCCGGCGATCCGCGGACCGATCCGAATGGCAGTTTGCTTTCGGACCGTGCCGCACATCGACGGCCGGCGTGAGCGACATGGCCGGCGCCAGCAAGAGCACGCTGGGGACCGGCGGCATGCGGAGCAAACTGCGAGCAGCGCGGCTCGCGACCGCCGCCGGCGAATCGGTCATCATGGCCAACGGCAGCCGTGCCCGGCATTCTCGACCAGATCTTGCGGCCGGCGAACCAGTCGGCACGCTGTTTCTGCCCGCACGGCGGAACCATGCCGGCCTGCAAGCGCTGGCTCGGCTACACCGCCCGTCCCAAGGGCCGCCTGCTGCTCGATGCCGGGCGCGGTCGACGCCGTGCGAAAGTCCGGGCAAGAGTCTGCTGCCGGTCGGCGTGGTCGCGGTGGGCGGTTCGTTCGGCAAGGGCGAGGTGGTCGCCATCTGCGACGCCACGGGTGCTGAATTCGCCCGCGGCTTGACCAACTATTCGTCGAGCGATGCCGATCAAATTTGCGGCCTGAGCACCGATCGCATCGCCGACGTGCTCGGCACTGTGCCGTATGTCGAACTGGTCCATCGCGACAATCTTGCGCTTCTCGAATGAACGCTCGTCGGTCAAAAACCGGACAAAAGCGGACATTTCGCCTTCGTGCCGGTGGACCTGCTTTTGATTTAAACTGCTTCTTGCCAATCCCTTGCGATTCGTTTTCGAGCACATCACAAAAGTTGTCCGGTTTGTCCGTCCGGTTGTCCGTCCGGTTGCGGCGGTGGGCTGAAATCGGTCAACATTGTCGATCCGAAGACTCATGACGAACCCTCCAGCAACGCGGCACGCTGGACGCACGGCTAATGGTAATTATACATCTGTATAGTTATGCCGCGATGCCAGCCGGAGGAGAATTTCAGTGGTCCACAGGCGCGACGAGGATGTGCGAGTTGAGAGAATTGCCCTGAACCGTCGGCGATCTCATTCATGTTCGCGACGCTTCGCGCCGGCATCCGAAATTCTAAAGCGGCGACAGGTCGCACGCACTCCAAAGCAAAGCGCTCAGCGAAGACTCTTTTGCTTTAGACTGCGTTGCGACCTGTCGCCGCTTTTGGATTTTGAAAGAACGGAATGGCCGGCGACCGAAACGACGCGACTTCGTAGCGGTGGCCTCCGGCGGCCGTGGGAATCGCGGGCTGCGGAGCCGGGTCGACAGGTCGAAGAGTGAATTGGTAGGGTGGGTCGAATCCCGAGCTCTAAGGCGAGGGTGAGGCCCACCGTTGCCGATTTTGGGCCTCGACCGAGCCTGACAGCTCGGTCTCGACCCACCCCTACCATCTCAGAGGGTGAGGCCCACCGTTGCCGATGGTGGGCCTCGACCGAGCCTGACAGCTCGGTCTCGACCCACCCTACGATCTAGTTGAGAGAATTGCCGTGAACCGTCGGCGATCTCATTCATGTTCGCGACGCTTCGGCCGGCATCCGAAATTCTCAAAGCGGCGACAGGTCGCACGCACTCCAAAGCAAAGGCGCCCAGCGAAGACTCTTTTGCTTTGGATTGCGTTGCGACCTGTCGCCGCTTTAAGATTTCGGAATTGCGAAATGGCTCGCGAGCGAATCGATGCGGCTTCGTAGCGGCGGCCTCCGGCGGCCGTGGGAATCGCGGGCTGCGGAGCCGGGTCGACAGTGAATTGGTAGGATGGGTCGAATCCCGAGCTCTAAGGCGAGGGTGAGGCCCACCATTGCCAACGGCGGGCCTCGACCGAGCCTGACAGCTCGGTCTCGACCCACCCTACCAATTTCCTGGCTCGGTCTTGATCAATCGTATTTGCGGGAAAACCATAGTTCGGTTCGGCAAGCGAGTTGCTCACTGGTCATTGGTGCGTCGCAATTGATGGTCGTCCGATTTGATCGTTGAGGAATTCATGGCTGCCCCGTCGTCGATGTTGGTTGTCGCCGCGGATATTGCGGGCGGATTGGCGGTGGCGGCGGTCAAGTTCGTCGCAGCGGCGATCACGGGCAGTTCGGCGATGCTCTCCGAGGGGATTCACTCGCTGATCGATACCGGCAATGGCGTGATGCTGTTGGTCGGAATCAAGATGAGCCGTCGGCCGGCGGACGATACGCATCCGTTTGGGCATGGTCTGGAACTTTATTTTTGGAGTTTGATCGTCGCCATTTTCTTGTTCGCGATCGGCGGCGGCATGTCGGTTTACGAAGGAATTACTCACATCCTTCATCCGCATCCGATCGAAGACCCGACCTGGAACTACGTGGTGCTCGGTTGTTCGGGCGTTTTCGAAGCGATTGTTCTGGTCATCAGCATCCGCGATTTTCGGCGTCGGCGGCGCGGGCGAGGCGTCTGGGAAACGATTCACGCCAGTAAGGATCCGGCGGGCTTCACGGTGCTCCTCGAAAATATCGCCGCGATGCTCGGCCTTGTCATCGCGTTGGTTGGAATTTGGTCGAGCCGGGAATTCGAACGAGCTTGGCTCGATGGGGCCGCATCGATCGTGATCGGACTGATGCTCGCGGGCGTTGCCTGTGTACTGGTTTATGAAAGCCGCAGCCTGATGCTGGGGGAGGGCGCCGACCCGCAAGTCGTCGCCGATATTCGCCGGCTGGTCGAATCCGACCGGGCCGTGGTCCGCTCGCGCCGGCCGATGACCATGTATTTTGGCCCGGATCAGATTCTGGTCGCGTTGGACATCCAGTTTCGTTCCGGAATATCGTCGGAGGAACTGGAAAAAACAGTCGATCGACTCGAGGAAGCTGTTCGCCGGAGGTTGCCGCAAGTGCGGTACATTTTTTTGGAAGCCGAGTCGATCACGGCGCGGCCAAATTCGACAGTCCAATCGTAGGGCAAGCTTAAGAAGTGAATTGGTAGGGTGGGTCGAATCCCGAGCTCTAAGGCGAGGGTGAGGCCCACCGTTGCCGACGGTGGGCCTTGGAGTGACGCACAAGCGGGACGCTTGCACTACGATTATTCGGTCAACGCAAGAAATTGAAACAATCGACACCAGCAATTCAATTTGATCATCTCTCATGATCCGACGTGCGATGTCCGGCTGAGTCAATTGTGACGCGATTGATCAAAGTGAATGCCGGCATGGGGAGGGAATGCGCTTGCGTCTGCGCGTCCAACGTGTAGTCTGGTTACGTGCTTGCTGCTCGCGTGGTCCGTCACGATTGCCGATCTGCGGGCAGCAGAAAAAGAGTGAGCCGGCGCGACAACTTCTTGAAAATGGCGAAGTCCTAGCCTTTGCCAAGAGCGATTCGCGTCGGCCTGGTACGACGGTCGGCATTCGCGGCTGGGGCGTTGCGGGATCGCAGCGCGTCAACTTTTCGGCAGTCTTGCTGACATGGCCTGATACTTCGGCGGCGTGCTCGCATGGCCCCGGGGTCGCCGTGTATCTCGATTCCATCGGCGGCGTCGGTCGTCTGATGCGATCGCAATGACTGTCTTCGCTCGTTGATTCGTCGCCTTCCATAACAAGCATTTTCATTGAGGAGACATCCATGACCTGGAAAAAATGGCTTCGTTTCGCGCCGGTTTCACGGAGCGCACGCGCGGCGTTCGCCGGAGCCCCGCGCCATTTCGACCGGGAGTGGAGGTTCTCGAAGGCCGGGAAGTGCCCGCGGGCGACGTCACCGCGACGCTGTTTGGAACGACGCTGACCGTGCGGGGCGACTCAGCCGACAACATTGTCAGCATCAGCAACGACGGCCTGAACTATACGGTCGCCGGCACGGCCACCACCATTAACGGCGACACCAATCCCGCGACGTTCTCGGCGGCCTCGATCGCCACGATCACCTTCATCGGAACCGCGGGGAACAACAGCTTGGGCATCGACGGCGCGCGCGGCATCCGGATCAACATCACCGGCGGCGACGGCAACGAAATCACGAGTTTGAGCAACAGCACCTTCAGCGTGCTCACGTTTCTCGGAAACGGAGGCAACGACAGCCTGACCGCGAGCGGCGTCAATGGAACGACGCTGACATTCACGGGCGGCGACGGCAACGACGCGGTGACGCTCGATCTCGCCACGATTCGAACCGCCACCTTCACGGGAAACGACGGCAACGACAGGATGACCGCGACGAACTCCGCCATCAACACCACGTTCAGCCGCCTGACTTTCACCGGCGGCAATGGCAACGATACGCTGAGTCTCGGCCACGATTCGATTCGGAACCTGACGTTTAACGGCAATTCGGGCGACGACACGCTGCATATCGGGCAGATTCCCGGCGAAAACAACTTTGGGACGATCAATTTTTCCGGCCACGACGGCATCAACACGGTGCGGATTCACAACGGATTCACGCGCGTAACGGGACTGATGAGAATCGCCAACAGCGCGGGCGATTCGATCACCAATTTCGGCGAACAATCGACGGACCGCATCACGCTTGGAAGTCTCAGTGTCACCAACTCGACCGGGAACGACGCATTGACCGCCGCGGGCGCGTCGTTCAGCGTCGGCAATTTTGTCACGATCAGCAACGGGGCCGGCGGCAGCCAAACCGGGTTTCTATCGACGAATGTTTCGGTCGGCGGGCTGACTCGCATCACCAACGGCGACGGCCTGGATATCGTTCAGTTCGGCACCGGGGCGGTGGGCACGGTCAATCTACATGGGGTCTCGATCAGCAACGCCGGCGGCGGCAGCAGCACGTCGTTCCTGGCGGCGAACAACACGTTGACCAGTTCGCTCAGCGTGATCAATACCGACGGCGACGACAACTTCGTCACCGCGGGCGATTCGTTCACGGTCCTCGGCTCGGTTCGCCTCAGCAACGGCAACGGCAACAACACCGCGCAATTCGGGTCGGCCAAGACCGTTCAGGTCAACGGCCCGGTATCGATGTTCAGCCTCGCCGGGACCGATACGGCCAGTTTCGGCGTGGCCGGAACGACCGACATTTTGCTGGGCGCACTCACGATTAGCAACGGAGTAAACGGTGGACCGACGACTTTCGACGGAAGGTTGACCGCCATCAACGGTGCGCTGAATCTGATCGGCAGCGACCTGACGATCAATGGCGAGATCTTTTCGGTGGGCACGTCGGCAAACATTCGCGGAGCGTCGTCGATTTCTTTGAATGCCTCGATCCAGACTACGATTCGCGGCCTGCTCAATGTCACCGGCGGCAACCTGACCTTTGCCGGCGGCAGCAATCAGGTGAAGTCGGTGAACTTCAACGGCGGCGACGTCACGGTCAACGGTTGGACCACGGTCGCGTCGACGCTGAACGTCCGGTCGGCGGCGGGCGTGTTCACCAACAATTCGATCCTGGACGTGTTCGGCAATGTGCTGATGACCGGCGTGCAAAACGCCATCATGGATGGGACGTCCACGTTCGTGGGCGGCAACCTGACCGTCAATGCGGGGGCGGGCGCCAACACCGTTATTTTGAACAAGGTCTCGATCAATGGAGCGAGCAACATCAATGCCTCGATCGGCGACAGCGGCGGCGCCGCCGGCGCCGACCAGGTGGCAGTGAACGACTCGGATTTCGGCGGCAACGTCATTGTGAGGACCGGCGAGGGCGACGATGTGCTAAACCTCGAAACGCTTGACTCCGATCAAATCACGACGTTTCACGGCACCTTGCTTGTCGATCTTGGCGCCGGCGATGATGCCGGCGCGATCGGCAGGCCCTTCGATCCGAATGACTTTATTTCCACCGATGACCGCGTGACCTTCGTCGGCGGCTCGGGGTTCGACACGATGCAGATGCTCACGTCGAACAATTTGTTCCTGCTGTTCCCGACGATTGGGGCCGATCTGGAGTTGATCAACTAACGGCGAGCGTGGCGGCGTCAGCGCAACCTGGGAGCCGTGTGGCGACTGGCTTATAGGCCGCGCTGACGCCGCCACGCATGGCAGGAATCGCAAATCACGATTTTCTCGCCATCACTTCCAACGCGATGCCGACCTTGGCCCAGCGATAGAGAAGCACGTCGGCGGGCGCGCGAAGCA
The DNA here is from genome assembly GCA_963815035.1 of uncultured Gemmataceae bacterium. Classification (GTDB taxonomy): domain Bacteria; phylum Planctomycetota; class Planctomycetia; order Gemmatales; family Gemmataceae; genus JBGQCZ01. The sequence goes on from CAWFFC010000020.1 coordinate 115,842, forward strand.
GTCGCTTGAGCTTTGATGGCCTGGAAGTATTCGCAAGCGCCGCGGCAGGAGCGGAAGTTTCGTAAGCCGCGGTGATGGTGCTCTTTGTTTTGCGGCCGAAGAGGTTTTCCCATTTCAGGCCGCCATAGCTCGACAATCGCAGGACGTGGAAACCGGATAACTCAAGCAGTGCTTGAGCGATCGCGGCGTGAAGTAATTCAGGTGTTGCGGCGGAGTGTTGTGTTCGAAATCGTCCCTGCCAAGCAAGATTGAAAGGCATCGATAATTCGGCACGTTCGCGTAGAAGTAGCCGCCCGGGCGTATCGCTGCTTGGATTTGCGCCAGAGTTGCACGCGGGTTCGGCAGGTGTTCGAGCACCTGATTGGCGGTGACGACATCGAAATGGCCGGGCGGAAAAACGCTGCCGGCCAACGAGCCAACGGTCACCTTCTCGAAGCCGCGGCGGTGGGCGGCCTCGCGGCACCAGTCGCCAAGGTCGATGCCGGTCGCGTCCCAACCGCGCTTGGCGGCGCGCTCCGCGAAGTAACCTGCCCCGCAGCCAAAATCGAGCAGCCGTCCGCGACCGGGCAGGAATCGTTCGAGTGACTTCAAAATTCGGTCCTGCTGTTGCTCGACGTCGGCGTTTTGAATCCGCGAATGGAGTGTAATCAATTGCTCGGCGTCGCGGACTGCGTAGACTTGAGTCAATTCCGCCTCGCCTGGCTGGGGATTGACGTAGACAAAGCCGCAGGCGCTGCAGCGCTCCAGGCTAAAGCCGGCGACGCCGCGCTCGGGCCTGCTTTTCGGGCCGGCGCAAATCGGGCAAGGAACGCGAATCAATTCCATAGGTAGAATTCGGAACCACGAATCACGCCAATTACACGAAACGATTCAAGCATTACTTTGTGTGGTTGGTATGTTTCGTGGTTTCAACTTCAAAGCATTTTAAGAGTTTTGCCACGTAGGTTTCCCAGTCGTGGCGTTGCTCCACCGCGACTCGCGCGGCGCGGCCGACTGCCGGCAACCGATCGGGCTTTTTTAGAAGGTCGGCTAGCAACTGCGTAAAGTCGATCTCGGCTTCAGCAAGGAATCCGGTTTTGCCATGTTCAATGATTTCATGGTTCGCGTTTCGATATTCCGCTCGGTTGTTGCGGAATGACAGCGTCGGCAGGCCGTGACTCATCGCTTCGAGCAAGACCAGCGGGGCATTTTCCAGCTTCGACGGCAGCAGGAACAGATCGGCGTTCTCATAAAACGAATCGACATCGTCGCGATGGCCATAAAAGTGGACCCGATCGGCCAAACCGCCTGCCTCATGTTCGAGGCGGGCGCGTAACTCGCCGTTGCCGACGATGTCCAGTTTCCACGCGATCGCCGCGAGTGGGGACAGCGCCCGAAAAAGGAACGAGACGTTTTTGCTTTCGACCAATCGTCCGACCGACAACAGGCGAATCGGTCCGGGCTCGCGCCGCTCTCTGAAACGCTCGGGAATCACCACGGGCGGCGCGAGGAGTTCGAATTTCGGCAGAGTTTCCGGTTCATAATAGTTGCTCATTTCGTCGCATGCGATTTTCGAGAACCGCACCGTCGCGATCGCTTTCTGAAGCGCGCGCCGTTCCAGCCAGGCAATCGTCCGCACGGCGAGCCGCTTTTGTAATGCCGATTGAAATTGATAGCTCTCCACTTCCGTCGGGGCCACGAGGGCGTGCGGCAAGTAGATGAACGGGACACGCAAAAACCTTCGTCTGAGCATCCACCATAGATGCAGATCGCTGACGATCAGTGCGTATGGATCCTCCAAAGGGATTCGCGCCGGGGCGAGGTGGTCCGCCGCGAACCGCAGCGGTGCGGCGAAACGCCAGAAAAAGGGCCAATTGCCGAAGTTGGGCCGCGGGACTCGAATGACATTGGCGACCGCGTCGAGTTCCGCGTCGGCGTCGTGACAGACCAGGGTGACGCGTTCGCCACGGTTTGCGAGCCGCCGGCACAATTCGGCCGTGTGCACGGCGGCCCCGCCGGATCGGTCTGCTTCACGAGCTAGAAGGGTGATGTGCAAGCGAATTCTCGCCTTCGCTCTTCAAGTGGTCGGCTGTGGCCGCGATGGATCAAGGTAGGCGAGCGGATCGGCCGTGGGCCCGAGCCGATACGCATACAGAAGCGCCAACTGCGATCCGCACAGCATCAACAAGTAAGGCAGTTCAAAAATCTCCAGCGACAGGAACAAACTCCCAAAGCAGAACGTCGCCAGCGAGGCTTCGACACCATTGGCCAGGCCGAAATAAAGCCGGCTTTCCGGATCATCCTTTCCGTGCGTCGATTGTCTCACCGAGCGAAGCTCACGCCAGACGGTAAAAAGCAACAGCAAGTAAATGGCGAGGCCAACAAAGCCATTGTCGGCGGCGATCTGCAGGTAGGTGCTGTGAATCGTGCGGCCTTGCATGTCGGCCCCATACTTGTAAGAGAGCAGATTGGAATTTCGCACGCCGACGCCAAAGATGGGATTTTCCGAGGCGATTCGCAAAGCCGCGTTCCAACTCATGAGGCGGGCCTTGGCGCTATCGTCCATTTCGCGTGCGGTCTCGATTGAAAAGAATCGCTCCTGAATCTGTTTCCCGGAGGTGAGATAAATCAGCGGCGGGCCGAGCGCGACCAGCGCAATCAGCAGCCATTTGCGATATCGGCTTCGCAGCACGACGAGCGGCGTGATGACGATGAGCGACAGCATTGCGCCGCGGCTAAACGTCATTTGCACGGCGTGGACGGCGGGGGGGATCGCCAACAGCGGCAGCCAACGCCATGTCCCCGAAAGTGATTCAAACAGAAAGTAGAACAACGGCACGGCCATGGCAAGCATGAGGCCGGCCCCGTTATTGTCGAGGCCGCCGTGGCCATGCGTGTAAATCTTCAATTGTCCGGTCGCCAGATAGTCGAGATTAATTTCGACGCAAAGATAGGCGAGCGCGGCGACGGCGCAGATCATGAGCGTCCGAATTTCATAGACGGTTTTGATAATGACGGCGGATGCGGCGAACATCAAAACCAGCTTTAAGTATTCCATGAACCACTTGGTCCCGGCGTCCTGGTTGTGCGCGAGGACATAGGTGACGAGAATCCAGACACCGAAGATAAACAGCAAGTAGTGTCCGCGGCCGAAACGGGGGCGAATCGGCGCGGGGGGCCGATTGTCGGGCATGGCGCCGATCGCCAGGAGAAAGCCGGCGAGCAGCGTGCAAACGCCGACATAAAACGACCAGGAAATGCCGGCGGGCAACGCCCATTGCCACAATTCCTGCGGCCGCAGGATGCCGAGTACGTAGTAAACGATGACGCCGCAAAGCGGCGTGACCACGAAGGCGCCGACCGTGCCAATGCCGGTGAGGACAACCACAAAAAGCAGTTGCTTGGTCACGATCGTTCTCGATGCAATCCGGCGAGGGCGGCGGCGGCGGCGGCCTTCCAGGTGTGGCGCTCCAGCACCCAGGATCGGGCCGCAGCGCCGAGTCTGCCGCGCTGACCCGGCTCATTCCAAATGCGAATCAGGGCCCGGACCCATTGCTCGGGCGAAACCGCGATCGCAATCGGCAGCCCCTTGCGCGGTCTCAGTCCCGCGCAACCCTGCGGCGTGGATACGATCGCCATGCCGAGCGCCGCGGCTTCGAGGAGCTTGTTCTTGATGCCGCCGCCGCTCACGAGCGGCATGACGGCCACCTCGTGCGTTCGAACTTCCGGACGAATGTCCGGAATGTCGGCGATGATCGAGACGCCAGCGCCTGCCAGCGCCGAATCGCGCCAGTGGGTGCGAAGCCGAGAATCGAGAATCTCGCATCCGGAACGAGTCGTCGCACGCTGGGCCAAACCTCGCGGCAAAACCATTCTAACGCCTGAATATTGGACTGGCTGTCCAGGCGGCCCCAGAACACGCAGCTTCGCGAAGTCCGGGGCTCGTGGCCCGGCGCGAACCGGTCGCCATCGACACCGTTGACGATGACGTCGATGGCGCGAGCGCCGCCAAGCCAGCGCATGGCGATCGCCTCGTCGCGAGAAACGACCCAAGCGCGGTCATAGCAATTTGCATAAGAATGTTCGTACGCGGCGCAAATGCACGCGTCGGATACGTGCCGCCAAGTCGTCGGATCGCGGAGTTTCAACATCGTCAGATGATGCCGGGCATACTCGTCGGCGATGTACCAGACTCGTCGCGGGCCGCGCACCGCGGCCAGGCAGGGCACGAGGTCGAAGCCCGAAGCCACGACCACATCGGGACGAAGCCTCGCGACCAACTCGGCGGCCCCGCCGAGCCAAGCCAAATCGATTCCCCAATAACGGAGGAATCGGCGTTGAATCCGGTTCAAATCGGCGGCCGGATTGGTCCCCATGCCTCCAAGGCGATGAATCCCCAATTCCAGCGGCAGTCCAGCAACCGCTCGTTCGTCGGGCGGACTGACCAGGGCGAGACCGATCGAGTGGCCCAATCGCGCGAGGGCATCGGCCAGGTAAAAAGTGTGGACGTCGTGCCCGGTGGCGCGCGGCCAGGCGAGCGATTTCTTGAGAAAGAGAAACTTCATGCCGCCGCCCCCGTCGGATCGGCGACGATCGCGGGCGGAGTCTTCATTCTCAACCGGAAATCAAACAAAGACTTGAGAACGCCCATGCCGGGCCGGGGAGCGTCGCGCCGAGGACCGAACCGGCGGAGCAGGGCATCGCAAACGCCTTCGAGGACCGCCGCCGCCGTTTCGCTGTCGCCGGCGAGGGTTGACATTTCATACCGCGCGTAAACGTACTTCAAGTAGCGCAGCGGCCAGGCCAGCCGGCCGCGGCGCGGGCCGGGCAAATAAGCGTGCTTACTCAGCAGCAAGAGCAGGTTTCGCGCATCGTAGTATCGCTGCGTGCCGAGCCCCGAGCGCCGAAAAGTCTGCGAGCCTTTGTGCCACACCATCGCCTCGGAAATGACGCCACAGCGAAATCCAGCTTTGCGGGCACGCAGGCAAAAATCCGATTCTTCATGGACCAGGAAAAATCGCTCATCGATGAATCCGATTTTGCGAATCACCGGCGCCGCGAACATCATGCAGCAACCGTTCACGATGTCGGTTTCGCGAACGACGGTCGGCTCACCGCCTGTGAGTGGAACATGCACGCGTTGAAAGAATTCCGGCCGATCGGGCCGATCGAACATACAGGCTTCGGTTTGAATGTTCCAGGGCGGGTCGAAATCTCGAATGACCGGACCGAGAATGCCGAAGCCGCGATTCGATTCGGCGGCGATCACCAACCGGTCGACCAGCGACGGATCGACCCGCGTGTCGTTGTTGAGCAGGATGACGTAGTCGGCGTGGCGTTCAAGGCAGAAGCGAATGCCGGTATTGTTGCCGCCGGCCCAGCCGCCGTTGGCCGGCCGGCGGATCACGTGGCAGCCGGGAAAGGCGTTCGCGACGACATGAGTCGGATCTTGCTGCGACGCGTTGTCCACGACAACCGGAAAGCAACGTGGATAGTCGATCTCAGCCAGCGATTGCAGGCATTGCTGAGTATCGGCCAAGCCGTTGTAATTCACCAGCACGATGCCGACGGTCGGAGTCATGGCAGGTTCTTATCACTCCAACCAGTCGAGTTCGCAAGAAACCGGAGCGTCAAGCAGCGGTCGTGGTCCATCCTCCCGGCCTGGGGCCGGCAGCACCTCGATTTCGCCGATTGCCTCGCAATGGTCGATGAACACGAGCGGTCGCTGGGCCAGGCACAGCCCGAGCGTGTAAAGGCCCGGCCGCAAGTGGATTCGCGGTAAGCACACGGCGAAGCGACGCCGGCCTTTCTCGATCATTCGTGCTTCGCGATCCGGCGCGAACGAATCCGCGGAGATCAGTCGGGAGCCGTTGCGGTCCGAAAGCGACACGCTGAGGCTGTTGAACCGGACCGCTCGGTGCGCCTCGATGGTCATTTCGACACGCAACGAACCGCCGGTGTGCAGGAGCCCGCTTGGCGTGTCGTCGCTGGTGCAGGCGACCTCGGCGAAGATTGCGTCGAGATTGCCGCCGCGAGGCAGCCGGTGCGAATCGATCGAAATACCGGGCAGAATCCGGCCGGCGCCTTCCGCCAGGTAGCGATTGATGACATCGATCGGCTCGCCCGAGGCGGTCAACTGGCCCTGCTTTAGAAGCAATGCCTTGGTGGCGAGCCGGCGGACCACATCCATCTGGTGGCTGACCAGCAGAATCGTGCGGCCGCTGCGGGCCACTTCCTGCGTCTTGCCGATGCACTTGCGCTGAAACGTGGCGTCGCCGACCGCCAACACTTCATCGACGATGAGAATCTCGGGTTCCAGGTGCGCGGCGATGGCAAATGCCAGCCGCACATACATGCCGCTCGAATATCGTTTCACCGGCGTGTCGAGGAATTTCTCGAGCTCGGCGAAGGCCACAATCTCGTCGAATCGCTGCGTGATCTCGCGGCGCGACATGCCGAGAATCGAGCCATTGAGGTAAATATTTTCGCGGCCGGTGAGTTCCAGATGAAAGCCGGTGCCGACCTCGAGGAGGCTGCCGACGCGGCCGCGAATCTCCACTCTCCCCGCGGTGGGTTCGGTGACGCGACTGAGTATTTTCAGAAGCGTCGATTTGCCGGCGCCGTTGCGGCCAATGATTCCGACCACCTCGCCCGGCTCGATGTCAAAATCGACGTCCTTAAATGCCCAAAGGTGCGTTTGGTCGTTGCTGCCCGCGTCCGGCCGCCGGCGGAATGGAGCCACGACGGCGTTCATCAGCGATTCACGCAAGGTCCGATACGAATCCCCGCCGCGCGTGCCGAGCCGGAATTGCTTCGAAAGATTCTGAACTCGAATGGCGTGTTTCATGGCTAAATAATGTCGGCGAATCGGCGCTCCACGCGGCGAAAATAGAGACATCCGAAAATGAGCAGCGCGAGGCTAATCGCCAGCGAACAGCCCAGCGCGACCCGGTCGAACGGCTGATTGAAGATCGCGGCTCGGAAGTTGACGATCAGGCCGTGCACCGGATTGAGCCGCAGCACGGCCTGGCCGCGCGGGCCAAACATCGATCCGCCTTGAACGAAAATGCTCGGCGTGGCAAACAGCCATAGCTGCACCAGGAACGGCACGACGTGCCGAAAATCGCGATAGGCGACCGTCAACGCCGAGAGCAACGTGCCCAATCCCGTCGCGGCCATGCCAAGCGCCAACACGAACAACGGCGCGAGGACAATCCGCCAGCCGACGGCGATCGAATGGCCCGCCAGGGCGTAACCGATCATCAATAGCCCGAGCATCACCGAACTGATGAGCACGTCGACGGCGACCGCCCCGATCGCGCCCAGCGGGATCAGCATGCGCGGGAAGTAGATTTTCGTCACCATGTTTTGGCTGGCGACCACGCTGTTGCTGGCGTTGGTGACCGCGTTGGCGAAACTGGTCCACATCAGCATGCCGCAAAAAACAAACAACGGATACGGAACGGTCGCATTCGGAACGCCGGCAATGTCGCGCAGAAAAAGTGTGAAGACCATCATCGTCGCGAGCGGCTGTAGGATCGCCCAGGCGGCGCCGAGAATGGTTTGTTTGTAGCGGACCTTGACGTCGCGCCAAATCAATATGCCGAGTAACTCGCGGTAGCGCCAGATTTCATTGAGATCGACGAATTGCCAGCCCGAGCGGGCCTCGATGACTGTGAGCGGCGGATCAATTTCCGGCGGCGATAGCGGCCTTTCGATCGGCGGCGAAACGCTCGCGGGCGTTTCGGCAGGCACATCGACGTCGGCATTCATTCCCGGCTCCAGGCGACCGCGCTTTAAGCCCCAAAACGGCCCCAGCGCGAGTTTCTCCTCCTGGAAAGTGTAGAACATGGACGGCAAAAGAGCCGCATCCGCGCCGGCGGTTTCGTCCGCGGCGGGCATGCGGCTCGCGACGCTCAAAGATCCTGCTATCGTTTTCTCGGAACCGCCATCGGCTGCGGCGGCGTGATAAGCGTCTCGGGATCGAGGTGCAGTTTGCTGAGCGATTCGCTCATTCGTGCCATACGAGGATCGTTGGGTGAATCGAAAAGTCCGACGGTCACCAGACTGAAACTATTGGCGTGCATCACATAGGCGTCGAACTTCAGTTGCGGGCATCGCAAGACGGCCGCCAGTTGCTCGGCCTGCTTGCCGATCGCCTCGAGAACCCGGGCGGCGTTCGCATCGTTCGGACCGCGTTGAAGCACGCTTTGTTTTTCCAGCCCCCACTGCTGCACGGGCGAGCGGTAGGCCTTCACCACCAACGTCCATTTCCCCGGATGCTTCAAAAGGTTGTAGGGGTTGTGCGAATTAAACCGGGTCCAATCCAGTTCCGCGGCTTCTTCCGCCGTGATTTGCTGCTTCTGCACCGGCACGGTCGGATTCGGCACGACGAACGCGGTCGCGAATGGGCTTACCAAGCCAATGTCGCCGCCGCGTGTGCCTGCCGGCTTACGGTAGTCAAGTTGCATCTTGTTCAAGAACTGCTTCGAGGGCGGATCCTGCTTGCGAAGCAAATCCAGATACTTCCGGGCCGCATCCTGATCCTGGAAGCCGCCAATCAGCACCATGTACTGATCCTGAACGTGGGCATATCGCTTGCGAAACACTTTTTCCGGAAGCGGCTTGCCCAGCTTGCGATACAGTTCGACCAATTCCTGGTGCTCCTTTTCAATTCGTTCTTCCTCTTTTTTGCGCTCGTCATCGCCGCGATTGAACATGTAACCTTGCATTTGATACTTACTGCGAAGTTCGGTCACGAAATCGATCGCCAGCGAGCGCGCCAAGCCGGTTCGTGGACGGTTCGGATCGTAATCCGTTGAGTCGACGTTGTCGAAAAAGCAGGTAACGCAGATCGCCCATGGGCCGGCGGCCGGGGCAATCTCGTAGGGATGCTTTTTCGTGGGCTCGGGATTTGCCCGCTGTCCAAACGCACTGGCGGCGAACCCCGCGGCCAGCGCCGCGACCAGTATGATTCTCCCGTACATGATTTTCCCCTCCTGCGACGAATCCGCCACCCTGGACGCGGGGCCATACCAAAAGAGCTTGGCCAGTGCAATGTCGTTTCCCGCCGGATTGCCCCGCCGGATGGCGTCAACTAGGATGGAATTGCCGGCCCTGGCGAACCAGCCTTCGTGGCCTGCTGTCGATTCGAATAGTTGGAGGGGTGGCAGAGCGGTTGATTGCACCGGTCTTGAAAACCGGAGACGCCGAAAGGCGTTCGTGGGTTCGAATCCCTCCCCCTCCGCTCAGTTTCGTTCGAGGAATTCGCGTTTTTCGCCTGGTTCTCAGGCGTTTCCAAAATACTCACCTTTGTTTGAGGATCGTGGCTTTGCAGTGTACTCAAGTCCCCTGAAGTCCCAGCTGGGCGCTCGGAAAGCGCCAAGCAATCCGCCAAGACAGACTCGTCGTCATTCTGCGTTTCGCTTGCTGATGCAAGCGAATTGCACGAGGTCGGCTCCGAGCCCGAATTTTGACTTATGCCTCTGTTGACTGGTGATGAGTCAACTTGTCGGGAGATCGGGGCAATTCGGGGCATTCTCGGCGAAGTAATCGCTTTCCCATCAGTGCCCGTGGCTCGCATTGGCAGTGATGCTTGCCCGGACAAATCTGGCAATGCTGCCAGCGCAGTCGCTGAGATCCTCGCGAACAGTGTGTGTGTAGCGGTCCATGGTCAACGTGATCGTTGAATGTCTGGCCAAGGCCTGAGCCGTCTTTGGATGCACACCGGCCCTGGCCAGATTGGAAATGAATGTGTGTCGCAGCCCGTGAAAGTCAAACACCCTTCCATCCGCGTCGCGGTATGCGATTCCGGCCGTTTCCACATCCTTTCGAAAGGCGCGGCCCATGTCGAATCGCGACGGCATTCGAAATGCCGCCGCCTCGGGCGTATGAAGCTTTAAGAACGTACAAAGCTCCGCAACGAGTTCTGGCCGCAGCGGCAGATTATCATCACGACGGCGCTTGCTATACGCCGCTCGAACGGTCACAGATGATTCCGCCGCGTCCAAGTCGAAGCTGGACCGCGTCAGACTCCGAAGTTCGTTCTGACGCAATCCGGTTTCAAGAGCGACCCGATACAACAATGCCCGTTCGGAACCGCTCATGCCGTATCGAATTGGTCCGTTCCGGGTCGATTCGAGCAACCGACGTAGCTCTTCGGCACTCGCCGCCCGGCGGTCGTGGCGCCGGTCGGTTTTCACGTTCAGTCCGTCAAGATGCGCCACCGGATTCTCGCTCGCTCGCCGATCCTTTACAAGCCAACGGCAAAAGCTCTTGATGGCGGTGAGATAAAAGTTGAAGGTCTGGGCTGAAATGCCTGCTTTTTCTTCCGTGCCTTGTCGCAGTCCGTGCGCGAACGCCTGCACTCGGCCCGCAGCAATGTCCGCGGGAAACTGGAATTTGCATGCTTCGACAATTCGCCGAACGCGGCCGGTAACCAAGGCCACGTGTTCCGGCGTGTCGCCGCGGGCGTGAAGCGTTTGTGCCCAATCTTCGAGGTGTTCTGACAATCGCTTGCACGCCGCCACGCGTTCGCCGGGAATCAGCCCGATCGACACGAGCTTATCGCGGGTCCGCGGCGGCAGGGCCGACAGCCACGACTGCAACGCAGGGTCCGTCTGCCCGCCGGTCGCCCGGTGGTACTCGACCAGGCGGACGACGTTCTTGCCCATCTCATCGCTGGCCACTTTGCTGGTGAACGCCGGCAGTCGCCGTGTCATTTCCAGGTGATCCCGGAATTCGACATACCAATTGGCCGCCTCACGCTTCTTGCCGTGGCGATCGTTGTAGCTGGTCTTGAAAAGGCGATAGCCGTGTTGTCGCATGGCCAATTCCTTTGTGAAAGCCGCCGCTGGTGGGCGAATCGTTCGTCGTGAAGGTTCCTCTATCAAAACCCCGCACTGTCAAATCATCGGGGGCTCAGTCAGTGCTGGCGACGGTGGTAGCGGTGGTGACGGTACTGCTTCCATGTTCTTCTCGGCGCATCTGGGCAATCCTCTTGCGCGAAAGGGTAGTTTCGGCCGAACCGTCACCACCGCTACCACTGCTACGCCATTCAAGGGGGAAACGATCTGAGTCGTCCAGCGGCGATCGATGGATCGGCTTGCGAACCGGTCCAGACACAGCCGCGCTCTCCCCTTCGATTGCTTCGCCTCAATTCGGGGATCGCCAAAGTGTAAAGGTGGGTCATTGCACGGTTGTAAGGCCGTTTTTCCTCATTTTCGAGCCGGTTGATGATTTGGGCGGCGTCCCGACTCGGAATCCAAACCACTTCAATGTCTGGGTTGTGGCCGCGGCGCAAAAGTTCTTCTCGGATGCCTTCGCGAACGATATCTGCTTCACATTGATCGTCGTCGAATTCAGCCTGGCGTTCCTCGATGACCTTTTGGCACTCGACCGGATCGGCAACGCGTGAAAGAACAGCACTTTCCCAAGGCCCCCATCGTGAGACGCGACTCATCAATGCCCCTAGTCCCTGCAACTTCGCGACGATATCTCCAATGATCTCCCATCGTTTCGCTTCAATGAACTCGATCGTGTTGTTCTCCCAGGTCGGATCGTAATCTGGGCGTTTCAATACAATTGGCACGCAACGTTGTGCAAGGTCCTTCGACAAATTCGCACCATTGAGTGTTATGAAGTATGTAAGAGTATTCGGGCGCCTGCCCTCGCCAACGTAAAGTTGCTTTCCGCTGATTACATTCGACGTGATGCCGCCTTCTAGGTCGGCCCACGAGAATCGAAGCGATTTGACATTGTCGAGCAGTACGACTCGCTTGGCTAGCGCAGCGGGTGATAGCAGCCTAGTGACGATCTTGTCCCAGTCGTTCGACGATCGCAGCTCTATATGACCGCCGCACAACCTGCCGATGAGTTTTACCAACGACGTCTTGCCGGTACCGCGGCCGCCGTGTTTGTCATCGCCCTCGGCGGAAATCAAGAACGCTGGGCGTTGTCCGGGTTCAATGCCCGAAAATGGCGTGAGGAATGCCGTTTCAATCAGATCGTAATCGGCGGGAGTCGCTGGGCTGAACCGCGCCAACAGTTGCCGAAGTGCCTTGCCATCTCCTCCTTTCAGGGCCGGGTGCATGTAAAAGTGATGCGGCATTGCCGGGTAGTGCGGAATTGCTTCCACTGCCTCGTACCGCTCGGAATTCTGCAAAATGAAAGCATGAAATTGTGACTCCGATACCTTGTCTGGTCCCTTTGCCCACTCGATCCGATTTCGATCGCCCTTTAATCTACCGCCGATCCATGCGAATAATTCCGAGGGCTTTTTGATCCATTCTGGCTCGTTTCGGATGCCCTCGACAAACAACATCCCGTTGGCACATTTCGGCCAGTTACCCGCGAGTTGCATCAGTGATTCGAATATTGAACAAACGCTAAGGCCGAATTTGGGAGTTTTGCGAGCTTTGTCGCCAGCAATCTTTGCCGGGACTGAATTGCGGAATCCATTATGCACCGAGGGACCCTTCGTGGCCGCGCTCGAAGGGGTGTTCTCCGTGGTTGGCCCAGCATCACGTGGCGGCACTTGCTGCGACGCAGCGGGGTTCGATCGCGCATTTGCCTGTGGTTGTTCATATTCGTGGTCGATGGGCACGCCGTCCTTGTCGAGTGCAAAGGGGATATTGTCGACTGAATTGAGCGGCGGTTTTCGTTGCGGCATCGGAAATTACTCGACCGTGTTTCTGGAGCACTAGGTACTGGCTGATCCGCGCTTTTCGCTTCTCCCATTCCGCCCGCGACGGACACCCGGCCTCGGCCCATTTTCGAAGTTCGTCCGCACGCCAGCGCGGGCAGCGGGTTCCCAGCCGAACAGGCAATGGGAGCTTGCCGGCTGAATTCAAACGAAAGAATTGCGAGCGACTGATTCCAAGCGCTTTTGCGACCGCGGTCGCATCCAACAGGATTGCGTGAATCCCCGGCGCGTGGCCGGATCGAACTCCGGAGCCTTCGGCTGGGGTAAGCGATTGCAGGTTTTCAGTCTCGACTTGATCCATGGCAACGGTGTCGCGATCCCTGTAAGAGTCAGTCGTCACTGAACGCATCACCCTCGTCGTCTGTTTCCCCAAGTACGCTGAGCAGATGTTTCCGCCGCGCTTCGATTTCCCGAGCGTCGTCGGCTTCGTGTCGTCGCTCGCGACGGAGTAGATCCATGTCCATCACGCCTTCGAGAGTTTCGTTGATCAATCGCTGAAGTGTGTCGGGTTCGACCGCTTCGAGTTCGTAAACATGGTTGCCATGCTCGGCGACGTAACCGGCAGCTCGACTGGATGTTTCCTTGGCTATGAGTAACGGTGGCAGATTGAGTTCCGCGATCTGCTCGGTTGTGCAGCGCCGCTCGGACAGCGGTCAAGTTGAACACGTCGAACTCATCGCGAAGCGATGCGGCCAACCGATCGATGATGTTCAGGCCTTCCGGATCGTGATCCCCGGCGCCAACGAGAACCATGCGGTCCTTGTCGGATTGGTGAAACTGTTCCGCAATCGAATGGACCGCTGTCAGTGACGGATAGCCGCGGCCGACCAAGACCGGAATGTGGTACGGCATCGCCGCCCGCTCCGCGATGGCTTGGACGGTCATCTTCTCGACGAACAGAACAATGAACGCCGGTTGGGATTGCTGAAGATTGCGGCGGTAACCGCAAAGGACGTCGTCGAGTTGTTCTCGAACAAATGGGCCAGGGCTGTCCCAGGCTTGCCAGTTGGTCATTGGGCGAGTCTCGTCCTCAATAGCGACGAATGGGACTTCGCCGATAAGCCGAGCTCGAACGAGTAGTTTGCTCAGGTCTTGGTAACTCGCACGATCGTTGGCGTAGGTGCTATTTTTGTTACTGGCGTTGCGCAGCACGGCGAGGCCCAACATTCGATAGTGAACTTGCCTCAATGTCAACGGCCAGATGTTCGAATAGCGATTGATAATGTCGATCGCGGCTTCAAGCATTGGGCGCTTTTCGGCCGAGATGTTCGAGCGTTTCCTCGCGCTATCCGGTGTCAGGACGCACAGGCCGGCTTTCGCCGCTTTATCGTGAACCCTCCGCGATTCCGCTTCTCGGTACGCGATCAAGCGAGCGTACGCTTCTTGTGGATCGGTGAGAACAACCTGCTCGTGAATCTCTTCGGCTGCGGTCTTCTTCCGTTGCTCGTTGTAACTGACCAGGTACTCGGCGAATCGAGGATCAGTGGACGTAATGGGCAATACTTCAACAACAACTTCCGTGATTCCTGCCTCCATAGCGGCAGCACGGCGCCGGTGCCCGCTGACAATGACCCTGTCTTGGGTTACGGCCATGGCCCCGATCCATCCGAGCCGCTTCATGCGCTTGACCAGAGCCTTCGTCGCCCGGGCTTTCGGGTCGACCACCTTGTAAACCTTGTCGTTAAGTTTCGCCGGGACCAGCGTCGAGAGCGGAACGCGAATGAATGCGTTGAGACTTGTCTCAGGGCCGGTTGTTCCCGGAACACGGTCTTGGTTCGACTCTTTCGCCGACCTGGACCGATTGGCGAGTTGGGTGCTACTTGGCATTGTTGGCACCCTCCGTTTGGTCCAGCGTCAAACCAGGACGTGGGTACGCAACGCTTATACCAAGCCGCCGCAATTCACGAGCTGCCTCAGCAGCATGTTCGAAATCGCCATCATGTAGAGATTCTTCGAGTCGCGCGAACCAGTAGTTCGGCCAGTCATGGGTATTGTTCAATCTGTTCACATCTGCCTCACGCCAGGGAAAAGGACCAACTACCAGTCCCCGGCTCGTAAGGCGTTTTGTGGCATCTCACTCGGCACGCAGCAGCGCAAGTCGCTAGCGGACAACAGGAAAGGATTCTGAAAAAAAATGCTGGCGTAAGATTTGTGTAAGCGCCGGGACCAAATTAGCGGCTAATCGTTGCTCTTTGGGTTTCGCTTTGGCCTGGCAGGAACTTTACCCTCATATGCCTCAACACCGCCACTCGCGGTTTGATGTCCTTTCGGCCCATTGAAGCTGCCTTTCGCTTTGCCCTTGGGCTCCATACGGCCGAGGTGTCGAGCCGCGATCCGGAATCGTTCGAATTCTTTGCGTTGGTACAAATCTTCGCGTCTGACATTGAGACGCGTGGCGATTTCAGTGATCGATGGCATGGGCAGTTGCATGAGCATCGCGCAAGCAAGCGTACATGGCTCGATTTCTCGTCGGCCGGATTGGTTTTCTGTTTCATGGTTGTCAACTTCATTCGGCTCGCCCAGGCAGGACTCGGATGCGGCCGAAACCGTTGGCTCTTCGTTCTTCAGGTCAGCAATGACCCGCGCGATACACTCGTCGAGCGCCACTTGGTCTGTCGTCCGGAATTTCAAGACGTGGCCGCCCATGACGTACCAGAAAATCGACTCCTGTGTGTCCGGCGAAATCCAATTCGCTCTTTCGTATTCATCAGAATCAAACGGACTTATTAAGCCGGCGTCCCGGCGAACGCTGTCGTGTACAACTGCGAGGACAAAATACGCGTCGGCCAAACTTAATCGATGACGTGGCGAGAATGGAAGTGGTCCCCCAACATACGGTTCCGGGCCGGGTACCAAGGAACGCGGGACCCAGACCTCGACACGCTTTACCGCACTACAATCGGGCAATGGAATGTTTCCGCGGATCAACCGCAGTCCTTCACCTTGTGCGGCTGGCTCGACGATGGGACACCCGTCGTCAACTAGTCGTTCAAGCGAATCAGAATAATTGCACAATAATTCCTGAACATTTCGTTCCCAGGCAGAGTGCCTTTGGTGGCGTGTACGACTTTCGAGAAAACATTCCTTGCAACGTTGCTGCCAACGATGAAACACGTCCGGGGATTGAATCAACTCGGCAACGCGGCGAGCATACGGCAATCGATCGAGCACTTGTAGCGGAGGATCGTCAGACGGAATACCATCAAAGAACTCATCATCGAACGACATTAGCAAATCCCCCGAATTCCGATTGCCGACCCGAGTTGGCGAGTCAAAATCGGAGACGCTGTGCGCAAATTCGATCGGCCGAATGCGATTCGTTGGTCAATCGGCAATTTGATTTATTACAGCATGCCGTACCGTTCCAGAAACTCTTCAAGCTCATCCGGGTAAAAGTGGGCGAAGTACCACCAAACGCCGGCGGCGCCGCTCGGAATGTCAGCGCGATCGTCAAAACGATGACCAAAGGCCCATTGCACTTCGCGCCAGGCCTTGGCGAAGTTCCGGGAGCCCTTCGGACGGCCAGTCCGCCGGCCTTCGAACTGCGGCGGTCGCACGCCTTTGGGCGGTTGATGTCTCATGGACTCTAAGTTACCAATCCAATGCCAACTTCGCAACATTTTCAGGACTCTTGAGAGCCATCCGATCGTTGATTTGCAGCGCCGCGCCGCTGAAATGCGACAATCTAGCAACTTTAGTCAGCCCCAACGCACACCGTGCACAGGTTGCTTTTCATCGCAAGCCAGTCTGCGCGAGGCAACTTGCGACAAACTCGACAGCGCAAACTGAATTTGGCAATGTTTCGACGAGCCCGTCCGATCGAGGATAACCACCCCTGTGTTTTCGGGCAGTTGGACGGTGTTTTCATCTGACCGACCTTCAATCGCTGGTGAATGGGGGGAGTGGACGGCGATAAAGCACGCTCGTCCGCTGGTAAACCGCCTATCGATTGAGACTAGTCTCTGCGCAGTCACCGAGCCGCTTCGGCGGCGAGTTCCGTTGTGGCGGGTCGTTGGGTGTCGCTGCCAAGATCAGGTGACCACGGATTTGGCTGCAAAGAAGCGGTCACCCTGATCAACCGTGGCTACAATATTGACTCTTTGACGCTTCATTGGACCGACTCGCCGGCTCTCGTGTGCGATTGAAACGCCGGACACCCGCATGACGCCAGGAAACATCGTTCGCTGCCGAAACCGCGATTGGGTGCTGCTGCCCAACGACGACGATCGCGTTTTCCTTCTGCGCCCGTTGACCGGGGCGACGGACGAGGTCGTCGCGATCCACAAGCAATTGGCCAATCTCATTTTGCTTGCCCTTCCCGATGAAAACCTGCACTCTGCAAACTTCCCGCCGCCGACCGTGAGCGATCTTGCTGATGCCGCAAGCGCGCAGCTTCTTTGGCAGGCTGCGAGATTGACGCTTCGCGAAGGCGCGGCACCATTTCGATCGCTGGGCCGAATCTCGATTCGACCGCGAATCTATCAGTTCGTGCCGTTGCTCATGGCACTGCGGCTCGATCCGGTGCGCCTGCTCATTGCGGACGATGTCGGTGTTGGCAAGACGATCGAGGCCCTATTGATTGCGCGCGAGCTTTTGGACCGTGGCGAAATCAAACGCTTCTGCGTACTTTGCCCGCCATACCTGTGCGACCAATGGCAAAAAGAGCTTGCAGAGAAGTTCAACCTTGAGTCAGAAATCATTCGGGCTGGCACCATTGGGCAACTCGAACGACGAAAAACGAACCGGGAACAAAGCATCTACAGCTATTACCCAATCCAGGTCGCGAGCATCGATTTCCTGAAGAGCGATCGGAACAAACATCAGTTCCTGCTGAATTGTCCCGAGTTCGTTATCGTCGATGAAGCGCACGGCACAGCGTTGGCATCCGAAACCAACCAGGGACAGCATCAGCGGCACGAATTCATCAGGGAAATCGCCGAGAAGGCGGACCGGCATTTGATCCTTTTGACCGCCACGCCGCACAGTGGCATTGAAAGTGCCTTCCGATCGTTGCTGTCGCTGTTGCGTCCAGAGTTCGGGGGTTGGAACGTTGCCAGCCTGTCAGAACCGGAGCGGATCGAGCTGGCGCGCCATTTCGTTCAGCGCACTCGGCGCGACATTGAAACAGACTGGGAAGGCGAACATTGCTTCCCCAAGCGCGAATCAGATGACAAGACGTACCGGCTGTCGAAGCGTTACAAGGAACTGTTCGAAAAAACCTATGACTTCTGCTCGGAGATCGTGAAGACCGGCCAGTCGCTTGCCAAGCGACAGCAACGCGCCCGCTATTGGGGCGCGTTGGCCTTGCTTCGTTGTGTCATGTCCAGCCCGGCCGCCGCGGTCGCCGCACTCGGAAGACGACATGATGCCCACCCGACCGACGATGAAGAGCCCGAATTTCGATCGTTTGTTTTCGAATCGGCCGATGATCGCACCGACGACGAGCAACCGACACCACCCATCGAGTCGGCTGAAGTCACGCTGCCCGATTCCGATCGCCGGCGCCTACGCGACCTCGGGCGACTTGCCCAATCTTTGCAGGACTCCAGCGAGGATACGAAGCTGACCGAGTGCGCCAAACTGGTTGACTCACTCCTCAACGATGGGTTCCATCCAATTGTCTGGTGCCGTTACATTGCGACCGCGGATTATCTTGCCGCGGGCTTGCAAAAGATGCTCAAGCGATCCCAACCGAAACTGCGAGTCGTTTCAATCACAGGCCGCCTCGGCGACGATGAAAGGCGGGCCATGATCGCTGAGCTTGCCGAAGAGCCGCACCGCGTGCTTGTGGCGACCGACTGCCTCAGCGAGGGCGTCAACCTTCAGGACTCGTTCAACGCGGTCATCCACTACGATCTGCCTTGGAATCCGAATCAATTGGAGCAGCGTGAAGGGCGAGTGGATCGATATGGCCAGCGGGCCAAGGTGGTCAAAGCCATTCGCTATTTCAGTCCCGACAGCGCGGTGGATGGCGTCGTGCTCGATGTTCTCTTGAACAAAGCTCGGGAGATCCATCGCACGCTTGGCACCTACGTCCCAGTACCCGACGAGAGCGAGACTGTTACGGAAGCCCTCTTGAACGCGCTGTTCCTGCGCGGGCGGAAGGCCGAAGCCGAAGGGCCGCAACAATTGGAATTCGATTGGGGCGAGACTTCCGAGGTCGAAACATTTCACAAACGCTGGGACATCGATGTGGAGCGCGAGAAGGTCAACCGCACGCGCTTCGCCCAGCGAGCCCTCAAGCCCGCGGAAGTGCGGCAGGAATTGGAAGCGACCGACGCTGTTCTGGGCGATCCCAGCGCCGTTCGCGAATTCGTCTTGAACGCGGCACAGCGCCTCGGCCTGCAAATCGTAAAGGACAAGCGTTCGAACGCATTTCGCGTTTCTGTGGCTCCTGAATCAACCGCAACTCTTCCCGAGCCCGTCAGACTCGCGTTGCCAACCGTGAAGCACGGTAATTGGCTCGTGAGTTTTGACTCGCCGACACCCGAAGGCGCGGAATATCTCGGCCGCAATCATCGTTTCGTCGTGGCGCTGGCGCGATTCCTGATGGAAGAGGCGCTCACCAAGGCCGGGACGGCCACGGCGTCCCGGTGTGGCGTCATCCGCACCAAAGCTGTAACGCGACTCACCACGATCTTGCTCTTGCGAGTTCGTTACCTGGTTCAGCAACCGGATCGACCGCCTCTGCTATCAGAGGAAGTGCGGATCGCGGGCTACACCGACGGACCGAAGCGAGGCGCCCCGGGCTGGCTGGACGACGGTGAAGCGATGCGGCTCCTCGTCGAGGCCAAACCGGACAAGAATATCGCAATGAACGAGAAGCAAGAATTGATAACCGACGCGCTGGAGCAGTGGCCCAAGGTCGAGGCGGCGCTGCACGGGCCGATCAAGGACCGAGCCGCGGAGTTGGAAAAGAGCCATAAGCGCGTGCGGCAGGCTGTGTCGCTTAAGGTGCGCCAACTTACGGTCAAGCCCCAACTGCCACCCGATTTGCTTGGAATTCTGGTACTTCAGCCCGTGGTCTGACGATGTCGCTGTATCCATCCATTCGAATCGAAGGCGGCTTGCTCGGGCCGGACGTGCTCGATTCGCTTTTCTCGGGCGACCTGCCGGGCCAGAAGCCCGCCGACTTCGGCTTGGAGGCTCGCCGCAATCTCACTGACGAAATCGCCGGCAATTTTGCCGATGCGCGTGCGCAATGGGGAATCTTCCAGCACAGATTGGACAAGCTGCCCGCCGATGACCTGGCAACGAGCGTAACTCGCGATGCCTGGGTGATACCGTTCCTGGGCTTGCTCGGCTTCGAGCCGCGCTTCAATCCTCGTGCGATCGAAGTCGACGGAATGAGCTTGCAGATTTCGCACCGGGCCGGCGAAGCCGAGGCGTCGCCGCCTTTGCACATTGTCGGCGCCCGGCAGGAGCTTGGCCGTGTCCCCGCTTCGGGTCGGCCGCGAATGGCGCCGCATTCTCTCCTTCAAGAGTATTTGAATCGCACCGAGCTTCTTTGGGGCATCGTCACCAACGGGCTGACCCTTCGCTTGCTGCGCAATTCGACCTTCGTTCGCCGGCAGTCGTATGTCGAGTTCGATCTCCAGGCACTGATCGAGGAGCAGCGGTTCCAGGATTTCGCGGCACTCTTTCGATTGATCCATCGGACTCGTTTTCCCAAGACCGCGGCGGATGCCAGCGACTGCATGCTGGAGAAGTATTACACCCACTCGATCGAGCAGGGCGGCCGCGTTCGCGACCATCTTCGCGATGGCGTCGAAGCCTGCATTCAAGATTTGGCGGATGGCTTTCTGCGTCATCCCGCCAACGGCGAGTTGCGGCGGCGAGTCTCGCCCAATTGCACCGGCGGCGATCGGATCACTGCGTATGATCTCTATCGCCAGTTGCTTCGTCTGGTCTATCGCTTCCTTTTTCTGCTCGTTTCCGAAGATCGCGGACTGCTGAGCACGCTTCCGATTTATCGGCAGCATTACAGCCTTGCCCGATTGCGCCGGCTCGCGGACCAACGCTTTGCCTTCACCGACGACAGTGACCTGTGGCAGACTCTCCGCGTCCTTTGGCTCGTCCTGACCAAGGATGAGCCGCAGCCAGCGCTGAACGGGCAGCCGCTGGCGTCGGCGCTGGGCCTTCCGGTTCTGAATGGCGACTTATTTGCCCCGCAGGATCTCGATGGCTACGCACTCGCCAATCGCGATCTCCTCTCGGCAGTTTGGAATCTATCCTGGTACAAGGAGAGCAAGTCGGCCCCATCGAGGCGAGTGAACTACGCCGCGCTCGATGTCGAGGAACTGGGCTCCGTTTACGAGAGCCTGCTGGAATTCCACCCCGACATTGAAAGCGACTCGGCTGGCTGGCCAGCGTTTCGCCTGGCGCTCGGTTCGGAACGGAAGACGACCGGCTCTTATTACACTCCGCCGGAATTGGTCGGCGAACTGATCCGCTCGGCGCTGGAGCCAGTCATCGCGGATCGATTGGCTGCGGTCGAAACCCCTCCCCCCAACCCCCTCCCCGAAGCGGGGAGGGGGAGAAATCCGGCGTCTCGCTCTTCTCCCGCCGCCTCGGGATCGGGAGCGGGTGAGCGACAAACGACTCGCCCCTCTCCCCCCGCTTCGGAGGGAGAGGGATTGGGAGTGAGGGGGGTTGCGCCGGCAAAAGAAAAGGCCCTTCTTTCCATTCGCGTTTGCGATCCCGCATGCGGATCGGGACACTTTCTGCTGGCCGCGGCTCGGCGAATCGGCAAGGAATTGGCCCGCGTTCGCACCGGCGCCGACGAGCCGGCCCCGGAGCATGTCCGCAAGGCGATTCGCGATGTGATTTCGCACTGCATTTATGGCGTGGACAAGAATCCGCTCGCCGTCGATCTCTGCCGCGTGGCCCTTTGGCTCGAAGGCCACACCGCCGATAAACCGCTGACTTTTCTCGACCATCGCATCCGTTGCGGTGATTCGCTCATTGGTGTGTTCGACCTATTGGTCCTCAATGAGGGCATTCCGGATAAAGCATTCGAACCGCTTGAAGGCGACGACAAGAAGTTCGCCCGCGAAATGGGGCGCAAGAACAAGGAAGAAAAACGCGGACAACGCGGATTCTTTGATGAACTTCGCCAGCCCGACCTTGTTGACTTGACCCGACATAGCCGCGACGTGGACATGATCGCCGACGATTCGCCCGAGGCGATCCGCCGCAAGAAACAATTGTTCGAGAGCAGCCATCGCGATCCGGAATGGCTCAAGCAAAAGCGGGCTTGCGACCTTTGGACTGCCGCCTTCTTTCAATTGCTCAAGCCCGATGCCGCAATCATCACCAACGGTACGCTCGCCGACCAACTTGCCGGGAGACAGGTCGATCCGCGATTGCCCGATCGCGAGATCGCTAATCGCCAGCGATTTTTTCACTGGCCGCTCGAATTCCCCGAAGTCTTCGCCGATGGCGGGTTTGACGTAGTGCTGTCGAATCCACCGTGGGAGCGCGTCAAGTTGCAAGAGCAGGAGTTCTTCGCGGCGCACGATGCGAGAATCGCCAACGCGCCGAACAAGGCTGCACGAGGTCGGCTCATCAAAGAATTGCCTGAAACAAAGCCCGACCTCCACCGCGAATTCAGCAACGCACTGCGAGCGTCATCGGCCGGAAGTGCGTTCCTACGTCACAGCGGCCGATTCCCACTTGCAGGTCGAGGCGACATCAATACATATGCGGTTTTTGCAGAGTTCGACCGTGACCTTATTCAGTCTAGAGGTCGATCGGGATTTATCGTCCCGACAGGAATAGCCACAGACGATACTACGAAGGATTTCTTCCGCGACATTGTGGCAAAACGGTCGCTTAAGAGTTTTTTCGGCTTCAAGAATGAGCGATTCCTGTTTCCCAAGCCTGTCGAGCATGTCGTGACCTTCGGACTAATGACATTGCTTGGGACTTCGCTACAAGCGAGAGAGATGGAGTTTACGTGGCTCTGCTGGACCGTTGCCGAAATGAACTCTCGTGACCGCCGGGTTATAATTACACCTGACGACATCAAGCTGCTGAATCCCAACACGGGAAACTGCCCGATTTTTCGCACTCAAACTGACGCTGACATCACTAAAGCCATTTATCGCCGAGTGCCGATCCTGTGGAAGGAAGCGACCGCCGATGATCCAGAAGTGAACCCTTGGAGGCTGTCCTTCAAGACGCTCTTCCACATGGCCAATGATTCGCACCACTTTCGCACGGCACAGGAATTGGAAGCGGCAAACTTCCAGAGTCAAAGGAAACGTTTTCGTCGGCGAAAAAGAGTGTTACCTGCCGCTTTACGAAGCGAAGATGCTGCATCAGTTCGATCACCGCTATTCGACCTACGAAGGCGTGACCGAAAAGCAGTTAAATGTTGGAATCCTTCCGCAACCGACCAGCGAGCAAAAGCGAATCCAGCGTTTGTGGTGCAACCGCGCTATTGGGTGCAAGAAAAGGTTGTGGACGCGACGATACCGGAATACCCGGCGCCGGTTGCCGAAGCACTGGCCACAAACGAACAAAGTTGTGTCCAAACAATCTTGGCATGCTGGGCCGCAGGGTATTATTTGGTCCAAGGAGATGAAAAGTCTGCAGATCTAATGATCCAGGCAGCAAGCGTGGCCAATCGAGACACGGAGGTGTTTGATGCCATTCGCCAATTAGCTTATCGAAGCCTCGCCGATGACCTCCAGCGCGACTTTCCACTAACCGCAGCCGACGTGCGTGCTATTCAGTTGCATGCCAACGCACCCGAAGTTGTAGCACGCGACTTGATCAAGCGATTCAGTCCAAAATGGTTTATCGGTTGGCGCGACATTTGCCGGTCGACTGACATACGGACATTGATCGTGAGCGTCCTTCCGCGAGTTGCTGTGGGGCATACGTTTCCGTTAACCATGTGCCGAGGTATGTCGGGACCGGACACCCTGGAATTCGTGGCCACTTTGAACTCGTTCATTGTAGATTTTGCTGCGCGTCAAAAAGTCGGTGGTACACACATCACTTATAACTTGTTAAAGCAATTTGCCATCCCCACCCCGTCACAGCATGCGGAGCATTTGCTCCCCATATTTCCCCGTGCCCTCGAACTTTTGTTTAGCGCTCACGACCTGACGCCGCTCGCCCGTGATTGCGGTTACGACGGCCCACCGTTTGTATGGGATGACGTGCGGCGCTTCGAGATTCGTTGCGAACTCGACGCGGCGTTCTTTCATTTGTATCTGCCAGCAGAAGTGAATGGGGATTGGAAGCCGGCCGAGCGCGAGACGCCGGAGCAACTGGCGGCGCTCAAGAAACATTTCCCGACGCCGCGCGACGCCGTGGCCTACATCATGGAGCAGTTTCCGATCGTGAAGCAGAAGGACGAGGACGCTCACGGCCGCTATCGCACCAAGGAGCGCATCCTGGAGATTTACGACGCCATGCTGACCGCCCAGCGCACCGGCCAGCCGTACCAGACGCGCCTGGACCCGCCGCCGGGCGATCCGCGAGCGGCACATCCAGTGAAGTGACGGTTGTTGCGACAGCGAATTGAACGCACAGTTTTTCAAATAGTGGTTTGACGTTTGCAACGTACCTTGAAAAGCAAGTGAGTGGCGACCCAATGCAGAGGGAGCAAAGATGCCAGAGCTAAAGCGCAGTTCATATCTGTCGATGCGAGATTCAGTTTCCCTCGGCAAAGGCGACGCAGTAACAATCTGGGGTTACGACCCCGACGGCAAATTTGTCTGCCGACTCGAAATCAGCAATGCAGGCATGGCCATCTTCTCTGGCCAAAAGGGCGGAAAAATGCTGCGAAACCTGACTTGGGAACGACTCGTGAAGGAATTGTCGGACGAGTGACTTCGGCACGCCGCTGGGCCCCGCCCGGAAGCCGCGGCTGTCGCGGCATAGAATAGAAAGTACAGTTCCGAAGGATGAAAATGACACCGATCACGATTGACGTAACCGAGCAGTTTCCGCTTCTCCCCAAGGCACCCATCGCCGAGGCGGTGATCGGCATCCGCGCACAGGCGAACGTCGAGTGGAATGAGGAAGCGGTGCGGTCGGCGCTGAGTGCCAAGTTGCCGGACTATCCGGACATCGAATCTCTGAAACAAGTCCAAATAGCCGCAATGTTTGAACCAGGCGTGCTACCTTCACAGCGGCAGGAAGAAAGCTGGTATGGGCTAAAGGCGACCTCGGCAGACAAGCGGCAGATCGTTCAATTCAAGAGAGACGGATTCTTGTTCAGTCGGTTGGCGCCGTACCAGGACTGGAACCGGTTTTGTGACGAGGCAGTTAGACTTTGGCTGGTTCATGCTGAAGTGACTCGGCCAGCCGAAATTCAACGTATCGGCGTGCGGTTCATCAATCGAATGGCTCTCGGAAACGACAGTTCACGTATTCGCGAAGTGTTGCGGACGCCGCCCGCACCGCCAGAACAGGTAAACGTTCCAATTCGTAGTTATTTTCATCAAGACGATTTCGACGTTGTGGGGCACCCGTACTTGCTCAGACGAGTCCAGACGATTCAGGAGGCAAAGCCGACCGAGCCAGCTGGGCTATTTTTGATTCTCGACATTGATGTTTCTGTGACTGGCGGGTTTGAACCGAATATCGAAACTGTAAAGAAGTACTTAACAGAAATGCGTGCTGGCTGAAAGACAAGACGTTTTTTGGAACGATCACGGATGAGGCCATTCAAGCGTATCGGGAGGGAGCATGACACACGCATTGAGTCTTGTTGGACCAACGACCGAGGGATTCAGCGAGGCTGCGCAGTTCATCGAAGAGGTCCGCAACAAGGGACGAAAGCGGCTGAAGGATTCCGTGATTCTTGGATTGGACTCGGCGGTCTTTGACGAACTGGCAGGCGTGGCGGAAGAGTGTCGGGAGCCAAATTGGGACGGATATGGTGCTGAGCCTGTCAGTCAGGAAACGTACCAGATCGCGTTCCGCTTCCTGGAAGCCTTCCCGCTCGGTTCGCTCGCGCCATCGGTCGGGGCCGATCCAGACGGACAATTGACACTTGAATGGCATCGCTCGCCTCGACGCACACTTTCCGTCAGCGTGAGCGCGGATGGGGAATTGCACTACGCCGCATTGTTGGGACCGAGTAAATCCTATGGCACGGAACAGTTCTTCGACGAAGTGCCGCAAGTGATTCTTGATCTTGTCCGCCGGGTGTACGGAACATGATCGATCCGAACAATGTTCCGCCCGTTACAAGTGCCGAATTGCTGGCTCGTTTTGTTCTGTTCAGTAGGTATGTTCGGCAAAATGGAACCCTGAGGCCCCAAGCGTTCATTCCGCATCCATATCCGGATCTGTCGGTCACGCGACATTTGATGGCGACGGAAGCAGAGATTTGGGCGGTCGGCCGAGACGTGGCTGTTGCTCAAGGAAAGACACTTCATGGACGTGGTGATGTCAACACGTCCGCTTTCGTGGCGCACGGGCTGTCGGTTGATGCGGACCCGATAACTGGCAATCCGAACCACGCAGTCGTCGTTGGTTGGCCGACAGAAAAGCCGATGCAGATGATCATTGCACAGGAAATCTCAGCGCAAGCGCAATTCAGGCCAGTGCCTCCAGAGCCGTCCGGTAACTCAGTTTGAGATTGCTCAAACGGCTAGGCAGTATTTTGCCACTTCCGAGCTGGCATTGCAGCGCGGTGGCGTTACAATCAAATTCCTTCCCACGCACTCGTTGAATTGTGAGTCGCTATGAGCATTTTCAATCTGCATCGTCAGGTTCTCGACGATTACCGCGATTTCGTGCGCTCTTTTTTCATCGTCGCGGACGATCGCATCCAACAATTTGTCAATCAGGCGCTCGATGAGGAGTCGCGGCTCTGGCCCGACTTTCTGCTCCAGGTCAGCCCGTCATATGCGCGTGCAGCCACGGTCGATGATCTCGGCCTGCATGCGGAGACTGCGCGGATTTTTCGCAAGTCAAACAACGAGCCATTCCATCTTTATCAGCACCAAGTCGAGGCGGTGGCCCGGCGCAGGCCGGACAGAGCTACGTCGTCACAAGCGGCACCGGCTCCGGGAAAAGCCTCACCTATTTTTTGCCGATCATCGATTCGTTGCTTCGGCAGTCCTCCGCGGATCGCGTCGCGGCCCTGGTCGTTTACCCGATGAACGCGCTCGTAAATTCGCAGTACCAATCGTTGGAAAAGCTCAAGAGCGATTATGAACGCCGTACGGGTAGGCAGTTTCCCATTACTTTCGCCAAGTACACGGGCGAAACCGCGGACGAGATTCGGCAGCAGATGCGTGATCATCCGCCGCAGATTATCCTGACCAATTACGTGATGGCCGAACTGATGCTGGTGCGGCCGGAAGATCAGCGGTTTTTGGATCGCTCGGGCGGCGGGCTGCGTTACTTGGTGTCCGACGAGTTGCACACATACCGCGGACGCCAGGGCGCCGACGTGGCGATGCTGATTCGCCGGCTAAAGGAACGCTGCGCCGGTCGCGGCCTGATTCAAGTCGGCACCAGCGCCACGATGGTCGCCAACCGCGACGCAACACCCGAGCAACGCCGTGAGGCAGTCGCGACATTCGCAACCCGGCTATTCGGGCAGGAGATTGCCGCCGACCAAATTATCGAAGAGACGCTGGTCGCGTTTACCGAAGGCGGCGCACCGAGCCAGCACGAATTGGCTCAAACTTGGGCCACGCCAGTTCCAGAGACGATCGGCGAATTCAAACGCCATCCGCTGGTTCGCTGGGCCGAAATGGAATTCGGCATCGAGCCGGAAGCCGGCGGGCGCTTCAGACGACGAGTACCGCGAACGCTGGCAGAAGCCGCCACACGCCTCGCGGAGTCAACTGGTCGAACCGAAGGCGACTGCGAGGATCGTCTTCGCGCGGTTCTGAATCTGGGCGGTCGAGTGGAGCGCGATGATGGCGGGCGGGCATTCGCGTTCAAGCTGCATCAATTCATCGGTCAAGGCCGAGCCCTATTCGCCACGATTGAATCGGCCGCCGAGCGCGAGTTCTCCTTGGAAGGGCAAGTGCGTGCCGATGCCGACCGCCTTTTCTTCCCGATCAAATTCTGCCGGCAATGCGGCCAAGAGTACTACCACGTTTTGCGCCGACACTTGTTTCCGACCACACCCGATCGGTTTCGGCGACGAGGCGGATGAAAGCCATCCCGGTTACTTAATGCTTGCTCCAACCGAGAATGATTGGAGCGAGGATCGCATTCCGGATGAATGGCGCGATCGGCGCGGAAGATTGACAAAAACTTGGAAAGACCGTGTGCCGCAAGCCGTTTGGGTCACGCCGAATGGGGAATTCTCGTCCGAAGCACGCGATGATGGACTCAAGATGTGGTGGCAAGCTGTTCCATTTTCGCTGTGTCAGAATTGCGGCGAGTTTTACTACGCTCGCGAACGCGAATTTGGCAAGTTGGCGTCGATTTCCAGCGAGGCCCGCAGCAGCGCCACGACGGTATTAGCCTCGTCGCTGCTCCGCCATTCGGGTCAAGTTGCTCGCGACAAGTTGTTGACGTTCACCGATAACCGCCAGGATGCCTCCCTGCAAGCGGGCCACTTCAATGATTTCATCCATATGTCGCTGTTGCGATCGGCGTTACACTCGGCCCTGCAACAGCACCAACAGCTCACATTTGACCAAATCGCAAGAGCGCTCGTGCCGGCTTGCGGGCTCAACTTGCGGGATGTCGCCCGCAACTCCGAACTCGATCCCGAATCGCAAGCGGCTCGGGACGTCTGGCAAGCGTTCACGGAATTGACCGAATATCGGCTCTATGAGGACCTTCGCCGTGGCTGGCGCGTCGTGCAGCCCAATCTGGAACATGTCGGCCTCTTGCGAATCGAGTATCGTGGGCTCGAAGCGCTCGGCGCCGAGGATGCGCGTTGGCAATTTCATCCCGCCATCGCGTCACTCTCCGCGTCCGATCGCAAATCCCTCGTCCAAGCCATCCTCGATCATTTCCGCGGCAAGCGTGCTATTAATTGCCGCTGCTTCCAAGAAACGGTCCAGCAACAAATCCGGCGCCGTTCAGAGCAGCATCTCAATGCATTTTGGGGCGTCGATCCGGACTTGAATGAGTTTCGGCCGGGCGAGCGGTTTGTTCGCCTGGGTCAATCGACAAGGTCGGCTGAAGGATTCAGTCTGGGCGGTCAAAGCACCATCGGCCGATTCTTGCAGCGACAGCTTGGCTTGAGCACGCAAGACTACCCGAGCTTCCTGGACAGTTTCTTGACCCTGTTGGTAAGCCAAGGCTTACTGGCTCGGACGAATCCGGTCGACGACCATCAGTTCTACCAGTTGGATGCGGGGTGTCTGACTTGGCGATTAGGGAATGGAAGTCCGCCGGCAGTCAACCCGATGTACTCACGCCGAGCCCGTGGGCTTGGCTATGTTGATGTTCCGCCGCCGGTGAATGCCTTTTTCCAACGTTTTTACCGCGATGACGCGACTCGGCTGGCCGCGCTCGAAGCCCGCGAACATACGGCTCAAGTGGTAACGGTTGGCGAGCGCGAACGGCGGGAGCGCCGGTTCCGCTGGGAGGACAGCGATACAAGAAAGGAGCAAGAACTCGGCCGGCGCCTGCCTTATCTGGTCTGCTCCCCAACGATGGAACTTGGGGTGGACATCGCCGATCTCGACCTGGTGCATTTGCGAAATGTCCCGCCAACGCCCGCCAATTACGCCCAGCGCAGCGGTCGGGCCGGGCGACAGGGACAACCGGGCCTGGTATTCACTTATGCCGGAGCGCTGAACAGTCACGATCAGTATTTCTTTCACCGCCGCGATCAAATGGTTTCGGGCAGTGTGCGGCCGCCGCGCCTCGACATCGCTAACGAGGCGCTACTCCGGGCACACATACACGCCGTTTGGCTTGCGCAGGTTCGGCTACCGCTCAGACAGTCAATTGAGGTGACGATCGATACCGCCCAAGAGTCTCTGCCGCTGAATGCAAACGCTGCGAGCGCGATTCAACTGAGGGACGCCGATCGACAAAGCCTGCGCGATCGCATTCGCCAGATGTTGGCTGCGGATGGCGGCAGTCTTGACAATACGGGCTGGTACACGGATTCCTGGATTGATCGCACGCTTTCTGAGGCCGCCACTCGCTTTAACGATGCCTTCAACCGCTGGCGGGAATTGTTCCGGACGGCCACGCGACAAATCACCGAAGCGCAAGCGGAACTGTTGCGAGCGCGACGGTCGGACGAGCAAGAATCTGCATTGCGACGACAGCAGGAGGCATTGCGACAGCGAAATCTGTTGCTGCAGAATAACATCGGCCGCGACGAGAGTGATTTCTATCCCTACCGTTATCTTGCGAGTGAGGGTTTCCTGCCGGGCTACAACTTCCCCGCACTTCCAGTGCGGGCCTGGGTCCCACGCCACGACGGCGAATTCATCCGCGCCCGCGATTCTTGGCACTTAGGGAGTTTGCTCCGCACAACATCTTGTACCACGAAGGTGCGAAGTGGGAAGTGACGAGCTTTCAGGCGCCTCCGGGTGGACTTGACGAGCGGCGAAGAAGGCGTCGATTGTGCCGCACTTGCGGCGCGTTTTGCGATGAGTCGCTCGATCTCTGTCCAGCCTGCCAAAGTCGGTTTGATGGCCAAAACAGTTTCCTGGCGGCTCTGCTTGAAATGCCGAATGTTCGCGTCCGTCGCCGCGAACGCATTACATGCGAAGAGGAGGAACGCCGGCGTCGCGGTTATGAAATGGAGACTTGCTTCCAGTTCGCCCAGGAGTCGGGCCGTCCGCGCACTCAAGAGGCCGACGTGGTCTTCAACGGATCAACGATTCTGCGTTTGATCTATGCCCCGGCTGCAACGATGCTTTGGGTCAATCACGGTTGGCGTTCGGCGGCGAATGAGGGCTTCCTGGTCGATTTTGAAAATGGCGACGTGCACGAGTCGCCGCCAGCGGCCGGCAACGGCCCTCCGCGTCGTCGACCATTGGAAAACGTTCGACTTTGCGTGCAAGAAACTCAAAACGTGCTTGATCGTCCGATTCTTGCGTCCTGACTTGCTGAACGATCCGTCATTGATCACAACGCTTCAGTACGCGATTCACCGCGGCTGCGAACAGTTCTTTGAACTGGAAGAATCTGAACTCGCCGCCGAACGGATCGGGACAGGCGAGCATCGGGCCATTCTCTTCTATGAGGCAACCGAGGGCGGCGCCGGGGTCCTTCGCCGGCTCGTGGAAGAGGCGAACACTCTGGCATCCGTCGCCCGCGAAGCACTGGAACGATGCCATTTCGACGAGCAGGGCACGGACACCCGTGCGGAATGCCGCGCACGCTTGCTACGAATGCTTGATGAGTTTCAATAATCAGCACGAAGCGCTCGACCTGGACCGCCATCGAATTCGCCAGACACTATTGGACCTCGCCGCGAGCCAAACCCTGCCGCGTCTTGGCGGTCGTGATTGGGATTCGCACCTGGGATGGCTGCGGTCGTTGACGGACTCTCGATCCGATCTTGAACGCCGATTTCTCGATGTGCTAGCCGCCGGCCATCATCGATTGCCCGACGAGGCACAGCGGGGAATTAGTGAGCCGCGATGCATCCCCGATTTCTTCTACCTGCCAAATACTTGCGTGTTTTGCGACGGATCAGTGCATGACGAACCGTCGCAGGCCGCCAGGGATGCAGAGTGCCGACGTGAATTGCGGAACCGGGGTTACCGAGTCATCGTGATACGATATGATCGGGATTTGGCGCAGAAGATTGCAGCGTTTCCGGACGTGTTCGGAAGTACGTAAACGACGCCTTGGGAACTCTAGTGTCTCCGGCGCCGGCTTCAGCAAGTCCGCAAACGGCATCAGATCCTTCTGCGAATGGTCAAGCCACAATTCCACGCCCTAGCCGGTCAGAATGACCGGCTAGGGCGTGGACCTCGGCGGTTTTCACGTTCGCGTCCGTAGTCAGCAAGCAGGAGGTTTCGAGCGGGCCCTCGTTGGCTCTCCAACGCTCCCCAATCCTGCGAAGGCAAATACCGGGTCGTCGGGCCGGTGGAGAAAATACGGCTGCTTCTGCTTGGCGCCGGTCATTTTCCACTCGTATTACCCATCGGCCGGGATAACGCAACGACGCGATTTGTACGCCGAGCGGAATGACAACTTGGTCGCAACCGCCTCGGCCCCTGCGCTTCCGCCATCCGGTAGCCGATCTTCGGATCATCGGCCCCGGACGGAAAACCGAGCCGCATTTCAGGGTCGCCCATTTCTTCGACTTGCCGTCGCCAGTCTGCGCAGCGCCAGAACCGTCTAGGAGGGCAAGATATTGTGCTTCGGCTTTTGTGGCGGTGCTTCAGGCATTTCGGGGTAGGTCGGCGATGGCTTTCGCGACTACGCGAAGAGTGCATCGTCCGCACATCTCAGTGTGATTTTCAAATGATCCCTGGATCGCCAGGCACATCTCAGAGCTTTGTCCGGAAACCGGACGATTGTGATCGTAAACTCACGCGATTTGAAAAGCGCAGAAGGCGTTTAATAAGCATCCCGACTCGCCAGTATGAATTGATCACTCGATCTCAAAGCGTCCACGAATTTTCTTAATCACCTTGTGGAGACGCCGATAATAAGCGTGAGTTGGAATGTTTAACTCCTTCGACGATTCCTGTGCGGAATAGCCGTCAATCAAACGTGAAATCATCAGTGCATCTTCTTCGTCCAAGTCACGAATTATTTCGCGTAGCTGGGGGAGAAGCGGGTTCTCACTCGGCCCAGGCGTCGACTCCGGCCGTAGTGGGATTGATCGACTTTTTTGTCGTTGAGTCTCCCGGTAGATCTCTTGCCAAACACGCCAAACGGCTCGGCGAACCAATTGGTCAGTCATTGTGATCGGAATTTGTATGGGCCCGGGTGACCGTAGTTTCACGCATTCGAAGAAAACACGCTGTTGAAAGTCTTCGAGATTGTCTGATCCAAGGCTTTCGAGAGAGGCGCAATCGCAATGCGCGTACTTGGTGAAAGGTCAACGCCGAAGTACTGCGTGATCGACTCAGCGAGATTCGGCTTCTTCAGTGGATCAGAATTCATGTGCGGTTCTTACCTGCGGCCCAAACGTTTCGAAGTGGCCAATCGGTCGGTTCAAGTTCCTTGACGAGCAGAATTCGGACTCGACAGGTTGAGCTAGTTCGGATTACCTCTAGTTCAACTTCGACTTGAACTTCCTCGCGATTCTCAAGACACTTGAATGACGCTTGTGCCCTCCAAAGCTCTCGGGGCGCTTGCGGTTCGTAGGACATGGAGAACATCCTGCAATCCAGGAACCGAAGAAGTTGAGAACGAATGGAGCCAATCCGAAGTCAAGCAAACGATATAGAACCCTGCTCGGTCCATTGGTCTGTTTGGAATTCCGTCCCACTGTTCACACGATTGGTATCAGGCCGCCATTCTCGCGGCCCCTCGGCTGACCAATCGCCAAATATCACCCATCCATGGGTGCCTCTCCAGGATCGTGTCGCGCTCATTGCTTGCGTCGGGATGATAGGAAAGCTCGATGCGGGTCGTGGGGCTCATATGGTCTCCTGGCCGTCGGGAGCCGGGATTAGAACCGGCCGAGGGCAGAGTGGCCGGTTCTGAATTCCAAGGATTTGACCAATGATCGCGAACGGTGGAAGAGGACTTCAATCGATCAATTCACACTCCGCTCGTTCATCAGATTGCATCCTCTCGCCGAGTATTCGAAGCCGATTCGGGTCGGCAGCAAGCCGCTCGACAATCCGGCGCTTTATTACGTCCATTGCCTCTGCAAATGGCAGTGCACCGAATAGCACCCGATCGTCATCCAGAAGTAAAACCACGGATCCGTTTTCTTCGACCTGCGAAACGACCTCTCCAGTGAATTCATGGTACGCGTCCTCGTCCTTGAAATAGTGTTTCATCTTGGCAAGCTGCACCACTTTTCCGGCTAGGGTAGGCCACCAACCTTAATGGGTTCCGGTGCAATCATGTCGAATCTCCATATGCCTCGGTCATTTGGGACCGTTCCGTTAACGGGCGACGGAACGAGGAGAAACGCAAGTCAATAGAATACAATTGCGCTACCTCCATTATAACAATGACAGTTCCTGAGCCGATTTTTGCACCGAAGTTCAATTCCAGAAAGGAGTTAATGCAGAATAATGTGCGATGATTTGCGCGGCATCAGCGCATCAATTTGCCTTGAAAAGATATGCTCGAAGGACCAAAATGTCAAATGCACTTCTCGAAAAGTAGCCGGCTTCGCGCAACCGTAAGTCGCGAGCCGACTTCTGCACTGAAAAGAATGGACAAGCATCCTCAATATCTTTTGACATGATGCGGGGTCAAATTATATTTCATGGGAGTAATTTGTTTCCCATTGCAGCAAATCATTCGAAAAAAAATACTCCCGGCCGAACAAATTCTTGCACTTCCCACGGCTGTTTCAATTCTCTCGTCTGAGCTGCAATTCAAATCGGTCGTAACATGCAGCCGCAAAAGTCGAAGAGAGTCATCCCAATCAAATTGTCGAACCCGGTTCCAGCGAATGATCGCTACTTACTGAATCCTGCGCACTGGAAGACCGGTTGCGCCTTGCGGCGATCCTTCTTGAGTGCTTTTCAATTCATGGGACCGAGCAGGTTTCGGTCCGAATCGCTTCGGTGAGTCCTCCGTAGACCACCAGCGCTTTAGCGGAACCACGCTGGCCGATCGGTCTCGGGATGGGCGCGTCCGTCAGGCCAAACTTCATCGCCCGGCGGCCCAGTGCTTTGTATTTGTGCTTGGGAGTTTGCCCCCACTCGTCCTTGAGTCGTTTAGTGCCCTTGTGGTACGCAGGAACCCCGACCCGAATGGGTCGGCGGGCACCGTGTCGGTATAATGATCCAAGTCTCACTCGTTCGGATGACTCATGGGCGGATGATTTGGAACGGAATTCTGAAAGTTGTGCTGTGAACGCATCATTGCCCCTCAAACAACTGGCCAGCCCGTTCTCCACGGGCGGGGGAGGCGACGATTTCCAGTTCCAGGTGGGGGCGTACTACCTGGCCGGACTGCTAACACAGCACGTCCCCCGCGGTCTCGACGCCGGCACGCTCGCAGAGGTCCGGTTCCAGCGGCTGTATGAGGGCGATCCACTCGACGACCTCATCTGCCTCGCCGACACCGCCACGGGCCCAGCCAAGTTGGCGTTGCAGATCAAGAACGACCTGACCTTCGGCGAGAAGGACGAGTTGTTCAAC
This sequence comes from uncultured Gemmataceae bacterium, assembly GCA_963815035.1. Taxonomy (GTDB): domain Bacteria; phylum Planctomycetota; class Planctomycetia; order Gemmatales; family Gemmataceae; genus JBGQCZ01. The sequence continues at coordinate 150,726 of CAWFFC010000020.1, forward strand.
GAGGTCATAGCCGCCTGCTGGCGGACGTACAGCTCGCCCCGATTCGACCGGGGCCGGGACCGTTTTGGCCTCGTCCTGGGCGTGTACAAAACGAAGATCGACGAGCATTACCAGACCGTGCTGACGTGGGCCCGCAACAGTTCGTCACCCGCCGCATTCTTGGGCCGGATCGGACAGCCGGGGCTTTCCCACAAGAACCACCGCGAGTTCGTCGCCCTGATCCGCTCAAGGCTGGCCGCCGCCAGTGGGCAGCCGGTCAGTGACGACGACCTCTGGGGCTTCCTGCGTTCGATGGTGATCCTCCACTTCGACTTGCTGACCGGGGGTTCCCGCGATGGAACGCACGCCGTCAACTGCCTCCGTCACGTCCTGCAGCTCGCGGCCGGTCCCGGAGCCGCCGAACTGTTCTCGCGACTTCGCGACATCTCGGCAGAGGTGAACCGGTCGGCCGGCGAATATACTCGTGAGAATCTCACGCGACGGCTCCAGGCGGAGGGCTTCCGCCTACTGCCCACACCCGACTGCCGCGAAGATCTAGCCCGACTCGACGCTCTCAAGGAGCACATCCTCGACGACATCCGAACGGACATCGGTGGCCTCACACTGAACCGCGTCGAAGCAGTCGAGGCTCCTGCGGGCCAATATGGCGACGCTGCGATGCTCCTGTTCACCGGCCCGCCCGGTGTAGGGAAGTCCGGCATCTGGAAGATGCTGGTAGATCGGCACCGACTCGCCGGCCCCTCCCTGGTCCTCTCGGCCGACCGTGTCGATGGAAAGGGTTGGCTTGGGTTCGCCCACTCGCAAGGGATTTCGAGGACCGCGGAAGAACTGCTCCTGGCGATGAGTACCCACCCGTACCCATGCATTTTCATCGACGGGATCGACCGGACCGAGGACGATGGGGCCCGGCTGGCTGTGAACGACCTCCTCCGGACGGCCGAAAAAGTCCTGCCGCCGGTCGAGGGCCGTCGGCGTTGGTGGTGCATCGCCACGGCCCGCGAAGGCAGCCTGGGGCAGCTCACCTGGATCGACCGTAAGGTCGTCCAGCAGATCTTCCCCGTTCGGATCCCGGAACTGGCCGACGAGGAGGTGCGGCTCGTCCTGGACCAGCAGCCGCGTCTCAGGGCGTTGTCGTCGCAGGCCAGGCTCAAGCCGATCCTCAGGAACCCGTTCCTGCTCGACCTACTCATGGACCGGCGTATCGCGGGGGACGAGGCCGACAAGGTTCCAGCCACGGAGGTCGAGGTCAGCGACGTGTGGTGGGAGAGGGTTGTCGGCTGCGACGGGCAAGCGGAAGGCCGGGAGCGTCAACAGGCTCTCGTCGAGGCGGCACGCCGTCTGATCAACTCCCCTCGGCGACGTTTCCCGGACGGCGGGATGCCCCCTGACGCTCTGGTGAGCCTGGAGGCGGACCGCATCATTATTCGGGATCAGGGTCAAAACGTTTACCGGTTCGGCCACGACTTGCTCGAAGACTGGTCACTGCTCCGGCTGCTAGAGCAACGTCGTCAGGATCTGCCCGCGTACCTCCGGGACCTCGGACAACCTCACGGGCTCTTGCGGGCCGTCCAGTTGCTGGGCTGCGTGCTCCTTGAGCGGGGGGAGGCGGCCGACGAATGGGCGGGGCTGCTGCGGGCATTCGAGCAAGCCGCTGAGTTGGCACCTCGCTGGCGACAGGCCGTCCTGACCGCTCCGTTCATGTCTACGCGGCTGGAAGAGCTGCTCGACACGGCTCGGGAGGCTCTCTTTGCCGAGGACGGACGTCTCCTGATCGACCTGCTGGTCGCACTGCGGACCACGGAAGTCGATGTGGATCCTCGGATAGCCGAGAGGACGGCGACCATTGCGGACTCTCCCGCGGAGGCGTTGGCGCTCGCGTTGCAGTTTCCGCTGCCCCGCTGGTATGCGTGGTATTGGACGCTTCGCTGGTTGCTGCGACACTCCACGGAGCTCAGCGAGGCGGCCAGGCACGAGGCGGCACGGATCATGGAAATCTGGCAGGATCGATCGGGGCCGGGCGACCCCCTCCGACGCGAAGTTGGCGAACTGGCCTTCGCCTGGCTGGAAGAGAGCGACGAGGACTGATCCGTGGCAAAATCCGAGATCGACTACAGGGCCCGCGAAGAGCGCGGAATCCGACTCCGGAAAATCGTCCTCCACTCGGCCGACGTTTTGCCCGACCGGGTGACCGAGTACATCAGAACTGCCGCGGAGGACGACCGCTGGAGGACACGGGAGCAAATCCTGAAGACGTTCGTGCCGCTGGTCGATCACCTTCCGGCCGCTTACGTGGACTTTGCCCTCGGCGATCTCATCGAGGAGCCCGAGGAAGCGGACTGGGCCTCGTTTCACGACATGAGCGAGCTGGGAATCGGTGGGGCCATGGACTACTATCCGCCGGCCCACGTCCAGGGGCCGTTCCTGCGGCTCCTCCGCACGCATGAGGACGAGGGGCTCCGCCTCGTCCACGGCCTGACGAACGCCGCCACGGACTACTGGTGCCGACGCGAACGGAACGAGCACTTCCTGGGGTACAGCCGGACCCCGCTGCCGGTCGTCCTGTCCCTGCCGTCCGGTCCCAAGGAGTTGTGGGGGAATGAGGAGGTCTACTGCTGGTTCCGCCACACCAGCGTCGGGCCGTACGCGGTCATTTCCGCCCTAATGGCCCTCGAAGTCTGGATGGAAGAGCAGATCGCCTCTGGGCGGGACGGGGGCGAGCTGATCGACAAGGTCATGGCCGGCGCAGGGAGCGTTGCCGTCCTCGGCGTTTGCGTCGCCGTCGCCCTCGGCACACCCGGGCATTGCCTGCCGGCCCTGCTCCCCTACATCGCCCACCCCCTCGTCTGGCGGATGGACATTCACCGACGGGGCAACGACCTCCAGGGGCCGCCCATCATCGACTTCCTTGGCCAGCACGAGCACATCAACGAGCAACTCCGCGAGCGGAACCAGCGTCCGCAACGCGGCCTGGAGGTCCGAAACCTGATACCGCTCGTGGTCATCCATGGTGACGACTCGGCCCGGGCCGCCCTCGACCAGGTATTCGCCCCATTTGGCAACGAGCCGCATTTCCAGTACGAGGAGGAGCGGGGCCGCGAGGAAGTCGTCCAGGCCATCCGGGCGGAGGTTGAGGACTATCGGGGACTCCTCAAGCGGGAAAACTATCAGCAGGTCCGGACGGAAACAGCGACGGGCTGGCAGTACCAGCCGCCCCGCGAGCCGAGTCCGGAGGAGCACACGAGGTTCGAGCAGGCTCTGAAGTTCCAGGAGTACTTCGGCTTGGCCAACTGGGCCCGGACCACGCTGGAAGCGAACGAGCCCCCCGACCCGGACAGCTTGGCCCGCGTCGTCCGTGCTGCGGTTTCCTACACCCGCCCGGACGACTTCTCCGAAAGCCTCGGTCCCGACCCCATAGAGGAACCGACCCGGCCGAGTGCCTCTGTCCGGACGTCGATCTATTCCCCCGACTGGACGATAAACACGGAAACAGACCCGATCCGCGAACAGGCCATCGCGGCGGTTGCCGCCACGGTAGCAGTCAAGGCGTGGTCCTGGGCCGAGGAGCAGGGGCTTGGCGGGTGGTGTCGGTCTGTCCTCGTTGCCGCTGCCCGCTGCCCAAGGAGCCGATTCGACGCCATGAACCGGCAAAACGTCTTTGGCCTGGACCCTAGGCTGAACGGGGCTAAGGGGCTGACCGCCCTCGTGGCCCAAGGTGCCGCCGACGCGGAGGTCCGGCTGGCGGTGCTTGATCTGATCTTCGACCCGCAACTCCAGGTGGTAGGGGCGGTGTTCGCGGGGCTACGCTCATCCTGGGGGAGCGACGGCGTCTTGTGCTGGAACTGCCTTTGGCTGGCCCTTTCCTTCGCCACGGTTCCGGGCGATACGGTCGTTCCCGGGATGGGGCTCGCGTTCAATGAGGCCGGCATGGCGAGACTGGAGCAACTTTGGCGGCAGTGTACCGACAGCCTTCAGCGGGGCGAGAAGCCCGAGTTGCCGGCGGTCGAGGTGGACGAGCGTGGCTTCTTTCTCTGGGACCTCGTCGTGCGTGTGCTCCAGGGGCTTCCCATCGAGGAACTGATCAGGGAGCCGGAAACGAAGCAAGCCCTCCTTGGCTTGGCCGATGGTCTGACGCGATGGACGGTGAGCGAGAACCTGAGAGGGGACGAAGAGGATAGCCGGCCACGACGCCGTTCCGAGGCACCTTTGGAGTGGAACCACTTCTTCCTCGGCTGGACCGCCGCTCTTGCCCGTCATCTCACTCCGGAGGAGGCCGAACAGCACGTTATCGCCCCGGCCGTGGCGACCTGGCCGCGGCTGCCTCGCCTCGCTGCAGACCTCCTCCAGGGTCTGCTCCAGTATCAGGTTGCACGCCTACCACCGCAGTATCCGCCGGAGCCGCAGGCCGTCCGGACCTGGGAGCGCGTCTGCAACGACTTGCTCGACCGTCCCAAGCTCGTCCGACTCGCCGACCAGGAATACCTTTCCAGTGATTGGTCCGAGGCCGTGACGCTCATGGTGTTCGTGAGCCACGGCATGTACATTCTCAAGGAGGAGTGGTCGCACGTTTCAGCCTTCGTGAGCCTCATCGAGCGGTGGCTGGCCGTTGTCGGTACCAACCACGGTGCGTACCAGGCATTTCTCTCGATGCTCAATTCCGCGTCTCGTCACTACCAGCCCGCCCAGGTGGTCGGCTGGCTACACGGCGTGACCTCAAGGAGCGAGGACGTGAAGGCACTCTGGGGTTCCCATAACAACGGTGAGCGGACCGCCAGAATCCTGCACGCAGTGTGGCAAGCGTCAAGGCAAGAGCTGACCGGGAACCGAACTGTCTTCCAGCAATTCTCGGAACTGGTGGACCGACTTGCAGCTAACGGCGTCACCATCGCGAGCGTGATCCAGC